>NZ_QVML01000001.1:0-61759 GCF_010501015.1 Bacteroides sp. 214 | reverse complement strand
GTTGGTGATGATATAACCTGGTCGCAGATTTATCTGACCATAGCTAGCTATTGGCAACAATGCAAATAGCATAAATATATAGCGTGTAAGTGTTTTCATTTTCTTTAGTTTTTAGGGTTATACATAACCACATTGACTAATATAAGTGTGGGAGAATTTAGGACTATATTTCTGGAAAATGGTGTATAACCATCTTTACTAAAGCGCAAAATAGCCAGTCCTCTATCTAAGTTATTAAACTCAAATTTGCCTGTATCATCCGTTTCTGTGTAATAAGTCTTCGACAAAGTTTCAATCTCAACCGTCACACCCTGTAATGGAGTGTAATCCATACCATTCTTCACTGTTCCTTGAACAAACTCTATTTCCAGTTTGTCATTTAGTGCACAACCCCAAGTGGCAATAAATATTGCCCCTAGCATTAACAATTTAGCAATTAGTTTCATCTTATTTTAATATTTTTTTAGATAATCGTCATGAATTTAGAGTGATATGGATTAAGCCAACTTATTAGAAGGTGAAACCTAGCGTAGCCTCCAAAGTATTCAACCTGCTCGCCATCCAATTTTTTTTACGGTAAACACTTCTTGCCATAATAACGTGTTTTCCCAACTTATACGCCACCCCACCACCTATATAGAAGCCCATAGTAAAGGAAGTCTGCTCAGTATCCAAGCTCTTCGAGAGTTTTTTAGAACCAGAATCGGTAAGCTCTTCATAATGTTGTTTCAAACTGTTATACATCAAAATGCTGTGCGCATATCCTCCTTCAATAAATGGCTGTATCCGTTTATGAAGAGGAGAATAGCGTACTCCAATATTATTTTCAAGTACAAATGCCTGCTGTTTAAACTTTAAGTAACGAAATTCCCAGTTAGGTATACAATATTCGCCTCGGAACGAACTACCTTCTAAGCCAACATGAAAACTGAATACGCGAGAAAAACGAGGAATAAGCATCCCTACATCTAAGCCGAAAGATGGCGAAGTAGCATTAAGATAATTAATATTTTGTCGTTTCTTCAAATCCTTTACCCTTGAGCTATGTTTCTTCACTCCCGCCAGCAAAGTAAAAGTAAACTGATAATACTTGTTATCGTTCTTTGTTTCAAAAACAATGCACTCTTCACCGGTTTTACACACATTGTTGTGGTATTCTTTGGTTATCTCTACAAGTTCCTTCTGATTAAAGCCAATACCTTCTACTTTTTTCTTTACTTCTTCACTATCACGAAACAAATAAGTAAGCAGGCCAACATAGCGTGTATCGCGCTGAACGCCACTTTTCCCGTTTTTTAGGGTAACTATTTTATCTTCTTTAGAGACTTCGACTAAGCGTCCATCAGCTTCTTCAAAAAAGTAACAGTCGCCATGCGTCGGAAGATAATACATACTAATAATACCTTGAATGATATACTCTAAGAAATATACTCCTTCCACACCACCAATAGTTAGCGTACGCGTCACATAAAACTTACCATCATCCGTAAAGCGATATCCATAGATATTTCCTGGATAATAAGTGGTCGTTTTTCCTGTTGATTCGTCTCTAAAAACACATTGAGAAGCATTCCTTTCCGGTGTACGAAAGTCTATAGAGCCATGCAGTGTATCGTTGTCGTTGGTGATGATATAACCTGGTCGCAGATTTATCTGACCATAGCTAGCTATTGGCAACAATGCAAATAGCATAAATATATAGCGTGTAAGTGTTTTCATCATTTTTTTTAGCTTTAAGGATTACACATAGACATTTTTATAATACAAGTGAAAGAATTAAGGATTATGCTCCCTTAACAAACTCTATTTCCAGTTTGTCATTTAGTGCGCAACCCCAAGCGGCAATAAATATTACCCCTAGCATTAACAATTTAGCTATTAGTTTCATCTTATTTTAATATTTTTTCGTTAAGTAATACATCAAAGATATGGATTATAATTAAAAAATACATTAATTAAGAGAATATTTTTTCACTATACCTGAACGATTATGTGCCTATGGATGAGTGATTGTGCGCCTATGGATGAGCGGTCATGAGCTTATGGCTGACGGGTCATGAGACTATGGCTGACGGGTCATGAGCCTATGGCTGACAGGAGATGAGACTATGGCTTTTTCAGAAAGTCGTACTGAAGTGCTTGACACAACCTTAGAAGAGCTTTAAGTGATATTTTTTTGCGACTGTTTTTTGCTTCACTTCTGACTGTTTTTCACCTCGTTTCTGACTGTTTTCTTAATACAAAAACAGTCAGAAAATTGGCAGTGAAGACCTTGTGAAGGATAGAAGAGGGGGTCTTCACACGCAACCCTCTCTCTACCATCTGGTTACAGCGTTCTGTGAAGGTGAAGACCTATTTCCTAAAAGTCTATTTGGAGAGTATTAATTCAAGGTTTATCTTAATAAGTGTCTATTTTTTCAGCCCACTTTGTTTGTAATCTGCAACAAATGCCTCTGCTATCCATTTGGCTAATGCCTGCCGATTATCTTTCATAACAATACGCCGTTGGTCGAAAGGATTCTGTATATTACCTAGCTCTACATACACGCCTACGGGCAAAGTATTTCTCAGTACATACAATCGCCGTTCGCTTACAGTACCTGTGAATCCTCTTCCGGGTTGATGGGTACTGTACTTCTGCGCAAAGGTTTTCTTCATAGTGTTTGCTAAGCGCGTACTGGCGGCCGAAGATGAGTGATAAAAAAACACATCCGTCTGCTTGTGTTTACTGCGACTATCTATGTGAATAAATATGGCGCGTGAGTAGCCCTTGGGGGATTTGCGGTAAATTTCGTTTATCTTATCCGAACGCTGCTTAAGACGTTCGGTTTGTTTCAAAGGGATAGCTTTACCCATACAGGTTTCACGCTTGCTATTCTTCAGAATACGATCGTCGCGTATACCGTCTAATGCATCCTGAATAATAATATGTACAGTAGCTCCTTTTGAGAGTAAACTCTTTGCTAGCCTCAATACAATGTCGTAAGCATATTCATCTTCGTGCAGTTCGTGCTTATCCATCTTGCCAATGGCACCGGGATCGGGTCCTCCATGCCCGCTTACGAGATAAAAAGTAGCACCTCGTAATTCACTTGAGGTTATTTCGTAGTTTGCCTCTTTCTTTCCAAAAAGAGGTTCATAGCCTTTTTTAGAGACCGAAGAAGAGAGTGTTGCCGAAGGAGCTACAGGTTTCCCCGCATTTCCATGAATAGGTGGCAACAGGTAGTTGCGCTCTAAGATCAACGAATTATTTTTGCCGAACTTCCCTTTGTTAAGTTCCAAAAACTCCTTACGATACTGAGCCCCTTGTCTGTTATGTCTGCGAAGTAAAGACTCTATACCATCTCCACTCTTAGGGCGTACCATTTCTTGCGCTTGCAAAGTAGATATGCCGCTCAACAAAACAAGTAAGAGAAGGAGAAAGAGGAGTCTTTTCATCGGCAGAAACTAAGGTTACACTGTTAGTATCTCAATATCGAATCCCATAAAGAGACCACTTTCTATAACGCCGGTAATTGATTTTATGTTTTTCTCCATATCCAACCCTATATGGTCAAACCAAGCATCAAGTATAAAATTACCATTTTCCGTTAGGATAGGACCATCCTTTCCTTTTGCCATACGCAGAATAACTTCGCGTGCGCCAAGCTGTTTCAATTGTTCTTCGGCATAAAGCAGAGCTCCGGGAAACACCTCTACTGGCACGGGAAATTTACTACCGAGACGATCTACAAACTTACTTTCATCTACAATGATGTAGCTCTCCCGACTGCACGACATCAGTAACTTTTCTTTGAACATAGCACCTCCACGTCCTTTTATAAGACTACGGTTAGGATCCACCTCATCGGCTCCATCAAAACACCAGTCGGGTTTACGACACCACAGAGTTGTTTGGGTAAGTCCCAGTTGTTGACAAGTCATGGAAAGCTCTAAGGATGCGGGAATAACTTCGACATGCAGATTTTCTTCTTTGATGCGCTTAGCCATAGCACACACCGCCACATAAACAGTAGAGCCCGAACCCACACCTATTACTTCGTTATCTTTCATGCGGGCAGCTATCTTTTGGGCTACATGTTCTTTGCGCTCTAGATTGCTAATGGTGTCCGACCATTGCAAATTGTCTATAATTGTATTGTTCCAGTTCATTGGGTTAAGTTACATTAACGATTGTTGGTTGTGCAAATATAACTGTTTATTATTGAGATTTGCCAAGAGAGAAAGAAAGTTTCATTAGCTATATCTTCAAATCCTGTCAATTATTACCCCTTTTATAACAAATAGTCTTATTCTATCCTCTTCTCAGTATTTATTTTTGTATCGAAACAAAAAAACTATTTAATATCATGAGAAAATTTTTTGGAATTATCTTACTACTATGTGTGGCAGTTGTTGCCAAAGCGGATGTAATCGACAAAGCATTCGAAACAGCAAAAGCCATCGAGTCACAAATTAAGCAAACATCTTTCCCCGACCGCGTATTCAACATTCTCGATTTCGGCGTGAAGGCCGACAATCCGTCGGAACCCGCGCACGATGAAATCAATCTTGCCATCACTACTTGTTCGCAAGCAGGCGGCGGCACCGTGTTGATTCCTAAGGGAACATTTTATACCGGTCCAATAACCATGAAAAGTAATGTAAACCTACACTTGGAAGAAGGAGCAATACTTAAATTCGACACGAACCAAGAGCTCTACTTCCCTGCTGTACTCACCCGTTGGGAAGGTGTAGACTGCTACAACGCTCGCCCGCTTATCTATGCTTACGGCGAAACCAACATTGCCATTACCGGAAAAGGTATTATCGACGGACAAGCCACTAACGACAACTGGTGGCCTATGTGTGGTGCTCCTCGTTTTGGTTGGGTAGAAGGCATGAAAGCTCAACGCAATGGTGGACGCGAAAAACTATTAATGTATGCCGAAACAAACACACCTATATATAAACGTGTAATGACTCCTGAAGACGGGTTACGTCCACAATTATTAAATTTCTATTCGTGCAACACGATCTTAATTGAAGGTGTTACTCTGTTAAATTCTCCTTTCTGGGTTATTCATCCACTATTCTGCGAAAGTCTTATCGTACGTGGGGTAAGTGTATTCAATCGCGGTCCCAATGGCGACGGATGCGACCCCGAATCGTGTAAAAACGTATTAATTGAAGGTTGCCTATTCGATACCGGCGACGACTGTATTGCTATTAAGTCGGGACGTAACAACGACGGACGCAAATGGGATACTCCCAGCGAAAACATCATCGTGCGCAACTGTCGCATGAAGAACGGACACGGTGGCGTAGTAGTAGGTAGCGAAATCTCGGGTGGTTATCGCAACCTCTTCGTTGAAAATTGCGACATGGACAGTCCTTTATTGGATCGTGTTATCCGTATCAAGACAAGCACTTGCCGTGGTGGTCTCATTGAAAATGTTTTTGTGCGCAATATTACTGTGGGCGAATGTAAAGAAGCCGTACTGCGTATTAACCTACAATATGAAAACAGAGAAAACTGTCAACGTGGTTTTACTCCTACAGTGCGCAACATTCATCTTAAGAACATTACCAGCCAAAAAAGTAAATATGGTGTGGTACTTATTGGTTTGAATGAATCTGCCAACATAGAAAACATCAGCGTAAGCAACTGCAAATTCAATAACGTTGCCGAAAATGGTAACAACATTACCGGAAAGGTAAAAGATGTAAAGTTCGAAGGACTATATATTAATGGTGGACTGGTAAAATAAATACCAGCCAAGAAAACAAAAGGAAGAGGCTATCTCACAATTGCTGAGATAGCCTCTTTTTCTTGTAATTGTCGAAGCGTATGCCAGTGCATTGGCAAAGTTGTGCCAACGCATCGGCACTATTGTGCAACAGCGGTGTCACGACAGTGCCAACGCGTTGGCACAACTTAGTTCAATAAATAGGCTTTGCTGAGTATGTATGTTTCTAAATACATCGCAGAGAGTTTACAAATAACAAAAAGCTATCAAAACAGCAAGACACCAACAAGAAAACAGCAAACAACCGCCTAGACATACCAAACGAAACACAAACAAACTACCAAAACGTCAGTTTTCTGCTTAAAAAAACATTTCAAATTAATAATATTTCACGCTACATTATCCAGTTATCAACAAATAAGGAGTATATTTGTGCTTGATAAATCACTTGGGGAAATAAATGAAAGCATTAGAGATCATTAAAACTCACATTGAAAATGGTGAGGTAAACAAAGCGCTCGATGAACTTACAGCCTATATTGCCGTAAGCGAAAACGAAGAAAAAGATCTGGCTTACTACTTATTGGGCAATGCCCATCGCAAAAAAGGAGATTGGCAACAAGCGCTGAACAATTATCAATATGCCATCGATCTGAACCCCGAAAGTCCTGCGAAAGAAGCGAGACGCATGGTTATCGACATCCTCAATTTCTATAACAAAGACATGTTCAATCAATAAACGTATAATTTATGGCTAAAATTAAAGGAGCAATAGTGGTCGACACAGAGCGTTGCAAAGGATGCAACTTGTGTGTGGTAGCTTGTCCGCTCAAAGTAATTTCCTTATCCAAAGAAGTAAATACGAAAGGATACAATTATGCTGTACAAACGCTTGAAGACACCTGCAACGGTTGTAGCTCGTGTGGCATTGTTTGCCCTGACGGTTGTATTTCTGTGTATAAGATGAAAGTAGAAAACTAACCGCGAATCTAACAATCTAAAGAACTCAAAATTCAAAATTCAAAGATGGAAGAAGTAGTATTAATGAAAGGGAATGAGGCGATAGCCCACGCGGCCGTTCGTTGTGGAGCCGACGGTTACTTCGGATACCCCATTACCCCACAATCGGAGATATTGGAAACGCTTGCCGAGCTAAAGCCTTGGGAAACTACCGGCATGGTGGTACTCCAGGCAGAAAGTGAAGTAGCAGCTATTAATATGGTATACGGAGGAGCCGGAACAGGAAAGAAGGTGATGACATCTTCATCGAGTCCGGGCATTAGCCTCAAGCAAGAAGGAATTTCATATCTGGCAGGTGCCGAGTTACCTTCACTCATTGTTAATGTAATGCGCGGCGGACCGGGATTAGGAACAATCCAGCCCAGCCAGGCAGATTATTTTCAAACTGTAAAGGGTGGTGGTCATGGTGATTACCGACTAATCACGCTTGCGCCTTCGTCCGTACAGGAAATGGCGGATTTTGTAGGACTTGGTTTTGAACTTGCCTTTAAGTATCGCAATCCTGCAATGATATTGACCGATGGTGTTATTGGACAAATGATGGAGAAGGTCGTACTTCCTCCGTTTGTTGCACGCCGCACCGAAGAAGAACTCCTTGCGGAATGTCCTTGGGCAGCTACCGGAAAACCAAAGAGTCGCAAACCCAACATTGTAACTTCATTGGAACTTCAACCCGAGCCTATGGAGCAAAACAATCTGCGCTTCCAAGCCAAGTATAAAGAGATAGAGAAGAATGAAGTAAGATACGAAGAAATCAATTGCGAAGACGCAGACTACTTGATTATCGCTTTCGGATCTATGGCGCGTATCGGACAAAAAGCAATGGAAATTGCACGCGAGGAAGGTATTAAAGTAGGAATACTTCGTCCGATAACCCTCTGGCCGTTCCCCACCACAGCCATCAACGAATATGCCAGCAAGGTAAAAGGTATGTTGTCATTGGAGTTGAATGCCGGACAAATGGTAGAAGATATTCGTTTAGCAGTAAATGGCAAGGTAAAAGTAGAGCATTTCGGACGTTTGGGAGGAATTGTTCCCGGACCAGATGAAATTGTGAGTGCACTCAAAGCAAAGTTAATAGATTAAATAGGTACTTAAAACTGATATAAAGATGAACCCGGATAAAATAAGAAGCATACTCAACGTATTATTCCTCATAGGAACACTTATTACCATTATTATATACTTTGTAGTAGACGACAGAACCGTTTTCCTCTACGTATGTGGAGCTACTTTGTTCTGCAAGATAATGGAATTCTTTATTCGGTTCACCAACAGATAAGCCTATCTTAAAAACAAGAAATCGTATGATTACAATAAAAGATATCATTAAACCCGAGAACTTGGTTCATAAGAAACCAACTCTCATGAACAATAATGCTATGCACTACTGCCCGGGATGTAGCCATGGGGTAGTTCATAAACTTATTGCCGAAGTCATTGAAGAGATGGCAATGGAAGAAAAGACAGTCGGTGTATCACCGGTAGGTTGCGCGGTGTTTGCGTACAACTATTTAGATATTGACTGGGAAGAAGCAGCACACGGGCGTGCTCCTGCTGTAGCTACGGCAATCAAACGCTTATGGCCCGAAAGATTGGTTTTCACCTATCAGGGCGATGGCGACTTAGCCTGCATCGGTACAGCCGAAACAATCCACGCGTTGAACCGTGGTGAAAACATCACCATTATCTTCGTTAATAATGCTATCTACGGCATGACAGGTGGACAAATGGCTCCTACAACCTTGGTGGGCATGAAGACTTCAACTTGTCCTTATGGACGTGATACACAGCTACATGGACATCCTTTGAAAATGACCGAGATAGCTGCACAATTGGAAGGTACCGCATACGTAACACGCCAGTCCGTACAATCGGTTCCTGCTATTCGTAAAGCAAAGAAAGCTATCCGTAAAGCATTCGAGAACTCCATGCAAGGCAAAGGGTCTAATCTCGTTGAAATTGTTTCGACCTGTAGCTCCGGATGGAAGATGACTCCTGAAGATTCTAATAAATGGATGGAAGAAAATATGTTCTCCTTTTATCAACTCGGTGATTTAAAAGATAAGTAAGACCATGAAAGAAGAAATTATTATAGCAGGTTTTGGCGGACAGGGTGTACTGTCTATGGGTAAAATTTTGGCCTATTCGGGTCTTATGGAAGGCAAAGAGGTAAGCTGGATGCCCGCTTATGGTCCCGAGCAACGTGGAGGAACAGCCAACGTAACCGTGATTGTGAGTGACGAACGCGTATCTTCTCCTATTCTAAGCAATTACGACGTAGCCATTATCCTCAATCAACCCTCGTTGGAGAAGTTTGAGAACAAAGTAAAACCGGGAGGAGTATTGATTTATGATGGCTATGGAATTATCAACCCTCCTACCCGCACCGATATCAATGTATATCGTATAGATGCTATGGATGCAGCCAATGAAATGAAAAATGCTAAAGCATTCAACATGATTGTGCTGGGAGGACTTCTTAAAGTTAAACCCATGGTTTCTATAGAGAGCGTACTAAGTGGATTAAAGAAAACACTTCCCGAACGCCACCATCACCTAATCCCTCTCAACGAAGCTGCCATTCAAAAAGGAATGGAGATTGTGAAAAAGGGATAATAGAATTTGATTTTGGACTTTGAGTGATAAAACCTCTTTAGATTAATTTCTCTACGTTAATTCTTCATTCAAAGTCCAAAATTTGTTGTTATATTTGCGGTTGAAATGAAAATAAGCAAAATCGCATATCTTTTTGTCTTGTTAGTTTGCACACTACCAGCATTTGCTCAAATGCCTATGCAAACAAACCCTATGGATGCAGAATCTCTCCAACATGAGCAAGACAGTTTGAACAGCCAAGTAGAGATCATCAGTCTGGCTCCTAAACTGTATATGTGGCGAACAAGCAAAAACCTCGGTAGCATCATTCCTACCCCTGTAGATACCCTACATCATCAGTTCCAAAATACAAATCTAACCGAAGGGATAAACGGTCACAACAATTACCTTGGGAACTTGGGATCACCCGCACTGTCGCGTATCTTCTTTGAAAGAGAGGTGATGCCTTATACTTTCTTCCTGACTCCCTTTGCCGATTTCATAACGGAACCGCACGAACAATTATTTACCAACAGTAACATTCCCTATACCAACATTACCTACTACAAAACATTCAACAGACTTTATGGAGAAGAGCGGTTTAAGTCCTACTTCTCGGTCAATGTGAATAAGCGGTTTGCTTTTGGCTTTAACTTCGATTACAATTACGGCAGAGGGTATTATCAAAACCAAGCCAACTCCATGCTGAAAACGAATATCTTCGGCAGCTATGTGGGTGAAAGATATACAGCACACGGAATAGTAAATTTCTATTCTATGAAGATGATGGAAAATGGTGGTATTACAGACGACCTATACATTACCAACCCCGATGCGCTGGGACAGAAAAATGTTCGAACAGAGAACATTCCAGTCTACATGAGTAGCACATTTAACCGTAACAGCCACTTCAACGGAAGTTACTCACACCGATATAATGTAGGTTTCTACCGCGATATTGTTGAAAACATTAAAGAAGCTGTGAAAGACTCCATTGGAGAAATAATAACACCTGCTGTAAACGATACAATCGAAGAGTACGTACCTGTAACCAGTTTCATACACACATTTAATATAGAAACAGCCGGACATAAATATATAGCCAAAGATGAAACAGATATTCCCTACGAGAATACCTTTATCCAGCAAAACGCAAGTAGAGATACCACAACTTACATAGGAGTAAAAAACATATTTGGTATAGCCTTACTCGAAGGGTTTAATAAGTATGCAAAAGCCGGACTAACAGCTTACATTTCGCACAAGTACAACCGATACACACTGATGTCGTTAGACCCTTTGAAGACCGATAAATATACCGAACAAGAAGTATTCGTAGGAGGAGAACTTGCTAAACGCGAAGGTACATTGCTACATTACAAAGCCGGTGGAGAAGTAGGACTTGCCGGAGAGGCAGTGGGACAATTTCGTATAGAGGGAGATCTCGACCTAAACTTCCGTTTAGGAAAAGACACCATTACATTTATCGGTAAAGGAAGCATATCCAATACCGTAGCTCCTTTTTATATGCGCCATTATCATTCCAATCACTTCTGGTGGGACAACGACATGGACAAGGAGTTTCGTACACGTATAAATGGAGAGCTATCGTCTAAGCGATTTGGCACGAAGTTAAGCGGAGGTTTTGAAAACATTAAGAACTATACCTACTTTGACCAGACAGCACGACCCACACAGGCGGGAGACAATATACTGGTAGTAATGGCGAAGCTGAACCAAAACTTCAAATTAGGCATATTACACTGGGATAATGAAGTAGTATGGCAAAAATCGAGCGATGAAGTCATATTACCTTTACCCGACCTAACGATATACTCCAATCTATACATCTCAGCCAAGCTGGCAAAGAAAGTGCTTAGTGTGGAATTGGGAGCAGATGTTCGTTATTTTACCGAATACCTGGCACCGGCATATACTCCGGCAGTACAACAGTATCACCTTCAATCGTCCAATGCAAGCGAACAGGTAAAGATTGGGAACTACCCCATCGTGAACGTCTACGTCAACCTGCACCTGAAGCGTACGCGTCTTTTTGCCATGATGTATCACGTAAACCAAGGTATGGGAAATAGCAACTACTTCCTGTCTCCCCACTACCCCATTAATCCAAGCATGTTCAAGTTTGGACTTTCATGGAACTTCTACGATTAACCTATGATAAAGCTTACGAAACCCAGAGTAATCAAATATGTCTGCATGGGTGTTGTAGCCGTATTGATAGCAACCCTATGGCGGGGTAAAGAAAAAGTTGTATCTACCCCCAGAGACTATCCCGCTATCAGCAAGGAGGGCATACTGCGAGCGGTAACCGAATACAACTCTATTAGCTACTTTCTCAACGAAGACAATACTATTTCGGGGTTCAACTACGAACTCATCAAAGCTTTTGCCCATAATCAAGGACTACAGCTAGAGATAGTTCCCGAAATGGGATTCGACAATCGCACTAAGGCATTATCTAATGGAGTATATGATGTAATAGCCGATGGCATTCCTACTACCAACCAATGGAAGGATTCATTACTACTTACAACACCTATCACGTTAAGTCGTCAAGTTCTGGTGCAACGCAAACCTTCTCCTCAAGCAGATAGTACTACAACTAAATTTGTAAAGAGCCAGCTAGACCTGGCACACAAAACGCTCTATGTGGAAAAAGGCTCACCATCTATTTTGCGTATTCATAATATTGAGCACGAAATAGCCGACACGATACATATTGAAGAGGTAGAAAAGTATGGTCCCGAACAACTCATAGCTATGGTAGCACACAATAATATTGACTACGCCGTGGTGGACGAAGTCATTGCCAAAGCACTGATAGATTCCTTTCCACAGTTGGATATACATACAAAAATCAGCTTTACCCAGTTTTATTCGTGGGGAGTAAATAAAGAATCTCCTGCCCTACTCGATTCGTTAAACGTATGGCTCAAAGCTTATACCAATAGTAAAGAGTATAGGCAGATGTATCGGAAATATTTCAAAAAAGACCCTTTAGCCTATTAAAATAATGAGTAACAAAATCATAAAATGGGGATTTATTGGTTGTGGTATCGTTACTGAGCAAAAGAGCGGACCAGCTTTTCAGAAGATAGAAAATTCCGAAGTTGTGGCAGTAATGAGTCGCGACGGTGAGAAAGCAAAAGCATACGCCCAAGCGCATAATATAAAAAAATGGTATGACGATGCACAAGAGCTGGTAGACGACGAAGAGATAAACGCTGTCTACATTGCTACACCCCCTTCTTCGCATGCTACCTATGCCATTATGGCGATGAAAGCCGGCAAAGCTGTGTACATTGAAAAGCCCATGGCGGTTACCTACGAAGAGTGTACGCGTATCAATCGTATTGCTGAAGAAACAGGTATGCCATGTTTTGTAGCTTACTACCGCCGTTACCTACCCTATTTCAAAAAGGTAAAAGGACTGGTAGAGGACGGAACTATTGGCAACGTAATCAATACACAAGTACGTTTCGCGCAACCTCCCCGCGACCTCGATTATAACAGTACCAATTTGCCATGGCGCGTACAACCCGACATTGCCGGAGGTGGTTACTTTTATGATTTGGCACCGCACCAGATAGATTTGTTGCAAGAAATGTTTGGATATATTCTGGCCGCAGATGGCTACAAAAGCAACAGAGGTGGATTATACAAGGCGGAAGATACACTAAGCGCATGTTTTCAGTTTGAAAATGGCTTGGTAGGTTCAGGATCATGGTGCTTTGTTGCGCACGATTCGGCTAAGATAGACCGTGTAGAAATTATTGGAGACAAGGGCAGCCTCAGCTTCTCTGTCTTTACCTACGACCCCATTACCCTGCATACCGAGCGAGGAAGAGAAGAGATAACAATCGAAAACCCCGAACATGTACAACAACCCTTGATACAAGCCGTGGTAGATCATCTGCTGGGCAAATCTATTTGCGAATGCAACGGAGAAAGCGCTACCACCATCAACTGGGTTATGGACAAAATTCTGGATAAACTATAAGAGAGATGAGTATGACTAAAGAAGAGTTAATGAGGAAAGCAATTGAGCTATCCATAGAGAATGTAGCCAATGATGGCGGTCCTTTTGGAGCAGTAATAGCTAAAGACGGCGAAATAATCGCCACTGGTGTAAATCGTGTTACTTCATCGTGCGACCCCACAGCCCACGCCGAAGTTAGTGCCATACGTACAGCAGCCGCTCATTTAGGAACGTTCGACCTTAGCGGGTATGAAATTTACACCTCCTGTGAGCCTTGCCCCATGTGTTTGGGAGCTATCTACTGGGCACGATTAGATCGTATGTACTATGCCAACAACAAAATCGATGCAAAAAACATCGGCTTCGACGATTCCTTTATATATGATGAGTTGGAATTAAAACCAGCAGACCGTAAACTACCCTCGCAAATAATGATGCGCGATGAAGCCATCAAAGCCTTTGAAGCGTGGGCTAATAAAACAGATAAAACAGAATACTGATTTCAAGCCATAAGCATTTGGGTCGAATGCCATAAGCATTTGACTCGGATGCTATAAGCAAACGAACCGAATGCCATAAGCAAACAAAGCGAATACTATAAGCAAAATCCCCGGAGCTACACAGCCTCGGGGATTTCTTTTACACACAAAAAATATATTGCAAATTGAAAACAGTTCTGGTTTAGAAGCGCATGCCTAAGGTTACAAATACCTGATGCTTGTTATTCTTTACATCGGTAGATTTCAAATGCGTATTGTCAAAAGCATAGAAATCTTCTTTATACGTGTTGTACTTGTAAGCAACATCAAAATAGGCTACACTACCACGATAACCAAGTCCCAATGTATAGGTACTTACTCCTTTTGAGTTAGCAAAATCGGTATCGGTCTGAATGGAATTGGTCGGCAATATCTTATAAGCACCATCTTTGAAAGCAGCCGTAGAGTAGTTGTACCCTGCCCGGATAGCAAACTCAGGAATTGGTTTCAGTTCGGCACCAAGACGCAACGTATGAACACCTTTCAAGATATAATCGCGAGTTGAGTTTTCCCACCACATAGAGCGTCCATTATCATCATGAAATTTAATAGTAGAATAATCTTCATACTCATACTCGGCTCCCAAAGCGAGGTAGTTACTTATTGTATGCCCCAAGCTAATATTAAACAACCAAGGTGTGCGTAATCTGAAGTAATAATGCATATCATCACCATTCAAGTCATTGCGCGTATCGAAATAATACTCCAAATCGGTTTCCATAAACGCACTGGTCGCATACGTTAAGTTATAAAAAGTAGGTGTATGTATAGCCAATCCTACACGAAACGGAGATTCTTCAACAGGACGCCAGATAGCTCCTAATTTGAAATCGACACCTGTACCTGTTATTTGATTCCAACTTTTCAAATCGTACCACCAATCTTCAGCATATTCCTCTGTATAGATAGAAGATTTGCGATAATTCACATCATAAGCACCAATTGTAGCACCCAGATAAAAACGGTCGTTAAAATTGAATGATACATTAAAATCAAACTGATTAATTCCTCCTCTTTCGCGAGAGTCAAAATAAGCATCGCGCGTTAGTGCTTCTTCCAACTCGGAGTAATATATATTATCATCATCTTGGTAAAATAAATGCGAGTTCCACCCCAAAGCAGATAGCCAGCCGTTAACATACAATGTGTTTAGTGCAGCTAAATCTCCTTGACCAGCATTGGCTTGGTCTAATATTTGCGTGGTTTGGCTTACGCCATCCATAATTCCCGACATCGACATATTCTTATAAAATGCCTTCGAACGAGTATAATTGACACCAAAGTTCACATAACGTAAATCGGTATAATTGCCTACTTTATGGCTCAGCACTGCACCAATGTTGCTAAAGTTAAAGCGATTGGCATCTACACTATGCCTGGAACCCATGTAGTTGCTTTCTGTTGTTATAGTTCCAAAGTTCAGCGTAGCCATAATTTCGTTGCTACGATAAATACCTATCCCTGCCGGATTTGTACCCATAGTAGAGATATCTCCACCCAACGCCCCCATAGCACCACCCATTCCTACAAAACGGGCAGTTCCATTAAGTTCCTTTGTAGCAAGTTTGGCTCCATCATACGCTGTTTGCGCATTAGTACCTATTGTTATTGTTAAGGCAAGAGCTGCCAGTGTTATTATCTTTTTCATAAAACGTAGTTTTTAATTCGTAAATGGTTGGTTAATTCCTCTCTATTCGTTCAAGCTATGCTTTATCTGCGTGATGAGCCTCCACCACCTGATGAGCGAGATGAGCTACCTCCGCCACCGCTACTTCCCGACGAGCTGCTACCACCACCCGATGAATAGCTACCACCCGACGAACGGCTACTACTACCCGATGAGTAGCTGCTGCCACTTGAGCGCGAGCTGCTTCCGGAAGAATAACTGCTACTTGAACGTGTGCTACTTTCGCGGCTACTGCCACTTGAGCGACTGCTACCTGTTGAATAGGTTCTGGAAGAAGACGATGAACTACCACGTGTAGCAGATGATGAACTTCTTGAAGTACTACTATTCGAGCCCCTCATTGTTGGCGAGCTTGATGAAGACGATCTATTTGATGAAGTCCCTACGTTTCTTTCAGTGCGTCCGCTACTTCTGTCACCGCCAGTATATCTTTCCGAATTTTGTGTACTGCTTGGACGAGTATAAGAACCTCTGCCAGTGCTACTGGTATTGGTGCGGTCGGTGCTGCGTACATTTTCGCGAGACGAAGGTGTTCGTGTACCTACAACACGGGTGTTTTCCGAGCGACGCGTGCTATTTGAACTAGTCGAAACTCTATTACCACTTGTTCTTGTGGTAGACCTTCCGTTTGAAACAGAGTTACCGCTTGAGCGTTGGGTTGTAGAACCTTTAGATACTCTATTGGTGTAGTTGTTTGGTCTATAATGTCCACCGCCACCACCTGGTCCCCAGTAATGTCCACCCCAATGATGATGATGATCCCAGTAACCACCACCCCAGCCGCCATACCAACCGCTGTAATAGCCACCATAGTAACCTCCGTACCAACCACCCCAGCCATGATATCTTGGATACCAGCTATTCCAGCCAAAGCCGAAGCCTACTGAACCATATCGCCAATCCCACCACAGGCGATTAGAGTATGTTGGGAATGCATACACATAGAAATCGTCTACATATACATTCCAGTCGAATGAATTCAGTCCATAAACAATATCCCAATAGTAAGGGCTGCTGATGTGTACAGCATATCGCGGATTGCGGAAACGAATGATACGTTCTGCATATTCGTAATCATCTTCTGAACCGTCGAAACCGTTAACCCACTCTCCTCTGGGTTCGCTTGGATCTTTCTCGGTAATAAACAATGTATCGTTCTCCAATTCAAAGTTGTTATCTCTAGAATCGAAACGACGGTTGTATTTATCTACATCCATATCCAATGTTTCTGTATTCCCTTTGTAATCTTTGATTAGAACAGTTTGCGGAGCTTGCGTTACATTGGTAGTAGTCGTTTTTACAACTACCTTTTTTTCCTCCACCTTGGTAGGAGTTTGTTGCACTCGCTTCTCTTTCTTCGGAATGAAGTAAAGGTCGTCATTAACGCTCTGTGCCATTAATGCCGTTGGCAATACCAGTGCTATCAGCGTAATTAAAACAATCTTTTTCATATCTCTATCACTTTTAGTTTTATACTTATACTTTATCACGTTACAAAAATAAAGAAGGTATTTCCCACTAAATAGAGAAATTCCCCAATTATTAATAGGGATTTCCCTATTCTTCGATAAAGAAAGAGCGGGATGATTGGAGCATAGCCTCGTAGTTCCTTTTTGCGAGTTCAAGATATATTGTTTACTTTTGCGAGAATGAAATACGTAGAATTCAAATTCCAAACCACTCCCTGTACAGAAACGGTCAATGACACGTTATCCGGCTTACTGGGCGAAGTGGGTTTCGATAGTTTTGTAGAAAACGAAGATGGAATAACCGCCTATATACAAGCTACATTGCTTGATGAAAATAGTGTTGTGGAGGTTTTAGCAGACTTTCCTATCGAAAACACAACGATTACTTATACGCGTCAAGATTCCGAAGACAAAGACTGGAACGAAGAATGGGAAAAGAATTATTTCCAACCACTTGTCATTGCAGACAAGTGTGTTATACACAGCACCTTCCACAAAGATGTACAAAAGGCTGAATACGATATTTTGATAAACCCGCAGATGGCTTTTGGTACAGGGCATCACGAAACCACCAGTCTGATTATTGGAGAGTTGCTTGTTGCAGAGCTAAAAAACAAATCGGTACTCGACATGGGATGTGGCACTTCTATTCTTGCTATACTGGCACGTATGCGTGGTGCTAAGCCTATTACTGCTATCGATATTGACGAGTGGTGTGTCCGAAACTCCGAAGAGAACATCGCACTCAATCATTTAAGTGACATAACAGTGGAATTGGGCGACGCCTCTATTCTTAAAGGCAGGATGCCGTTCGACGTAATTATCGCTAACATCAATCGCAATATTCTGCTGAATGACATGAGCACATATACAACCTGCATGAAGCCTGGTTCGGAACTTTACATGAGTGGATTCTACGTAGAAGATATACCTGTTTTAAAAGAAGAAGCAAACAAACTGGGGCTTGTCTTCTGTCACCACACCGAGAAGAACAACTGGGCTGCGGTAAAGTTTATTTTTGCTTAGGGAGGGTTAATTGTTTTAATTGCTCGCAAGAGCCGTTGAATACGTTCAAGTCTACCCTATCCTTAATACCCGGTAAATTACCGGCATCAGTGTGCTGCCAAAAATCCCATTTACCTTTATAACGCACTGAGTCCACATAGTAATGGGCTATCCAATAAGGGTAGGCATCGAAGATTGCATCGTTAAGGTATTTCATCTTAAATTTATAGGAGGCGTAGATAATAGGCTTCACGCCATAATGTTGCTCTACCCGATCGAGCCATAATTTAGCTTTATGCTGCAACTCTTCTACACTATTCTTGCCCGCAAGCTCTATATCGAGCACAGGGGGAAGATCACCTTCTTTCAATTTTACGGTTTCAATAAAGAATTCGGCTTGCTTCAATGCATCAGTGCGTGGCGAGAAGAAGTGATAAACACCACGGATAAATCCATAATCTTTGGCAGCTTCAAAGTTACGTACAAAGGTGGTATCACAATGATCGCCCCCTTCGGTAGCTTTCATTATGACAAAGTTCAATGGAAACTTCTGATCCTGAAAAGCAACAAGCTCCAACCAATTGATAGTGCCTTGATAGTGCGAAAGGTCCAGTCCATGAACCGGATAACCTGAGGGAATACAAACACCGTATCCTTTGTAGCCATAACAAGGTTTCCAACGATAGGCGTACGGACGAATAAAGAAGAAATAAAAACCAACGATTAAAAAAACAACAACAAGCGCGGCCAGAAAGTATTTCAGCCAAGCCGGAATGGACTTTGGTTGCGCCTTCTTTCGCTTTTTCGAAACACGACGGGGTTTCGCTGTGTTCTTTCTAACGCGAACTACTGTTTTTTTTGATTGGGTTGGCATATATATAATAAAAATGTAGCCGGGCTTTGCAACCCGACTACCTTAATGTTATTGTATCTTCACATTACTTGGCTTGTTCAAGTTGCAATGTTTTTGTTGGCTGGTCACACACTTCAGTCGGACCGAAATATTGTATTGGACCCGGATACACATAATCAGTTTCTATTGCCCAAGTATCGCGTTTAGAAGCGAACTCTTTGAAAGGAGCACCATCCAATCTTACCAATGCTTTCTGAATTACAGGTTTCATTTCTCCATGTCTGCGTTCCATATTCATCATCATGGTGATAGGCACTCCACCCGCAATCCATTGTTCGGCAGGAGCAGTTGTATTGCGCACAGAAGACATGTAACCGGTTTTTCCATTACCAATAAGCGTAGAAGCAGTAAAGCCCAATGAGTAGCAATAGTCAGCATCATAATTGGATGGGGCTGCACAACGACCTTCATAACCAAAAAAGTGGTGTTGAGAAGCAAACTTACCTACATATTTACCTTCTTCTTTCCATTGTGCCAGTTTCACTGCAACCATATCCGAAAGCAATTTCTCTGTTTCAATAAGTGACACCTGAACATTACCATGTGGGTCGCGGTCAAGCGTTAACTGACGAGCCACACCTTCGGGAAGACTAGCATACACATCCGAGTTTTCTTTAGAAAGCTTTGAGATGATATAATCGCGTTGACGGGATTTCTTAATTTGCGAGAATTCCACTGCATGATGCGCCAAGAAGTCATTTAACTCCTCAATCAAACTCTTCATTGCAGGAATAAATTCAATCAATCCTTCGGGTATTAATACTGTACCAAAATTATTTCCAACAGCGGCACGAGCTGCAACTTTTTCGGCAATATAGGTTACTACATCATCGAGCGACATTGCTTTTGCTTCCACCTCTTCCGAGATAATACACACATTAGGCTGCACTTGCAACGCACACTCCAAAGCTATATGTGAAGCAGAGCGTCCCATCAGTTTAATAAAGTGCCAATATTTGCGCGCCGAGTTACAGTCGCGTTGAATATTGCCAATAACTTCCGAATAAACTTTGCAAGCTGTATCGAAGCCAAAAGAGGTTTCAATCATCTCATTCTTCAAGTCACCATCGATGGTTTTAGGACAACCAATAACTTGAACACCATATTTCTTAGCAGCATAATACTCCGCCAACACACAAGCGTTTGTATTGGAATCGTCTCCACCAATAATAACAAGCGCAGAGATACCTAGTTTCTTTAAGTTTTCGTATCCTTTTTCAAACTGTTCGGGAGTTTCGAGTTTGGTACGTCCCGATCCTATAATATCGAAACCACCGGTATTACGATATTCATCAACAATACTACCAGTCAACTCCATGTAATTGTTATCCACCAATCCGCCTGGTCCCAAAATAAAACCATACAGTTTGCTATCGCTATTGAGGGCTTTCAAACCGTCAAACAATCCAGAGATAACGTTGTGTCCACCAGGCGCCTGTCCACCCGACAAGATTACTCCCACGTTTATAGCAGGAAAACTCTGTTTCTCGTTTGCTTCTACAAACTTAATCAACGGCATACCATAGGTATTCGGAAATAATTCTTTGATTGCTTCCTGATCGGCTACCGACTCGGTGGTTTTGCCATTTTCTACCTTCACTGCACCTCTTAAAGCTTTGGGTAGCTTGGGTTGATAGGCAGATCTTGCAATTTGCAATGCACTTTTTGTCATTTTTGTATTTATTAAAGGGGTTAGTTAGTTTCTCCTATTAAAAGCGTACAAATTTCGGTCTTTTTTTTTAATTATGAAAATAAGTAAGGAAGATGTTAGCGTTTTGCTATGAATAGTTCAAAATAGGAAACAATGCAGCGCTTTTTGTCCATTTATCTCAAATAAAGTTTTATATTTGCCTTAGAAACTGTTTTGAATTTCCGCAGAACTAGTAAATTCAAAACAACTTCTAACATTTCTATTTATTCACGCTAACACTACAGTTATTATGGCAAGCAGAAGACAATTGAAGAAAAAAGTAAATAACATATCGGGCGTATTGTTCGTCGAGTGCATAATCATTAGCATGTTTACCTCAGAAGAGAACAAGGCAAAAACGGATGCCTTGATGACGCAAATCCTTACTATTCAAAGTGAATTTGTAAGCCGTTTGAGCCATACCGAACCTGGTAATGTAAAGGGATTCTACAAGAAATTTTATAGCGACTTTAATGTTGCAATAGGAGCTGTAACAAAGGAAATAGAAGCCTTAAACTAACAATTTATCCAATGATTTAACGCAGATTCACGCCAAAGACATCAACTATTAAGCCTGAATCTGCGTTATTTATACATATACAATCAATAATAAAAGAACATCGTGAAGCACGCTATTTATAAATTTATTTATACCAAGGTATTGGGCTGGAAAGCCATATTAAATGTTTCTATGCCGCCCAAATGTGTTATTTGCGCAGCACCTCACACGTCGAACCTTGACCTTTTTATAGGTAAATTGTTCTACGGAACGATTGGCTATAAAACATCCTTTATGATGAAAAAAGACTGGTTCTTTTTTCCTCTCGGACTTTTCTTTAAGTCGGCAGGCGGCATTCCTGTAGATCGTAGTCGTAAGACTTCCTTAGTAGACCAAATGGTGAAAGTATTCAACAGCAAAGAAAAATTTCACTTAGCCATTACCCCCGAAGGTACACGTAAAGCCAATCCAAACTGGAAGAAAGGTTTTTACCACATTGCTATAAAGGCACAAGTACCTATTGTTTTAATAGGTATAGACTATGAAAAAAAAATAATCGAAGCTGGAAAAATGATTATTCCAAGTGGTAATATTGAAGAAGACCTCCGTGAGATAAAGCAATACTTCAGTAAATTCAAAGGAAAATATCCGGAAAATTTTAGTTTAGGAACTTACTAAATCAAGTTGAGAAATGCGAGTTTCTTTATTGCAAACAGACATTAAGTGGGAAGACAAAACAGCTAATTTGCGCCATGTAGAAAGCTTCTTACAAACATTAAGTGGAACAACAGACCTCGTAATACTTCCCGAGATGTTTTCCACAGGATTTAGCATGAACAGTCACTTGCTTGCCGAAACTGTAACTGAAGAAACCATTAGTACTCTTAGGACATGGGCATCGACCTATCGCCTTGCTCTTGCCGGTAGCTACATTGCAAAGGAAAACGGTGTTTTCTACAACCGTGGATTCTTCATCACTCCCGAAAGAGAGGCTATTTATTACGATAAAAAACACCTTTTCCGCATGGGCGAAGAGCTGAATCACTTTTCTGCAGGAGCCGATAAGGTTATTATTTCTTATCTTGGTTGGAATATCCGCCTACTGATTTGCTACGACCTACGTTTCCCTGTATGGAGCCGCAACATAGACAATGAGTACGATTTATTGATTTATCCTGCTAATTGGCCCTCGGCACGACAAACGGTATGGGATGCTTTGCTTCCAGCACGAGCGTTAGAAAACATGAGTTATGTGTGTGGTGTAAATCGTGTAGGAACAGATGGAAATGGGCTGACCTATACAGGTGGTAGCGTAGCGTATGATGCGAAAGGAAAACAAATAATACGCGCCACAGACAATAAAGAGGGTGCAATAACCGCAACACTCGATTTAGCATCATTGCAGGAATTCCGTAAAAAATTCCCCGCTTGGAAAGACGCAGATAAATTTAGCTTTATGCCATAAGCATTTAAGTTTTTGACTGTTTTTTTAGACTGTTCTACTACTTGTAATTTCTGACTGATTTTCACTTCACTTCTGACTGATTTTTACTTCACTTCTGACTGATATTTGATCAATTTCTCAGTGTTTTTTGATGAGAAAAACAGTGAGAAATTATTTGTAAAAACCTTGTGAAAGCAAAAAGAGGGGGTCTTCACAAGTAAACAACTCACGCAGTGTCAGTTGCAGCATTTCGTGAAGGTGAAGACCTATTTCGTAAAATTACATTTGGAGTGGATAGTAGCCCATTGGTGGATAAACTTCACCATTCAACACAAACAAATGTTAAAACAGCACTTCATCTTTACAATACCTACTTATAGTTAGCTTTCTTAAAAAACTTCTTTTGTATATTTGTGTTGTTATTTCAGTTACAAAGTAATGGCTTTGAACTTACACAAATTTAAGATGAGTATGAAAACAAATCTAACATCTCAAATTACGCTTACTCGTGTTTCCCCCAAATACTACAAACCCGAGAATGCTTTTGAGAGATCAGCCCTAACCCGGTTTGAAAAAGTACCCGCCGATATCTATGAATCGGCAGAAGAAGGAGCTTGTCAGATAGCCAAAGACATAGCCCAAGTAATTCGTAGCAAACAACGTGACGGACGTTTTTGTGTATTGGCACTTGGTGGTGGTAACTCACCTAAAATGGTATATACCAACCTTGTGAAGATGCACAAAGAAGAGAAATTAAGTTTTCGAAACGTTATCGTGTTCAACCTTTACGAGTACTACCCCTTAGCACCCGACGCGGTAAACAGTAACCTAAATTCGCTTTACGAAATGTTACTGAATCATGTGGATATTGAAAAGCAGAACATCTTCAGTCCTGATGGCACTATCCCTAAAGACGAAATCTTTGAGTTCTGTCGTTTATACGAACAACGCATCGAAAGCTTCGGTGGTATTGACATTGCTCTATTGGGAATAGGACGTGTGGGTAACATCGCATTCAATGAGCCCGGTTCTCGTATTAACTCTACCACCCGATTGATACTAATGGATGTAGACTCGCGTAATGAAGCATCCAAATCCTTCGCCAGTGTAGACGCTACGCCTATCAGTTCGATAACAATGGGAGTTTCGACCATTCTAGCTGCTAAAAAAGTATATCTCATGGCATGGGGCGAAAGCAAATCAGATATAATCAAGGAATGTGTAGAAGGAGCTATAACAGATATTTATCCATCCTCATACTTGCAAACGCACAATAATGCGCATGTGGTACTCGATCTTTCGGCTGCTGCCCACCTCACCCGCATACAGCGTCCGTGGTTGGTAACGTCTTGTGATTGGGATGATAAACTGATTCGCAGTGCTATTACTTGGCTATGCGGCATTGTTAAAAAGCCAATCCTTAAACTCACCAACAAAGATTATAATGAGAACGGATTAAGCGAATTGTTAGCTCTCTATGGGTCGGCTTACAATGTAAATATAAAGATTTTCAACGACCTTCAGCATACCATAAGCGGTTGGCCGGGAGGAAAGCCGAATGCAGACGACACCCATCGTCCCGAACGTGCAAAACCTTACCCTAAGCGCATAATCATCTTCTCGCCACACCCCGACGATGATGTTATCTCTATGGGAGGAACTCTTCGTCGTTTGGTAGAACAGAAACACGAAGTACATGTAGCCTACCAAACGTCGGGAAATATCGCTGTAGGCGATGAAGAGGTAGTTCGTTTCCTACACTTCATCAATGGTTTTAATCAGTTATTCAATAATAGCGAGAACCAAATAATCAATGAGAAGTATAAAGAGATACGTGAGTTTCTCCGCACCAAGAAAGAGGGCGATTTAGATACAAGTGATATACTAACCCTGAAAGGACTTATTCGTCGTGGCGAAGCACGTATTGCTTGTACCTACAATAATATACCGTTAAGTCGTTGCCACTTCCTTGATTTGCCGTTCTATGAAACAGGACGCATTCAAAAGAACCCAATTGGAGAAGCCGATGTAGCTATCATTTTGGATTTGATTCGCGAAGTGAAACCACATCAAATATTTGTAGCTGGCGATCTTGCCGACCCACATGGAACACACAAAATTTGTACCGACGCTGTCTTTTCCGCTATAGACTTAGAAAAAGAGGCAAATGCCAAATGGTTGAAAGATTGTCGTATCTGGATGTATCGTGGCGCTTGGGCTGAATGGGAAATTGAAAATATTGAGATGGCAGTGCCTATCAGTCCGGAGGAATTGCGCGCAAAACGTAACTCAATACTTAAACATCAATCGCAAATGGAAAGCGCCCCGTTCTTAGGTAATGACGAACGCTTATTTTGGCAACGTTCGGAAGAGCGAAACAGAGCAACGGCAGATCTATATGACAAATTGGGCTTGGCATCGTACGAAGCGATGGAAGCGTTTAAGGAATATATTCCACTATAGATCTTTAATCTAGCAAAAATATCCTCCCCTTAACCTCTTCGAGAAAAGTTGAGGGGAGGATTTAATTCATAATAAAGTACCCCAATACCATCTTATGAAACGACTCCTTTCTCTTCTCTTCTTTTTTTCTTGCTTCTCACTATATGCACAAGATATTGAAAGAAATGTCAATGAGCGCTTGCAAGAATACTTCGACAATTATACCACTGCAAATGCAAATATTGGCAAATGCCAATTGGATAGTTTCAATATAGACTACAACAGACGTAAACTACGAATTTACGCCTCTCCGGCTTTCTCTTATCAACCCTTCCGCGAAGAAATAGTAATCTCTATTTATCGATACTTAGGACAAATTCTTCCCGGTCCGGTTTGCTTCTTTGATATGACCATCATTACCGATGGGAAGCCTATTGAAGAGTTAATTCCCAACTACTATTTAGATAAGAGGAAGCGAGATAAGACTCGACAATACATACAAATAAGGGATGACGAAACGCCATGGGTAACCAATACATCGCGTCCGTATAAGATAAAGTATGGACTAGCCGGGCATCATATTGCATTATGGCAAAGTCACGGACGATACTATCAAGTAGACAAAGGCACATGGAGTTGGCAACGTCCACACCTCTTTTGCACTACCGAAGACCAGCTTACTCAATCATTCATTATTCCCTACATTATTCCAATGCTGGAAAATGCCGGTGCGGTAGTCTTCACACCCCGCGAACGCGACATTCAAACGAATGAAGTTGTAGTAGACAACGACACACCGGGAAACTCTTTTTACTTAGAGGTTAAAAGTAGAAAAGCACGTTGGCAAACAACTGGAGCTCCCGGTTTTGCTCAGAACAAACAATTTTACAAAGACGGTGAAAATCCTTTCCTTGATGGAACTGCCAGATTTGCCCCCACTGAGAGAAAGCAAAACAGAGCTTTTGCCGAGTGGGTTCCAAGTATCCCCGAAACCGGAAGATATGCGGTTTACGTATCATACCAAACACAACATAACAGCGTAACGGATGCTAAATATTTAGTTTTTCATAAGGGTGGCGTTACTGAATTCAAAGTGAACCAGCAAATAGGTGGAGGTACATGGGTATATCTTGGAACCTTTGAGTTTGATAGGGGAAATAATGACTACGGCATGGTTGTTCTTAGCAATGAGAGTAAAGAAAAAGGAGTTGTCTGTGCAGACGCCGTACGCTTTGGTGGAGGAATGGGCAATATAGATCGGGGGAGCGTAAGCGGCTTTCCCCGCCACCTTGAAGCAGCAAGATATAGCGCGCAATGGGCTGGTATGCCTTATGAGGTTTATTCTCCACGTACTGGTACACATGATTACAACGACGATATAGCCGTACGTGGCAACATGATAAATTACCTCATGGGTGGTTCGAGTTTCAATCCACAACAACCCGGATTAAAAGTGCCTATTGAAATGAGTCTAGCACTACACACCGATGCAGGTTTCAGTAAGGATGACAAGCATATCGGTATGCTTGGTGTATTTACTACAGATTTTAATGGAGGAGTATTAAATAGTGGTAGTAGCAGATATGCTTCGCGCGAGCTTGCCGATCTGATGCTTTCGCAACTTCGTACAGATATACAGTCTACCTTTAACACGCAGTGGACACGACGTGGTATGTGGAACAGGAACTATGGCGAAACACGCATACCTGCTGTATCATCAATCATATTGGAGCTACTTTCGCACCAAAACTTTGCCGATATGCGCATGGCACACGATCCGAACTTTAAGTTCACAGCGAGTCGCTCCATCTATAAAGCAATGCTTCGCTATCTATGCACTCAATATAATAAGGAGTATGTAGTGCAGCCGTTGCCGGTTAGTAACTTTGCAGTAGAGTTCAGCGAAAAGAGAAATACGCTGAATCTGAGTTGGGAACCCGAAGAAGACCGTCTTGAGCCCACTGCCAAGCCACGCGAATATGTGGTTTACACCCGTATTGGCTATGGAGGATTTGATAATGGGATAGTAGTAAATAAACCGTCGTATGAAATGCTTATAGAGCCGGGATTAGTTTACTCCTTCAAAGTAACAGCAGTAAACCAAGGTGGCGAAAGTTTCCCTTCCGAAATACTCTCCGCGTTTCAATCTCCAAGAGAGGAAGGTAAAGTACTTATTATAAACGGTTTTACACGCATAAGTGGTCCAGCCGTTATAGATACGCCTAACGCTGCTGGTTTTGATTTGGAACAAGATCCGGGCGTACCTTACCAATATAATATTTCTCTTTCGGGACCACAGCTTAATTTCGACCGTACTATGGCAGGAAAAGAAGGGGCAAATGCGCTGGGATACAGCAGCAATAGTTGGGAAGGATTAACCATTGCAGGCAATACTTTCGACTATCCTTTTATTCATGGCAAAGCTATTCAAGCAGCAGGTGGCTACAGCTTTGTTTCGTGCAGTAAGGCTAGCGTGGAAAACAAACGGGTAGAACTTAGCAAGTACAACGTAGTCGATTTAATTCTCGGTTTAGAAAAAGAAGACACACAAAGCAATCCCGCACGCAATGAGTACTATAAAACATTTTCACCTGCAATGCAAAATATACTGACTGCCTACTGCAATAGTGGTGGAAACCTACTTGTCAGTGGCTCGTATATAGGGAGTGATATGATTTCCAACCCTGCCGACAAAGAGTTTACAGAGAATATTCTAAAATATAGTTATCAAGGGAATTTAAGCAGGAATTATTCAGAAACAATCACAGGATTGGGGCGCACCTTGAGCATCCCACGCTTACCCAACAATCGCTTCTACTCGGTAACAGCACCCGATTGTATTGCACCGACCGGTTCTGCATTCCCAGTATTTATATACTCGCCAGATGCATATAGCGCAGGAATTGCCTATAAAGGCTCATACCGCATTTTTGCATTGGGTTTCCCGTTTGAATGTATCAGAACAGCGAGTGAGCGAGCAATAATCATGGCTTCTGTGTTGAACTTCTTCAAATAACAGAGAATTAAGTAAACAATCTCTCTCTTTTTATTGTTTATAGTGAAAAGTAATAGAATAACCTTTAATAAAGCAATTATGATTAAGAGAGAGAAGAGCATTGAGTTGCTCAACAAAGCTGTTGCCGGTGAGATGTCTGCAGTACATCAGTATATGTATTTTCACTTCCGTTTGGATGATATGGGTTACGAATTCTTGGCTAATCAGTTCAAACGCACTGCTATTGCAGAAATGATGCATGTGGAGAAGCTTGCCGAACGCATTTTGTTCCTCAAAGGCGAGGTAGAATTAAGAGCTAATGCCCCTGTAGAAAAGATTCACGACGTAAAAGAGATGCTCAAAAAAGCAGAGGAGATGGAAGCACAAACTATCCATGAATATAACACATGGGCAAGAGAATGTGCAGAGCACCTGGATTCTGCATCTAAGCAAGTCTTCGAAGATTTAATTATAGAAGAAGAAAATCATCAGGATAATTTCGATACCGAGATTGATAACATGAATAATTTTGGTGATAATTATTTGGCTCTTCAATCAATTGAACGGAGTAAGAATGTAGGTTCTGGAGGAGAAAAAGCTCAATAAACTCTCACTGTTTCAAATAAACAAAAAGCTTATGGTTCGCGAATTTAGCGCCATAAGCTTTTTTATTTTAGGCAGAGTCAACAGATTATTCTACTGTAAACCTCACCGAAATTGTGTTTCCCAATCCATCCACCGCAGTAATATGATGCTTTCCCGGAGAGATTTGCAATGTTATTTTGTGAAAATCTTCTGTTGTTCCAACAAATGCTTCGTCTAAATGCCAATACACAACCGCATCATTGTAACTATGCACCAATTCAAAAGTTAGTTCACCCTCACTCCCATCCATTTGGCGAGGAAGTACCACACGCGCACCGTTCTGTGGATAGACAAACTGCATAGGTACAAATGTATCTCCGGTACAATTAGGTAAAAGTGGTGGAAGTGGTTTATAATGCGGATTATATTGTTTATAATACCATTCCCAAGCAGGAGGAAGTACAAACCAGTTTTTTTGTAATACGGGAGTGCTTTGGATACAATCTTTGTAAACACGATACTGCGCATCAGCTGTAAGCGTAACCTGTGTATGATAAGGGCACGCATCTGTACGCAAGCCATTGGGTACAATTAGCAGTGTATCCTTTTCTTCGCAGAAACGACCACTAAGACAGCCGGAATGGCGACAAACTTCTGCCTCAACAAATGCATTATACGGTTTTTCAAACCAAGACGAAAGCGGAAGTGCATTGAAAATATCAAAGAGAACAGGTCCTGCAGTTGTAGCACCGGTTAAACCCGGTTTACCTTCGCCGTTAGCATTTCCCACCCACACAGCAACAACATACTTAGGAGTAACACCCACTGCCCACGCATCGCGGAAGCCATAACTTGTTCCTGTTTTCCACGCTATAGTTTGCATGGATGGAATGGTACGCCAATCGAGTTCTTCGGGACGATTTACCTCTTTTAGTGCATCGAATACTTGCCAAACAGCACCGGCGTGGAAATGGTTTTCCACGCCATTCAATGAGCGCGCCATATCGGTATACGCCGAAGCAACATCCCATAATGTAACTTCAGCCCCACCCAGTATTAATGAAAGTCCGTAGTGGGCGGACGACTTCGTTACTGTCTTTAAGCCTATCTTTTGTAAAAAAAACCAGGAAACGGGGTACACTGTATTGCTGCAACATGGCAACTGCCGGAATATTAAGCGAACGGGCAAGTGCTTCTGAAGCCGGAACAGCACCCTCGAACTGCAAACTGAAATTCTGTGGTGCAAAACCATTGATATTCATCGGAACATCAGGGAGTAGCGTATGTGGCAATAGCAATCCTTCATCAAGTATAGCATAATAGAGAAACGGCTTTAAAACACTGCCAGGACTACGTGGTGAGCGAATAACATCTACCTGATTGCCCGAAGTTTGTTCCAAAAAATGCACATTACCACAATATGCCAATACATCATTACTTTGCACATCCATAACAAGTGCTGCCATGTTGCGAATATCACTACGCATAAATTCATTGTTCCACCGTTCGAGGATAGACTCAATGTACAATTGTGTATTCTTATCAACAGTAGCGATATGGGTAGTTCCTCTTTGCTGCAGATAGTATTGCGTCACCAAGTGAGGCGCAACTTGTGGGAGTGGCAAAGGCTCATCAGGCAAAGGTTCGCTAAGGGCAAGCTGATAGGTTAACTCATCTATTTCGTTTTCGGCATACAAGCGAGCGAGCAACCGGTTGCGTTTCTTTAACAAAGCTTCGCGACTCTTGGCTAAATGTATCATGGAGGGTGCATTAGGAAGTACTGCCAAGGTAGCAGCCTCTGCCCACGATAGATCATCCGCCGCATGACCGAAGTAACGCCATGTTGCTGCATCAACCCCTACTGTGTTTCCACCAAAAGGCGCATGAGAAACATACAGTGCTAGTATTTCCTTCTTAGAATAACGAAACTCCAAACGGGTGGCAAGAATCATCTCGAGCAGCTTCTCTCCAATAGTGCGTGGCTGGTTACGCGAAAGGCGAATAACCTGCATCGTTATGGTACTGCCACCACTAACAATGCGCTGTTCTCTCAAATTCTGCCACAAGGCGCGTAGCATTGCAACAGGATTTACACCCCAATGCCAATAGTAATAACTATCTTCAAAGGTAAGAATACAGCGTTCCAGTTTATGTGGCACTGTGTTAGAGGCGGGAAATCGCCATTGCCCATCATCGGCAATGCGTGCACCTAATAGCTCGCCGTTACGATCAACGACTACGGTAGCATAGGGTACATTAAATAGATTGTCCGGCAAACAGAAGGCATAAATAACCAGTAACAAGATAACAACGCAAAGCATTATCTTGTTACCGGCTTTCAATTTATGTAAACGCAGCCTCATCTGTTCAGGTTATTGAATTACCTGTACGTGTCCGGCTTGAGTACGCGCGTTAGCGGTTACATCATACATGGCTTCGCATTGCACGGCAGGTAATGTAAATATACCCGCATAAGATGCTTGTATGCGCACCTTGAATGTTTTAGACTCACCACGAAGCAGGCTAAAATACGTTAACACTCGATCATCACGAATATCTTGGTAATCAAACCGCGCCTTGTTTGCTTCGCTTTCCGTCATCCGTTCATTGTAAATTTCCCAACCAGTGGGGATAATATGAGTAAGAGCTATATCACGATAATCAGTAGCCGGATTTACATTGGTTACAGTAACCGAAGCAAGAAAATCAGTTCCTTGTTTCAATTTATCTATAGACAAAGGCAGACCATTAAGGTCGGTGTAAATCACTTTCAAGCGTAGATTGTTGGAGATAGCAGGCAAGTTATCCTCAATTAAACGCATACGAGTAAGTAAGCAAGCATAAGCCGAGCCATTACCATTATTCTTTAATATAACACTTCCTTTCAATGCAGTAATCGGCAAGAGTTGTTGATGTACTGCTTTAGAAGTCTTTATTGAGGTTTGTTTTATTCCGTTCAATTCCCAATCAAAGTCAATAGTCCCCGAAGTCATACCTGCCAATTTAGCCATAGCAAATAGCGAGAATGCTGTAGATTGCGTACTGTAATATGACTCGTGCGACAAGCGTTCTGCTATACGTTGTGCCAACGTGAAAGCCTCCTTCTCTCGTTTCAACAAAACCAGAGTTTCGAGTATCATTGCTTCATCTCTATCCGAGGAGCCATACACGGCATTGTTTGAGGAGTAGGCATCAATTTCTGCCTTAGCATTAAAAATCAATTCGTTTGCAGCATCATTTTTTCCAACCATTGCATAAGCAGCGGCAAGTCGCCACTTGGCTTGTTGGGAAAGGTTAGCTATCTCTTTCATTCTATTCATCCCACCCATATCTGCTGCGCCACTCAATGCCAAGGTATAGAGACGGAAGGCCTGTTGCAAGTCTGCTTGCCACATAAGCCAATTCTCTTCTTGACGAATAGGCATCCAATTTTGTGTACTACTACGTTGATAAGCTTTCCATTTGTTTAATACAGCGAGGTTTACATCGTACCCTTTTTCTTTTGCCAACGAAAGAAACATTCCGGCATAAGAAGTTATCCACTCATCGGCTTGCGCATAACCCGGCCAGTAAACAAATTCACCGTTGGGCAACTGTCTACCGTAGAGATGCTTGATAGCTTCGCGCACACCCTTATTCAAGTTCTCTTGTTCCTGGTTATCTAAATCCTTGAACATATTGAGGAAGAGCAGTGGAAATGCTTTAGAGACAATTTGTTCGGTACAATAGTGATTGTAGTTATACAAATAGTCGAGACGACAACTGATATCTACCGAAGGTATACGAGATACTTCCAACTTCACCCAGTTATCTTCAGAAGCTGTTTCTAATTGGTAGTTCAGCTCCGTATGCTCTCCTGCAGCAAGTAAATGGTTTGCAGTCTGATATACGACAGGATTAGGGTTGCGCACATCTATCTCTATTTTCTCTTCAGTAGTATGACCGTTACCACTTGCTTTAATCTTTATTACTTCTTTACCTATTACCTTGCCGGTCTTCAATGTAAAGTAACACATTTTATCTCCGGGTGTGGCAAAAATAACTTTGTTCTTATTACCAGCTGCCAGTTGCAAATTGGAAGAAGTCTCCACATCTATCGTCACTTCTTTCACCGCGTCTTCCATAGCAAAAACATTGATAGGCAATAGTACTTCTTCATTAATGCTGAGCACACGTGGCAAAGAGGATAGAATCATTAAAGGAGAGCGAACTGGCGTTGTTTTCTCAGTGCTACCGTAAGCTCCTCCTTCACCGGCTATTACCATTGTACGTACAGAACCCACATACATAGGCAAGGTTACTTTATGCGTGTTTGTTCTTCCTTTAGCAGCAATAAACGGTCCTAAGTACTTCACAACCGGACGGAAACGATTGGCTTTGAGGTCTTCCTGTTTCAGTTCTTGATCTCCCCCCACACTAAAGAGTTTACCATAGCTTCCGGAGTAAGCGCCAATAACTTCGTCGTACATATCCCACGTACGTACACCTAAAGCCTCACGTGCATAGAATTCATTCCAAGGGTTGGGTGTTTTAAAGTTAGTGAGGTCTAACAATCCATCGTCTACAATAGCTATGGTATAGGTCATTGGCTTACCACTCTTTTCGTACACAGAGATAGAAAATTCCTTCTCAGGCCTGAGCACGTCGGGCATTTTGAGAATAGGTTCCAATACCGTTTGTTTATTGTTTACAAGCACCGGTAATACACCATACATACGTATGGGTAGGTTATTGACAGTTTGTGTATGTGGTTGCAACAGCATCACATGTAGATAAACATTGGGTGACATTGTTTCAGTCACGACAAACTGATATTTAGTATCTTCCTGTGCCGAAAGTTTTATCCATTCGCGAGAGAGCACTGTGCTTCCATTCTCCAGCGAAACCAGCGCATTACCATCGGCAGCAGCAGGAATAATAGCCGTTACCATCTCACCTACCTCATAGCTAGCTTTATCGAGTGAAAAAGTAAGCATGGTAATTCCGGTTGGATCACTTTTGGTAGAACGTCCACGCCACTCAGGCCAGTCTATGAAAATCGTACCACCGGTAGCATGTCCGCTCTCTCTGTCTTTCACATACACTAAATAGCGCCCCCACTGCGGATAATCTACGCGGAAAGAGAATTGCGCTTTTCCATTGACTGTAGATAGTTTGCCTGTGGCTTCGGGTGTAATACTATTGTTGTTAATGTATGAATCGAACGACTCATTATTATGTTCCCACCACCAGTTCCAACCAATGCGGTAAATTTTGTACTCCAGATTAGAACGATTCACTGGTTTTCCTTCTGCATCGACTGTAACTACATCAAAAACATGGTCGGTATCTGTATCAATATATTTATTAGAAGGTTGATTCAAGTTGATACCAACAAACGCAGTAAATGGTGCAAAAGGTATTGTTAAAGTATTGATACTGGCATCACCGCCCGGTTCGAACACACGGCTTGTGAAATTTCCCTGCAACATACCCGGAGCATTAACCGATTGGGGCATTTCTATGGTAAAGGAAGCATCACCCACAGCATTGAGCGTACCGTTGAAAATTTCCTTTTTACTAAACTCAAAATTGGTAGCCGGATTATTAAAAACATATTGACTGTAATTCTTGAACTGCGTGGTAACACGCGAGAGACTCATCTCGACTTTGGTCTTCAGGTTAGAAGCCGTTGCACCGGTTAGCCAATTGGATGAAAGAGTAGCACGCACATCACCATTGGTAGCTATGATAAGGTTATTATTGGGTAATTTGAGGTTTATCTTCAAGCGATTGGGTTTAATGGTTTCAATACGAAGCGCTTTATGAAAAGCTGCTCCGCCCACCTTTATATATAGATTCCACAAACCGGTGGGATCATCAGTATACGTAGGAATATGAAAAGCATAAAAACCATTTATACCATCGGTAGAGATTTGTTTTGTATAAAATTGCCCACGAGGATTGTAGAGTTCTAAAGTTACAGGATGTTTGACAGGGATGCGTTTATTGGGGTCTTCGAGCACGAAAGATACATGCAGAGTATCGCCCGGACGCCAGACGCCACGTTCGCCATAGATAAAGCCTTTTAACCCTTTCTTTATTTCTTTACCTCCCACATCAAAACGGCTGGTGGATTTTTCCTCACCATCAACCACACGCAGGTAAGTTTTTTGTCCGTTATGCGAGGCTACAATGACAAACGGAACACCTTTAGGCTCCATCTCGGCAAATCCCTGAGAGTCGGTAGTAGCCTCTCCTATTCGTTGCAATTGGAAATTGTAAGCTTTTACATCTACATTCGGCAATGGTTGCGTGTTAAGAATATCGTTGATGGCAATCCATAACTTTCCCATACTGTTTCGTTTTACAATCACACCGATATTGGAGGAAAGTACATTGCAGGAACTTTTCCGTTCAGCCATCATGTAGTAAGTAGGACGGCAGGGGTCATCGCGTTCGCGCCAGTTATACTGTTCCCAATCATAATCGCCATAATCCATACTGTAATAAGCCTGTGGTATATCCCAAGCCGTGTCGTCAAGTTCGGCTGTTTCATCTGTCAGATTTGAAATCCCAGCAGAAAACTTTGCTCCTGCTTCGTAACTACCATCGCACGGATAGGCCGAATAGGATTGTTTGAACGAAAGCATAATGCGATAAATCGCACCCGGTTCGTGTTTGATGATACCGGAAAGGTCTATAGAATAGTCTTCCCATCTGGTAATGTCTTTTGTTGGGTCGGAATCCAACAAAAGCATTTTTTTATAAATCAACCGTCCCGAACGACGCAATTCGTTAGAGCCCGACAAAGTGTTTGTCTGCAGAAAAGTAAGCACATTATTTTCGAATATACGCACAATCGTAAGGTCTACCGCATGCAAACTCACAGCACGGAAAGGTATAATCAAATTCTTAGAATCGGGCAGAATGCTTCCATTGGTAAGAATTTCCACTGCCGGTTTTTCAAATCCACGGCTAAAGGAAACGGAAGTATCTTCGAGTATCTTTTTTTCGGTTACACTACGGATACCGGCATGAATGGTAAGCTTTAGGTTATTGATATTACCTTCTTCGTAATGCAAAGTCACTTTATTATCAGTAACCTGAATGGTTTGGTTACTCGCGCCTTGCAGCACAATAAGTCCTTTCAGATCTTGAGTTACGTCAATAGGTTCGGTAAAGACAATTTCCAGCGCAGCTTCGCCACTACTTACCCGTTGTGTGGAAAGTACCTCAAAACGGTGGTTGGCAGGAACAACAACTTCGCGGGTCACAGTCTCGTCAATACCAATGGAAGCTCCGTTGATGGTAAGCAACACCTTAGTATCATCATCTGTTCGTGGCACATCAACAATGGAAAATGTATAGAAAAGTCCGTCTGGTGTAGCCTCTACATCAACAGGAAGTGTTTTGCCGGATAGCTTTGCTGTGATAATCTTTTCGACAGTTTCTTTCTTTCCCATCACATCGCTGAAACGGATTTCTCCCTGAATAGTGACACAATCGGGATGCAACGTCTTGACAAGTATTGGTTGTACGTTAACGGAAAAATTACTCTCTTGTACACGAAAACTAAACTCAAACCTTTTCCGTTGCTCATCTGTTTCAACAAAGTCGCCAAGTTTAAAGGTCGCATTGTAAAGCTGTCCGGGTATCAACCCGCCTTCTTCGGGAATAAACTCAATGGTATTATTGTCTATCCAATATGCCTTTCCGTTCAATGAAGGAGTGAAAGAAAATGGATTGTTTTTTATTTCGCTATTTAGAGCCACCAATGGTTGCTCTTTTGCCAACTCTACCCGCACAGTAGCATTTCTGGAGATAACCCCACCCGTATAAGCTTTAACATAAGAAGCATACTCCACAGAGGGGGTAATTTCTTTGGGCAATTGTTTACAAGCGCATATACTTAACGTAAAGCAAAAGAAGAAAATGTAAACAAGTAGATTGGTTAGTTTGTTAGATTTCATAAGCAATTGTTTTTAACTAGCTCAAAGATACCCGTTGAATAATTCAAAAGCAAACTCTATATATAGTTTAACAAAACAGGTCTTCACATTCACAAAACGCAGTAACCAGATGACGGTAAACAAGTTACTTGTGAAGACCCCCTATTTTATCTTTCACAAGGTTTTTGCAACTAATTTCTCACTGTTTTTTTATCAAAAAGCACTGAGAAATTGATCAAAAATCAGTCAGAAGTGAAGTAAAAATCAGTCAGAAAATCAGAGCTATAACTAAGCCTCTATGGATGTTTGATTCCTGATTTTATTTACAATGATGCAAAATATAGAATCAAAGAAGTATATTTGCAATCTAAAACAAAATATGATTATGAGAAAAGTAAGATTATTGTTTATTCTTTGTGCCTTGATAGCAACTACCATGAACCTTCAAGCACAATCATGGCGTGACTTATTAAAAGGAAACAATATCACCGAAACCATTACCGATGTTGTAAACACGGTTACAGGAACCAACAAAGCCGACATTACCGGCACTTGGGTGTATCAAGGTTCTTCCATTGAATTTAAGACAGATAATTTGCTCGAAAAAGCCGGTGGTAGTGTAGCTGCTTCTACTCTTGAGAGCAAAATAGATAAGCAATTAAGCAAAGTAGGCATTAAACAAGGCATTACAAGCTTTACGTTCAATGCAGATAGTACCTTTAACAGTACTGTAAACGGGAAGAAACTGGATGGAACCTACGTATACGATGCTTCTGCCGGTACAATAGAGCTAACTTATTCAGCACTTGTTACCATTAGTGCGCAGATAAACGCCTCTTCTTCTACTTTAGCACTGCTCTTTAATGCTGACAAACTACTGCAGCTACTTACTACTTATGGCAGTAAGTCTACCAATACTACAGTACAAACTATTGTTGCATTGGCTGGAAGTTACGAAGGAATGTCCGTGGGACTGGAAATGAAAAAGAAATAGAAAAATATGCGTCTCCTCATAGAACTTTTTATAGTGCTTGTAGCTGCTCTTTGCTTCTGCTTAGCCTATTATAACGAAAGCCGCATAGGGCGGATAATCTTCGGCGTGTTAGGATTGCTGTTTGCAGCAATCTACATGTCGGTATTTATGCGGCTATTTTAGAACGATCGATAGGCAATTAAAGTAGAGTATCCCGGTACAATCACTTTGGGACCTTTTATTGTGCCAAGTCCATACTCATTAATCACTCCTTCGCTGCACACCACTGTGTATTCTCCCTTTGGAATATTCAGTTCGGCTAAATAAGAATCCGCGTTTAACACTACCAATATATCCCGCCAGACATCCCCATTAGCATGGTCGCGCAAACGGAAAGCGATTACGTTTTTCTGTTCGACAGGGAGATATTCAAGATGGCGATGTATTTGTTTTGTGTCTGTCATCCGAAACGCCGGATGATTTTTGCGTAGCGCGATAAGCGCTTTATAGTAATCGCACAATTCACTAAAGACTATCTTGTTATTCCAGTCAATGGCATTGACCAAGTCAGAGCTTTCGGAAGTATCGAGAATACCCTTCTTGGTTCGCATCATTTCTTCGCCAGAGAGAATAAACGGAACCCCCTGCGAGGTAAGCACTGCTGTTTGTGCCAATTTGTTGAGGTTTATCTGTTGTTCGGTAGTAAGATTGGGTATTACCTCCCGATGGTAATCCATTAAACAAAGTTCATCATGTATAGAAGCATAGTTTATTTGCTGCGGAGAATTCAACCCTTTTACATTAGAAGAGGCAACTGCCACTTTCTTTGTAAGAGACATGACACCTGGTATTGTTAACTCAGAATCTTTACCATACATTAGAATAGTAGAGTCTATTTTATCTACTACTTTTCGTATTTCAGTAAGGGTTTCTGTGTCATATTCTTCTATTTCGTTAAAACAGAATCCATCCACATGAAACTCTTCCACCCAATAACGCACTGACTCCACAATAAACTTACGAACCATAGCACGATTGGTAGCAACCAGGCTTACATCTCCTTTAGGAACAATACTATCTGTTCCATGTCGATAAAAATAACCGGGAACAGTAAGTTCAAAAGGGCTTTTTACGACATCACACGTACGAGTATACGACACATCCAGAACCACCCGAATACCTGCCGAATGTAATGCCATTATCATTTGCTTAAACTCACGAATACGGGTGATAGGGTCGGCAGGGTTAGTTGCATACGACCCTTCAGGTACGTTATAGTGTAGTGGAGAGTAGCCCCAGCTATAGTTATTTTCATGCAGAGTGTTTTCATTAATGGCAGCAAAATCGAAGGAAGGCAGGAAGTGGACATGGGTAACACCAAGAAACTTTAAATGATCCAAACCTGTGGAATGAAATGTATTGGGTATAACGGAATATTTTTCAGACAATCCCAAATACTTTCCTTTATGTTCCAGTCCCGAAGAGTTATGAATAGTAAAATCGCGATAGTGTGTTTCGTAGATAATCATATCTACAGGCGAAGTAAACGGTGGGCGAACATCCCTCTCCCAACCAATAGGGTCGGTAGCAAACGGATTAATAATGGCACCACGTTTTCCGTTGATACTAACAGCACGCGCACCAATGCCCGGTGTTTCGCCGAGCCACTCCTCACCTATTTTCACATTAAAAGTATAGAACTTACCTTCAAGATTTTCGCTGATAAGAACCGTCCATACACCGTCCTTCCCCGGATTCATAGTAACGGGTTTATATATTTCTTCGCTATCGGCAGTTTTGTAAATGTTTAATCGAACAAAGTCGGCAGTAGGTGCCCAAAGCACAAAACGTGTACCGGCAGGTGTAAAAATAACCTCTTGTAAGTTATCGGTACGTACCGGATAATCATCAAAAGTCGCGTACTCTTTTTTTTCATATGTACATCCGGCAAGTGTAAGTGCTACTATAAATAAGGTGACGATTGTTTTCATTTTACACGATTGGGATTCTTGGCTATAAAATCTTTCCATCCGTTGCATCCTTTTTCTACAGTAGGGCGTCCCATTTGTAGATAGTGACAGTAGGCAGCAGCAAGTCCATCAGTAGCATCCATAAAAGCAGGCATCTCCTCCTGCGAAATTTTCAACATACGTCGCAACATATCGGCTACCTGCTCTTTGGAAGCTTGTCCGTTTCCGGTTATGGCCATTTTAATTTTTAGAGGAGCATATTCGGTTATAGGAATATCACGGGTTAGTGCGGCAGCCATCGCCACTCCTTGTGCCCTGCCCAGCTTCAACATTGATTGTACATTCTTTCCAAAAAAAGGAGCTTCGATTGCCATTTCATCCGGTAAGAAGCTTTCGATAATGCCTGTTACCCGCTCAAAGACTTTGCGAAGCTTGATGTAATGGTTGCCATATTTGCGTAAATCAATAACCCCCATAGCCAACAGTTCGGGCTTTGTACCCACTATTTTAATAACCCCATAACCCATAATGGTGGTACCGGGGTCAATACCCAGAATTATTTTCTCTTTAACCGGTACAATCACTCTATAACCTCCATTAATGTAGGAAACCCAACTACTTTACTTCCAAATATTCGAAGCATTTCGTCATTGTACTTCGCCCCATTCTGGCTATGCCAACGATGCAGTACAGTAGAATTTTCTACTTCCCATTGCAAAGAGTACGTTGTTCCTTCCTCTCTATGACTCAACACCTTAAGTAAGCGGGGCGAATGGAGAGCAGCGTCTTTCGCTACTTCTTGCATATAATACTCTTTCAGCCAAATAACAAAATTTTCATGTATTTCATCGTCCACATGATAGGTTGTATTGTATATAAGCATCTCTCTTTTATTATTATTTTCTACAAAACTAACAATAAATTCAGAATTAAGCATTATATTTGCCCCGCATTTAGGGGGATTAGCTCATCTGGCTAGAGCGTTAGACTGGCAGTCTAAAGGTGATCGGTTCGAGTCCGATATTCTCCACTTGAAAACGGGAGTGTATTTAATATACATTCCCGTTTTTCTTTTTCTTTAGACACATTCAACCCCCACTTCTATTTCCGATAAGCACACATAGGCTTTTGTTTCAGTGCTGACTAAATTTATAACCATGCAAAAATAAACCTCTTTAAATTTATCTTTTTAATTTTTTAATACATACTTTTGTATATAACCACAACAATCTTACTTTATGAGAAATATAACGACAGGCATAATAGCTTTCTTTTTTATTATTTCGATTCAGTTGTATGGACAAACGCCCGTTAATCGATACTTTGAAAAAGTAAAGAGCAATGCTGCTATTTATACTGGTGAGCAAGAGTCTCAATATAACTTTGCGTTTTATGACAATCACCCGTACCACAAAACATCCGATTTCAGTACCGGAGAAGTATATACTAACAACAATTATTATAGTAACATTGAGCTAAGATTAGATCTTTACAAAAATAACCTTTGTGCAAAAACGCCAAATGGGCATATTGTAATTATTGAAAAAGATCATGTGAAAGAATTTTCGTTTAACCATAGTTATTTTTTGCACATCCCAATAACTAATAACTGGAATCTAGCCTCTGGATATTACAATAGGTTATACAAAGGAAATGAACTTACATTACTTCTGCGTGAAGAGTGTATACTAAACAGACCAAACGACAAGGTAACAAGCTACTTCTCTTTCAAGAAGAAATACTTTCTGATAATGGAAGGAAAAGCCTATCCCATCAATAAAAAAAGCAATATTTACAAGCTATTTCCTTCGCATAAGAAAGAAATAAAAAAATATGCTAAAGAACGCGCTTTACGTTGGAGAGAACATAGAGATCAATATTTGACCGAGGTGTTTGCACTTTGCGAAAAATTAACCTATCAAACTGGCAAGAGATGAGAAAACAAATATTACTTGCAACAGCAATTATTGCTTTATTCTTTTCGCAAGTCGCTACAGCACAGGAAACCACAATAGCTACCGACACCATTTGTGTGGAACAATGGGTGAAGAACATAGCCAAAGAGAGTTCACAACAAATCTATGCCGTGATAGATTCTTCGTTTTATGTTCGCAATATCAGTGCAGGTCAAGATGTATTGCAACTCTTAAAAGAGAGCTTTGCCAACACACCTTACAAAGTATCTGTTTACAACAATGCTATCTTTATTCTAAAAGACAAAGAATTAACAACACACTTCTCGCCGATTTTTCTTACAGACAAGAAAGAAGCCACTGATGAGGAGCAGCGAATGTATAAATCTATTATTGTAGAAAAAGCAACTTCCGAGAATAAAGTATATATAATAGGTGATGCGTATGCCCGACACAAGCCCGAGAACGTTACACTCTCAGGGAAAGTAACTGATTTCAAAAGTGGCGAACCACTCATTGGTGTAAACATAGTGTTGGCAAATCCATGGACAGCAACGGTTACCGATGTTAACGGTAACTTCACTATCACACTTCCTGCAGGGAGAGTACAGCTGGATATTACCGGAATGAACATCAAAAACTCACGCCGCCAGTTGCTCCTACATACTGATGGAGTGTTGGATATAGAGATGGAAGAAGAGTCACATTGGCTCAGCGAAGTTTTGGTTGTTTCGGGCAGAATACAAAATGTAAAAGGAACACAAATGGGACTTGAAAAGCTACAAGTTGCAAAAATCAAGAATATCCCTATGGCACTTGGAGAGGTGGATATACTGAAAGCCATACAAGCATTGCCGGGCGTAAAAACAGTGGGAGAAGCATCGAGTGGATTTAACGTGAGAGGGGGAGCAACCGACCAAAACCTGATTCTTCTAAACGATGGAACTATTTATAATCCCAATCACCTATTTGGTTTTTTTGCCGCATTTAGTTCGGATATGATTAAGGAAGCAGAGATATATAAAAGTAGTATCCCTGCGCAATATGGCGGACGTATTTCATCAGTTTTGGACATTAAAGGAAAAGAGGCCAACAAAGAGAAGTTTATTGGTTCGGCTGGTATTGGTTTAGTTACAAGTAAGCTAAATTTAGAGATACCGCTAATTAAGGAACGCACCTCATTACTCTTGAGTGGAAGAACCACTTACTCTGACTGGATATTGAACCAGCTCCCCGAAAAGAGTGGATATAAAAATGGAAAAGCCGGATTCTATGATTTAGGCGCTACTTTCTCGCATAATGTAAACGCTAAAAACAACCTCAATGTATATGGTTATTATAGTCGTGACAATTTCTCGTTTAATAAAGACCAGAAATATGCATACAGTAATATAAACGCATCTGCCAAGTGGAGAACTGTTTTCAATGAAAGACTGGCGGGCTATTTTAGTGCTGGATATGACCATTACGACTACCAGAATAAAGAAACCACCAATGAGGCAGCTGCCTATAAACTATCATTTGACATTAATCAATTCTTCGTTAAAACAGATTTCAGCTATGACCTCGATAAACATAAAGTAAACTTTGGTTTGAAATCAATGTTTTATAACATTAATGCAGGAACCTATGAACCAGAGGGTGACCAATCTCTTGTACGAAAAGATGTATTGCAAAAAGACAAAGCACTGGAAACAGCCATCTATATAGGAGACGAGTGGGAAATCAACAATAAACTCTCTGTTAATGCAGGTATTCGTTACTCTATATTCAATGCCTTAGGACCACGTACCTATTACAAATATCAATCGGGATTACTTCCTTACGAATCGACTGTAACAGATACTGTCACTGCCGGTTCCGGAAAAGTCTTAAAAACATATCATGCTCCTGAGTTTCGTTTATCAGTCCGTTATGCCTTTAGCGAAGATTTCTCTATTAAAGCCGGCTTTAACTCCATGCAGCAGTACATTCACAAACTATCCAATACAGCAATCATGTCTCCTACCGATACATGGAAGTTGAGTGATGCCAATATCAAGCCTCAAAAAGGTTGGCAAACAGCCATTGGCGCTTACTACAATACCCCCGACGAAATATGGGAATTCTCCATTGAAGGTTACTACAAAAAAATGAACGACTATTTAGATTATCGCAACAAAGCAAAAATTATCATGAACCATCATATAGAAACAGATGTAATTTCTACAGAAGGATACTCATACGGTGTAGAATTTATGGTTAGAAAAGCTGTTGGAAAATTGAACGGATGGTTGGGCTATACTTACTCGCGTACGTTCTTAAGGCAGAGCAGCAAGTTAATTGAAAACCCTGTAAACAATGGTAAATGGTATCCAACCGAGTATGATAAGCCGCACGAAGTGAAATTTGTTGGAAACTACAAGTTTACCGAACGATACAGCATGTCGGTTAATGTGGATTACAGCACAGGAAGACCCACAACTGTTCCTGCCGGACAGTATTATGACCATCGTTTGAACTCCGTACATGTATACTATACTGATCGTAATTCATATCGTATACCCGACTATTTCCGCACAGATATCTCTTTCAATATTGAGCCAAGTCACAAGTTAACCTTACTGACCCACAGTTCTGTTTCAATTGGTGTGTATAATGTCACAGCACGTAAAAACGTATATTCTATCTATTTCCTTACGGAATCGGGGAAACTTCAAGGATATAAGATGTCTATCTTCGGTAGCGCGATTCCATTCATCACGTATAATATTAAATTCTAGTGTCATGAAAAAAATAATATACTTTATCCCACTCTTCATCCTATTGATGATATCTTCGTGTATCTCCGAATTTAACGCTTCCCTCCCCGAGAGCGATGAAAACATTCTTGTGGTGGAAGGAAATATTCACTCCGATTCAATTATCAGCTTCTACTTTAGCAAAAGTTTCTCATTAGAGGAAGATTATCTTCCCGGAGGCTATAACGATGTTGAGGTAAAGCTACATGTTGTTGGAGACAATGGATACCGTAGCGAACAAGCTACTTATGTAGGTAACGGCGAACACCTTATTTATATCCCACCATTGGAAGAAAGTGTAGCATATGGTATTGAATTTCAATACGAGGGAGACACCTATCAGTCCACTCTGATTAAACCCGTAAGAACGCCAGAGATAGATAGTATTTCTTTCAGTCAGGCAGGGGCTGGAAAAGAGGTGTTTATAACCGCATCTACACACACCACAAGAGATGAAGCAGCTTTCTTTATGTGGTCTTTCATTGAAGACTGGGAATACTCGGCAAGATATCCAACATCTGTTTTTTATGATTTTGTTCAAGGGAGATACGTTGATTATGGCGATTTCATCAAATACTATTGCTGGAAAAAGTCCAAAAACCAAAGCATTGTAGTTGGCTCTACCGAAAAACTAAACGAAAATAGGCTCATTAACAAGAACCTATATAGCCAAGATGCCCAAAATGAACGCTTCTCCATTCTATACAGCACGCGAGTTGTTCAGCAAGGAATAAGCAAAGGTGCATACGAATATTACCTTGACCTTATTAAATCGAATGAAGGAATGGGTGGACTTTTCACTCCGCTTCCTTCCGGTATCGAAGGAAACATTTCTTGTAATAGCGCCAGCAAGAAGGTTATTGGCTACATAGATGTCTCTATGAATGTAACTCACTGTCAGCGTTTTATTAGTGCAAATGAAATTCTGCGAAAACCAATCGCTAATTATTGCAGTGAAATAGAGAGTGAAGAAATAGCTAAGCGAATGAATGAATGGGGGTTAAGTGTAGAAGAACTCATTATCTCGGGTACTCATCCGTATTTTCCGGAATGGGGTCAACCTGCCTTATTTTGGACAGGGATAGAATGTTTAGACTGTACAAGAAAAGGAGGTACTAAAAATAAACCATCATTCTGGCCCAACGCCCATGAATAAATGTAATAACAGAAGACTCAGTTTATGAAGAAGTTATATATCATAATAAGCCTGTGTAGCTTATACCTGATTGCACAAGCGCAACAAATGAATGAGCGTGTATCCGTACGTTTAGATAAAGAGCATTATGTAGCCGGAGAAGATATCTGGTTTAAGTTTGCCACCTTCAATTCTGAATTAAATCTTTCGGAGTTAAGCAAAGTAGGATATATTGAGATATGCGATACGGAAAAGCCACATATACAGTGGAAAGTTGCACTGGATAAAGGTGTTGGAACCGGAAGAATCACCATTCCCAACAATATATCTTCGGGTGTCTATAAGCTTTATGCATACACGCAATATATGCGTAATGAAGGCGAAAAGATCTTTTTCCAAAGAGACATCGCTATTATCAATGTTCAGGATCAGGAGAAAACCAGCAAAATCAAAATCCTACCCGCAGAGGAAATAAACTGGAAAACAACAGAACGGGTTCCTACCATTTCCATTACAAGCGACAAACGCGAATATGACAAACGCTCTTTGGTTAACCTATCACTAAAAATGTTGCCCGAAGATTTAGTCGATTTATCAATCTCCGTATACAGAAATGATTCTGTTGCAGACATTCCCGATTACGATTATTCCAACTGGTTCGAGCAAGTCAAAGCATCCAAGAAAGCACCAATTGCCAACAAGTGGCTTCCTGAGTACGAAGGACATATTATTACAGGAAAACTAACGTCAGCATCCGGAGAATCTATTAACGATATTCCAGACTCCTATCAGGGTACTATTGGGTTTGTTGGAAATGAGATTCATTACATAAACGGGGTTAATGAAGAAGAGGAAAACAAAACGTACTTCATTACCCGTGGAATATTCGGACCTCAGGAAATTGTATCTACAGCAATTACTGCGAAAGAAGATGATGGCTATCGGATGGACATTGTGTCGCCATTCGAAGAAATGAAGCCTAAAACAATGCCAACATTGACACTGGCTCCACCAAACAGTCAGCTAATGGATAGATACGTTGCTTCACAGCTACCCAAAGTATATAACATCGATTCGCTAGCACATAAAAGAGAACTCGATAAATACCTTCCACACTACAGTTTCAGAAGATATAAGCTGGACGAGTATACACGCTTCAATACCGTAGGCGAAACACTTATTGAGTATGTTATGGGGTTAAGAGTCCGTAAAGTCAACAACACAAAAAGGCTCGAAGTTTTTTCTGAAGACATGGGAGGCTTTAATTATGGGAACACATTGGTACTACTTGACGGTGTTCCTCTATACGATCACGACTACATTCTAAACTACAATCCGCTGAATATTGAAACCTTAGACATATATCAGGGCAGGTATTTGTTTGCCAGCGAAATGTATGATGGTATTGTTTTTATGAATACTTATCGAGGAAACCTACCCGGAATACAGTTAAAAGGAAATATGCAATTAATAGAGTATCATTGTCCGGAATATATGGAGTTCTTCCCCAGTCCGAACTATAGCGATGCAAAAACAAAAGAATCTTTGATTCCCGACTTCCGTCATACACTATATTGGAATCCTTTCTTCGAAGGAACAAACGGCGCGACCTCCATACCGGTAAGCTTCTATACTTCCGATTTCTCGGGCGTATTTATTATTGTTGTAGAGGGAATAACTAAAAGTGGAAAGATTGTATATGCAAAAAATTATTTCAGGGTGAGGTAGCTTAACTGCTCCTCCCCCTTCTCTTTTTTGCTTTTCTCTGCCGTTCTTGCTCACGATACTGTTTAGGCGTTATGCCATGTCTGAGCGAGAATAGCTTAAAGAAGTTACTTCTACTCACTAAACCTACCTTGGATAAAATTTCATCCGTTGAAAGATCGGTGGTAACAAGTAGTTCTTCCACTGCAGCAAAACGATATTCGCGTATTATTTCGTTAGGAGTTTTTTGTGTAATGCGTCGTAGCTTTCTATAAAGCTGATAGCTCGACAGTTCTAGTTCTACGCAAATGGCATCTACAGAAAGTTCTGGGTCGGTCATTTGTTGCGCAATAATATTAAGCATTTTCTCATAGAATTCTTTATCTTCTGCAGTAGAGAAATGCACGTTACCCAACTCTACGATATTATTTGTTACCGGATTGGTAGCTATTGCCGTAGATTCGTTTTGAATAGAAAATACACCATTTACTGTTTCTGTTGAATTTTCGAGCGAAGCAGCTCTCCTTTTCATGTAGTACTTATAGCCAAACCACGCTGCAATCGAAAGCAGAATGAGTACATAAAGCGAATAAGCCCACCAGCTAAACATCCAAAAAGGTTTTATCGTTATTTTAATGGGAAAAGGATTGCTCTGCTGAGCAGTTACGTTATTTCTGTACTTCACAGATAAAGTATATTCACCCGGCGATAAGTAAGATAGGCTTGCTACATTTACTGAGCCTGTATTTACCCAATCTTTACCAAGTTCCTCTATTTTATAATAATAAGAGTAATTATCTCCGTATATAAAGTCTTTGCCAACAACGGTTACCCCGATTACATTTTGGTCGTATGCAAAACGTAATCGACTAACTCCCTTGCGAACAGAAAGGTAATCGTACAAGTTACACTCTTTGCCAAACAAGTTTAATCCAACAATATCAATATCGGGCATAAACGCATCGCCAAGGTATTGATTAGCATCAAAGGCAACAACACCATTATTTCCTCCAAACACAAGCAAACCATTGCTTTTGTAACAGGCATTTTCCGAAAAAACGGTTATTTCCTTAGATGATTCTTGCCCATACAGGTTGGTAGCAAGAGTATGCGGACAAAAGCGTATCACACCAACATCCGTAGCGAGCCAAAGATTTATATCATTATCTTCTAAAACACCATGTACTATGTTGAAAGGATACAGATTGGACTCATTATATACTTCTTCTTTGTTGTACTCCATTTGAATAAGTCCGCCACCTGTACCAATCCACGTACCATAAATGTTCTTTGTGATAGAATAAATGGTGTTCAGCCCCGGCTCTTCATATTTATCAAAACGGATATTCTTCACTTCATCACCTGTCTTTGTGCGGGTTATCCTGAAAAGACCGGCATCTTTCGTACCAAACCAAACAACATCGTTGGATTCTTTATAGATAGTTGTCAAATTATCAACAGATACTCCTTTGCTCTCTAAAGGAATTCGTTCGGTACGTGTAATAACGGGTACATCAGAAGTACCTGCCAGATAAGCCTTTATCAAACCTTCACCTTGACTGGCAATCCAAAGGATAGAGTCATTCTGTTCGCATAAAGCGCGCACTGATTTCAATGGTTTTCCATTTGCCAATACCTGCAATAGCTTTATCTTTTCATCTTGATACGAGTAGTAGTTTAGACCTTTGTCTGTTCCAATCCACAATATTTGTTTCTTGCTTCCGGCAATGGCAAATACGTTTTTACTGTTAAGCAAGCTGTTATTGGGATCGAACAGCAAATATTTGGTCTTATTTCGCAACGTTGCTGTATCATTTATACAAATAAGTCCATCTCCATCAGTGCCCAACCACATTGTTTTATTGTTGTCAATAAAGACAGAGGTGATTGAATGGTTGATTGGAAAACCCATATTTTTGGACGACAGCACATCCAGAACGGGTGCTTCGTTTGTTATACGCCCTACTCCTTCGCCGTCGGTTCCAGCCCAAAGTATTTGTTGTACAGGATCACTATACATGCAAAGGATGGGTGCCGAAAGCAACGTTTCGTTCAGTACGTACAACTTTTTTTCGTTCAACCCTGCCTTTATCAACAATCCTCCGGCTAATGAAACAAAGAAATTGCGCTCTTGCTTGATTATGCTTGTAACCTCGCCGAAGTTTTTAATTTGTTGAGAGAGTTCGCAAATACTATCTTTGGTGTTGGTTGAAATATCGTAGTGAAACAAAGTGTAAGTATTATCTACAAACAATACCTGATTCTTTTCATGAAAGCACCACAGCAGACTAGCAGGATGTTCAAAATCACCCAGTTCATTGATTACAATCTGCTCATCTCTATCATCAATATCGTACGAGCAGGGCTTTCCATCATTAGTAAATACCCATAGAACATTCCATGAGTCTACTAATATATCCAACACTGCACTCTTGGTGAGGCCTTCTACAGCTACTTTTTGAAAAGTTCCGTTTGTGGAATAATAATGAAGTATATTATCTGTTTTCAGAACGAATACTTTCTTTTGTGGAGAAACGATAACCTTGCAGCTCGCATCAAATTCGTCAAAAGATTCTACCGTCTGTGCTTTTTTATCGTATAAATACAATTTGTCTTGGGTTTGTATCCAAAACTGTTGTAATTCTGCTTCGTAAATGGAAATAACTGATTGGTCATCGAATGGGTTTTTGTTGTCTTTAAACGGTAAGGACTGAAAAGACAATCCGTCGAATGTACAAACTCCGCTATTTGTAGCGAACCACATTAAACGATTCTCGTCTTGATGAATAAATGAAACCTTTTCATCCGTAAGTCCCTCTTTTACAGAATAATAGCGCAATTCTATTCCGTATAGAGACGAAGTACACAACAAAAAAAGAAACAAAAAGAAACATCCTCTAATACTGTCGCACTTTCTCGCCATTAATAATCTAGGTGTTTTACTGATTAACTATTGGACAAAATTAGCAACTTATAAGCAAAAAGCAAAAAGATTTACGTCTTTTTTATCTCATAAAAGGAATAAGAGTAAGAATTAACCAAGTAAGAAGTTTTTTTTCTATATTTGGAGGCCATTCGGCAAATATCCATATTACAATAAGGAGTATGAACATTTTAAAGAACTACGCGTCTTCTCTGTTACTGCTTGCGGGCGTAATTACCGGAGGTGTTTGCGGCATCATATTTGGCGAAAAGACAGCCATTGTAAAGCCTATAGGCGATATCTTTCTCAATTTAATGTTTGTTCTTATCGTTCCGTTGGTTTTCTTTAGCATCTCATCGGCCATCTGCAACATAAAGAAAAACAAGATGATGGGAAGGGTTATCGGTAGCACCATGCTGGTATTTCTGCTCATGTCAATCGTTGTAGCGGTATTGGGATATCTTTTCATGATGATTTACAATCCACTGCAGGATATTGATAAGTCGCAAATTGTAGCCAATATGCCCGAACAAGATGTTGTAACAAACTCGCTTAGCGGCAGCATGATTGTACAAATGCTTACCGTACCCGATTTTTTGGAACTGTTCAATAAATCCAACCTCCTACCGCTAATCGTCTTCTCCATTCTTTTTGGACTGGCAGTTTCGCTTGCCGGCGAAAAAGGCGAAAAGGTAAGCACTATGCTCGATGCATGCTCGGAAGTAATAATGAAAGCCATGACGGTTATTATGTATGCCGCCCCTATTGGCTTGGGTTGTTACTTTGCCGACACGGTGGGCTCGGTGGGTAGTCAGGTTATTGGTGGTTACATGCATGTCTTTATTCTTTATATGTTACTGACATTTATCTGTTTCTTCGGGCTGAACTCGCTTTATATGTTTCTTGCCGGAGGAAAGAAAACGCTTGTTGATTTTTGGAAAAACATACTCACTCCCTCGCTCACAGCTATTGCAACGGCATCGAGCTCCGCATGTATTCCCATTAACATTGAAGCATCCAAGAAAATAGGTGTGCCGGCAGCTATTGCCGAAACGGTTGTTCCGCTGGGAACAAACATTCACAAAGACGGTTCGGTGATGAACGGAGTTATCAAGATTATGTTTCTCTTTACACTGTTTGGACACTATGAACTAAGCATTGGCACTATTTTCCTCGTTATCGGTGTATCTTTGTTTGTGGGTGCAGTAGTAGGAGCTATCCCTAGCGGAGGTATGACAGGAGAAATTCTTATTTGTTCCGCATTCGGCTTCTCGCCCGAACTGGTTGTTCCACTTATTATAATTTCTACCATTTGTGATGTACCTGCAACGCTCATCAACTCCACCAGCAACATTACCGGAGCAGTCTTGACAAGCCGTCTTTCGGGTGGTAAAGAATGGTTTAAACATACTATTTAAGAGATATTCATGAAGAGAAAATTTGCATTCGCACTACTTATCATACTTACTATGACCCACAATTCTTTGAAAGCCCAAGAGGAGATAACAACAAAAGACACAGTTGCCTTTTCGCCTCAGTTACTTGCCAAAGCAAAAGAGATGCACAGCCGTTTTTTATCGGTAGATACGCATTGCGACACACCACTCAACTTTGTTCGCGAAAAAAACTACGATGTGGGCAAAGCCAATCGCAATCAGGTAACGCTTATCAAAATGCAGAAAGGGATGCTCGATGGAGCGTTCATGGCTTGTTTTGTAGATCAAGGACCACGAACGAAAGTCTCTTCGGACTCGGCGGTGCAAGTGATAAACAAATTGATTGATGCTGTTTATAAACAAGTGGATATGAATAGCGACCGCTGTGCCATAGCCTATACACCCGCTGACCTTGAACAGTTAAAAGCCGAAGGAAAGAAAGCTTTCTTTATTGGAGTGGAGAATGGCTATGGGATTGGCAAAGATATTGAGAACTTAGAGCGTCTGAAAAAGTTGAAAGTAAGCTACTTAACCCTTTGCCATGTGATGGATAATGACATTTGCGACTCCTCCAGTAAGAGTAAAGATGAGTGGGGAGGACTAAGCCCCTTTGGCGAAAAAGTGGTAGAAGAAATGAACCGTTTGGGTATGATAATTGACGTTTCGCACGCTTCCGAAAGCACTTTCTGGGATGTTATCAAACTATCTTCAAAACCTATTATTGCCTCACACTCGGGTGTGAAAGGTATCTTTAATCACAACCGTAACTTAACAGATGCACAACTCAAAGCACTTGCTAAGCAGGGTGGCGTGGTGCAGATTTATTTTGTTGGTAGCTTCATGAGTCCCAAACGCAGGGAAACCACTCTTTACGAAGTACTGGACCATATAGACTATGCCGTAAGAGTTGCCGGCATAGACCACGTAGGCATTGGAACCGATTTTGACGGAGGAAGCGGAGTTATAGGTTGCAAGCACGCCGGACAGCTACTTAATCTTACTGCCGGACTTATAGAAAGAGGTTACACCGAAGAAGAGATTGCCAAAATATGGGGAGGAAACTTCCTACGGGTTATGAAAGAGGTTCAGAATGTAGAATAAAAATACCAAGAACACACATAAACCGCACGAGCAAATATAGCATAATGCCACCATACACACCACAATAAGGGCTACCAAGCAGTTGGTAGCTTTCTTTTTGCATTTCTATCAATAAAGTTTTCTATTAACAAATTGCATTCAACATGCCTCACAAGCCTCCTGAACAGGGTTGCAAGAAGAGAATTTGCTTATGGACGAACGACTGTCTGCCATAAGCTCACACCCCATCTTCCATAAGCATTCAGAGCGTTTGCTTATGGCAAACAGTTGCTAATCCATAAGCAAAGAAATAAAAACAGACTGAGTTTGAAGGTAGAACTGACTGTGTTCTTTCCATGTTCTGACTGTGTTTTTACCCAAAACACAGTCAGAAAAATAGGCGACACAAGCCTTGTAGGGCACATCTTGAGTAACAAGAGTGTTTTTTAGACTATTTGAGGTGTTTTTTCTAAAGCCGATTTCCTGCGATTTTTCCTGTCCACGCGTTGACTCCTCTCATTTTATCGCATTCTAGAGAACTTTAACAAAATGATAGTTGGGGTTACTTAGCCAAGAACCCTGATGTAAGAATTTATAAAACAATCTATTTATAAACTGAACGTATAACCCACACTGTAGAATACCTTTGAACCATAGGGCGAGTTCTTATCCTGTGCCAAGTCATACTTCAGCATTGCCGTAACTGCTCCCAAACGAATACCCGCACCTATCACACAAGTAGGCACTAGTTTTTCGCTTTTGAATTTTTCGCCTCTATCATATTTAAGCGTCTTCCACATACGGTTGGCTTCGGGCTGAATCATAATAACGCCATAATTAAACAGAAAACATTTAGCGTATACATTTATACCCAAATAGGTATTCTTTATTTTGTAATGCTCATCATAATCATGGCTCATATACGTGTAATTAATACCTGCGCCCATATTCAAGAAATTTGTAACATTGTATCCTACTTGCGGGTCAATGCTTACCAAAGTATAGTCGCCAAACTGCAAACCCAACCCTCCACTAAACGTCATTTTACTCTTATTAAAGCCCGACTGCGCAGACAAGCCTATCGATGTAAACAACAAACAAACTAAGATAACTTTCCTCATTTCATTCATTTTTTTTAGTTGACACTCATACCTCTTTCATAACTTCAACGGTAAAGATATGGATATTGTTTTTTCTATCAAAACAAAAAATCGTACATTCGTGTTCTCTTTAATTCTAAATAATCATGGGACAGCATAGTCATAAACACGCCGAACAGCACGATCATCATCATGCTGTAAACATTACCTCACTGAACAAAGCGTTCATCGTTGGTATATCACTGAATCTTATTTTCGTATTGGTAGAATTTGGTGCGGGTTTCTGGTTCAATTCTCTGGCACTCCTCTCCGATGCGGGGCATAACCTGAGCGATGTGGTAAGTTTGGTGCTTGCCCTGCTTGCCTTCAAACTATCTAAAGTAAAAGCAAACGACAAATACACCTACGGATATAAAAAAAGCACGGTGTTGGTTTCTCTTTTCAATGCCATGATTCTACTTGTAGCCGTAGGAGCCATTCTTATTGAAAGTATTGAAAAGCTACAAAACCCTACCGCTATAGAAGGAACAGCCATTGCTTGGGTAGCAGGTGTCGGAGTATTAATCAATGGTTTCACTGCGTTTTTGTTCTTGAAAGATAAAGATAAAGACCTGAATGTGAAAGGCGCTTACCTGCACATGGCTGCCGACGCGCTGGTTTCTGTTGGAGTTTTGGCTTCGGGGCTTATCATCAATAAAACGGGATGGTATATCATCGACCCGATTATAGGTATTGTCGTTGCGATAGTTATACTTATCTCGACATGGAGATTGCTACACGATAGCATTCGCCTCTCCTTAGATGGTGTTCCGGTAGGAATAAATTCAGAAAAGATACAACAGGAAATAGAGGAGGTGCCACGCATATTAAGCGTGCACCACCTGCATATTTGGGCTATCAGTACTACAGAAACCGCACTTACGGCACATATCGTGATAGACAATTTGGAGAACATGGAAAGTATCAAAAGCACCATCCGCCACAAGCTCAAGCACTTAAACATAGGACATGCCACACTCGAATTCGAGTTAGATAGCATACAGTGCGAAGCCGAAACGGACGATTAAGCCTTTTTGATATACTCAACAATCCAGCTACCTACTGCCGAAGTAGAATAAGGCTCTACTCCTTCTACTTGTATGTCTTGCGTACGTACGTTGGTATTCATGGATGCATCTACTGCTTCGCGAATCAGTTCTGCCTCTTTTTTCAGTCCAAACGCATAGTCGAACATCATGGCAGCCGAAAGGATTGTAGCCAACGGGTTGGCTATATTCTGTCCTGCTGCTTGTGGCCAAGAACCATGAATAGGTTCAAACACAGAGGTATAAGTACCGATAGAAGCCGAAGGAAGCAATCCCATTGAACCGGTAATTACCGAAGCTTCGTCCGTAAGGATATCGCCAAACATATTCTCCGTAACCATTACATCGAAAGAGGTAGGCCACTGAATAAGACGCATCGCTGCATTGTCTACAAACATGTATTCGGTTTCTACTTCGGGATAGTTGGGTTCAATCTCTTTTGCCACCTCGCGCCACAAACGAGAAGTTGCCAATACATTCGCCTTATCTACGATTGTTAGTTTTTTCCTGCGCTTCATGGCGTACTCGTAGGCAAGGGTAACAATGCGTTCTACCTCCTCACGAGAATATACACAAGTGTCATAGGCTGTGTTACCATCTTCGGAACGACCTTGCGGGCGACCAAAATAAAGTCCGCCGGTAAGTTCGCGAATACACATAAAGTCGGCACCACGCACCAATTCAGCCCTTAGCGGAGATTTGTGAATGAGCGACTCAAATGTAGCCACAGGTCGTATATTGGCATAAAGCCCCAGCTTTTTGCGCATAGCAAGCAAACCTTGTTCGGGACGAACTTTAGCACTTGGATTATTGTCGAAACGCAAGTCGCCAACCGCTCCGAAAAGCACCGCATCGCTTTTCAAACAAAGTTCATGTGTTTCGTCGGGATATGGATTACCCACTTTATCGATAGCTGTTGCACCACAAAGAGCATATTCATATGTTATTTCGTGTCCAAATTTAGCACACACAGCAAGGGTTACATCAAGTGCCTCTTTTATAATCTCAGGTCCAATTCCATCGCCAGGAAGAACCGCTATATTCATTTTCATACGTAAATTATGTATTTGCTTATTAATAATCTTCGAGTAAGTTCAACATTTTTATAGTGGCTTTGATAGCAGCCTCTGTTTGGTCGGCATCTAAACCACGGGTGCGAAACACTTTACCTTCGTAACTCCAAGTAATAACGGTTTGTACAAAAGCATCGGTTCGTCCACCCGGAGGGATGGTTACCGCATAGTTTATCAACATCGGAAACGTGCGTCCGAGAGTTACTTTATAAATCTTGCGCAATGCACGAACAAAGGCATCATACTGACCATCGCCCGAAGAGCTTTCTTCGTACAGTTGTCCGTCAATCTCTATGCTAAGCGTTGCCATAGGTCGCAAACGATGTGCTAAGGTAACAAAATAACTTTTCAGTTTCACTTTTTCGGCAACAGCTCTGTTCTTCAGTACATCAGAAATGATATAAGGTAAGTCTTCTTGCGTAACAAGTTCTTTCTTGTCGCCCAGCTCAATGATGCGTTCGGTAATCTTGCGCATAGACTCTTCATCCAGATTCAAACCCAAGTCTTCGAGGTTTTTACGGATATTCGCCTTACCCGAAGTCTTACCAAGCGCATACTCACGCTTACGACCGAATCGCTCGGGGAGCAAGTCGTTGCAATACAGATTACTCTTGTTATCGCCATCGGCATGTACGCCTGCCACTTGTGTAAAGACATTCTCGCCCACAATAGGTTTATTGGCAGGTATGATGATACCCGAATAAGATTCCACTACACGGCTCACGTCATTCAGACGACTTTCCTCTATATTGGTTTCTATAGCAAGTTGATCTTTAAGCATCGCCTGCACACTTGCCAAAGGAGCATTACCAGCGCGTTCGCCCAATCCATTTATGGTTGTATGCAGTCCCTTCACACCACTCAAGGTAGCAGCAAAAGCATTGCTTACCGCAAGATCGTAGTCATTATGCGAGTGGAAGTCGAAGTGTTTATCGGGGTAACGTTCTACCATATCACGAACGAAGGTAGCTACCTCCATAGGATTGAGTATCCCCAGTGTGTCGGGCAACATGAAGCGTTTTACACTTGTATCCTTCAAGGCATTCATAAGTGTATAGATGTACTCGGGCGAGTTTTTCATACCGTTGCTCCAGTCTTCAAGATAGAGGTTTACGTCGATATTCATTTCATCGGCATAGGCTATAACCTCCTTAATATCCTCAATATGAGCTTCGGGAGTTTTCATAAGCTGCTGACGACAGTGTTTTTCAGATCCTTTGCAAAGCAGATTCAATACACAACAACCAGCGGCTCGGATCCAATCTACCGAAGCTTTTCCATCCACAAAGCCCAACACTTCTACTTTTTGCAACATATCGCGACGGGCTGCCCAGTCGCAAATCATCTTCACACCATCAAATTCACCGTTGGACACACGTGCAGAAGCTACTTCTATGCGGTCTACACGCAATTCTTCGAGTAGCAAACGAGCAATCATTAGCTTTTCGTGCGAGACAAAAGATACTCCACTCGTCTGCTCTCCATCGCGCAGGGTGGTGTCCATTATCTCTATTTTACGGCGTTCTGTTCCCATTTTTCTATTTTATCTTTATTGGTTAGCAAGAAGTCGATGTCATCCAATCCGTTAGCAAGACAATGTTTTTTGTAGCTATTGATTTCAAAGCTCTCAGTAGCACCTGTAGCTTTATTGGTAATGGTTTGTGCGGGTAGATTTATCTCTACTTCCGCTGTTGGGTTTTTGGCAATGACAGCAAACAACTCCGAGAGAAATTTTTCGCTAACAACAACCGGCAGCACAAAGTTATTCAACGCATTATTGCGAAATATATCGGCAAAGAAACTAGACACAACCACCCGGAAACCATAATCGGCAATAGCCCACGCAGCATGTTCGCGACTAGACCCGGAACCAAAATTCTTACCGGCCACAAGTATCTTGCCACCGTATGTAGGGTTGTTCAGTACAAATGAGGCTATTTTGTTACCTTGTTTGTCATATCGCCAGTCGCGAAACAAGTTTTCGCCAAAGCCATCTTTGGTAGTAGCTTTCAGGAAGCGGGCAGGGATAATCTGGTCTGTATCAACATTCTCTAACGGAAGAGGTACACAGGTAGATGTCAGTATATTAAATTTTTCTTTCATAATATTGGGGCCTCACCCCGCCCCTCTCCAAAGGAGAGGGAGAAGGATTAGCTCTGTTTTTTAGTTATTAATCATTATTATTATTCTAACAAGGAGACTATTTAAGATCCCCTCTCCCTTGGAGAGGGTTAGGGAGAGGCTTCCGTGGATCGGTTATCACTCCGGTTATTGCAGCTGCCGCAGCAACTAATGGACTTGCCAATAACGTTCTGGCACCAGGACCTTGACGCCCTTCAAAATTTCTATTTGATGTAGAAACCGCATATTTACCTGCCGGTATTTTATCATCGTTCATAGCCAAGCAAGCCGAACAACCGGGCTGGCGAAGCACAAATCCTGCTGCTTCAACTATTTTATCCAAACCCTCTTCCTTGATTTGCCTATCCACCTCCCAAGAGCCGGGTACCAACCAAGCGGTTATATTGGCTGCCTTCTGCTTTCCTTTTACTAAGGAAGCAAACGCGCGAAAATCTTCAATACGCCCATTGGTACAGGAGCCAAGGAATACATAATCAACAGCTTTGCCAAGTAACGATTCGCCTGCTTCAAAGCCCATATACTCAAGAGATTTAATGTAAGAGGCTTGTCCCGCTTCGGGTATGGTGCTTAGAGCAGGTATGTTTTGGTCTATACCTATGCCCATTCCAGGGTTGGTTCCGTAGGTAATCATAGGCGGAATAGTTTCGGCTGGGAAACTTATTTCTTTATCGAAAACAGCATCGTCATCGCTTTTCAGAGTCTTCCAATAAGCTAAAGCAGCATCCCATGCTTCGCCCACAGGAGCATACTCGCGACCTTTGATGTATTCAAAAGTTACTTCATCGGGAGCAATCATGCCACCACGCGCCCCCATCTCAATACTGAGGTTGCACAGCGTAAGGCGACCTTCCATAGAAAGTGCTTTGACTGCACTACCTGCATACTCCACAAAATAGCCGGTAGCACCGCCTGTTGTCATTTGTGCAATAAGGAAAAGCGCCATATCTTTGGCTGTTACACCTTCGTTTAATGTACCGTCAATGGTGATACGCATCGTTTTGGGCTTGGATTGCAAGATACATTGTGACGCCATTACCATTTCTACCTCACTAGTACCAATACCAAAGGCTACTGCCCCCATCGCACCATGTGTAGAGGTATGCGAATCGCCACATACAATAGTCATACCAGGTAAAGTGAGACCTCTTTCAGGAGCTACTACATGAATAATTCCATTCTTTGGGTGCATCATGCCAAAGTGTGCCAATCCAAATTCGGCGGCATTCTTTGCCAATGTATCTACTTGAGTTTTCGAGATGGGGTCTTCAATAGGTTTATCTTGGTCGTGTGTAGGTGTGTTATGGTCGGGCATGCAGAAAATCTTCTCAGGGCGGAAACAGGAGATTCCTCTTTCGCGCATACCGGCAAACGCCTGCGGACTGGTTACTTCGTGGCAATAGAGCCTATCAATGTATAACTGTGTAGGTCCGTCTTCTACTTTTGTTACAACGTGGGCATCCCATATCTTATCGAATAATGTACTCATATTATAGTTTTATTAATTAAATGGTTATGCTATTTTTTTATTTTTCGACACCTGCAAATTTGTTAATACAATCAATATACGCTTCTACCGAAGCAGCAATAATATCGGTGTTTGCTCCGAAACCATAGTATATCTGGTTGTCGTATTCTACTTGCATGTGTACTTTTCCCATATCATCACTTCCTCTGCTAAGTGCCTGAATGGTAAATTCCTTCAACACCATATGTCTATTGATTATCTTTTTCAATGCTTTGATTGCCGCATCTACCGGTCCGTTACCTCCGGCTGCCGCTTCAAACTTCTCGCCCGAAATTTTCAGACCAAGACTCGCCACCGAACGCACACCCACCCCACTGGTTACTTGCAGATAGTCTAGCTTGATGCGATGATTTATACTACGATCGGCTCCTGCCAGAACAAGAATATCATCATCATTAATATCTTTTTTGCGGTCGGCAATTTTCAGAAATTGTTCATAAATTTGGTCTAGCTTCTCTGTAGAAGGTTCAACACCCAATACAGACAAACGATGTTTTAAGGCAGCGCGTCCGCTACGAGCAGTAAGAACGATGGAGCTATCGTCAATGCCAACATCGTTGGGGTTAATAATTTCGTAAGTTTCCAGGTTCTTCAATACACCATCCTGATGAATACCCGATGAATGTGCAAAAGCATTGCGTCCTACGATAGCCTTGTTGGGCTGCACCGGCATATTCATAAGGCTCGATACCATACGACTTGTTGGATATATTTTTTGAGTATTGATGTTTGTTTCTATTTTTATCTCTTTGTGGCTTTTAAGAATCATAGCGATTTCTTCCAAAGCTGTATTTCCTGCGCGTTCGCCAATTCCGTTTATTGTAACCTCCACCTGACGAGCACCATTCAACACCCCACTTATGGTATTAGCTGTTGCCATACCAAGGTCATTGTGGCAATGTGTAGAAAGAATAGCCTTTTCTATACCACGTACATTCTCCATAAGATACTTTATCTTTGCGCCATACTCATCGGGAAGACAGTAGCCTGTAGTATCGGGTATATTAACAACCGTTGCTCCGGCTTTGATAACCGCTTCCAGTACCTGTGCCAAGTAAACATTATCAGTCCTTCCGGCATCCTCGGCATAGAATTCTACATCCTCTACAAACCTTTTGGCATACTTTACCGATGCTACCGCCCGTTCTATAATCTCTTCGCGATTAGAGTTGAACTTATATTTAATGTGAGAGTCCGATGTTCCTATACCTGTATGAATTCTCTTGCGCTTGGCATATTGCAAGGATTCTACAGCCACATCGATGTCGCGCTGTACCGCTCTTGTCAGCGCACATATCGTTGGCCATGTTACTGCTTTTGATATTTCAATGATAGAATTAAAATCTCCCGGGCTTGAGACCGGAAATCCTGCTTCAATAACATCTACACCAAGCAGTTCTAAAGACTTTGCTACCTGAATTTTTTCTACCGTATTCAATTGGCACCCGGGTACCTGCTCTCCATCTCTTAATGTTGTGTCGAAAATAAATAATTTGTCACTCATACCGATATTGGTTATTAATTTGTATTTACTGAAATGCTACTTACGAAAAAAGCCTTTCACACATGGAAGTGAGAAAGGCTTTTATGTATATTGTTATCTTACATATCTACATACAGTACTCACTTCCACTGAAGATTCCCAGCAGAATAATAATACCAGATAGTAGAATGTATATAAACGATTGATTCATCTCTTTTTTCTTTTAACTCGATGCAAAGGTAGGAATAAATCTCAATAAACAAAACAAATGTTACTTTTTTGTTTCTTTATTAATCATTTTATCAGTTTTACTTACTTAACAATGCGAATTTATCACTTTAGATTTATGAGAAGGGCAAAAAAAAGAGGGGCTATATACCCCTCATTCCTTTTACTTTCAGAATTACTCAGCTTTTGCAGCTTCTTTGCAGCAAGGCGTAGAGTCAGCTTTTGCATGACAGCAAGAATCACCTTCAGCTGTGCAGCAACTTGTTGAGTCGCATTTAGCTTCGCATGAATCTTTCTTGCAGCATTCGTCTGCAACTTGTTCAGTTGTTTCTGCTGTAGAAGCATTGCTTTTGTTTCCGCCACATGAAGTCATCAAAGTCATAGAAAACATAACAGCAACAGCTGCTAATAATACTTTTGTTTTCATAAATCAATTTGCATTAAAATGTTTATTAATATAGTGCGGCGCAAAGGTAAGTAAAATAGTAGAATAACAAATACTTAAAATAACATTTTTATATAAAAATTACACTCCTTCTTCCTACTTCTTATAATACACACCTATATAAACAAGTTTCCCGCCCTGTTTCTTCTATCAATCGAAGAACCGGACGGGAAACTTAAAAAACGGCGACTACCTACTCTCCCACTATTACGCAGTAC
>NZ_QVML01000019.1 GCF_010501015.1 Bacteroides sp. 214 | reverse complement strand
ATTGATGTTGTTTTATATAACGAAAAAGATAAACGTTTAGTATTTAAATAATGAAAAACTCTATGTATCAGAAAGATACATCTTCCGAACACGACTGGGCTTCACCCGCGGTTATAGGTATTGAACCCGTTACGGGGTTACCATGCGGCATCGTAACTAAAAGCTCAGCGTAACTCAGCGTTTAATTGAATTTTAACTAACCCTCCGCGAAACTCGCGAAACTCGCGTTTAATTGAATTGTGCAAAAATAATGACAAAATTACGCCTTATATAAAGCATTTGTCCGCAGAATTGAAGTACGTTTTCATCTTATTTTTGCTAACAAAAAGCGCATTAAATCATCTTTTCAATTATTTTTTCAATACGTTTTTATTGCACTAAAAAACGGCTACAGAGACTCACAGGAAGCATAAAAAAGAATAAAAAGATACATAAAAACAAATATTTTACAAAGGAATCTTATAAACTATTGCATATTGTATTTTTTTCATTAGCTTTGCAGCACCTAATATAAAGTTGCGCATTATTCGACATTCAAAACAGACAAAGTGGAGAAGAATATCTTTGACGAAAAGCAGATCTTGGCCCAAATACTAGAAGATAAAAAAATCGGCTGGTGGGTAAAAGACAGCGAAGCACATAATCTTGTGTTTTCCGATTTTGTTAGAAGGCAATTAAACCTTCCATCGGAAACACTACCTTACGAAACATTCATTGCAATGATTCGTGAAGATTATCGTGATAGGATACAGCTTGAATTTCTAACGCCCACCTCCAAGACTTTTTTTGATGATGTATTCCCCTTGGAAACCATTAACGGTCTTGTATGGATACACGCTAAAGAAATGAATCGACAAACGCCGGACGGACACATCGTAAGTACCGGCTATATGCAACGGATTGAAGACCCCGAAGCTACAGTCACAGAACAAGCAACAAGCTTGCGCACCAACAATCTTTTATTCCAGTTAAGCAATATATCTCACTTATTATTATCTTTACTTACCACCGATGACGCTGATGCTGTTATCAACCGGATATTAAAGGACATCCTCAAACAATTCAAAGCAGGACGTACCTATATCTTTGAATACAACTGGAAGGCCTCCACACAAACCTGTACCTACGAAGCTGTAGACAGCAACGTAAAACCAGAAATTGACATGTTGGTAGACCTCCCCTTTGAGATGAACACCTGGTGGACAGATCATATCAAGAGTGGAAAATCCGTAGTACTATCTACGCTCGACGACCTACCCAAAGAGGCCGACCCTGAAAAAGAATTCCTTAGCATACAGGATATCAACTCTTTATTTGTTGTGCCTTTAATGTCTAAAGAGGGTGCATGGGGTTATGCCGGAGTCGACATTGTGCATGGTTTTCATACATGGACCAAAGAAGACGAAGCCTGGATTACAGCACTCTTCAACATTGTGGGACTTTGCATACAGCTACAACGCTCTGAAAAAGAGGTTAAGCAAGACAAAGCTTACTTGCAAAACCTCTATGAAAAGATGCCGTTGGGCTACATGCGCATGAACCTTATATATAGTGAAAGAAACAAGCTGATAGACTATACCTTGATGGATGCCAACGACTCGGTAGAGCTAATGTACAAAGAAGACATCAGTAAGTTTATTGGTATGAGAGGTAGCGAAATAGTTCCGCAATTCAACGAAATGCTAATGGTTATTGAAAAAGCATTGCGTAACAACAATTATATAGACACTGATTTTCGTTTTGAAAAGAGCGGTGTATTAGCTCGCCTTATCATGTATTCGACCCGTCCCGGTGAGATGATTTGCCTCTTCTCGGACATTACCGAATCGCAAAAGAAGAAAGAACAACTTATTGAAGCAAAAGAGAAAGCAGAAATCAGCGACCGATTGAAATCGGCTTTCCTTGCCAATATGAGTCATGAAATACGTACACCACTCAATGCCATCATCGGATTCTCCGAACTGCTGGTAGAAGCTGAAGAAAAAGAAGAAAAAGAGGAATACTTCAACATTGTACAAAAAAACAGCGACCTGCTGCTGCAACTCATATCCGATATTTTAGATATATCAAAGATAGAGGCCGGTACGCTCGAAATAGTAAATACTGTTGTGGATGTAAACAAACTCTTTAACGAGGTGTTGCATTACTACCAGTTGAAAACCGAAAACAGTCCTGTGAAAGTAATATTTGAGCAGCAGATGTCTTCCTGCTATATCTACAGTGATGAAAACAGACTCACGCAGATACTCAATAACTTCATCAACAACGCGTTGAAGTTTACCACCGAAGGACAAATATCTATTGGTTACTATCAAGTAGATAGAAAAACCGTTAAATTCTATGTAAAAGATACTGGCTCTGGAATAGCTAAACAAGATTTAGACTCCGTATTCCACCGATTCGTAAAGCTCAATCATTTTGTAGCAGGAACCGGACTCGGACTCTCTATCTGCCAGAGTTTAGTAACGCAAATGCATGGAGAAATAGGTGTTGAATCGGAACTTGGTGTAGGTTCTACATTCTGGTTCACACACCCCTACGACCCGAATCAAGAAATGCCTACAAATGGCAAGAATAAAAATATACAGTCTAAACCCGAAAAGAAAGAATCTAGCACAACAACAAAAAGAAAGCCGGTAATATTGGTAGCAGAAGATACAGATAGTAATTTCTTTCTGCTAACCAGTATTATCCGAGACAAGTACAAATTAATCCGTGCGTACAATGGGCTTGAAGCTATTGAAATGTATAAAACGGAGAAACCAGACCTTATTTTAATGGACGTAAGTATGCCCGAGATGGATGGACTTACAGCCACCCGCGAAATCCGTAAAACAGATTGGGAGATCCCCATTATTGCCGTAACAGCTTTTGCCTTCGACAGCGATAAGAAGAAAGCAATTGATGCCGGGTGCAATGACTATATGTCGAAACCCATAAAGGCCGGTTATTTGTTGGAAAAGATCGCGGAATATACAAGCTAACAACACAAGGAGCGATTTTTACTCTTGGTTACAAAAGTAAAAAACAAGAGGGGTGCATTTCACAAAGAAGCACCCCTATCTTTTTAAACAAAACGTTCGATAATCTCTAAACAGGCCCGACCATTGTGATAAGGGCATTTCCAAAATCCTGCTTTATCGTCGACACGGTTGGTAACACCTGCTGCAGTAAGGCTCCAATACCATTCGCCATATTTCGTATCCAGTAGGTTCTCTTTGATGAAGTTCCAACAACAAACGGCTTTGTTCAGTGCAGACTCATCCTTAAAATGTTGATACAGGCTAAGATAGCCCACTACAGCCTCTGCCTGCACCCACCAATGGTAGTCGCCATCGGTATGCCCTGTAACTGCATTCTTCTCGTAAACCATGCCACCCGAAGCGGAAATCCCTTCGGAAGCAGCACAAGCTATTTGTTGCACAACAGGAGCAACACGGGCTGTCAGTTCCTTATCATCTAAAAGAAGTACCGCTTCGTGAATAAGCCAAGAGGCTTCAATATCGTGTCCGTAAGAAAGAATGCTACTCTTTACGTTCCATGTATCGTCGAAAAAAAGATTAAGATGTCCGGTAGAAGCGTCTCTTATCTTCTCGACAAAAAGAAGAATAAGATTATGGAGTTGCTTCTTCAACCGTTCGTCTTTCCATACACGATAAAGGTTGGTATAGGGTTCTAAAATATGCAGGTGCGTATTCATTGTTTTACGCTCATTAGCATCCTTATCGCTTAAACGCATATCGCCTATTTCTTCCCATGTGCGGGTAAAAGCCTCGAAGTAACCATTGTTCGCACCATCGAAACTATGCTCTTCTATACACTCGAACAAGGCAATAGCGTGTTTCAATGCCTCGCTGTCGTTGGTAACACGATAATACTCGCTCAAGCCGTAGATAGCAAAGCCTATGGCGTAAATCTGTTTCTTGGTGTCTACAGGCTCTCCTTGGCTATTGAGGCACCAATAAACTCCACCATACTGCTTATCTATAAAGTGTTGTAGCAAATACTCTTTTGCACGAGTAGCGGTTGCAAGGTACTCTTTATTGCCCAGCAGACGATAAGCCGCAGAAAAAGTCCAAAGTATTCGGGCATTCAGGATGCTACCTTTATCAGCATCAGCCATTAGCTGCTCTTCGCCTGTTATTCGTCCATAAAAACCACCCTGTTCACGGTCTACCATATTGTTCATCCAGTAAGGCAGGATGTTATTTTCCAACACCTCCCGTGCTTCCTGTTGCAATTTCCGAATACCCATCACTATTGTTGGTCTTTACGTATAATTTTCAGCTTTTCATCTATCTCTGCCACCCGCTCCTTTGTCAGCGGATAGAAATAAACCACTACCACAGCAACAACTGCAACAGCAGCAGGTATCCAACTCATGAGCAAATTCAGTCCGATTAGTGCTTCAGGTGTTTGCACTGCTCCCATCTCGGTATTATAGCCAAAGAAAGCAAGTATCCACATGACTACCGCGCCACCAAAGGCGCCACCAAATTTCTGAGCCATAGAGGAGGAGGAAAAGATAAGTCCGGTAGATGCCGTTCCGTCTCTTAATTCCGCATAGTCGGACACATCGGCATACATACTCCAAACCAGTGGAGATACTATTCCTGTACAAGTAGAAATAACCACTTGCATGATAAGCATCATCCAAAGCCCAACGGGGCTAACAGGTAGATAGAAGAACAAGATACTCAGGAATGCCAATGCAACCATTGTTGATATATAGGTAGATTTCTTGCCCAGCTTACGCGAAAGAGGAACAGCCAGTACAACGCCTACCATGTTAGCCACCTCGCCTACTCCAAGAAACAACCCGGCATAGAACAGAATGGATAAATCGCCAAAATTCAGAAACATATCATCGCCAATGTAATCCTTGAAGAAATAGGCCGCAGTTGCACCACGCACCGTATTGAATAAGTTAGAGCACAAAGCTGCGCCAATCAATATCCACCACGGAGTGTTGGATAACAACGACCGGAAGTCTTTTCCTATCGACACGGTAGAGATGCTTTTTATTCGTTCGCGGGTCATACTGAAGCAAAGCAGGAATCCAATCATAGAGATAAAAGCAATTACCACCATGGAATATTGCCAGCTTGCAGCTTGCGATGTAGAGTCTCCCTGAAAGAAGTTACAGAGTGGTTCCCAAGTAAACAAAGCGAGGAAGCTACCACCATAAGCAAAGAACATACGGTAGGAAGAGAATACGGTTTTTGTGTCCGAGTCATCGGTCATTACACCAAGCATAGCACCGTAGGGCACGTTGATACCGGTATATACCGTCATCATCATGATATAGGTGACGTATGCCCATACCAACTTTCCGGTTCGTCCAAGCTCGGGAGTGGTGAAGAGCAATATACCACAAATGGCAAACGGAAGAGCTACCCAAAGCAAATAGGGACGATACTTACCCCAACGGGTATGGGTACGGTCGGCTATGATGCCCATCATAGGATCCGAAATAGCATCCCATATACGTGTTACCAGCAGCAGCAATGCTGTGTCTTCCAGCGTCAACCCATAGATGTTGGAATAAAATATAGGTAAATAGTAAGAAAATATCTTCCAGAACATGGAGGACGACATATCTCCAAACCCATAACCTATTTTCTCTTTTAGCCTCACCCCAGCCCTCTCCAAAGGAGAGGGAGAAGGGTTAGCTTTGTGTTGTATGTTTTGCATTTACTATTATTATTTAATATCAGTCAAACTATCTCAAACTCCCTCTCCTTTGGAGAAGTTCGGGGTAAGGCTCCTATTCTTATCTATCAGCCTCTTTATCGTCTCTACCGAAGCAGAAGATGAAAAACCATCCTTGGGCGTATGAAGACAGTAGTCTACCAACTTATCGACAGTAGAAGTAGCCACATGCATCCGCGTGTCCGAAGAAGCGTAGTAAATATAGAGTTTTCCGTCATCATCTGCAATCCATCCGTTAGAAAAAAGGACATTAGAGACATCGCCTAGCCGTTCTATCCCTTCGGGTGCCATGAAGTATCCGCCAGGTTCGGCTATCAACCGGGTAGGATCATCAAGAGCAGTCATATAAAGATAGAGCACATAACGTAGTCCGGCGGCACAATTGCGCACACCATGCGCCAGATGAAGCCACCCTTTTGATGTCTTTATAGGGTGCGGTCCTTCGCCATTTTTCACCTCTTTAATTGTGTGGTAATAGCGGTGATCGATGATTTTTTCTTCGGTTACTATGGCGTTAGTCATATCGTCTACCAATGCCCAACCAATGCCGCCTCCCTTGCCTGTATCGATAAAACCATCCTGCGGACGGGTATAGAGTGCGTATTTGCCATCTACAAACTCGGGGTGTAATACCACGTTGCGTTGTTGGAACCTTGTTTTCAGGTCGGGTAGTCGTTCCCACTCTTTAAGGTTTTTGGTACGGGCAATAGCTGCGGTAGCCGTTGCTGCAGATAAATCGCCCGACGGAGCCATGTCATCATGTCTTTCCGCGCAAAAGATTCCATAAATCCAGCCATCTTCGTGGGCGGTAAGACGCATATCATACACATTTGTAGCGGGTATTACATCTTCGGGCATCGTTACCGGATAGTCCCAGAAGCGAAAATTATCAATTCCGTTAGGACTCTCGGCTACAGCGAAGAAAGATTTCCGATCAACTCCCTCTACACGTACCACCAACAGGTATTTGCCTTGCCACTTCAATGCACCCGAATTCATAACAGCATTCATGCCGATACGCTCCATTAAATATGGATTTGACTTCTCGTCAAAATCGTAACGCCAAAACAAAGGAGTGTGCTCAGCGGTTAGTACCGGGTTTTTATAGCGGGTAACCACCCCATTCCCATTTTCTGCTGCTTCGTTAGGAAGTGCCAACAAGTCGTTGTGTGCATCCAACAGCGCTTTAATTTTTTCTTCAAATAAACTCATATTTATATTTTATTTGTTTTCAGTATATATATTAATAGATTGTACATCAGTAAGAAACAACGTTCGCGGGTTTTCGTAGAAAGTCACAAAATCGGCTTCCGACATGTGTCCCGGATAGGGAGCATAGTAATGATTGTCGCGATTGTAAGCATTACGCCATACCAAGACATAACTCACAGGATAATCGGTTAATAAAGGAAGCAGTGTTTGTGTCCACCACACAGAATCAGGAATAGTTTCGTAACCTGTTTCGGTTACTGCCATCGCCTTGTTGTGTTGGGTTGCTACTTCGGTTACTATTTTAAGCATCGTGGTCATCTGCCTGAGGTAATCGTTTTCATTGTACACATAGCAGTCAAAGCCCACCAAATCGACAATATCATCACCGGGATAACGTGCGAGATATTCATCCACTGAGCCGGGTTCAACTCCGGGAGAATAAGCATAAAGCAGATTATCAACACCTTTCTCGCATAAATAATCGTAGGTCAGACGCCATAAGGCTTTGTAGTCTGCGGTGGTGCAAAGTTGCTCTCCCCACCAGAACCAACTTCCTGTGTGCTCGTGCCACGGGCGGAAAATAACAGGCACCTTTACCCCCTCTTCTGTTTGCAGAGAGTTCATAAAGTTGGCTACACAATCCAACCAGCGCAAAAGCTTCACATGGTTCATTCCATCGAACAATAGCGAAGCGACGGTAGTACTATCACTTACATCCCACGAGTTCCCACCTGTTGCCGGGTTATCAACATGCCAACTTATAGTAATAACTCCTCCGCGATTGTACTGTGCTATTATCTCACGACGTATTCTATCAAAACTAACATTATCCAGATTGTTTTCTTTACCAAGTTCAATGTGTCCTAAGTCGAACGACATTACCGCAGGATAGTCTCCACAAACACTTTTCACATCACTACGATTCTCATCGCCCTGCCAACCAATACCATAAACCGGAGCATCGTGTTGGCCGAACATAATTCCATACCCTGGCATTTGCTTCAAGCTTACCAGCAAGGCTTCCGTTTCCGGTGTACGCTTCGTCTTTTCTGTAACCGTTTCTTTCTTACTACCTCCTCCACACGAAGAGAGTAACACGCTAAACAGACTTATTACTATATATACTCTCATGTTCATATCTTATTTATTTTACCCAGAAACTCTCTTTCAACAATGCCTCGTCAGCAGATGAAGCCCCCAGCATAACAATAAACTCTCCCGGTTCTACAATCCAGTTCATCTGCTTGTCATAGAAGGCCAACTTATCTGGTGTTATTTCAAAGCTTAACTCTTTTGTTTCGCCTGCTTTCAATGGCACACGGGCAAAGTCCTTCAGTTCCTTAACCGGACGGGTAACACTACTGAAGCGGTCGCGCAGATAGAGTTGTACAATCTCTACACCATCCCGGTTTCCACTATTGGTTACCTTCACGGTAGCTGTTACCTTACCATCTTTAGCTATCTCGGTAGCAGAGAGGCGCAAGTCACTATATGTATAGTTAGTGTACGACAATCCGTGTCCAAACACCCATAGAGGCGTACTGGGTTTCACTGCATAGGGATGGAAATATTGTGATGGCTTATGATTGTAAATCATTTGCGTTTGCCCTACACTCCGTGGAATGGTTACAGCCAACTTTGCCGACGGGTTTACTTGACCGTAAAGAATTTCGGCAATTGCCTGTCCGGCATACATACCCGGTGCCCATGCTTCAATAATAGCAGGAAGATTATCGGCAGCCCACTCTACGCCAAGCTGCCTTCCGTTGACGAGGATTAAAATGGTAGGTTTACCCGAAGCGGCAACCTTCTGTATCAATTCATTCTGCAAACCAACCAAGTCAATATCCGAACGGTCTGTATCTTCGCCATCGGTGCGGTCGCTCCAACGGAAGCGCATCATATACTCACCAGCAACTACAATATTGAGATCGGTCTGTTTAGCTCTGGCTGCAGCCTCGGCTACTTTTGCCGGGTTCATATTGCGTGGATCCCAACCTTGGTCTACAAAGTCGAAGTGAGTATCTGGTGCAATTTGTTGCAGGCCTTCAAGGATAGTCGTTACGTTTTCGTCTTTCTGAATAGTACTCCAATCGCCCAACACATTCATATCGTTGGCATTGATACCGGTAACCATCACACGTTTATATTTGGAGGATGTTAATGGTAATACCCCCTCATTCTTTAAGAGTACAATGCTGTTGCGGGCAGACTCCAAAGCAGTAGTACGATGTTCGTCGCACAAGCGCACATCCATAGTGGTAGCTTCATCGGCAAAAGGCTTTTCGAATAGCCCCAAACGGAATTTAAGCTCCAGGATACGGCGTACCGATTCATCAATCCGTTTCTCGGTGATTCTGCCTTCCTTTACAAGTTCTGTAACCAGTTCATTCCAATGAATGCCGTGCATGTGCATATCCATACCCGCCATGATAGATTGATAGAATGCTTCTTTGAGATTTTCGGCAGTAGCATGCAGGTCGTACAAATGTTCTATATCCATCCAATCGCTCACCACAAAACCGGGAAACTTCCACTCGCCGCGCAACACATCTTCTATAATCCACTCGTTGCTATGACATGGAATAGCATTTAGTTCATTATGAGCCGTCATTAGCGATAATGCTCCCGCTTCTACTCCCGCCTTGAACGGAGGAAAGAACACTTCGCGAAGGGTACGTTCCGATAGGTCGGTAGGCGAACCGTTAGTACCATTAATAGGCTGACTTCCGCCCACAAAATGTTTGATACAGGCAAGTACATCATTTTCTGTGTTCAGGTCTCCCTGATATCCTTTTACAGTTTCCACACCCATGAGCGTTACCAGATAAGGGTCTTCACCATAGGTTTCTCCTACACGTCCCCAGCGTGGGTCACGCGCAACTTCGATGTTCGGATTAAACGTCCAGTGCATATTCATGGCACGCATCTCTTTCGCTGTTTGCCGTGCTATTTTATAGGCCATATCCAAATCGAACGAACAAGCCAAACCTATATTGGTCGGATAGACCGTGTTGTCGGGTGCATGTGCATTGCCGTGAATAGCGTCTATACCAAATATAACAGGTATCTGTAGCCGGCTCTTCATAGCAAGCGTTTGCAGGTAGTTAGCTTCTTCGAGCGTTATCACGTGGAGGAATGAGCCTATGAGTCCCTCTTCCGTCCAATGTTCCACATCTTTTTCCGTAAATCCGGGATAAAAGGCATTAGCGGTGTTATTTTTCAACTCCTCTTCGGCCATCGTAGCTGTATTTGCTTTTACATGCTCCACACCTACAAATTGATTCATCTGCCCTACTTTTTCTTCAAGGGTCATTCTACTAAGAAGATCCTCCACACGCTGTTCAATCGGTGCGGAAGCATCCTTATAAATTTCGCTCCGGTTCTTATCGGAAGAACAAGCAAATAGGGTTGCTGTTATCATAATTACTAATACTTTTTTCATGCTACCATTACATATTAATTTACAAAACAAAAGTATACATACTAGCTATCTCAGACAAATACAATTTTATCCAAAAACAATATTATCCCCTAATAAGACACATTGCGTACGCCCTCAATCTTAGGAGTGCCCGCAGTACCTGTAAAAAGGAGGTTTATTTCTTCGACAGTGAGTTCTAACTGCGGATTAAACGCCTCAGAGCCCAAATACTGATACATTGCTTTCAAAAGCTGATTACATTCTTTATAAGCGCTACCACTCAACACATCTGCCATGCAAACCAGTAGTTTTCCTTTGCCTACTTTACACTCAAAGAGCAAGCCCAGCTTATGATTTCGTTCTACATTATCAATACCTTCTACAATCATACCAACCTCACTATCAAGGTTATCCATAATTAATGGAGAGGCATGACGCGCCGGTGCCCACCATTGCCAATCGCTATGTGTCGACGTAGGGAAAAGGTGAAACAACGGATGTTCATCGGCTATTAAATAGCCCAACGTACCAGGCGAAACCGGTTTCTTTGCATTCTCAGAGATAGTCTTAAACATGGAGTAATTCCAATAGTCGCTCGTAAAAAGTCCACCCACCGTTTGATTGGGATATGCATGGGCCGTGGGAATCAACAAAGCCTTTTTACCTGCCACCAAATGTTTATAGAGCTTGGGAGTTACGGAGGTAAAAAGAGTTACATCCGCCGGTTTCTTTACGGAGGCTTTGCGCGGGTAAACCCATAGTGGATAGGTATTGGCATAGTTTGTTCCACTGACACGAAGTTCCAGTTGCAATGCAACAGGATGAACATAACCAGATAATGCAAGCTGCAAATCTCCTATTCTTGCCAAACCTCGAGAGAGGTTTGTAGCAGCAAGTGAACCACTTTGGCGAACCACCCCACTTACTCGTTCGCATAGTTTCCACTCAACTACAGCATCAGTCAGTGCATGTTCGGGATAGTTGAAGAGTTTCACCTCGCCCGAAAGTGTTTCATCATTGTACCATGTATATGAAGAAGCCAACCATAACGGCACTACCTCAGCATTAAAAGCAGTAAACTCCTCGGGAGTAGTTAGCCCTTTACTATCCATAAATGAATCGAGCATACCCACCAGTGCAGTACCTTGTCCCGGAAAATCTTGTATATCGAGCATTTGGTAACCCGATAACTCTTCTGTACGCAGGCTCATCTCCACATCGGCCTTGTAGCATAATAGACTCAATGCACCACTGGCTCTGAAGAATTGCTCGCTCTTAGCTATTCCATGTTTCCGGTTGGTTCGTTCTACAAAGCTTATCAGATTATGAGGATAAAGCACACCGGTATATTTCTTCAATTCGCACGAGTTGGGATAGACTTGAAACTGCCCCGTTTCGTGTCCTATGACAGGTTTGTTTGTGTTTGACACGCCCGTATCAAAATTCATTCTTGTATTAGGATAAGTAGCATTGAGCAATCCGCCGTCTATTGCATCTGTAAATGAGAAAGAGCTACGTACATGTGGCTCAAACGAAGCATCGTTTTGTCCTCCTACCCGACAAGCCACGATAAAGTCTTCGTCGCCTTGCTCGCCCAACCAGCCCAAATTAAAATTAGAACCTAACGCATAAAGATGCCTGCCATCATACGCACGAAGTGTTCTTGTTATACCTTTCATTCCTTCGATGCTACCCCATAATTCGTTTCCGGTAGCAAACCCTACGAAGGAAGCATGGTTGCCAAAACAATCCATAATCCCTTTTCCCTCGCGAATCAAGAAGGTGTTTATCGGAGCATCCGGATTTTCTTCTACCGCACCCCATAAGGGAAGTTCGGCTTGCAGATAAAAACCTTTCAGATCGGCTGCCTCAAAAGCAGCTTCGAGTGGGCACCACGAATGGAAACGTACATGGTTAAAACCGTATGTACGCAGAATATCGAAATAGCGCATCCAGTCGGCTACATTTGTAGGAGCATATCCTGTAAGCGGAAAGACACAACCATCATGCTTACCGCGCAGGAACACACGGGTACCATTCATAGTGAGGTGCCTACCTTGTGTTACAAATTGACGCAGACCTACCGTTACAGCATGTTTTGTACGCCTCACTCCGCTTGCGGAGAGTTCCACCTGAATGCGATACAGATTGGGTGTATACTCATTCCATAACTTCGCTTCTGCTCCCAATGCATAGTTAAACACAAATTCGCCACCACCGGGAGGAACCGTTACCTTTATATCTTGAGGAGCAGGAGCATGTGTCTCTGCAGAGTTAAAGAGTACTCCATAAATAGCAACCGCCACTTCAACGGGTTCATCCAGGGTATTATAGATGGTTGTTCTAAGCTCAACCGAGCGTTCTTTCACGTGGCTATAGGCTTGCAGCTTACTTACATCTACTGCCGGTTTGGCTGCGACAAACAACTGTCCAACAATACCATTCCAATTTGTTTGTGTTTCATCACTCCACTGATGAGAGGAGTAAACAGCTTCGGGTAAGCCACAAGTTGCGCCATTGTCTACAAGTATGGTTAATTGATGTACACCTGTCGAAAGCCAAGGTGTAAGATCGTATTGTTGCGAAGAGGCTATTAAGAGTGAATTGCCTACATAATGTTCGTCTACCCAAACGTGCGTTACTTTCGTACGCTCCAAGTGTAACAGCTTCACTTCTCCTTCCCACGATTGCGGGATGATTATCTCCTTTTGATACCATGCCCTACCTGCAAAAGAATATTTGCGCGATAGTCTGCCAGTATTCTGCCAAGTTACACGTTCACCTTTTTGAGCTTCATCCAGTGTGGCAGGCAGCACTATGGTATCATTATAGGGAACTGCTGCCACCTGTTCTACCGAATATTTTTGTTGCGTATCGATAAAGAGTTTCCAATATCCACTTAGGTCGATACGACGATTTTCTTGTGCCATGAGCGCTGCACAGCAAGCAAACAAAAGGAATAAACAATTCAATCTCTTCATCTTCATTATGCGTTTATTTCAGGTTGGGTAACTGGTCGCGAGATATCACAAATGGCTGATTCATGGCGTCTTTCCACCATTTGTCATCAGCATGTGTGCTCGTTGCATCAGCATTATCATACCACGGCATGAACCACGACCAGTAAGCACCAGCCGCCCATTGTTCGGAAATAAGTCCTACCGTACCACACTCCGAGAGTGCAACCAACTTGGTTGGATAATTGGGTACTATGATGTTGTATTGCAAGGCGCAATTGGATGCAGATTGGTTATACAAATCGCGTCCGATAATATCTACATAAGCATCTCCGGGATAGAAAGCGTTATCTTTTGTTTGTGTTGTCCACACCCAAATCAAATTGTTCAGTCCTTCTTTCTCGAAGTAATTGAACATATATTGCCACAACTGTTTGTAGGTTTCGGTACCATCGTACCCCCACCAGAACCAAGCTGTTCCACCTGTATATTCGTATGTATTACCGGCAGCTTCGTGCAGCGGACGCCATAGTACAGGAATACCTTCGGCTTGCAACAGTTTTAAGTAGGTTGTTATTTTGGCCAAGTCGGCTTTCATAATTGTATTTTCCCACGTACCTTCGGTTAGTGCATTCTTAGCACGGAAAGTAGTCTTTTCGGGTGTGCAAGTAGCTTGACTCGGGTCTGTTACCCCTTCTGCCGTTGGTACATTCCAGTGCCAACCAATCGATACGATTCCACCTGCTGTCCACCAAGATTTAACCGGTGTTATGTCTCCGTAGTCTATCCAATTGGCTGGCGACCATGCAAGATGTATGTAGTCATAACAGTTCAAAGCAGGATACTTTCCCGTAAGGGCATACACGCGCTCGGACTCGGTATTGTTCCAAGCCACATTTGCCATCATACCCGAAATAGTCTTCTTTTGATACGTTTCTATGAGGTATTGATATAGTTTCTTTGCCTGAGCCGAAGGGTTTTTAAGCACTAAGTTGGGGGTAATAGTTGCTTTAGGGTATTCGCTTGTACGAAAATCCAGTTTCAATATCTCGCTATTGAAAACGCCCGGTTCCATTCTCAGTGCGTTGGCTTTTATTTCAAGTGAGTAGTTGGTTTGTGCCACGAGCGTGGGTAATGATATGGTTAACTTATCGCCGTTAAAAGTAACCTCGGACACTATTTTACCGTTTAAGGTAATGTTATTTTTGTTTACGGCTATTAGTTCTCTATTAAGAATCAGTTCGGCAGTAGTAGTTATTGCAGGGTTTACCGTTGTAGCTTTTTGTGGTACGGAAGTTATGATCTCCACTGTTGTATCTTCCTGAGGAGAATCCGGGTTGTCTTTCCCACAGCTAGCAAGTAATAGCAACAAGAAAGATAAAAAGAGAGTATTCTTATTTATATTCATATGAATGATATTCGTTGGCTTTTTTTTATTTCACAGGTTCTTCACAGTAATTTTTGGATTTATTTTGCCATAGTTTCATCGGTTGTCAGCCATAGCCTCATGCCTTTTCATCCATAGTTTCATGCTCCGTCAGCCTATGGCTTATGGCTCGTCTGCTTATGGCTCACAAAAGATAAATCTGTATAAAAACCTTAGAAAAAGGGATTTTGAAATTCAAAAAGCCCCGGAAGGTTATAAGCATATCACTCACGACTTCCTTCCGAGGCTATCCCTATCCAATTACACTTTGTTTTGTTATCCTACAACAGTAGTTACCTTATAAAATTAATACTTAAGCATCGTTATTTTTGAGATTGTAACATCATCACCTTGAATGATCATACCGTCTGAGCCCCAAGCAGGATTCAAGATTCGTTGTATCATCTCTGCTGTTAAATCGACATCAAGATAAAGCGGACCTCCTGCAGGTATTTTCAGTGCATCTACATCGTAGAACGTATGCTCTGTTACTAATTGGCTACCCCAATCGCCAGGGAAAATTTGCATCGCATTATTTGATCCCACATTTTTCAGATAGAATCTTATCGTAGTACCGGGAGCTGGCGTTCCGAAATTGGCAAGAGGTATTGATTGATTATTCCATCCCGCCAATACAATTTCATTTCCAAATACCACACTTTCTGTTGGTTCAGTACCTGCGCGTATAGCTATTTTGTAAACGATACAATGTTTTCCTTGTATAAGCATAGCGTCTGATCCCCAAGCCGGGTTCATCATACTCTGTATCATTTCTGCCGTTAACACTACATCAATGAATGCAGCAGAGAATTTACTTTCCGCAAATTTGCCACTCCAGTCACCATACCATAACTGATACTCTGGGTCTTCTCCAAGACCTGTGAAGTAAACTCTTAATCTATCGCCCGGTGACATGGTTCCAAAATTAGCTATTGGTATCCCTACTGCCGACCATTCATTTTCGAACATATCGATAAAGCCTTCAAAAACGGGTGTTTCTTGTACCCCTGCACCTAATACCTGAATAGTATAAGTAACTTCGCCATTCGATGAAATCAAGGTCAAATCAGTAGCACCATTTGCAGCACTCGGAATAAGAACATATAAAGTTGTACCTTTCAATAAATATTGAGTTGGACCACCTCTCATGTTTACTTGGGTTAGTTTATCTTCATTTACTACTTCCAGCACCAGAAGTTCTTCAACCGGAACAGCTGCACTTGGCAACTCAGGAATAAAGCAGAAAGAAGGAGCTATAATATCAAGAGGTGCACATTCTACCGACTCTCCATTCTTCATATTAAGGAATATAACGCCAGACTCGGCACCTACTGCCGGAACCTTAACCGTCAACATAGATTCTGTAGCAGTAGTAACCTCCACTGTTTGTTCGCCTTTGAAGGTAACAGATAATACTAAATCCATATTGGTACCTGTTATCGTCAACTCGCTACCTGCCATAACGGGCGATGGATTGTAAGCAGTAACAGAGGGCTGTAATACCGTATATGCCACTGTTGCTGTTTTTCCATTTGCCATATTCAACACAATGTCTCCACTTCGTGCATCTTCGGGTATTATTTCTTCATCGCCTTCTTTTTCGGGTTTGATAGGCAACATTACAGGCACAGCTACTTTTATTTCGGTAGCACTCTGCGAGATGGGTTTCACCGCGTCTGCGATATTGGGGAAATTGATGTCTGTTACCAAGTCCAAATCTTCTCCGGTTATGGTGATGATATCGCCCGGTTTAAGCCCACTATCGGGAGTTGCTTTCAAGTTGCTTGGAACAACCATTGTTAATGCTGTTTCCAAAGGATATTCAATACCCGATTTTGCAATAACGGTTACTGCGCCATCCTGTGCCTCGAAAGGTACTACCACTGTTAGTTCTGTGTTGTCTTCATTCACATTTGGTTCCTCAAATTCAGCGATTACCGCACCGGCAAATATCAATGAGCCAATCAAATCCAAGTCTGTTCCTGTTATTGTTACAGTTTCTCCTGGTTTCACTGTTTCGGGAGCGATGGCTGTCACCGTAGCTGCTACAATCTTCGCATCCTTTTCGGAGTACACTTCGATAGGAATTTCCGCACCATTGGAAACTCTGATTTTTCCAGTCTGCGCTGCTACAGGAATCACTACTTCTATTTTCTTACGCGTTGCAGTAAAGTCTGTTACGGCTACATTATCGAAGAAAATAACCTCTTTAATCAGGTTCAGATAATCGCCCTCAATGGTCAATACATCACCTGCCTTTTTCAAATCGGCACTAATACTTGTAACCACGATGGGTTCTTCATATCTAAGGATTGTTTCTGTTTGTATTTCTCCTTGAGGAGTTTCTAAAACGACATACCCTTCGGTTGCATCCTGAGGAATAGTTACTTTTATTTCGCGTTCGTCTACTACCGTAATCGTTGTTATGGCAGCAGTTCCCGGAATAATTACTGCTTTAACCTTATCTAAGTTAGCACCAATGAATCTCAATTCGCCTCCACGCAAAGCCGGAGAAGGTCCGAAAGAGTTCAAAACAATCTTGTTGCTTTTACCGCTATCGTCATCATTATCACACGCTGTGAAGATGCAGATAGAAAGCAGCATCAAACACATCATAGAGAGTCGTGACATATTTAATATTTTATTCATAATCATTTCGTTTTTTAATTATTCACTTGGCACTACGCGTACATTATCAACAAGAATAACAGGAGTACAAGGCGTTCCAATATAAGATTTTCCGCCACGATTGTGTATAGCTATGCCCAACTGGCCAAATTCTTTAGAGACACCTACATCTTCGCCTGCTCCATTGTATTTGAATTCGGAGAGTGGAATAGAAACAGTTACCCAACCTTCGGAAAGATACGAACCTGTTGTTGTCCAAGGAGCCCAGAATGCACGTGGCTGAGTAGTATCTGCCCACAACCATCCTTCGTTATCATCTGCCTTAGCAAAAGTAAAAATCATAGGCGATGCGCTCCATGCTTCCAGTACACGAACTTCGCACTTGAATATAGAGGTTGCCGGATCGCTGGAAAACATCGGATTTGGTATTCCTTTGTTAGGATTGTCTGGATTGTCGCAACTCCATATATTTATGGTAAAGTTATTACCACCAGATGCCCAAGAATCTTCTTCGTCAGAGGGCTTAACATCACCTTCCATTCTTACGTATTTACCCATAACCGCAAGTTCCGGGTCTTCTTCTATTTTAGCAGGACGTCCCCAACCGGCAACGAACCCTGTTCCATTGTTTTCCGAGTCTTCAAATCCGGTAATCATTCCACGGGTGTCACGGAACATAAACGTAGAGCGTCCCACTCCGTATAGGGATTTTACCGTTACAGTTCCTTCCAGTGCACCTTCGGGTACAATTACCTGTATTTCTGTTTTAGCAGCACTTATAACCTTTGCTTTTGCGTTACCGGCAAAAGTTACTTCCAGTGGAATATTCGGGTCATCGATGAGATAATCTCCACGTATCACAGCAATTTCTCCTGCTGGGACATGCTCGCATTTCATACTTCTCACTGCCGGAGCAGGTACCAATACTCTGAAATCATATTTCACCGTATCTTTCTTTGCTGTTATCATATACATTTTATTCGTAACAGTTTCAGGGATATTCTTCGGAATATTTAGAATCAACGTCTTGTCGGTAATAAAATTCTGATTCAGAGTTACTTGCTGGTCATTGAAATATATCTCCTGTATGCTTCTGAGGTTCTCGCCTATCAAACAAATGTTTTGTTCCATAAAGGCTTCCACTATCAACGAGTCGGCAACTGCAGGATCTGTAAGACGTACGTAATGCACTTGTGGTAAACCACTTGTCATATCGTATTTGCCATCGTCAACGCTTTCGCATCCGATCAGCGCTCCGGTGAGCAACACACACAACACCAATAATTTGGTTATATTTGATTTTTTATACTTTTTCATATTGAGTTTCAATTAGCTATTGATTAATAGGTATAACCACTTAAATCATATTCCACAGGCTCTCCCCTCAGATTAGGATTCATTGCTAAGTCCACATCTGGGAATGGTGCAAACATCTTTTCCGGAGTTATGTTCAAATCGGCTTGTTCATCATTATAGCGTACCGATGGCACTCCGCTTCCATCAACAGTTATCGTTGGATCATCTTCCATATAATAACCTGTTATACCAATGTAGTTCTTCCTGCGTTGTTTTTTCAGTCTGTTCAACGCATCATCCATGTTGTAATAGCTTAAGCGTACAAAGTCGTACCAGTTATCTCCTTCACATGCCAGTTCAAGGCGACGTTCTTTGAATATATCTTCAAAGGTAATGGATGTTTTCTCTGATACTCCGGCACGTTTTCTTATGGCATTGAAAGCTTCTAAGGCTTTTGCATCGCTAGTGCTGGCACTATTTCCTAAGATTGCTTCTGCGTACACCAGGTATATATCGCCCAAACGTAGTACATGAGTAGCTAAACTGCTCTTCATAGATTCGGTAACAGCACCTCCACCCTCAGCTTCGTGGTCGGCACTGTTTCCAAAGAGGTGTTTTACCCAGTTGCCTCCGGTTGAGCTATGGAATTCTTTAAGAACGTTCTTTTGGTAATCCGTCCAATCAAAGCCTCCCTTATCTCTCCAGAAGTATTCGTACTTATCACCGTACATCATCATGGTAGCTTTACGACGTTTATCGTTATTGTTACGAGTTAATTTGGTTGGGTCTTCTCCGAAAGCATCCATCAAGTCTACAGAGATACCTCTCCAGCTTCCCCAGCCACCTAATCCGCTTAATCCCTGGAATGTAAGGTCTTCTTGCATCGGGTTCGAAGCTGTCCAAGGTGCTGCAACTACCCAACGCCAGGCAATAAGACTTTCGTCGGCTGTATTGTTCCTTAGTCTGAATATGTCTTCGTAGTTTTCCATCAATACTTTACCACTCTCATTGATTACTTTACTTGCGTATTCGGCCGCTTTGTCTAAGTCGCTTTGGTTACGGGTATTCTTTTGTCCAAGACCTGACTTAGTTAAATAAACCTTAGCCAACAATCCGTAAGCTGAATATTTATCAATGCGGCCAGGCTCTTTTGCCTTTGCAGGAAGCCATTCGATAGCTTGCTCCAGCGTCATAATGATGTAGTCATATACATTAGCCTCAGTAGCTTTATATACATTGTTATAATTACCGGCTGCAATTTCTGCCGAGTTATCATGAACAATAGGAACAGGTCCCCATATACGAACCATATAGAAATAAGCTAATGCTTTGAGTGTAAGTGCTTCGCCTTTAGCCATATTACGTACAGCCTCGGTAGTATTTGGTCCTGCATACATATTTATGTTTTGAATCACACTGTTGCAATGAGCATTTACCGACCAGAGTGATGCCGACATGCCTGCCAACTCTTCGTTGCTGGAACTTAATCTGAAGAATAAACAATCGTGTTCCCAATAGGAGTTACCGGCTTGAATATCGCCAATGGCCAAGAATCCACGGGTAAAGTCATGCCATGGAGAGTTATAGATGGGATTAACAGCTTGCAAACATTGTTCATCCGTCTGATAGAAGGATGTGATGGTATAAGCATCTTCAGCAGGACGGTCTAAGAAATCTTCGCACGAAGTAGTCCCAAGTCCTATTATGGTAGCAAACAGCAAGGTTTTAAAAATATTCTTATTTTTCATATCTCTATTGTATTTGTTGCGTTAGAATGACAAATTTAGACCGAATGAATAAACTCTCGGTGAAGGATAGCGTCCATAATCCAAACCAAATACATTGGCACTTTGCGGGTTCAGACCGATTTCGGGGTCATATCCTGAATAATCTGTAAAGGTGTGCAAGTTTTGAATGTTGGCATAAATGCGCACATTGTCAATCTTGTACTTACGTGTAAGCTTAGAAGGCAGCGTATAACCTATTGTTATATTCTTGATACGCAGGTACGAACCATCTTCTATATAGCGTGTACTTGTAGCATTATTTTTGTATGGTAATCCACGACCTGCACGAGACATCTTCGTGTTGGGATTAGTCAATTTCACATTATCCACATCTTCAAACCAGTTGTTTATTTTGTAAGCTTCGCCCTTAGCATCGTATTTTGTTAATGGATATTGAATTGTTTCATCAATTGGAGCCAGATCAGCATAACCCATAGCTTTCTGTAATTGATTACTCCAGTAACCCATAGCAGTTAGGTCGCGTGCTAAGTAGTTCATCACTTTATTTCCGTAACTACCATGCAAGAAGATAGATACGTCTATGTTCTTGTAGCGGAATGTATTGGTCATACCATACGTAAACTTAGGCAGTGGCGAGCCAATACTTGTTTTATCTCTATCATCTATAATACCATCGTTATTGAGGTCTCTGAACTTCACATCCCCTACAAACACGGTGCTATATCTATCATATCGTCCATTTGATGGTATTTCGCCCCACAAATGTGTTTCAATATCTTCTTTGCTTTGGAAAATTCCATCCGCAATATATCCATAGAATGTGTATAGAGATTGTCCTATTTCCGAGCGACTTACCACATCATTCCATTGTCCATATCCTTCGATTGCCGATGCTGCTGTACCGTCGAGTGCTACCAGTTTGTTCTTATTGAATGACATTTGGAATTCTGTATCCCACTCAAACTTACCAGTCAGGTTACGTGTATTCACAGATATTTCAAACCCTTTATTATTGATTGTACCATAGTTTCCTTTTGGTGCAGCCAATGCCGAAGAGCCATTACCACGTGTACCCATATAAGAAGGCAGCTGAAGATCCATCAACATATCTTTGGATGTTTTGTCATAGAAATCAACTGTCAGGTTAACACGATCATTAAACAAACCAAGATCTAGCCCCAGATTCCATTGCTCTTGTGTTTCCCATTTCACATATGGGTTAGCAATATTACTTTGACGATAACCCGATCCTAAAGCCGAAGGCATAACCGAGATAGAAGCACCCCAAGCAAAGCCACCAATATTCGAATTACCGGTTTGTCCCCATCCAAAACGGAACTTACCATTATTGATTACGCTTCTTAATGATTCAAAGAATTTTTCGTTGCTAAAACGCCACGAACCTGCAAACGCGTGGAAGCCTGCCCAGCGGTTTTCTGGTCCAAAGTTCGACGAACCATCATAACGATATGTGTATGTAGCCAAATAACGGTCGTCATAATTATAAGTAGCACGTCCGAAGAAAGAAGCCATTGCCGAACTAGCAAATCCACTGCCGATAGTTGCCGCTGTTTTGTCGCCCAAAGCAGGATTCTTTATTGAGTTATCGGGTAGTTTCGAACCGGTAACACTAATGTATTCCCACGACGATTCCCACGCTTCTTGTCCGGCCATCAGTGAATAACCATGCTTACCAAAGTTGCCAGTATAGGTAATATAGTTTTTAAGTTGCCAGTATGTACTTTTATTGTTTTGTATAGCACTGGAGTTGGTATCTCTGGATACACCGGGACCAAAATCGTAGGTAGGTCTCCAACGTTCGGCTTTTGAATTGCTAATATCAATACCAAATTCGGCATGCCATGTTAAATTCTTAATAGGTGTAACATCCAGGAAGAAGTTTCCGTTTAGTTTTTCACGGGTTAAGAAGTTCTCATCCAAATCGGCCAACGCGATAGGATTCATACGGATATATCCTTCGCGAACGGTAGTAGCATAATTGCCATACACATCATATACCGGTATATCGGGAGGAGTAAGCAATGAATAGGTCAAGACACCCGCTTCACCATCAGCTCTGGTCAATCTTTCGTGTGTATTCGAGTACATCAGGTTCATTCCTAACTTCAACCAAGATTTTAGCTGAGCATCCAAATTGGAACGGAATGAATAACGTTCAAACTCCGAACCTCTCAATGTTCCGTCTTGATTCATATAAGCACCCGAAACGTAATATTGTACTTTTTCTACACCACCTTGTGCCGAAACAGTGTGTTGTTGCATCAGTGCATTGCGGAAAATAGCATCCTGCCAATCGGTACCTTTACCTAATAAAGAAGGATCCTGATATTCAGGGTTACCATCTTGTCCGCCTGTAGTGGCTGCTATAGCAGAGTTATAAACGGCATATTCGGCGAGGTTCATCATCTTCAGGCGAACAGCTTGGTTTTGTACACCAAACATTCCTTCATAAGAGAATTTTGCTTCACCACTCTTACCACGTTTGGTCGTAATCAATACTACACCGTTGGCACCTTGTGCACCATAAATAGCTGTAGCAGAAGCATCTTTAAGGATTTCCATAGATACAATATCGCTTGGGTTAAGTGTAGACATCGGCGAAATAGAAGTTGCTGTTCCATTTCCCAGTGCATCGCCCAATCCAACACTATGACCGCTGCTGCTGCCTCCCTGGAAGATAACGCCATCAATTACATACAATGGTTCGGCATTGGAATTAACCGTAGCCTGCCCACGCACACGAATAGAAACAGATGATCCGGGAGCACCCGAAGTCATAACAGATGTTACCCCAGCCGCGCGACCTTGTAAAGCCTGGTCGAGATTGGTAATAATAGATCCCTTAATCTTGTCTTCGCCCACAGATACCGAGGCACCCGAGAGGTCGCTCTTCTTCATAGTACCATAACCCACTACTACAACTTCATCGAGTAGTTCAGAGTCTTCGTACATAACCACATTTAGAACAGTTTGACCTTGTCGTACCACAACCTCCTGTTTTTTATACCCAATAGAGGTAAAAACAAGAACAGCATTCTCGTTTGGAAGATTTAGGCTAAACTTACCATCGATACCGGTTATGACACCATTCGTGGTTCCTTTTACAATTACATTAGCGCCAATCATTGGTAAATTATCAGCACCGTCGGTTACGGTACCGGTAACATTCCTCTGTTGTGCCATTACTTGGCAACTCATAAGAAGTGCCATTAAAAACAACGTAATGTTTTTCATAAATAATATTTACTAGATTTATAACTTTGTTTATCAATTATTGACAAAACAAAAATAGTTGTATAGATAAGTTAATACAAGTACTTTTTTATCATTAAGCGGTATGATTGTAGCATTAACTTACAGTTTGCATCCTACTTCCCTATTTTTTTGTCTTTGGTGTCAATCTATAAAGTATCACATCATGAGCAGGTATGGTTACGCTTTTTGCTTTTTTAGTAGTTCCCACGTTTGCTTTCTTTGGATTCTTTTCCCAAAGGTTCTTCAGAGTGTACTCTACACTATCAAAAGAAGTGGAGCGTTTAGAAACCTCTTCGTCAGTCAGGTTGAATTTCTGCCAGTCGATAGTATATGTTTTATCTTCGAGCGAACGGTTGAGGATGCAAAATGCCCAATCATCTCCGGCAAGTGGCTTAAACCAGAATTCCAAACCATCTTCGGCAGCAAACTTTAAGCCTTGCACGCCAAGCGGGTCTTGGTCTATGGCGATAACTTCTTTATTAAGGATTATATCTTTTGTTTCTTGCGACATACTGCGAATATCATTACCCAGAATAAGTGGAGCTGCCAGCATACACCACATGGTGAAGTGAGCACGGTCTTCGTTTACGGTTTGTCCGTTTCCTACCTCCAACATATCGGGGTCGTTCCAATGTCCGGGGCCTGCATATTTGCGCAATCCCTCTTGCATATCCAGTATTTGCATCACACCGAACGCTTTCCAGTCGCCGTGGTCGTCTATTCCGTCGAAGCTATTGAATATATCGCCTGTGGTTCGCCACGAGTGTCCTACTTCGGATGCCCAAAGCCATGGCTTATTGTTTCCCCACTCGCACATACTAAAATAGATGGGACGACCTGCCTTGCGAAGCGCATCGCGCATCAGCGTATATGCCCCAATGGGATTAATATCTTCGGTTTCGCACCAGTCGTATTTAAGATAGTCGACACCCCACTTGGCATATTGCAAAGCATCTTGATATTCGTGTCCAAAGCTACCCGGTCTGCAGCCACAAGTAGCACGTCCGGCATCCGAATAGATACCCAGTTTCAGTCCTTTGCTGTGTACATAGTCGGCAAGAGGCTTAATACCCGAGGCAAAACGTACCGGGTCTGCTTGGATAAAGCCAAGCGAATCGCGTTCGCCATGCCAGCAATCGTCAATATTTACATACTGATAGCCTGCGTCGAGTAGTCCTTGCTCAACCATCGCATCGGCTATTTCCTTAATTAAGTTTTCGTCGATGTTACAGGCAAATTTATTCCAACTGTTCCATCCCATAGCGGGTGTGTTGGCAAGTCCTTCCCACTTCTGTGCTTTGACGAAGCAAGGCAACAAAAAGAGAAGCACAAATGCAATTGTTGTTTTGTTCTTCATCATATACTATTGTTTTAAGGGTTTATTTATCGGTTGAAGGTTTGATTGGCCTGGCGAATGACAGCGATAGTACTATCGTCTGTGGCAAAAACGGAGTTTAACCCTTGCTCTTCTTGTGCAGGGTCTCCAGTATAGTCATCTCCCTTCTGCCAGAAAACATGGTCGGATGAAGGTGTTGCCAATCCACCCCATGCCCAGAAGTTGGCTCCTGCCAATAGTCCGCCTTTCGCAGCCTCTTCGGCAATGTGGTCGAAGATGAACTTATAATAAGTATCGCGCGCGCGAGTAGTAGAAGTCTTAGCGAAGGCGAAGTTATCGCGCGGGTAGCCAAACTCTTCCAATACAGCCGGCTTGCCATACTTGGCAGCCACGGTTAAGTGTTCGTTGATATATTTTTGGGTATTCTCTATAGCCACTGACAGGTGTTCTTGCAGGCTATCTTGTTTTGCCCAACTCCAATTGTAAGGCCATATATGAAAGTTAAGATAATCGATGTTAGCATCGGCATGGATGTGTTCAAAGAGTTCCATATCTTGCTCACAGCCATGCTTACCTTCGCTACCCGAAGATATTAAATGGTTCTTATCCAAAGACCGAATCTGTGCGGCAGTCTTTGCCATCCAGTGTGCGAAAGCTTCTTTATTATCGTCAGAGAAGGCACGTGGCTCGTTACCTATTTGCCACGACATGATAGTGGGGTCTTCGGTATACTTTACACTACTGAAGCGATTGGTGCGGGTTATGATATCCTCAACATACTGGGTAAACAAAGCTTGTGCAGTGCCCGACTGAGGAAACTGCTGTACATACTCCATGTAGGCAGGCCAGCCATCTACCGCAGGAACAGGTGCTTTGCCATAGCCTGCCCATTCGAGGTATTGCGAGTAGCCCCCACTCCACTCCCATGAGTTATTAAGGTAGAGCACCGCCAGCATATCGCGCTTCTTCATTTCTACCAAGAGGTAGTCTAGTCCGGCTAAAATAGTATCATTGTACACACCCGGAGCTATTTGCAGGGTTGGTTCTACTTTGGCAGTAATACCACGATTGCCATCCGAGCCAACAAGCACACGCAAGTTATCAGCACCGATACTCTTCAGGAAATCAAGCTCCTGATGGAGGCGTTCTCGATTTCCTCCTTCGCCGGTAGAACCAAGAATAGCGCCATACCAGAAGTTTGTTCCTACATAATAATAAGGTTTTCCGTTCTTGATGAATTGTCCATTCTCTATTTTAATAAAGGTAGATGTACTTTTTTCGGTACACGAGAAGAGGCATACTATCAGAGCAGCAAGTAAAAAGATGTGTTTACTCATACTTTTCGTTTTTAAGATTCGATGCAAAAATACTACTAAACGAACTGGCAATCCAGTATTATTTTATCTAATACTTGCACAATTAAGCAATTCCAAAGCCCTAATTTACAGCTTAAACGCGCCATAGGCGGAACGGTTGTGAGCCATAAGCGGACGAGTCGTCAGACTATGGATGAAGGAGCATGAGACTATGGACGACAAGACGTGAGCCTATGGCTGAGGGGGCACGAGCCATAGGCTGACAAATAGGAGTGCATCAGATAACCTTCTTCTTTTTCTTGTAGTTCTCTCTGAACTCTTTCGGAGAGCACTCTTTTTTCTTACGGAATATCCGGTTAAAGTTGGAGAGATTATTAAAGCCACATTCGTAGCAGATTTCGGCAATAGACATGGTAGAGTCTACCAGCAAACGTGCCGCAAAGCCCAAGCGAATGTCAATGATGTAGTCGGTGAGGCTCTTACCCGTGCGCAGCTTAAAGAAACGACTAAAGGAAACAGGGGTCATACCCACCAAATCGGCCAACGTATTGAGGCGAATTTCTTCTTTATAGTGCTGGTTGATGTAATCTTGCACCTTTTGCACGCGCCTGCTATCTGAGTGTGCGCCTATCTTTGCAAAAAAGAGGTGGAAAGCGTACGGGCATCTTCGCACAGCGAGAGCTCGTACAGAATAGTAAGAAATTTAATCACCGCATAGAAACCACGCTTTTCGGCAGCCAGGGTATCGAGCATGGAGTACACCTTCATGATAGCAGAGAGTGGGAACGAAATTCCTTTTTTCGCGCGTTCAATCATACGTTGTATGGTGTCGAACTGGTTCTTGTGCATAAAACTTTTGAAGAACAGCTCGGAAGAGAACTGTATGGTGATTTCACGAATCTCGCCCGATGTACATTCATGTTGTTCCCACACGTGTTCCAACTGTTGCCCGGTGATAAGCACCAAGTCGTACTCGCCAATAATCTCGACAGAATCTCCCACAATACGCCTTACTCCTGCAGCTTTCTCTGTAAAGTTCAACTCATATTCCATGTGGCTATGAATAGGATAAGTAAACTGGGTTTTGTAACGCTCGGCGATATAAAAGCAATCTTTGTCCGAAAGCGGAGTAATTTCGCGGATAATATCAGATGTAGGTGTAGACATGTGTTTTCATTTAGGTTCGCACAAATATAAAACAAAGGAATGGAAGTATAAGCAACTCGCTGATACTTTCTTAACTTTTTATAGTACAAACAACATGTAAGGAAACGAGTACGCTGTTATTTAATTTATATTCGCAGAAACATAACATCAAATTACCATGCGATTCACATTGATTTATTTATTGCTCGTTACAAGCATTTGCTTCGCGTCGTGCAACCGTAAGGAGAATACTCTGCAAACCATCGTAGAGAAAAACGGAAAGCTTTCTGTACAAGGCACCTCTCTTGTCAACGAAAAAGGAGAGCCGGTACTATTTAAAGGAGTAAGCTATGGCTGGCACAACACGCATCCGCGATTTTATAACGCAGGAAGTGTAGCTACTTTTACCCATGAGTGGAAGTGCGACATGGTGCGGGCTTCGGTGGGTATAGAACTTAAAAAATCTTACATCGACAATCCCGAAGCAGGCATAAAATGTGCCACAGCAGTTATCGACGCAGCCATAGCCAATGGCATTTATGTTATTTTAGACTGGCATAGCCACACCATCCGTTTATCGGAAGCAAAAGAGTTCTTCCACTTTATGGTAACCAAGTACAAAGGAGTACCCAATATCATTTACGAAATATTCAACGAGCCGGTAGACGACTCATGGGAAGCAGTGAAAGAGTACTCCATAGAGGTTATCCGCACTATCCGCGCTATCGAACCCGATAATATTATATTGGTAGGTACACCACACTGGGATCAAGACATACACTTAGCCGCCGATGACCCCATTACAGGATTTAAGAATCTGATGTACACCCTTCACTTCTACGCCGCCACTCATAAGACAGAACTTATTGAACGAGGCAACTATGCGCTTTCCAAAGGATTGCCACTCCTTGTATCGGAATGTGCCGCTATGGAAGCATCGGGAGATGGCCCGATAGATTACGATTCGTGGAACACGTGGACTAACTGGATGACGCAAAATAGTATCAGTTGGGCTATGTGGTCGGTATCGGACAAAGACGAAACCTGCTCAATGATTGAAGCAACCGCCTCTTCCGAAGGTCCCTGGAAAGAGAACGAGCTACGCGAATGGGGTAATTTAGCACGAACCACATTAACAAAATAACATATGAAAAAGCATCTATATCTTGGGATTATCCTAATTCTATCGGCAGTTATCAATGCACAAGCAGGTATTGAATTGCCCGAAATCATTGGCGACAACATGGTGTTACAACAACAAAGCAACGTCAAACTGTGGGGAAAAGCTACCCCAAAAGTTACCATCACCGCCAAAGCCTCTTGGACAGAAACAACTGTAACCACACAAGCCGATGCCAATGGCAAGTGGTCGTTGCATCTTAATACGCCCGCAGGCTCTTATCATCCGCAAAGTATCGAGCTATCAGACGGAACATTTGCCACCACCATCAACAACATACTCATCGGGGAGGTGTGGTTCTGCTCCGGACAGTCCAACATGGAAATGCCGTTGCATGGATTCTGGAACAACCCGATTATGGATGCCAACAAAACCATCGCACAAGCAGGCAACTACAAAGGATTACGTTTTGTCAATATTGAACATAGAGAAGCCGATACTCCGCAAGAGAATTGCTATGGTAAGTGGAAGGTGAGCAACCCACAAGAGGTGCCTCATTGCAGTGCCACCGCTTGTCATTTTGCGCTTACACTGGAGCAAACGTTGAACGTGCCCGTTGGCATCATCAACTGTAGCTGGGGAGGATCCCGCGTAGAAGGTTGGCTACCCGAATGGAAGCTGAAAACCTACCCCGACATTAACCTTGTAGAGGAAATGAAACATGAACACGTATGGTTCAGACCTATGATTATGTACAACGCCATGCTTAAACCGTTGCAAAACTATACCATCAAAGGATTTTTGTGGTATCAGGGCGAATCCAACGTAGGGAAGCACGACACGTATGCACAACGCCTTGCAGAAATGGTGGAGCTGTGGCGCAGCGAGTGGAAACTGGGCGATTTACCTTTTTACTATGTAGAAATAGCTCCCTACAACTACGGTTGGGGCGAGCAGGGTGCTTTCTTGCGCGAAGCACAGTTCAAAGCGCAAGCACTCATCCCCGCCAGCGGAATGGTTTCGACTAACGACCTTGTAGAACCGTACGAAGCAAACAACATCCACCCCCGCAACAAGACACAAGTGGGCGAACGCCTTGCTTACATGGCGCTAGTCAATACATATACAATACAAGGAATAGAAGATAGAGGGCCAGTGTATCGTTCTATGGAACTGAAGGAAGGAAAAGCTTATCTCTCTTTTGACTACGCGCGCAACGGTTTCAACCGCATGGACGGCATCGTAGGTTTTGAGATGGCAGGAGAAGACCGCATATTCTACCCTGCACAAGCCATTGTTACCGGCGAAAAGATGGTTATCGTATCGTGTGAGGAGGTTCCGCAACCCGTAGCTGTGCGGTATGGATTCCGTAATTTCTTGCCGGGAAACCTGGCAGGTACCCGCGAATTACCGGTTTATCCATTCCGCACAGATAGCTGGGCATGGGATCCACATGCGAAGTAATTAGTTCTTTAATCCACGCAGATCTCTTCCTGCTGGGTTCTGGAACACATTCAGGTCGAAGTAAGTAACCGATGCCAGAATGTGGTCGAAGATATCTGCTTGGATTCCTTCGTACTCTGCCCACGCTGTGGTAGCGGTAAAGAAGTAAAGCTCCAAAGGCATACCCATTTCGGTAGGCTGCAACTGACGCACCATGCAGGTCATGTCGTGATTTACGGATGGGTGATTCTTGAGATAGTTCACCAAGTAAGCACGAAAGATACCTAAGTTGGTTTGGCGGCGACCATTTACCACAACTGAATTGTCGATATCATACTCTTTGTTGTAGCTTGCCAATGCCTTTTCTTTCTCATCTATATAATCCGAAACCATTTGTATTTTGTTGAAACGATCCAACATCTCTTGCGTACAGAAATGCACCGAGTTCATATCAATGAAAACAGAACGCTTCACTCGTCGCCCACCCGACTCTTGCATACCACGCCAGTTCTTGAACGACTCTTTCATTAATAAAGTAGGTGGAATGGTTACAATTGTTTTATCCCAGTTCTGTACCTTTACAGTATTGAGCGTTACTTCGAGCACATCGCCATCTACGCCATACTTGGGCACTTCAATCCAGTCGCCCACCCGTAGCATATTATTAGCCGAAAGTTGAATTCCCGACACAAAGCCCAATATACTATCCTGGAACACCAACATCAGCACTGCCGCCGATGCACCTAACCCCGTGAGCAGACCAAGCGCAGACTTTTCCATCAGCGTGGCAAGCATCAAAATCGCAGCAATGAAGTAAAGAACAATCTGCACCGTTTGCAACAATCCTTTCAGCGGACGGTCTTTGTATTTCTCTTGTGTACTATACACATTATAAAGTGCCCCGAGGAAAGAGGCAACAAGGCGTGCCACCATGATAATGATAAACGCCATACAGATGCGCAGTACCAAGTCCAACGATTCGCCCTGATAGATAGCCGGAGCAAACAAATAAACGATTATTGGCGTAATAAGCACAAAGAATTTCTTCATCACATTGGAGTCGAATATAATATCGTCCCACGTAGCTTTTGTCTTTTTCACCAGCTTGCTAATAGCACGCATAATGGTGTTTTTAGCCAGCTTCTGTACAAGGAAAGCCAACCCGATAACAACGAGTAGTACAATAAATCTATCCAATCCATCTACAGTGGAAGTACCTATACCTAAAGAGGTTAACAGTTCATTCAGTTTTTCAATCACATTGTTCATTCTTTCTTATTCTTTTTAGGTTTTTACATTTGTGCATTTACTTCACTCAGAAATGCGCGTATATCTTTGCTCAGCCACAGGTAGAGGTAGAGCCCTTTATAATTATCGTTCTTTTTGAGTACCGCATCCAAACGCATCTGGCTATTCTGGTACGAGGTCAGTTCATTATGATACTGTTCCTGATGTCCTGCAAGTCGCTTTATTTCTTCTTCACGCTGTCGGCGTAATACGGTGCAGATAGGTATCAAAATCTTCATGACCACGTTGTCTTTCAGATGATGCCCTTGTATATAAAGGTAGGTGGTATCGGGGGTTACTCCCAGATCAATCAATTCTTTGCCCAGTTCTATCACCTTAGCAGCATCATCGGGGTACTTCTTCTCAAGCTCGGTTACTTTAGTTAACACACGGCGCTGCACATCATCCAGACTTTCGTATGGTTTATTCAGCCGGAAACCCTTCAGGTGAGTCCATTTATTAAAATCGTATAGCGGAAAGCTGTATGTATCGTGCTTGCGATAAAACCAAACCATCCACAAGAACAACGGGTAAACCGTCTGCGAATAACGCGTGATAAATTTCTGAATGTCTATCAGGTATTTATCATTGAGCGTAGCCTGCACACAAACACCGTGCAAACTTTCGGCATAGCATTGATAGTTTTCAATGGCATACGCGTAGGTTTGGAATATATACTTATTTCTATTTATCTTCCTCGAAGTATTGGTCGTATCCTGCAACAAGAAATCGAAATCGCTATCTACACACGCCACCAGGCTCTTACCCAAGTTTTCGGTATCCAGCGTATTGAGCAGCACCATCTTCTTACCTTTCGACAACGATTGTTTAGAAGGAAGCATCACCTGAAAGTAACACTCATCCGTTTCGAACGTAGCAAACAAAGAGCGCCAGAATGCCACATCTTCATAACTCTCTACATAGGCAATAATCTTTCTGCGGGCTTTGCGTGAGTATAGTTTCTGAGCCGCGTCAAAGTACTTGGAAGTGATGTTATCTTGCAATCTTTTTGCCATACGTCAGCCAAGTTTTTATTGCTGAATAAGGGTTGCAATGTCACTTACTTCAGTTACCGTATCGAGCCATCCTTCCATAATAAGCGCAGGCGAATGAGTGGTCAAAATAATCTGCGCATTCGGATTCAGTTCTCGTATCATGGCGATGAGTCTTTGTTGCCACTCTATATGCAGAGAAGCCTCGGGTTCGTCCATAAAGAGCACACAATGTTCGTTATTGCGCACCAGTACGGTAAGCAGAATGAGCAACATCTGTTTCTCGCCCGACGAGAGTTTGTCCGGGAAGAGCAGGTCGCCATGCTGAAAGAAGGCTATATCATTCCGTTTGCGGTCTATTGTTTTGGCGGTATAACTGAAGAGACTGTCTACCATATCCTGAAACTTCCGTTTAGGAACGGAGAGTTCGGCAGCTTTTTCCCTATTCTCCGGCTCGGCACTATTGAGCAGTTCAATCATCTGATTGCCTATATTTACCTGATAGTCCAGATACTTTCGTTGCAACAGATAGAGCTGCCAGTCGAGTTCCGACTTCACATGGCTACCGGGTATTCGGCTTGTAATATCAGCCCACATCAACGGTTTGTCGTAACTAAGAATCACATCATAGGGAATATAAGTAGCTTCCGGGTCATCAAATAGTACACGTACACCGTTCTTTCTGTCGTTTTTCACCTCTCCCGAAAGCTCTTGCAGATATCTCACCGAATGATTAAGGATAGTCGTCTTGCCCACTCCATTAATACCGGATAAGATATTTACATCAGGACGAAGTTCCCACACGATGTTAAACTGTTGCCAGAGATTATCAATCTCTATACGTTTGATGTAGCTTGCCTGCTTTTCCATGATTCAATGTTTTTTAATTAGACTCAGCGTTACGTGGATCTCTTTCTTAGCTCTTCAAAATAAGTATCGAGTAAGTTCTTTGCTGCAACAAATGAGGTTAGCTCTGCCTTCAGCACTTGTTGTTCTTTTTGTTCCAGCATGCTTCCTATTTTCTCATTGTTATAGAAACTATCTTTGAGTTGCTCATTGATGGTTTCGTACATCCAATACTTGCTTTGTTGGTTGCGACGATAGTCAAAATATCCGTTGGCTTTTACAAAATCCACATAGTTGTACACCATATCCCATATTTCCTTTACGCCAAGGTTGTAGAAGCCCGAGTAGGTAAGCACCTGTGGCAGCCACCCCGAATCGGGAGCAGGAAACAGATGCAAAGCATTGCGAAACTGCGTTGCGGCAAGCTTGGCTTTGTCTATATTATTACCATCGGCTTTGTTGATAACGATACCATCTGCCATTTCCATGATGCCGCGCTTGATACCTTGCAGCTCATCGCCCGTTCCTGCCAGTTGAATGAGCAGGAAGAAATCGACCATGGAGTGAACCGCTGTTTCGCTCTGTCCCACTCCTACGGTTTCTACAAATATCTTATCATAGCCGGCAGCTTCGCAAAGAATAATTGTTTCACGAGTTTTGCGTGCCACACCTCCTAAAGAACCAGCCGACGGACTGGGGCGGATAAACGAGCTGGGATGCACCGAGAGTTGTTCCATGCGGGTTTTATCTCCCAATATACTCCCTTTGCTTCGTTCACTACTGGGGTCAATGGCAAGTACAGCCAATTTTCCACCACGCTCTAACACATGTAACCCGAACACATCTATCGATGTGCTTTTGCCGGCACCCGGCACACCACTTATACCTATGCGGATAGAGTTTCCGGCGTGAGGTAGACATTTTTCGATTACCTCTTGTGCCAATGTATGGTGTTCGGGCTTTAAGCTCTCTACCAGTGTAACCGCCCGGCTAAGGATCGTTACATTGCCTTTGAGTATACCTTCTACATAGTCGTTAACAGAAAGTTCCACCTTTTTCGGACGGTGTATTTTCTTGAGATACGGATTTACACTGGCAGGTTGTATTATGCCTTTGTTTACAACAAGTCCTTTGTATGCTTCGTTATTTTCGGGATGTTCCATAGTGCTTTTAGAGTTTTAGATTGATAGTTACAATAGAGCGCGAAGGGTCATTGGTAACTAATAGAATCCGTAACCGTTTTTTCTTATCGAGATGTTTCTTATGCAGCGTAATCTTTAATTTTGTTTTCCCACCGGGAGCTATGATCGAGCTTTTCAAGTCTACTCCTACCGCCGGGTTGAACACTTGCAGTTTACTGATTTCCAGCGCACTTTTACCACTATTGGTTATAGTAACCGTATGCGTTGTTTTGGTTTTGCCCGCCATCTCCTTGCTGAAATCAATCTCTTCTTCGGAGAGTTGGATTACGGGTGCGTTTTGAAGCTGCGCTTCGGTCAGGTCGGAGGTATTTGGTAATAGCACCACAGAGAGGGGAATTTCGTTCTCTTCGCTTACCTTATCGCCTGCAAAGCGCGAAAGATAGACCGATGTTTGTGTCAGCCCCATATCGAGTACCCTTGGATGAAGCGTGAGCGTGATCGTTCCTTTTTCTCCTTTTAATAAGGTCTTCGGTTCTGCCGTTGCCGAGCAATAAGAAGGCAGATGCATCAATATGGGTTCATAAACACGAGACGATTGATTTACTACGGTTATCTTCATTTCGGGGTTTTCGCCATGCCGCACTTCGGGGAACTCTATTTCATTAACACTGATGAGTATATCATCAAAGCTAAACAAGTTCAGGTTGGAGAAGTCGGTAACCTGCCTAACCACCTCGCCTGTGAAGTAAATATAGGTAAGTGGCGCTGTGGGGGCATTGCTGTAAACACCTATCGATTTATGGAAATGTCCCAACTGCTTAGCATCAAATGTAGCGCTGACTGTTCCTTTCTCGCCCGGTTTAATGGGAGTTTTAGTCCAGTCTATGGCAGCGCAAGCGCAAGACGTAGTGATATTGGTTAATACCAAAGGAGCATTACCAGTGTTGGTTACAGTGTATTTTACCTCTATCGGCTTTTTCCACTCTATTTGTCCGATAGTATTAATTTCTTTATCTAATGTAATGCGTGGCTGGGCTTGTATAGTAATAGATACAAACACAGCCAGCAGAAGATAGGTTATTCTCTTCATAATTCTACTTGGTTATATGCGCAAAGGTAATACATTTTTAAGAATATAGAATTATTCGCCAACTGCAACCCTTACTGAGCCCGAATGTGCACTAAACTCCGGTGCATAGGCACTCTGCATCGTAGCTAATCCGCCTTCATAGCTACCTGTACGACTTACTCTATAGGCATATTCCAATACATACACACCCTTCACAAGCGAATCGAAGAAGAAGTTGGTAGAAGCATCTTTTACCTCTACATAATAACCTGTACCAGCACCCCAGCGATAGCCCGAGAGATTTAGCTCCGGTTCGAAACAAGCACTTCGCTGATCTTTTAATTGCACAAAGTCCATGGCCCGGTCTAAGCGGATAGTGATGCGGGAGATTACTTTATCGCCCACGCTAAGTTTTGTTGTTTCGGTTATGGGGAAGAGCTGTTTAGTATTATCCACCAACCTCTCTACATAAAGTTTCTTCTCTACACTCAGTTCTTTACCATAGGCAGAAACATGACCTATTTCTTCCTGATATTGCGCATAAACCGCACCCCAGGCAATACCTGCATCTTTCTTCTCGACCGTAACTTTGGTGGGCTTACCTACCATACTTTTATCGGTAAAGGATTCTTTGATGTATGCCATACCCGGCACAGACTTATCGGCAGGAGCAAGTGTATTCAACGTTTTATTATTCAGGCGTATATTAACTTCTCCGCGACTATCGAGCATCGCACTGTCTCCTCGTTTCAGTAAAGCATAAATGGCATTGGCAGTAGCTACGGGAGAGCTCCATTGTTGCGTTTGTTTCTGCTTCAGAAGCCAAAGTTTCATTTCTTCTATAGTTGCCTCATCGCCCGTTACTACATCAAATGCTTCCATAGCGTAAACGTGTGTAGGTATTTTCAGGTTAATCCAACCATACAAATGATCGTTGAAAGCAAAGTGCATACCCTGCTCATCCGTTTTTATCAGATGTTCCTTGATACTTGCCATGAAATCGGAGGTTTCTTGCGCTTTATTGTTTTTATGAAGCACAATTGCCGCGCGAGCCTTCTCTCCTACCGACATTGTAGTTATTGACTCACTTATCTTACTTAGGAAGTATTGACAAGCAGCCTCATTCTTTTCGGGTGTTTTCGCACCAGAGACAGCTATTAAGTAGAGATAGTTCAAAGCAGTATTTGATATACCCTTGACTTTCTCTTCTTTCTCTTCGAGTTTAAGCAACCTTTTGTACTCTTTGTCTGCTTCGTCGTGCAAATAGCCGAAGGCTTGCTGCTTCATCGTAAGCATATCGCCATCCAATGCTTTTCCTGTAAGGTTTTCCAAACGAGCAAGTTGTTCGACTACGTAGGTAGTGATATACCAACTGCCGTTCATTCCTTTGAACCAAGTCCACGAACCGTCTGCCAGCTGCAGTTCCTTAAGCTTATTGATGGCACTAACACGGTTATTCTGTACATTGTTCAGGTCGAAGAGAGTGGCTATACGTTGCATTTGTTCCCTTTCGGAGGTTGCTTCCATAAGCCAAGGCGATTCTTCGAGTAAGATATTCTTCACATCCTGGTTCTTCTGCAGGTTACTCAGGAAGGTCTCTTTCGTTCCACCTTGCGCTTTCCATACTTCTACCATATTTTTTAGTTTGGGGGTGGTATTCAGTATATGGGCAGCAAGTTCGTTGGCATAGAAAGCAGAAGCCCACGATATGGCATTATCGTTGGTGGGCTGCACAACCGACGGCAATGCTTGCACAGCATACCACATCGGATTTCCCGAGAACTCTACCGTGAGTTTACGATTTGTTGCCGTTTTGCTGTTATTATTAAAGAGGTGACCGAGTGAAAATTCTCTCTTTTCATTGCCACGGATGGGCATAGCCACAGATTCGGTTATGAATTCTTTGTTGCTTAACACGGGCAACAGATGTTGCTCACCATCGCTAAAGTTGCCTCCTTCGGCCACTAAGCGACAGGCTATCATATCATATTTATCGGTAGCAGTAAAGTTGAAACTCACAGCGGTTGTTTTTCCTTTCTCTACGCTGAATGGTTGTTTCTGGGTAGCTATCACCTTCTCGGTTATCGGATCAAAAAGAGTTAATGTAACCTTACCCGACATATATTCCTCCGTAAGGTTGGCCACGGTAGTAGCCACAGATGTATTATCGCCTACTCGCACAAAGCGTGGCAAGTTGGGTGTAATCATAAACTCTTTGCTGGTTACAGCTTCACCTTCGAGCATTCCTGTAAACATCTCTTTGGTATGTGCGTAACCGCAGAATTTCCAACGGGTCAGGCTTTCGGGCATGGTAAAGGAGATAACAATTTCGCCGGCTTCGTTGGTACGTAGCTGCGGGTAGAAGAAAGCGGTTTCGGAGAAGTTGGTACGCAGGGTAGATGTTGCCTCCGCTGTATTATCAACTGAGCCCAATTCTTCTTCTTCAAAAGCTACATTAAGAAACATCCCGTCTGCTTCCGGCATTGCTCGCGACATAGCGTCTTCGGCAGTAGATTTCATTACCGCTCCAGACATACCTCTTATTTGAACAGAGGATTCGGGTGCCACATATTTTAATTCGATTCTGCCTTCATTTATAGTCCAGAAATGGTCGTAGACCAAGTTTGGATATTCAAGACGTGTATTCTTAGTTACCGGATAAAAATAATTACTCCGTAGCGCATTGAAATTCCAAGTAGAATTCCACAAAGAACGATCATAGTAGACACGTAACTGTTGATCTCTTTTCCATATCTTGTCTAACGAAGCATCGTACATTAAAGCCAGCAATTCCGCGTCGGCAGGCGTGTTATCGGGGTTGGTTAGTACCAGTTGCCACTCTTCTTGTTGTCCCGGACGTAGTTTATCTCTAAACACTTTCCATTTCGCAGTAAGTATTTTCTTCGGTTCTTTCTTCTTCAGTTCAAAACTTTGCGTATAAAACTGCCCCTTTTTCATGAAGTGATAATTCACAGTCACACCCTTTCCATATTCTTCTTTGTATGGTAATTCAAAGCGTCCGATAGAATCGTCAAAATAGCCATGATGGAATTCTAACCTATGATTATTAGTATATATTTCGCGAAACATATACACATCTTCTTCGGAGGTTCCAAAAACAAATGACGCGGGTGTTTCTTCATCAAATTCCGTATTGATTGGGTAAAACCACATTTTCGACTCTACAGGCGCACGGGTATCTTTCAAAGAGAAGAGAATCACAGATTGCTCTTTTACCACTTCGCGTCCTTGCTCATCGTTTGCTTTTGCTATTATTTTATAGCCTCCGGAAGGAAGGCTCTGCCAAGCAAACAGCTCTGTATTTTTATTCGTTACAAATGTATCGGTCAATACAGGCTTATCTTCGATCGTTTGCTTTTCGTAGTCGCTATAGCGATAGAGTTCATACGTACCGGTTACTTCAATAGGCTTGTTGCTCAGGTTTACAGCGGAGAAAAGTGCCTTAATGGAATCATCCTTGTTGATGCGCTCGGCAAGTTCCAGCTCCAGCATCATAGAGCGATTACCTGCATTCAACGCAATGGTTTCCGTTACGGTTTCTCCTGCCTGATTGGTTACGGTTACAGATAAGGTAAAGGTGTACATCAAGTAATCCGATATAGCTTTTGTTTTATCTGCCTGAAGGCAAACCGGTATCTTAAATTCGCCCGAATCAGCTATATCCATACTGCCCGAATCTATTATTTCGTTATCGAAGCCCAGTCTTCCCCAACCCCGATAGACCATACGCTCCATTTTATAATTAAGCTGTGTGTTTTGAACAGCTACTCCCGCAAAACTTTTAGCTACTCCTGCTACCTCCACGGTGTCATTGAGTTGATAACTGCGTTCTGGCTTTTCGAGCGTTACCTCAAAAGTAGGACGTTTATACTCTTCAACCCTGAAGTAGGTACTGCCATTATCTGCATGAATAGAATAGCTACCATTCAATCCGCCCGCCGGTAATGTAAAGCTGGCGGTATAAGAGCCAAACTCATTGGTAGTAACCTTCTGTTCGCTTATAACCCTGCCGTTACTATCTTTTAGAATAAGGTTATCATCATCATCGGCAATTACACGAGCATTGTTTTTTTCGTTTTTATTATAAATCACACCCTTTACAAGGACAGTTTGCCCCGGTCGATAAATGGAACGGTCGGTAAGCAACACCGTATGGTATTCGGATTTCTCGCCTCCCAACCGGATGCTGGTTACAGAAATGTTTTGAAGTTCTGTAGCTACATCATCACCTTTCTCTATGGTATAATAGCGAAGAGCATCATTACAATCGGCCCATGCCATACCGCCTTTATTAGTGGTTAGCGACACCGCTTCTTTATGTTTGCCCTTATCGTTTGTAAAAAGACGTATGGTGGCATCCTTCACCGGACGACCGGTTTCGGCATCCAATACAGCCATTATAAAACGACGGTTATTGACCAACTGATGCGTTATTAATCTTAGTGAGGAGACGTGGAACAGCCTTTCGTTTGTTTTAATATTCTTGGCATCCGGAACAAGCTGCATGATGTACAACCCTACCCCGGGTGCTTCAAAATCTAATGTAGTATTGGTAATTTTATAATCTCCGGTACGTTTCAATGCATAATGCTTGCTACTAACTTTCTGAGCATGATTGGTAAGTATAGTCGAAAGTTTCCTGTTCCTTACCAATTCCGATGTTACCGGCAAATTTACTTTGAAGCAATTGAGTGTAAAGCCATCTAGCTCTTTGTGACCTACATTCAGAGTAACCTTCTCGTTGGGATACATAGCGCGAGAAGTCCACAAAGTTACTTCCGGCTTAGTAAGTTCTCTTCGCAAAGACTTCAGCATATTAATGCGCTTATACTTCGGGAACCGAGCAATGGTTTCGTCAAGTATTTCCACTGCTTTCACTATATCTTGCTTCCTGCGGTAAAACTGCGCCAATTTATGATAAGCCTCGGCAGATATTTCTTTATCTTTAGTAGCCTCAATCAGTTCGGTTAGTTTATTGAAATACGCTTCTCGTGCTTTCTCATCGAAGTTATAGCTATCTTTTCTCAGCCTTTCCAGGCTAACAAGCAACCAGCCTTCTACGTTTCCGCGTTTTTTATAAATATCTATCGCATTTGCATAGATTGTATTTATTCTTTCTTCCGCCAACTGATATTCATAGCGCAAGCTATTCAACGCCTTAACCGCCTGTGATACCAACAAATGATACAAATCGTGCTTGTAGTACTCACTTGCATCTCCCAAAACCACAAACGGAAGGTATTCTTTCGACGAGGCGTTGAGCAACAACAGGGAGTCTTTTAGTGCTGCCTCGGTATGTTGCATCACTTTATCCTCAAACATATTGGCACTCCACTCGCGCATATCGTCCGAAGGCTCGTCTATAACAGCTGTTCGTTGCCGCAAACTCCAATAATTTTGCGACGCGTAGTCCGCATATTCAGTCGCTAACAGAGAATGAAGTATTGCTTGGGTTTTAGGATTTTTTTCTGACTTTACCCACTCTTCCAGTTGTTTAATGTGTACGTAGATGCTATCGGGTGTTAATGTTTCCTGCCAAGCGGTGCGTGCCGTATAGGCTTTAAACATCTGTCCGGCATTTTTCTCTTTTTGCGCTTTGGCAAATATATCTTCTGCTATTTTTATGGCTGTTTGCGGAAGGCTCTTACTACGCGCCTCGTCCAACTGTTTCCATAACTTATCATACGATTGAGCTTGTAGCAATACACAGTTTACCGACAAGATTGCGAGTACCGCAAGAGTGATGATTCGTTTCATTTTAGTTCGTTTTGGTTTCTTTTTATCCTCTATAAATACAATTAAAGAGTAAATCTTACTGCGAGAAATGGTATTTCACAGTTATTTAACAACAAATTAAAAGAAATTATGTTTGACAACCTTTTTTTTAGGGTTAAAAAAGGTTCAGTGCATGAAGAGGGCCTGTTTATATTCTATTTGTTTGTCATAATTTCCAACACCATCCTGTCTGTTTCGTTCATGGCTTTAGAGCCTATGGCTGTAAGATTCCGGATACTCTTATCCACATCTTTATCTACAATACCCTCTACCGAAGTAACGCATCTGTCTTCCATCGCCATCATTGCCGATAACACTGCGGTAGATACACCACTCGCCACTTTCAATGCGCAACTGGGTTTAGCACCATCGCACAACATACCCGCAAGGTTGGCAATCATATTCTGCACGGCATAAGATACTTCTTTGTACGTGCCACCCATGAGCCATGTAATGCCACAGCTTGAACCCGTAGCAGCAACAACACAACCACACAGGGCAGAGAGCCGACCCAGACTTTGTTTGATGTAGATAACCGTGAGATGACTAAGCATCAGGGCACGAATCAGCTCCTCACGTGATTTGTTTGTTTCTTCGGCGTAAACCACCACAGGAAGCGTAGCGGATATACCTTGATTTCCACTTCCGGAGTTACTCATCACAGGGATAAGCGCTCCTGCCATGCGGGCATCACAAGCGGCAGAGGTGTACGAAAGGATACGGGTATAGATAGAGTCGCCCATAATGGTTTGCTTAGACCGGCAACACAACATTCTGCCCACCGAATGTCCGTAGTTACCTTCGAGAGCTTTCTCGGCGGCGGCTTTATTGATGGTGGCTGTTTCGAGAATAAACTCTATTTCGTGAAGCGGAGCGGTGGTAGCCAGTTCGTACACATCGTGAAGAGAGAGTTCTACGGTATGTTGTTGTTCGTCATCGCATCTTTTTTGTTGTTGCTTGTCGAGCAGCACCTGTTCATTGCGAGCAATGTAAGTAAAATTGGTATGACCACCCGAAATAACAACTACCGATTTATCTGCCTCGTCTTCGCAAATAACCTCAATATATAGCTTCTCGCAAGTCTCTTTCAGCGAAATATTGATTCTTCCTTCGTCTATGTATTGTTTGCTTTGTATTACAGACTCGGGGGTAGTATCTTTTAATACTTCGAGACAGTAATCGGACTTACCGATAAGCGCACCCAAAGCAATGGCAATAGGTAATCCGGTCATGCCTGTGCCCGGTATACCTACTCCCATGGCATTCTTTAGGATGTTGGGGCTGAGATAGACAGTAATTCTATCGGGTAGGTTACCCAATACATCGGCAGCTTTAGCTACACAGAGCGCCACGGCTATAGGTTCCGTGCATCCAATGGCGGGAATAACTTCTTGCTTAACTAACTCTACCAACTGTTTTCTGACCGATTCTATCATAATGTTACTTTTTCAGGCGTTTAAGGCTTAGCAAAAGTAACAAAAGTAGTCTAAACCGCCATACATATCTGTTATAAATACATTTTTGCTTATTTCCCCAAAAAACAATGTTGCGCTAAGACGCTTCTGAGAGGGGTATTTATGCCCCAAATACTTGACGCGTCAACTCTTTATACTTGAAGCGTGTAGTCTTTATACTTGACGCGTCAAGTATAAAGACTACACGGCTATGCTATTTAACTTGATCTGTAACATATAATAGATAAGGGGTCGTCTACCCTTTCAGCACCATCTCTATTTCATTTACTAATTGCGGTCATCAGTATCCCAATTCATAACTACTTATTTCGATTAGATTTAGCTAATCAGTCAATAGATATTTATCCATTCGTTTAATAAACTTACCGACCTCCTTACTATTATACTTTTCGATACATTCAAGAAGGATTGCTTTTTTATATTTCAAGTCTACCAAAGGAGAAGGCTCTATTGTTTCAACAAATGCTCTGGCATATTCTTTAATTTCTTGAAAAGCCTCTGGCTTATACCTTAGAATATCAAAGTACACCGTTTGAGATATATCATGCTCATTAATGTGTATGTCCTTAAATGCCTCAGAGATACATACACAAAGAAAATACTCCGTCAATAACTTTCGCTGTACCGATTTTTTTGACAGTTCTGTAGTTTCAACTTGACCAAAGCAAGTTGAAAGAAACAGAAAGAGCAACATAAGAATAGAGAATGTCTTTTTCATGATTTTTAAGTATCAGTTAATGTTACCTTACCCCTTTTGTTTTGTATTGGTACTTCCCTCCAACAAATACTAGCACTACAGTTTCTTTTTGTTCTATCGGAAATTGAAGATAACTATTGTGCTCTTTAAAATAATGATATTCTTCGGGGAAAACATCGGCTAGATATTTCCATCTTATACTATCGCATAGTTTAATCTCCTTAATGCCATCATAAGAAAAAGCAACTAGTGTCTCTCCTATTCGAGAATAGACAGTCAATGGTGTTTGCATTAACTCTTGTGCATTCATTGCGTAACTTAATTCGTAGAATATAGTGTCAATAGACTCTCTCATAAATACATGCATAACTTTACTTCTAACAGGCAACTTAACGCTGTCAAAGTACAGCCTTATTTCGCGAACTAACTCTGCGTTATTTATCTCATAAAACGAAATATTAGAAGAGGTCGACTCCCTACAGCTACAAAAAAAGATAAATAGCACTATAGAAAACACCACATATTTTATCGCCGTCCAAAACATAGTAAATGAATTATTAATATAAAATTCTTCTCTCAATGAAATTCCCACCTACAAATGTAAGTACCCAATATTCACTTTTTCCTAACCCTCCTGGCACAGGGGAAACATTGTATTTTTGATAATGGTCGTATTCTTCGGGGTATCTTTCCGAAAAATAACTCCATAGCAATTCTTTCGAAAAGGCAATCTCTCTATTTTGAAGAAAGCAAAAAGCCACAACTTCCTCACGCACCTTGGCATAAAGGATTAATGAACCAGATATTGGTGCGCGCTTAAAATGAAATAAATTATAAATTGTTGTGTCATTATAATGTGTAACTTGTATGAACAAATCTCTTTTGTGAGAATGCGGAATTATCACACTGTCGTAAAATAATTCTATTTCATTCACTAATGCGTCGTTAGTTAGTTTATACAAACAAAAATCTTGTTCGTACAAACTGCTCTTGCGAGGGTTATTGCCGCAAGAAGAAATTAAAAAGAGCGCTGTTATCAATAAAAAATTTCTCACCATGTTCCTTTGCTTACGTGATTAATTGATACCATGCAGGTTGGACCTTACTTTATCAATACAAAAATGCTGAATTTTATTCAATGGTTGAGCATCTTTGCTGCTTTTTCTATTCTTCCGGTTCTTTTCTGTTTCTTCTCTTTTGGCGCTGTTTAAATTGCTTCAAGTCCTTTTCTAAACAAGATCACTTGAAATACATATCAAACTCTATTGTCGCATCTAATAAAGTTAAAAATTCCGCTATCTCTTTCGTTATAATTATACTAGGCATATTATTTACGACCATTATAACCAGGTATATTTTTACAGAAAGACTGTTTCTTTTTGCATACTTTGCCAATGTTTTCACCTTACCATCTAGTATAGACATGAATGATTGAAAGACCTCTTCAAAACTGGATGTTTGCATTCGCGGCGTTTGCATTTCCCAACAGGTCTCCTTACGATAAAGATTATCACGGATCATATCGCCTTTGTGCCACGTTGCAGTTGGCTTTATCTGAAGAATTTGGGTTAACTCAGAAAGATTGAGCTTTTCTTCTTCTGAAAACACAGACATTTCTATATACATTTCACAGGGAATAGGTTTGTTCCCTGCCTCAAATACATATTTTTGCTCTTTCATATATGTTAATCCTTCATCTTTCATCAAAATAAAATTTATCAATGAAATGTTCCAATATCCATCCCACTTCTGTTGGCTCGTAATTTTTATCAAAATGAAGTCCAACTTCATCACTAGATAATTCCCGAATTATAAAAGCAGTATCCTCTTCTAAAAGAACATTTATGGAGTTTTCTTTATTATCCGAGAATTCTAACTTAGAAAGTATTTCTTTGTGATTCTTTAATAGGTTATTAATTAAATAATCATACTCTTCTCTTGTTAAATTGATTCTAACTTTCATCGTTCTTTCTTTTTTGAGAGGTTTATTCGTCTACCTTTTCAGCACCATCTCTATTTCATTTATTAATTCCGGAATGAAAGATTGGTCTATCTCGTAATTAATCATTAACATTGATTCATACATATTGTGAGTATAATTATCAACATCTACATAATTCAATTTTAATGATACAGCAATACATCCAAATTCAAGTTGTTTAAAGCAAATTTCAAGTTGTCCTTCTATTGGTCTAAACAGCACTGAATTAATTTTATTTGCATGGAGCAAATTTAGTTCTTTTAGAAGATCTTCAAGATCAAATCTATAACTTTCTATATTTTGCGATGCTTTATAAAAGGCATAAGAAATAGTTGATGAAAACCTAATACTTTGTTCTTGTTCGTTGTCAAAAGAAAAATCAGATAATTTCATTACTATCTCTCTGCTCTTGTCGTAAAAATGTATCATAGGCTTATTCTGTTTTATTTGGCAAATCAAATATAGCTCTAATTGTTTACTCTTTTTTACTATTAGAATTAGCCAATCTCTTCACAACATCTTCCGTCTTTTGTTTTATTTTGCACCAATACACAATCACAGCGTCATATCCACCTGATTGTTTTTTTTGGCAGTCATTAAAAACATACAATATACCAATATTTGGAGTTCCGTTGCGAACAAATCGTTCACGTTCCATATCAAAATAATCCTTTTTATCAGCAATTGTTTTTCCACTACTCCCTGTAATAAAGCCTATTTTCTTTCCTGCAAAATCAAAATCCATCCGAGGTTTATAAAAAATGGCATTAAAATAGGTACTTTCGTATTCATTTAATACAGGGGACTCATCAACCCCCATTTTATTTAAGTCTTCCAATATATCTTTGGGGATATTTCTAAAGGTAGATTCTTGTCCTTGCAAATTCAGGTTTAAAAAGGAGCATAATATAATTAAAATTAGTCTCATATTTCTCAATTATTAAGAGATTTCATCAGTATCCCAATTCATAACTACTTATTTCGATTAGATTTAGCCAATCAGTCAATAGATATTTATCCATTCGTTTGATAAACTTACCGACCTCCTTACTATCATACTTTTCGATACATTCTAGTGACTTTACCTATATCATAAATTTGTATTCATGGCATTTCACTTATTAGGAATAAGATTTTATTAAGGTCTACATCTACTTCAAACTTAGCATTGTCTCCGTTAGCATAGCCTTCATTATAGAAAACAAAATTATGATTATTGTCGAACACAAACAAGACACCCCTCTTAATGTACTGGAAATCAACTAAGTATTTTATTGATACAACTCTGCTTTGGCTTAACCATTCTACATGTTTTTCAATAGGTTTATATGCAAATTGCTGACAAACAACATTGATAGGAGCATCCTTTTGTTCTCTGATAAATACATTCTCTTCAGAACAGGTTATATCAAAATATGAATCTATCTCAATGTATAACCTAACAATTGATTCAGGTTGCTCATTGAAATAGAACCATTCTAAGAGTATTTTCTTAATTGTTTTTCCGATAATTTTCTCTGTACACATGGCTATTCTTTTTTTGTTTAACTTCACATTCCAAATATGAAGCATATAAAGAAAATAATTATAAAGTACCATTGTTATTGTGAATTACAATCTTCTCCAAGAGTCTTCAGCTCTGCATAAAAACGTATAAGATAAGAAGGTTTATACTCTTCTGGCATTTTTGAGTTATCTCGATAATACAAATAATCAGCACGTACTTCATGACTATTTATCTTATAATCAGTATTCTTGAATCTATTTTTCAAAGCTGATATTTGTGTGAAAGCATCAATACTAAATATCTTATACCTATTGGCATCCATTTTTTCTGTATAAGCATATTTCTTTAATTCGATGTCTATCTTTAATTCTTTATTTATATAGCGATAGTTTCCGTTTTCAAGAAGCAATAAACCAACCTTACTTGAAGCAATAGTATCATTTCTTTCAGTATTATTTAGCATATCTAAAAAGCCATATTTAATTCCTCCAACTTCCACTACTTTAACTTCTTTGCGAGAGTCAAGATAAATATACCATAATCCCTTTTTGCCAAAGTATATCTCAGAGGGTGAATTTGAGAATCCTTTAATCCCCATAATTGCAAACAGCAATAATAGTGTAATACTTTTATTCATCTTATAGTTGGTGCAAATTATTACTTATTTCTTAATCCTCCCCGAGAAATTCTCCAACCAAATATAGCAACTATCTTATTTGTCTCCAAGTTAAATCTGTAACCTTATCATGAAACTCAATAATACCACAGAAATCCACCTTGATACATGCATCTATTCTTCTGTTAAATGACAGGTCTTTTATAAGATATTTATCACAAATAGTACCATTTAATAGAGTATCCGTCACTTCTACTTTGTAGTTATTCTTTTCTGTGTGATCGCTAAAAGTAACCTCATATTCATTATCATCGCAAAATTTAATGCTCATATTGTAGGTAATATGCTCTTTTATCGAAATGCCATTCTGAACAGCAGTTTGGTAGTAGGTGTCATAATCACATTCGTAATCAGGATAAGACGAAAACTCATAAGGACCTTTGGTGTGAAAATCACTAACATTTAATCGAATTGTGTCTAATTGATTTGAGACATAAGTCAATGTATCTCCTTTTCGAAAAGAAATTTGTTGGAAGTCACTCAAATCATAACCCGGGCACTTTGCTGTAATGCAAGAAGCCAAACAAAAAATAGACAACACTATAGTATAAATACAATTTTTCATGGAATTAGAGCTTTAACAATCTGAATAATTAAGAGTTATATGTTGCATGTTAGTCGTATTATGTTGTTGTTGAAAGCCTGAAATATATCAGTTATCAATGTACCCGTTGGTTTCAACCAACAGGTACATTGAAGCAACCGGCAATTGATACCATGCAGATTAGACCTTACTTTATCAATACAACAAATGTTGAATTCTATTCAATAGTTGAGCATTTATCCTAGACTATCAACTCATTAGTTATAATAATAAATCCAAATATGCGCCTGGTTATGCTTTTTCATGGCTTATATACAATCGTCCAATTCATCTTTTCTAAATCTTCTTGAGTGAATTGATAGTGCATTAGTTTATTTGCACTAGCCTCTTCATCAGAATCGTAATCATAAGTATTTCGTGGGAATACATGAAAATGCATATAAGGGCCTCTTTTAAACCTTGATTCCCATGTACTTGGCCACGCAGTATAGATGCAAGTATCTCCTTTCTCTATTTTTGTTTGTCCGCCTCTACGATCATAAATAATATCAGCTTCAGCAAACTCTTTTGTAAAATTAAAGCCAACATATATTACATCCTCAGATTTATTGATAAAGTAGAGTTCATGCTGTCCTCCCTTACAGGAAATACATAAAATGACAAGCAAGAAAGCTAACAAAGGATGTAATAAAAGCATTTTTCTCTTTTTCATAATCATCGAATTCTAAATTTGTTCTTATTATAATATAAATGATTCCCGATTCCCATAGCAACACTAGAGAAATAACCTAAAGTGCCTGCATAATCCCAAACCTTAGAGCTTATTTTTAGAGCATTTACCATTGACATTTGGTTGGGGTCGTTATAATCTATATAATCTGAGAAGCCATCTCCATTACCGTTGGTTTCAACCAACGGGTACATTGAAGCAACCAGCAATTGATATTATGATGATTGCATTGAGCCTTGATTATTCTCTTTTGTATGGCGGAAACATTTTTATATCTTTCATCTTCACTGTAGGTGGATAATAGAATTTATAATCATGTAAGCGCAAGTCTTCCAAACTTAGGTCGTATCGTTGCAAAATCATATACTCTTTTGAAACTTTTTCCCAACCGTATTTTTCCAATGTGTCAGCAGATAACAGAAACATACATAGTGTGTCTGTTTGTAAGTATTCATACTTATCACTCCACTTTACACTAGAACCGATAGAACGACTCTTTTTAGCATAAACTTTATATTCAAAAAATTCAGATAAAGTTGTATCTGGGAATAAAGATTCTTCAGGATATCCTGTGCATATATTACAAATTATATCTTGCGAAGAATTATTATAGATCTCTACAGGATATATATAATCCATAGCACACTCAAAGAAAGAAAACATCACACTTATAAGGAGTGATACGTTGCATAATAGTCGTTCCATAATATTAGTTGTTTTATTGATAAATGTAATCATTCAACCATTACTGCATTGAATCTTGATATATATTGTAGTCTAAGTTCTCTTTTCGATTGATAATTCTTTATCTATATAAATGCAAAACAATGATTTTACTTCACCAACAGCAAATTTTTAAGGTCACAATTTAGAAGATATGAAAATGGGGAAGGATACCCCCCTTTTCGATTGCCAAAGGCGGGTAGAGTTAAAAAGGTGGTTCTTCATACTTCATCCTTTTTGTTCCTGTTGGTTTCAAAATGACACACTTCTCTATTTTTTCTCCATTGTCATTGTATAAATCCAAGAGTAAATAAAGTTTATGTTCTATATCTACCGTTTTATATGTAATGCGCTCAAAATCTGTTGCTCGAAAACTCAAATGCAATAGTTGTTTATCATTCTTGCCAAGTTGATAAACGAGAGAATCCGAAGATATTTCATATTTTAATATTGCTGAATCTGTTCGCAATTCCAAAGTAGAATTTTGATTGATAAAGATACTGTTCTCTTTGTTGTTTGAAATTTCTAAATACAGATTTGGAAAAAGAGACAAGCCGCCTGTTGTAATTGTACTGCCCTTAATTAATCGTACATCAACCGAATCTCTCAAACAAGAAGGTTGAGTATCTTTTATGGAATATATTATTCTTGGCGGATAGCACGAGGTCAAGGTACTTATTAGCAATATAAAAAGCATTATACGTTTCATTGTAAATTTAATTTAAGGAGTTAACAACAAATGCTGAATTTTATTCAATAGTCGAGCACCTTTACAGCTTTTTCTATACTTGTTTTTCATGCGCTGTCGCTCCTTTTCTATGTTTTTGTATTCTGATTCAATAGGTTTGTCAATATGAATAATTGAATTGTATTCATGGCATTTCACTTATTAGGAATAAGATTTTATTAAGGTCTACATCTATTTCAAACTTAGCATTGTCTCCGTTAGCATAGCCTTCATTATAGAAAACAAAATTATGATTATTGTCGAATACAAACAAGACACCCCTCTTAATGTACTGGAAATCAGCTAAGTATTTTATTGATACTACTCTGCTTTGGCTTAACCATTCTACATGTTTTTCAATAGGTTTATATGCAAATTGCTGACAAACAACATTGATAGGAGCATCCTTTTGTTCTCTGATANAGGTTATATCAAAATATGAATCTATCTCAATGTATAACCTAACAATTGATTCAGGTTGCTCATTGAAATAGAACCATTCTAAGAGTATTTTCTTAATTGCTTTTCCGATAATTTTCTCTGTACACATGGCTATTTTATGGGATATAAACTTCTAAATGTACCATCTGGTGTAGTTATTTATACGCAAGGCCTCCTGAAAAGCCTTAATTGCCTCAGGACGTAAATCCATGTCTCGATACACACTCCCCAGATAGAAGTAAGCTTCTGCTTTTCGTTCTTTATTTCTACTCGCCGCATAATAATCTACCGCTATTTTTATCAGCGAGTCGCTATTATGGAGGATGTAGTTTTTATCATTTGCTTTGGTGAGCAGCAATGCGTAGTCGGCACGGTCCTTGCCTTCCAACTGCTTGGCATCATTTATAGAAAGCAGTAACGTCAATGCACTATCCGGCTGATTTTCAATCAACAACTCAGCTTCTCGTAGCTGGGTGTTCACTTTGTGATCTGCACATGCAGATAGGAAAAAAATGAAAATGTATAGTAATATGGTGTATAAAATGTGTTTCATAAACACAAATCTAAGAATTAATCCATAAAAGCAAATCACATTTTACTTGTTGGCATGCTTTTTTTATCTGTCAAGAACCTGCAAAAGCAACTATAAAGTGATATTTACAGCCGTTGGTGACAAGCCATAAGCTGACCAACCGTCAGCCATAAGCAGACGATGCATGAGCCATAGGCAGACGAGTCATGAGCCATAGGCAGACGGTGCATGAACCATAGGCAGACGGCGCATGAGACTATGGCTGAGAAGTGCTTTGCTGTCTTATTCTGACTGATTTTCACTCCATTTCTCACTGTTTTTAAACTATTTCTGACTGCTTTCTTAACACAAAAGCAGTCAGAAAATTAGCCGTGAAGACCCTGTGAAGGCAAAAACAGGGGGTCTTCACAGGTAACTCACTTACTGTCATTCGATTACAGCGATATGTGAATGTGAAGGCTTATTTAGTAAAACAGCATTTATTGGTCTAAACCGCCACAACAAATAGCCTCAGGGCAGAACCCTGAGGTGTTCTGAAGAAACTGTTTCTTAGATTAAGAAGCTGTTTTGAATTTGCTTGTTCTTTTGTTTAGTGCTATTTTCAGGTTGTTTGTTTTCTTTTTAAGGCGATAATAGCGGGCTATTTGAGCCGTGAAAAAGAGAAGAAACAGACGAAAAGAGTGCTAAAGAAAAAACAAAAGCATCATATAATAATTATTCTGTGGAAATTCAAAACAGATTCTAAAACGTCTCAATTACCAATTTAGATGCCAACATTCCTTCAATTCCCGTCGCAAATGCTTTGAAATGCAGCGAGTCCGCATGATTCTTAATTGCTGCGTCGTCTCGGTACTCTTCATAGAAAATAAATGAAGAAGGATTCGCAGGGTTTTGATAAAGTGTATAACTGATGTTTCCTGTTTCTTCGCGAGTGGCTTTAACCAATGCTTCGGCTAGTAAAATAAAAGCGGATTCTTTACCTGAGATTACTTCCGCACGAGCTACAATTGTCTTTTTTTCCATTGCTTTTGTGATTAAAATTATTCTTTTAGTGGATAAATACTTTCGCAAAGATAGGGTTTTGTGCTCTATTCCGTATCTTTGCATACTGTTAAATATAAAAAATAGTATGTACCAGCTAAGCATCCCAACCCGGATACGAACAAAGATTCAGCTTCCGGCATCTAAAAGCATCAGCAACCGCGCGCTAATTATTAACACATTGGCAAAGAGTAAACTCGTTCCGGAGAATTTGTCCGATTGCGATGACACGCGAGTGATGATAAAAGCCTTGCAAGGTCACCACGAAGTGATTGACATTATGGCAGCAGGAACCTCGATGAGATTTCTTACGGCATACCTTAGCATTACCCCTGGCGTACATACCATAACCGGAACAACCCGCATGCAACAACGCCCTATCCATGTTTTGGTGAATGCATTGCGTAGTATGGGAGCAGAAATAGAATATATAAAGTCCGAAGGATTTCCTCCGCTACGCATCACCGGAAAAGCGCTTACAAAGAACGAAATTTCCCTACCCGGAAACATCAGCTCGCAATACATATCTGCCTTGTTGATGATTGCTCCTGTTTTGCCTAATGGGTTAAAACTATCTTTGAAAGGCGAGATTATCTCCCGACCATACATCAATCTCACTATTCAGCTAATGAAAGAGTTTGGAGCAGTGGTCGATTGGAATTCGGAGCATGACATTTTAATTAAACCGGTACCTTACACTCCTACTTCTTATGTTATAGAGAACGATTGGAGTGCTGCATCCTATTGGTATCAGTTGGCTGCCTTCGCCGAAGAAGCAGAAATTACGCTGCCCGGTCTGTTACCCAACAGCTATCAGGGCGATAGAAGAGGTGCTGAACTTTTTCGCAAACTCGGGGTTGATACATCCTTCACGAAAGATGGAGTGATACTAACCAAAAACAACAGTTGTGTAAGTCGCCTTGAAGAAGACTTGGTAGATATTCCTGATTTGGCACAAACTTTCGTAGTTACCTGTGCCTTAAAGAATATCCCGTTCTACTTCAGCGGACTGCAAAGTCTGAAGATAAAAGAGACCGACCGTATAGGTGCACTCATCAGCGAATTGGGTAAACTTGGTTACATACTTCATCAGGAAAAAGACTCTATCCTCTATTGGAATGGCGAACGATGTGAACCACAAACCACCCCTGAGATTAAAACATACGAAGATCACCGCATGGCGATGGCGTTTGCACCGGCAGCAATGTATGTTCCGCAAATGCGAATACTAGAACCGGAAGTGGTTAGTAAATCGTATCCTCTATTTTGGGAAGACCTGAAGATAGCAGGAGTAGAGATATCACAGTTAAAGAGATAAGTTACGACGATAACTCAATGAGTTATAGTCATAAGTCAATGAGTTATGAGCATAATCCAATAAGTTATGAGCGTAAGCAATCTACCTTCTTCTCGCCAACAGCAGGTTGGATTGTCTTGAATACCCAATTCTGAAATTCAACGGTTTCGGCTCACCCAGTTGATACGCATCACGCAACTCCAACTGCGGATACTGTGCGTATGCAGCAACGGGTTTGTAAAACGTTCCGTACAACGTAATGTTCCACAAATTGGGTTGAAATGCAGCAAAAGGTACACTGGAGTCATCTTGCAACACAGCTTTCGAGGAACTAAGAATCAAATCGCGTACCATACTGAACGATGGTTCGTGCATGAGGTACGAAGCCGATTTTACAAAAGTAGCAGTGGTGTTCTTGTCGAGTTTACGAATATACTTCAGAAGTGGCTGGTTGCTATTCAGTCCATCATTGCTCAAGTCGGTAGCATAGTAATACAAACGTTGCAACTTACTGGTTCCTTTGCGAAAGAACTTCATTTCTACCAAGCCCGTTTGTTCACCATTTGAGGTTACAATCGTTCCGTTTTCATCAATACGCACGTTCTCTATGCTGATAATTTCTTTGTCGGTGCGTGCCATGAGCATAGAAATGATGGGGATTACCCCGTCTATCGTATCATTTTCTTCTTCCACATTCATATCCCGCGTCTGAAAGAAACTAAGACTTAACACATCCGAAACCGCATCCTGATACAAGCGATAGGTCTTTGCCGAAGGGTGCTTAACCCGAATAGCTTGTCCGGTACGCTCCAACCCTATTAAGAAGTAAGTGTCTACCTGCGGAAAGAAGGCATTGGAGAAGAGGAAATCCGGTCCGCCAAAAGGATAGAACAATGTTTTGCATTGTTTATTTATATCTTCCAGCTCTGTTTGAGTGAAAGAGAGTATTTTGGGAGCATTCTGTTGAAAGGAGTTCCATATTTGATCCATGTTGCGCGCATGCGCTTTCCATTCGCTGGTTTGACTTAGCCCATAGAGTTTACTACGCGTATTGGTAACAGGTAATCCTGCCACAAAATAGGCAGCATCGTTTAGCGCTTCGTTAGCTACCAGTTGTTCTTCGGGCAAATCGTTTATCTGTTCGTTTGTATCAGTTTCTTCACTGGGCGATACTGGCTTTTTCTTCGCATCACAGGCATAAAGCATCATCAGTCCAGCAGTTAACAATAAGATGATTAAGAAATTGGGTTTCATATACACGTGTTTTTATCTTTATATTTTAGTACAATTTTATTCAAGAAATAGACAACTGCCCCGGTGAACAGTGTAAGCAAACTCATCAGTGTCATCCATACAGTTGTTTGTTCGCCTGTAGCCACTTTTGCAAAATCATCGAATATTAAATAAACAATAGACCAAAGGATGAGTACAATAAACAAAAGCGGAACAAAGGGATATCCCCATGTTTTGTAAGGTCGGCTGGCATGTGGAAATCGTTTGCGATGTACAAAAACTCCCACCACGGTTATCATCGCAAAGAGTGAGAGGGTGATACCGGTATATCTTGTTACCAATGCAAACGAATCGGTAATAATCAACAAAAAGCTTACCGCATATTGCAGCCAGATAGCCACATAGGGTGTACCTTTCTTGGAGCGATACGACAAAGCACGAAGAATATAGGTGTCTTCGCCCATTACCTGCGATACCCTTGGTCCGAGAAAAGTCATCGAGCTAATACTCGACAACAACAAGATGGCAATCAACAGCCCCATGACATTACCAAAATTAACGCCAAAAATATGTTGTGCGGAGATTAACGCAACTTCTATTTCACCTTTCATGGCATTAACAGGGGTAGAAAACAGAAACACCGCGTTGAGCAATATATACAAAACAGTAACCAATATGGTACTGATGCAAAGTGAACGGGGAATAACCCGCTGCGGGTTTTTAATCTCGCTTGCCATATATGCCGAAGCATTCCAGCCCGAATACGAATAATACACCCAAACCAACGAAACGGCAAAACCGGTAGAGAACACTTCATCCCAAGCAAAGGAGCTTACCGAATGGGCAATATCGGGCTGTGCATCCGACAAGCAAAATCCGCAAACAATGAAAGCAAGTATGATAAGTACCTTAAACAGGGTAAAGTATCGCTGAATCACTCCACCTGCTTTTACGTCATACGCATGAATTAATGTAATAAACGTAAGCACCAAAACAGCGATAACCACAGGCGAAGGTAGTGCGGGAAACATTTTGTAGAGATAGTTGCTAAATGCCATACAAGCCAATGCGATTGGTGCGGCAAAACCGACAATCAAAGAAGCCCAACCCGACAAAAAGCCTACAAACGGATGGTATATCTGGCTAAGGTAATGATACTCGCCACCCGAACGTGGCATAGCTGCCCCCAACTCTCCATATGCCAATGCTCCGCAAAGAGCGATGATACCGCCCAGCAGCCAAAGCAGCAAGATAGTTATGAAGTTGGAAGTATTCAACAACAGAAACCCTAAAGAGGTAAACGCACCCGTACCAATCATGTTGGCGATAACAAACGCAGAGGTAGTTATCAGCCCAAACTTGTATGTACTTTGACTGTTCTGTTTCATGTTTTTAACTCCCGTAGGATGCAAATGTAAGGTTTTAATCTTAGAAACTGTTTTGAATTTGCTTGTTCTTTTATTTAGTGCTATTCTCTGGTTGTTTGTTTTCTTTTTAAGGCGATAATAGCGGGCTATTTGAGCCACAAAAAGAGAAGAAACAGACGAAAAGAGTGCGAAAGAAAAAACAAAAGCATCCCATAATAATTATTCTGTGGAAATTCAAAACAGTTTCTTAACTTTGCAGGGAATCATTAGAATAAACGTATGTGGATATTAGTTTACGCTTTACTGCTTGGCATTGCCTTTGCTATGATTCATCATGTGCGATTGAAAAAGAAGATAGCCCGTGGTGAGTTGAAAGAAATGCCCCAAATAGTAGAAATAGATAGCGAATGTTGCGGACAGCACTCCACTTGCGAAAAAGACAGTCTGCTGGCTGCAGTAAGCAAGCAAATAGAATATTACGACGACGAAGAGCTCGACCAATACATCGGTATTTTGCCCGATGAATATACAGAAGAACAAACGGAAGCGTTCAGAGAAGTATTCTACACCATGAGGGAGGTAGAAGTAGCAGGCTGGGTCAGAAGTTTGCAACTGAGAGGTGTTTGTCTGCCCGACGATATCAAAGATGAAGTTTTTCTGCTCGTAGGAGAACGACGGACAGCAACGACAAAAACACATTAGTAAAGTTATGGATATACTGCGATATGCTTTTTTCCAGCATGCGCTACTGGGAGCTTTGCTTACCAGCATCGCATGTGGTATTATAGGCACATACATCGTTACCCGTCGATTGGTCTTTATCAGCGGAGGAATTACTCATGCTTCATTTGGCGGGGTAGGCATCGGGCTATACATGGGCGTATCACCTATTCTGACAGCGGGAATCTTCTCGGTCTTTTCCGCGTTTGGTGTAGAGTGGCTCAGTAAGCGAAGCGATATGCGCGAAGATTCGGCGATAGCTACGTTTTGGGCATTCGGCATGGCAGTGGGTATCATCTTTAGTTTTATGGCACCGGGGTTTACACCCGATTTATCTGCTTATCTCTTTGGCAATATTTTGACAATCACCACTACAGACTTATTCGTGTTGGGTGTCATCTCTATTTTGTTGATAGCCTTTTTTGCCGTATTCATCAACCCCATCATTTATATTGCTTTCGACAGGGAGTTTGCACGTTCGCAAGGTCTTCCCGTTGTGTGGTTTGAGTATATGCTAATGTTCTTCATTGCGCTCACCATTGTAGGATGCTTACGCATGGTGGGTATAGTATTGGTTATGTCGTTGCTAACTATTCCTCAGATGACAGCCAACCTCTTCACCAATAACTTCAAGAAAATAATCTGGATATCCATCGGCATTGGCTGTTTATGCTGTGTAGGCGGATTGATTGCTTCGTATTACCTGAACATACCTTCGGGAGCAAGTATTATCTTTCTCTCAATCGTAGTTTATGCGATTAGCAAATTGGGAAAACAATTAGTAAACCTACCTATATGAAAAGAGTAAAAGGAATACATATTGTTGTTTTCTTGTTGCTGCTGACAACGATTATGGGGTGTTCCACTAAAAAGAACACAGCCGGAAGTCGTTTCTACCAATCATTTACCACGCGCTACAATGTCTATTTTAATGGAAACGAGGCATACAAAGATGGATTACTTGCCATTCAGCAGCAGAACAAAGATAACTATATGCGTCTTATTCCACTCTACCCTATTGGAAATGCAAAGACAGTAGGTACAGGAAAAAGCAACTTTGAACGGGCTATAGAGAAGTCACAAAAAGCCATCAGTCAGCACTCCATTAAACGCCGTCCTGTGCGTAAACCCGGAACGCGCTACACCGAGGCGTATAAACAATGGTTAAAACGCGGAGAGTTCAATCCATTTCTGCACAACGCATGGATGCTAATGGGAAAGGCGCAGTTCCATAAGGGCGACTTTATAGATGCAGTAGCTACTTTTTCCTACATCATGCGGTTGTATGCAGGTCAGCCAAAGATAACTTCCGAAGCCGGTATCTGGTTAGCACGCTGCTATACCGAACTTAATTGGTACTACGAAGCGGAGGATGTGATGCGCAAACTAAACAACGACAGTTTACCCGATTCACAAATAGCTTTTTATACAGCCACATACGGCAATATATTGTTGGAGGAAGAGCGTTTTCGTGAAGCACTCCCATATTTGCAGAAAACAATAAAAGGAGAAAAGAACAGAAAAGCAAAAGCACGTCAATACTATCTATTAGGACAGGTTTTTCAGCAACTGGAAGAAAACAATAACGCGTTCGAGGCGTATGGCAAAGTGATAAAAATGAACCCCGAGTACGAGCTTAGTTTAAACGCTCGTATTCGTCAGACCGAAGTAATATCGGCTTCGGAAGGAGATAAGACAATAAAGAAACTACGACGCATGGCAGGCGATTACAAGAACATCCCCTATCTCGACCAACTCCATTATGCTCTCGGCAACATTTATCTGGCACGTAAAGACACCGTGAAAGCCCTCGTTGAATACAAAGAAGGAGTAGAAAAGTCTACACGAAACGGAGTGGAAAAAGGAATACTGCAACTAAAGTTGGGTAACCTATGCTGGGTGCAGAAAGATTATGTGGGAGCACAACAAGCCTATGCCGACGCCATTAGCCTAATAGAGAAAGATCACCCCGACTATAAAACAGTAAACAAACGCTCCGAAGTACTGGATGAACTGGTTACTTACACCACTGCTATACACCTGCAAGATAGCCTGCAACACCTCGCTACCCTGAGCGAGCCAGAGCGAATAGCAGCCGTAGAGCGTGTTATAGAAGAGATAGCCCGTCGGGAAGAAGAAGCGCGTAAAGCAGAAGAACGGCTACAGAAAACAGCCGATATGATGAATAATCTACCCTCTGCCACACCCATTAGCACACCCGGAACTATGGGAGAAACTAAATGGTACTTCTACAATCAGCAATTGGTATCGCAAGGGAAAACCGATTTTCAACGAAAGTGGGGGCAACGTAAACTGGAAGATAACTGGCGGAGAAAAAACAAAACCGTAGTGGCGTTAGATGATTTTGAAGTGGATTATAGCGAACAAGAAGACTCACTTACCGTAGCCTCCACCACCAACCCAACCGACAGTACCACTGTGGCCACTTCCTCTGAGGATGTTGTGGCTGCCGGAGGTGAGGAAAACGAGATAGAGTTCTACCTCAGCCAAATACCACTAACAGAAGAGGCAATGACAGAATCAAACAAGATACTCTCCGACGCGCTCTATGGACTGGGATTGTTGTATAAAGATAAATTGGATGAGTTTGCGTTGTCGGAGCGTACTTTGATGCGTTTGATACAAGACTTCCCCGACTATCCCGAGATGGACTACGTCTATTACAATCTTTACTTGCTTTATGCCCGTTGGGAGAAACCTACAGAATCCGAACGATACAAGGATGAACTCATTGCGTTATTCCCTGATAGTAAGTACGCCTTATTGTTGAGCGACCCCGAATATAGATACAACGCTATGCACGGCAAGCACTTGGAGGACTCGCTTTATGCCAACACCTATACAGCGTATCAACAAGGAGATTACCGGTTGGTAGCGGCAAACAACGAAATATCGCGCACTAAATATCCGTTAGGCAAGCATCGCCCGAAGTTCATGTTCCTACACGCAGTTACACAACTGCAAGAAGGTAATCAAGCAGACTTCCTGACCGAGCTAAAAGAGTTAGTACAAAACTATCCCGAAAATGAAATTACAGAATTGGCAGCTTATATATTAAAAGGAGTACAAGAAGGTCGTTCGCTTTCCGGTGGTACGGGTTCGTTTGGTTCAATTTGGGAACGACGGCAAACAGTAGCACAGGATGAACAAGTAAGAGACTCGCTAATATCAGCGTTCAGTGCAGATAAGCAAGTACCTTCGTTATTTATCTTAGCATACGAAACAGGAACAGTCAATGAGAACGAACTGTTGTATGAAGTAGCACGCTACAACTTCTCCAATTTCATCGTGAAGAACTTTGAACTCTCTTTTGTACACGAACGTGGTATCGGCATGTTGCAAGTACGATCGTTTATGAGCATAGACGAAGCACGACAATATCAACGACAGCTATATGCTAACGCAAGCATTGCCGAATTGTTAAAAAACATGCGGGCTGTTATTATTTCTGAAGAGAACTACGAATTATTGATGAAATACTATAGCTTTGAGGAATACGACATGTTCTATCAAGAGCAGCTCGCCTCTGATTATGAAGAACTTTTGAATTTAGATTATATAGAATTCGATGAATAAAACAGCATTAGGGCATATTCTTTGGGTAGACGATGAAATAGAATTGCTTCGTCCGCATATTATATTTTTAGAGAGCAAAGGCTACAAAGTCACTACCGTGAGCAACGGTCGTGATGCATTGGATTGCTGCAAAAATATCTCCTTCGACCTTATTTTCTTAGATGAAAACATGCCGGGGTTGAGTGGGTTGCAAACACTCTCCATGATAAAGGAAATTAACCCAACTGTCCCGGTGGTGATGATTACCAAAAGCGAGGAAGAAGACATTATGAATCAGGCTATCGGTTCAAAAATAGCCGATTATCTGATAAAGCCTGTCAACCCGAACCAAATACTGTTATCCATCAAAAAGAATTTGCACCGCAAAGAAATTGTTACCGAAACAACCCAAACCAGCTATCAACAGAATTTTGGTAAGATAGGAATGCAGATTAACGACTCACTGACCTTCAACGACTGGATAGAAGTGTATCGCCGCTTGGTATATTGGGAATTAGAGCTGGAAGAGAGCGAAAGCTCCATGAACGAACTCCTTTCTATGCAGAAAACAGAGGCAAATGCAGCGTTTATCAAGTTCATTAAACGAAACTACCTCGACTGGATGGATAACAAAGAAAACCGTCCGTTGATGAGCCCTGATTTAATAAAACACGCGGTGTTCCCGCTACTTGATAAAAAAGAAAAAGTGTTCTTCATTGTAGTAGACAACTTCCGCTACGACCAATGGAAAGCGATAGAGAAAGAGATAGCTACATGGTTCACTGTAGAAGAGGAATTGTACTACAGTATTCTACCTACGACTACGCAGTATGCACGCAACGCTATTTTCTCGGGACTGATGCCTAACAAAATTGCTGAAATGTTTCCCGACCTTTGGGTGGACGAAGAAGAGGAAGAAGGAAAGAACATTAACGAATCACCACTTGTAGGTACTCACATCGACAGGTACAGACGTAAAGACAGTTTCACATACACCAAAATAAATGATATAGCAAGTGGCGAACGACTATTAGGACAACTCGACCGGCTGTATCAACACGATTTGAACGTGATTGTTTTCAACTTCATTGACATGCTGTCTCATGCCCGTACGGAGAGTAAAATGATTCGGGAACTAACCACCAACGAAGCTGCCTATCGTAGTCTGGCATTATCGTGGTTCAGACACTCGCCACTGAAGGAACTATTAAAGATACTGGCAGAGAAAAAATATAAAGTAGTCATAACTACCGATCATGGTAGTATCAAAGTAGATAATCCTATCAAGGTGGTGGGTACTAAAGACCTCAATACTAGTTTGCGACATAAGTTAGGACGAAACATGACCTATAATGCCAAGCAAGTATTTGAGATAAACAAGCCACAACAGGCAGAACTTCCACCACTTAGTATGGGTACAAACTATATTTTTGCGACAGGACGCGATTTCTTCGCTTATCCTAATAATTACAACTACTACGTGAGTTACTACACAAACACCTTCCAACATGGAGGAGTTTCTATGGAAGAAATGATCATTCCGCTAGCAACACTAACTCCGAGATAGTTAATAACTTTACATTTCACTAATTGCATTAAATACATTTATGGAAATACAAATTCAAGCCATAGACCGGATACAAGAAGCCGCCAAAGAATTTATACAAGCAATGGGCGATAACACGGTCTTTGCACTCTACGGAAAGATGGGAGCTGGGAAAACAACCTTTATCAAAGCTGTGTGCGAGGTATTGGGGGTAAGCGATGTAATAACTTCACCAACTTTCGCCATTGTAAACGAATACCGTTCGGACGAAACGGGAGAACTCATTTACCATTTCGATTTTTACCGAATCAAGAAACTCGAAGAGGTGTATGACATGGGCTATGAAGATTATTTCTATAGTGGTGCGCTTTGCTTCATTGAATGGCCCGAATTGGTAGAGGAACTGCTACCGGGTAACGTTGTAAAAGTTACCATCGAAGAGCAAGAAGATGGCTCACGACTCATACAGTTCGATAACGAATAAAAGGTTTGCAATAGTGTCACCACATTATTTTGTTCAAGGCCTGTTTCTGTTGGCTGGGGTAGTAGCCTTACTGGCAGCACTACTAAACTGGAACTGGTTCTTTACCGCTCGCAATGCACAGATGATAGTGCGCAATGTAGGAAGAGGCAGAGCACGATTATTCTACGGAGTACTTGGGCTTATAATGATAGGTATGGCACTATTCTTCTATTTGGAAACGACAGCGCAACTCCAAGCGTAGACATCTTCTAGTATGGAATTAAGAACAGTAAATAAACAATATAAAAATGAATAATAACAAACCTCTCATTCTCATTTCAAACGACGACGGTTTTACCGCCAAAGGAATCAACGAACTTATCAAATATCTGCGTCCGCTGGGCGAAGTTGTAGTTATGGCTCCCGATTCACCCCGATCTGGTTCGGGCTGTGCTCTTACCCCTACCGTTCCTGTACACTACCGGCTAGTTAAACAAGAGCCAGGGCTAACTATTTACGCCTGTTCGGGAACACCGAGCGACTGCGTGAAGCTGGCGCGAAACACAGTATTAAACCGCACACCCGATTTAGTTGTTGGCGGTATCAACCACGGTGATAACTCAGGAACGAATGTGCATTACTCGGGTACTATGGGTGTAGCTATCGAAGGTTGTTTAAACTACATCCCATCCATCGGCTTCTCACTCTGTGATCATGATTGCGACGCCGACTTCTCTCCCTGCGAGCCCTACATTCGCGAAATAGCATCAATGGTACTCGAAAAAGGATTACCAAAGCGAGTGTGCTTAAATGTAAACTTTCCAAAGCTCCCCCAATTTAAGGGCATAAAGGTTTGCGAACAAGCTTTAGGACGTTGGATGCACGAATTTGAATCTTGTCCACGTAGACACGACGATAAATACTTCTGGCTCACGGGCGAATTTGTTCCTGACGCACCAGTCAACGAGAAAAGCGACAACTGGGCACTTGCCAACGGATATGTAGCTATTACACCTACCACAGTAGACGTAACTGCTTATGAGTTTATTTCCGAACTACAAAGTAGATTATCCATAACAGAGTAAACACATTATGAAGTATTACCTCATCGTTGGCGAAGCCTCGGGCGATCTTCATGCCTCACACCTCATGGCTGCTTTGCGAGAAGAAGACCCGCAAGCTGAATTCCGCTTCTACGGTGGAGACCTCATGGAAAAGATAGGTGGCACTTTAGTGAAACACTACCGGGAGCTTGCCTATATGGGCTTCATTCCGGTATTATTACACCTGCGCACTATCTTCAGAAACATGAGGTTATGTAAGGCAGATATAGCCACATGGAATCCTGATGTGGTAATACTGGTAGATTATCCGGGATTTAACTTAGACATTGCCAAATTTGTGCATGCCAAAACGCAAATACCTGTATTCTATTATATCTCTCCCAAGATTTGGGCGTGGAAAGAGTATCGCATAAAGAACATTAAACGTGATGTAAATGAGCTTTTCTCTATTCTTCCTTTCGAAGTAGAGTTTTTCAAAAAGCACAATTATCCCATACACTACGTAGGTAACCCCACGGTAGATGAGGTCGTAGCATTTCAAGCCACGCATAAAGAAACAGTAGAGGAATTTGCCAACCGTCATAACCTCAACGGGAAACCCATCATCGCGCTACTGGCAGGTAGCCGTAAACAAGAAATTAAGGACAACCTGCCTTTAATGCTACGTGCGGCTGCAGAATTCACCTCACATACACTGGTATTGGCAGGCGCACCGGGAATAGACCCGGAATATTACAAGGAGTACATTGGACAGCATCAGGTGAATATTGTCTTTGGTGAGACATACGCATTACTGCAACAAGCAGACGTGGCACTAGTAACATCGGGCACAGCTACACTGGAAACAGCGCTATTTCGTGTGCCACAAATCGTATGTTACTATACAGGCATGGGGTGGTTTGTATCTCTCCTTCGTCGTATGGTACTCAAAGTGAAATTCATCTCTTTGGTAAATCTCATTGCCGGCAAGGAAATTGTAAAAGAGCTGGTTGCCGATGGCATGAAAGTAGAGAATGTGCGACAAGAGTTAACCCGTATTCTTCGCGAAGAAGATTATCGTGCCTCCATGTTGCAAGAATACAGTCACATGGCAGATGCCCTCGGAGCACCCGGAGCACCCACTAAAGCAGCACGTGAGATGGTTAAAATCCTTAAAAAGTAAAGTCTTCTTTAAAAAGAATGCAAAACTAATGCAGTAAACGCCAGGTTTCTTTGTTTATAGGGCAATGAGTGATTAAGAAGAACTATTAACCTGATATTTTTTTGAATAATGAAGAAATCAATCCTTTTCCCCTTAATGTTGCTAATAACAATGTCTGTAACGCAATCATGTCTTGATGACGATGGTTATGACCTTGGCAACTTTATGCAAAGAATGACAACTGTAAAAGTAATAAACGGTAATGATTACTACCTGGTAGATGATGAAGGAACCACTTACTATCCCGGAGCTTCACAAATACCGAATTATATTCCGGTGGACGGTAAACGTGTGTGGGCAGATATTACTTTACTGGCAGACAACTACGCCGGATACGACCATGCTATACGCGTAAACTATCTCTACGATGTACTTACCAAGCAAGTAGAAAAACTTACTGCTGAAAACGAGGCCGAATATGGCGATGATGGTGTGTACATCTACGAGATGTGGGTAGGTGCAAACTATCTGAACGTCTACTTCGGCTATTACCCACCAGCTTACAAGGAAGCACTTGTTAGTTTGGTAAAGAATACCACAGTAGAGAATCCTGACGATGGATACATTTACCTGGAGTATCGTTACAACAACCACGGTGACGTTACTTCAAGCATAGAACGCTACAGTAGAGTATCCTTCAACTTGGGCGAATATGCACCTTCGGTGGCAACCAGCTACAAAGGGCTTAAAATACGCATTAACTCTGCCGTTAATGGTGAGCGGATATTAACGTACAATTTCAAATCGGATAGCGAAGCGAAGGATAAATAAGAGGTAAGTGCCTTGCTCTTAGGTAGGTAATATTGTCTAAATTTCCTATAAATTAGTATATTAACTACCCTTTTCCTCTTTTTATTTTGCAATAAAGAAGCCATTCGCTACTTTTGCGCCCCGATTATTAATATTAAAACCTAAAGCATGACTATTGTAAAAATGGCCAATCAGCTAACCAAGATTTGTATTGGGCTACTATTAACAGTGACTGTTATTGGATGTAGCGAAAAAGATTTGTATGTAAAACCCGAAGTGCCAGACGTTGAAGATTATTTTAACTTCACAACCACCTCGGATGTAACTGTCTCTCTGAATTATGGATTGAATAACTACCAGGTTATCTTCGAAATTTATGATGAGAATCCGGTAATTACCGATGCCGACGGAGTAACAACTATTACCGAGAAAGAACCGCTTTACCGCTCTATCACTGCATCTGACGGAACGTTTAGCCACGAAATCACAATTCCATCTTCTGTAACCGAAGTGTATCTCTACTCTGATTATATTGGAGTGTTACCTTGTGTGAAGTTGCCGGTTAACGACAGTAAAGTTACCTTTAACCAATCGGAGTATCTATCGGGAAATAATATTACCCGCGCACAAACAGATGGTGGTAGAACATATCCCGATGGATACAAAACGTTGGGAGATTGGAGCAAGAACGGTATGCCTTCTTACCTGAAAGGAAGAATGAATGATATACCTGCCGGATTCTTGTATTCAATACGTAAATTGTTCAGTGACCTGGATGGTACAGAATTTCCTGATATGTATCCTCAATATTTTGACAATCCGGGCAACATTGATATACGCGTAACAAAAGAAACAGCCATCAATCTTGCCTTCCTTGGCAGTGGCGCTTTTAATAATAATGTAGTTGGTTATTATACTTATCCCACGAATAACCCTCCGCAATCGCGCGATGATATTAAGAACCCGATTATTGCATTTCCACGGATTACCTCTGTTCTGCGATCTTCGCCTGTATTCAGTGGCGACTATGTATCACTTAAATATTGGAATGAAGAAACGGATAGTTTTGAAGATAAATTCCCTGCTGGTATAAGCATAGGTTGGCTTCTTATATCGGACGGCTTTACGAACAACGAAGGCGATATTATTGAAAACCTAGCAAAAACAGCTACCTTCTATTCTACGGACAATGAATTCCGCCGACTCCCGACAGATGCTGATAAAATGAGCTTCTTTAATACTGTTGATAAAGGTTTACCGAGAGCTTTAGCGCTTGTACACGATCCGGTTACCAAACACATGATCTCATTGACCTTTGAAGACAGAATGACAGTATCACATCCTAACGACTACTACGATGCAGCATTCTACGTTCAGATTGTTGAAGAAGACGCCATTGAAACACCTCCAGTGCTTCCTCCTGTTAACCCTCCCAGCACATACGATGTATATGTAGAGTATTCGGGCATTCTGGCATTCGAAGACAACTGGCCTACACAAGGAGACTATGACATGAACGACCTTGTTATTAAATACAAGAGCCGCGTATACAGAAACATGACTTCTCCTGCGTATGTAAGCAGAATTGTAGATGAGTTTACAGTACTCAACAATGGAGCTACTTATATTAACGGATTTGGTTATCAGTTCTATGGTGCCAATACAACCACCCCGTTAGCCGACGATAGAATCAACAAAATCACCATTGAAAACGCCGAAGGTATTGTATCTAAGTTTATGCAAGGCCAAGACAGAGAGCCGGGACAAAACACTCCGACTATCATCCTCTTTGATAATGCAAAGGAAGTTGTTGGTAAAACATTTACCGTTACTACGGAAGTTAATACTGTTTACGACAGGCTTATGCAACCTCCATACAATCCTTTCATTATCGTAAAGACCAACGAAGGAAGAGGACGCGAAGTGCACATGGTAAAATATCCTCCTACCGCATTGGCCGACATGGATCTCTTTGGAACGAAGCATGATGAGTCCAGACCGGAAGATAAGCTGTACTACGTTTCAAGCGATAACTTCCCATTCGCACTGCATTTATCAAAAGCAGCTACATTCAACTGGCCGGAAGAAGGTGTGCGCATAGACGTTACCTATCCTAAATACGCAGATTGGGCTAAGAGCTCCGGCAAAACAAATACAGATTGGTATAAGTAGAACTATTTGAACTTATTTTTGATGAGGGTACATACTTGCACGGTATGTACCCTTTCCTTTTACCCCCCCGTTTACACTATTCGACCAAAAACGTGCAGTAATAAACCAACCAGTTGTACTTTCAATTATTTTACCTACTTTTAAGTCGACTTTTTATTTACTGCTATGCGTACACCTTTTTTAATCATCCTTTTGGGGCTTTCAATTTTTGTCTCGGCACAAAGCCTTGTCAATGTGAAGCACTATTCAAGCAATGACGGACTTACACAAAATAACGTTCTGAACCTTATTCAGGATGCAAATGAATATATCTGGATGAGCACCTGGAATGGTTTAGTGCGCTACGATGGGTATGCTTTCGAGAACTTCAAAACCTACCCGTCGGATAGTATACGCATGACAAACCACCGCCTGACGTATATCGAAAACAGTGCCTTGAATAACATCTGGTGCCTAACCTACAACGAACAGCTCTACCTGTTTGATACACACAAGAACAGTTTTGAACAAGTTTTCCGTTACCACGAAAACATCATGGTAAATCCTATACGCAAAGTCTATGTACTGGCAAACGGCATCACTTGGTGTGTAGGTTTTAAGGGTGAACTCTATCGCATAGACGAGGCTAATTACTGGAAGAAAGGAGCTGTAGGGCTTTACGACCATTCCAATTCCAACTCGCTGGGCGATGTTATTTATAATATAGTACTGGATAAAGATGGTGACGAATGGATATTGAGCGACAAGGGTGTCACCATTATCGGAAAGAAAAAAATGTCGGATGCTATGCCTTTCGTTTACTTTGCCGAGACTACCGACGGCATTTATCTGGCTACTAGCAAAGGCTACTTTGTGAAGTACTTACCCAACGGAGAGGTGACAGCCTGCGCACCCGAAATGAAGATGCAACACATCAACGCATTGTGGAAACTACACAACGGGCAAATACTAATAGCGCAAAACGACGGCATAATTATCTACGACCCACAAACGAACACTTCGAAGGTAAAACCAACCATTAATGGCAACCACGTAATTGGTGTAACAGACTTCTATCAAGACAGTCAAGGCATTATATGGATGATGAGCAAACGCAAATCCATCATTCGCTATGATATGGAAAAGGATGAAATGAAGTTTCTGGATTATCCTCTTCGGGAAATGGTACAAGACCGGCCACAAGGATGTTTCATTCACGAAGACGAATATCATTGCATCTGGATAAGACCACAAGACGGCGAACTATGCTTTTACAATACGCACAACGAACGGATGGAGCAAGCCTATACACTTGTAGATAACAAGAAGGAATTCTGTTCGTTCAATCTATACACCTATTTAATCGATTCGCATAAAAACATTTGGGTAGCTACTGGAGATGGCTTTGTGCATCTTACTTTCTCGGAGAAGAATTTTGAATACATCTACAACAATAAACACGCGGAAGTACGCGCCCTTTGCGAAGACAGCAAGGAGCGATTATGGGTTTCGGAGAAACCGGCTGTTCTCATTTCCGATAGTAAGGTTTGTCTTTACGACGCGCAAAACAACTGGCTGGGCAACCTCTCCCGAAGTGGAGAAATTCTGAAGGATCCGCACGTTAAGTTTGGTGTAAACATATACAGTATCTTCGAAGATCATGAAAAAAACATCTGGCTGGGCAGCAGGCAAGCCGGTTTGTTTCGTCTGCAACCCACCCATGAAAACAGATACCGCATTACACAGTTCTTGCCCAAAGAGACAGATCCCTACAGCATTTCTTCCAGTTCGGTCTATTCCATTATGCAAGATTCTAAAAAGCGAATATGGATAGGAACCTTTACCGGTGGCATAAACCTGATTGATACTGTTGCCACCGATGGGAAATTACGTTTCATCCATGCGGGTAATTCACTGAACAACTACCCTATTCATACGTGCGACAAAGTACGCTGTATGTACGAAACCCAAAACGGCACCCTTCTCATTGGCAGTACGCAAGGGCTGATAAGTTTCTCTTTAGAGTTTCAGCAACCCGAAGCCATTCGCTTTTATCATAACACAGCCGGGCTACATCCCGAAAGTTTGAGCAATAGCGACGTGCTTAATATCTGCCAGGGAGCCGATGGAGTACTATTTGTCTCTACCCTAAGCGGCGGTATCAACCGAACGAGTGACAACAATTTGCTGTCGAACGATATCTCTTTTTCTCATTTCAAAAAGAATGAAGAAATAGATTCCGACTTCTCGTTATCGGCAATCGAAGACCGGAAGAAGAATGTTTGGATTGCATCCGAGAATGGATTTGCCCGCTTCAACCCCGCCAACAACAGCTTCGACAACTACAACAGCCGTTCGCTAAAGACCCGCTTTAAGATATCCGAAGCACTCCCAGTGATACGCCAATCGGGCAAGCTTGTGTTTGGCACCAACTACGGAGCACTCTCTATCGACCCCGAGAAGATGCGAAAAAGTTCATTCATCCCCTCTATTGTGTTTTCCGATGTAGAGATATATGTAGACGGCAGCTACCGCAAACAGTCGCTCTATAGCGGCGAACGGGTATTGGAGTTGGCAGCCACCGAAAGGAATGTAATGATAAGTTTCGCGGCACTCGACTACACCGCGTCGGACGGCATTAAATACGCCTATCGCATGGTAGGACTGAGCGACGAGTGGATGCATGTGGGACACAACCGCTCGGCAGGTTTTGCCAACCTTGCGGCAGGCAACTACGAGTTTCAGGTACAGTCCACCAACGGTGATGGCGTATGGGTAGACAACATCACATCCATGTCGGTAAAGGTTCGCCCGTTGTTCAAAGAAACAATCTGGGCGATGCTACTCTATGCACTAATCACGATTGTTCTTATTATATCAATCGTCTATATTTTGTTATATATCGCTACCCTGCGCGGCAAAGTAAATCTGGAACAGAAGCTAACCAACCTGAAACTGCGCTTCTTCACCGACATCAGCCATGAATTGCGTACACCACTTACACTGATTGTCAACCCTATTGAAGAGGTGATGAATAACGAACACCTTTCGGAAGAAGGATTGGAAAATATGCAGGTTGCCAAGAAGAACGCCAACCGCATGTTACAACTCATTAATCAAATCCTTGACTTCCGCAAGATACAGAACAACAAGATGAAGATCTATCTTGAGGAGGTAGACATTGTGGGAGTTGCGCGCAATATGTTTGGCAGCTTCAAAGCGGTAGCCCACCAGCGAAACATCAACTACCAGTTCGTCAGCGCCGAAAAGAGTTGCTTGATGTACACCGATGTAGATAAGTTCGAGAAGATTGTGTACAACCTGCTTTCCAACGCTTTTAAGTACACAGCCAACAATAAATCCATTGTATTAACCATCACCATTACCGAAGATTCCTTTACCGCCACCGTAAAAGATGATGGTAAGGGATTCAACGTAAACCATGTAAACCGGCTTTTCGCCCGCTTTGAGACGAACAACGACCGCAATTTGGGACTCTCTACCGGAATCGGGCTTTCGCTCGTCAATGAACTGCTCGTACTGATGCACGGGACTATATTGGTAGACAGCGCACCGGGCAAAGGAAGCACATTTTCTATCACCCTGCCCGGCAAGCTCAGTAGCTATACCGCAGATGACAATGTAGAGTTACTACAAAAAGATAACATCGAGAAAGAGGGCACAACGGTAGCCGACAAAAAAGAAGAAGCTGCAACAGAAGTAACAACACGCTCCAACGACGATAGAGATACTATCTTGGTGGTTGAAGACAACGATGAACTGCGGCACTTCATCCTTAACATTTTACGAAAAGAATATCGCACACTCGAAGCCGTAGATGGGAAGCAGGGTCTTGAAATAACACTCAACGAAATACCCGATATCATTATCAGTGACATCATGATGCCCGAAATGGATGGTATTGAATTCCTTAAAAGCGTGAAGGCAAATCGCGATACCAGTCACATTCCGGTTATCCTGTTATCTGCCAAATCGTCTATCGAAGACCGTGTACAGGGACTGGAATATGGAGCCGACGATTACATCAGTAAGCCCTTTAACTCCACTTACCTCAAAGCACGGGTAACCTCACTACTGAAACAACGCGAAGTGCTTTACAAGCTTTACATCAACCGCCCTGTCGATAGTAAGGAAGCAATAACTGTGCAAGAAAGTCCGTCTATAATGAGCCAACTTACCCCCTCGGCACCACAAGTTACCAATATTGACGACGAATTCCTTCGTACACTCATCGCTAGCATTGAGGAGCAGATGCAAAACCCGGAGTTCCGCATCGACGACCTTGCCGAAACATTAAATATGAGCCGCACGGTTTTCTATCGCAAGATCAAATCAATGGTAGGAGTATCGCCAGTAGATTTTGTGCGCAACATGCGCATCAAGCGGTCGATACAATTATTAGAAGCAGGTGGAAGTTCGGTCTCAGAAATTGCCTATATGTGTGGTTTTGCCAGTCCGCAATATTTTAGTAAAGTGTTTAAGTCAATGATGAATTGTTCGCCCAAGGAGTATAAGCGTAAAAAGTAGACTCTTCATAAAAAAAACTCACCAACCGGCAAGTTTTAGTTTTTATCACAACTATCATTTAGTCAAACTCCATTTCCTTGCGAGAATTCGGAGGAAAGAGCTACGTACCCAAGAAAAAGCGAAGGAAAACGTATTAAGGAAAAGCGCTAAAAGACACCACAGAAAGAGACAAAAACAGCAAAACACCACCCACAAGCCCTGTAATGCATCTTTTTTGGACTGAGTTTTGATTCAAAACACAGTCCAAAGAGATTCAAAACTCAGTTCATTACCTCTCACAAGCCAGTGCTTTTTTCCCTCTCCGCCTATGGCTCTTGATGCATGAGACTATGGATGAGGGAGTTCGAGCCATAAGCAGAAGACTGTTGATCCATAGGCGCATTTTGTTTCAAACACACCCCTTCCAGAAGGCTTATAGAGGCACTTTTGCATTGCTCGAACAGAACAGATTTCGGATGGTGAGAATCGCAAAAGAAAGCAACGTAGGCGTATTGACGAACACACTGGCACATTCTGCTATCTTATTGACATAAATTCATCAATCCGCGAAAAGCGAAAACGGTAAAAAGATTTATCAAAGCAAGCTACAGGCATAAATTTAATACAGTATCAATCAAAGTGCCTATGAAATTCTCTACCTGTGTTTTCGACCAAAAAGTATAATTTTCTCCCCGTTTGTGTATTTTTCGACCACCTGTTACTTTTTTATCCTTTCTCAAAAAGTGTACGTAAGACGTTAATTTGTGCAAAACAAAGTCAGCTGAGCCATTTACCTTTGTCTGCATAACAGCGATATATGTTATCCCGAAAACACTAATTATAACATTAACCCTATGAGAAACAATTCGTACAACTCCTCCTAAAAAAAAAACGAAAAGGCGTATCGGTTAAAAACCACAATACGCCTCATGTGAGAAACACTTTTTTGACTCCACAAAGAGTTGGAATACTAATAGCAAACAAATCGTAATATTAATGAAAACAAAGAAACAAGACAAAATGAGTAAGAGTAGATCAATTTTACTGTTGCTCTCATTTTTGATGTTGGGTTCATGGAATGTTTATGCACAACAGATCTCTGTAAAGGGTGTTGTAAAGGACACATTCGGTGACCCTGTAATTGGTGCATCTGTTGTTCAGAAAGACAACCCCGGAAACGGGACAATCACCAACGTTGATGGTGAATTCACCGTGAATGTACCACAAAACAGCAAGTTGAAAATTTCGTATCTTGGTATGAAAGACCAAGAAGTAACCGCCGTAGCCGGGAAAATATTGAACATCACCCTGCAAGATGATGCCAGAGCCATCGATGAAGTGGTGGTAATTGGTTATAGCTCGCGCCGAAGAGGTGACCTTACCGGTTCGGTAGCTTCGATTGGAGCAAACACACTGAAGGATATTCCTGTAACATCGGCAGCAGCAGCTATTAGCGGACGCTTGGCAGGGGTAAGCGTAGTGACCACCCAAGGTTCGCCCGATGCTTCAATCAACATTCGCGTGCGCGGGGGTGGTTCTATTACACAAGATAATGACCCACTTTACATTGTTGATGGCTTCGAAGTAAGTAGCATCAATGATGTTCCTCCGGGCGATATTGAGAGCATTGACGTATTGAAAGATGCTTCTTCTACTGCTATCTACGGTGCTAAAGGTGCTAACGGGGTAATCCTCATCACTACCAAAACAGGTAAAGCAGGTAAGATAAAAATCAGTTTCGATACCTCTTTTGGTTTCAGTAAGATGTACAACCACTATCCGGTTATGTCTCCTTACGAATATGTATATATGCAGAAAGAGCTTGACCCAACAGAGAACGCGGGCTTTTTCGATCGTTATGGTCGCTGGGAAGATGTGGACATCTATAAATCGGTAAAAGGTACCGACTGGCAAGACGAGCTTTTCGGACGCACCGGTGTGAAGCAAAACTACACGTTGAGCATCATGGGTGGTGACGAAAAGATGACATACAATCTGAGCTACATTCGCGACAATGAAGATTACATCATGATTGGTTCTAACTATACACGCGATAACATCAATGCGAAGTTTACCCGCCACCTCAACAAAGCGTTGAAATTGGATTTCCAAAGTAAACTAACCCGTACCGTTATTGATGGCGCCAGCATTTCAAGCGGACGCAAACTGCGCGATGCCATTCGTTTCCCCAATGTTGATACACTCGACAGCCAGACCGAAGGCGATATGGGTGACGAATATGACCCGTCAGCTCTATATAACCTGAACGACCCTTACTACAACATTGTCAACGAGCACAAGAAACAAATGCAATTTACTAACTCGTACAACGTAGGATTAACATGGCAACCCATCAAAGGTCTTGTTCTTCGCGGTGAAGGTACATATAACTATATCTTCAACAAAACCGACAATATATTCCTGAACAAAACCGGTGAAGCCTCAGGGAAAGGTGGTATGCCTGTTTCCAAACGTATGTATCAAGACGGTTTTCGCTATACATACCGCGCCACAGCAAACTACAACAAAACGTTCTCTGAGAAACACAGCATAATTGCATTGGTAGGATTTGAGTTCAACTCGCTCGAAAGGAACAAGATGGACATCAGTTCGGACTATTACCCCGTAGACTATTCGATAGATAATGTATTGTCTATGTGGAATGACGGTTCTCCACAACCAACCTATACAACGGTTGATGAGCCAAGCCGCACTCAATCTTATTTCACTCGTTTAACTTACAACTTCAGCGACCGTTACATCATTGATGCCACAGCACGTTATGATGGAACAAACGTATTTGCTCCCGGCAACAAATGGGGATTCTTCCCGGCAGCTTCGGCAGCATGGCGCATTTCGGAAGAAGCATTCATGGAGCCTTTCAGAGGATGGCTCGACAACCTGAAATTGCGTGGCGGTTACGGTCTCGCGGGTAATAGTCGCGTTGGATCATACTGGCGCCAGACTTATTCGCCTGTTACATCATCCAAAAGTCTGTACTATATGGGTGAGAGTCCTCAAAGTAGCTTGCAACCCAGCACCACGCTCCGTAATGAGAAACTTACGTGGGAAACCAAATATTCTACCAACATAGGTTTGGATATAAGTTTGTTTGGCAGCCGCCTCAACATCAGCCCCGAGATATACCATGATGTAACCAAAGACCTGATTCTGCAAATTCAGCTACCTTCCACATCGGGTTATGCTAACCAATACCAAAACGTGGGACAAACGACCAACAAAGGATTTGAATTAACAATCGACGCTACACCATTGCAAGGAAAAGATTACTACCTCGGTGTGAACTTTAATATTGCCTTTAATAAGAACAATGTAGACTTCCTTTATGGCGATGAAGAAAAGACTCCACTGATTAGCTCTTCCAATAGTATAACCGGTAATGACTTTGGACGTGACAATTACCGCACCTTCGTAGGTGATGAAATTGGTTTGATTTATGGATATAAAACCGACGGATATTACTCATTCGATGACTTTACCTTCAATCATGGAACAAAGAAGTGGGAATTAAAAGAAGGCGTAACAGATTGTAGAGGTGTCTACACTTCATCGGGCGACTATTTTGGTCCGGGACACATTAAATTGAAAGACCTGGGTGGTGCAAACGGAACTCCCGACGGTAAAATTGATGCCGACAACGATCGTACCATAATAGGTCGCACACAGCCAAAATTCACCGGAGGTTTCAGCCTCAACGGACAGTGGAAAGGATTTGACGTAGCAGCGATGTTCAACTTCTCGTATGGCAATGACGTACTCAATGCCAATAAGATAGACTACAGCTCGTTTACAGGTTCAAAACGTTATCAAAACATGACAACCATTATGAATCTGGATAATCGTTTCACGACTATTGACCCCGTGACCGGATTCAATATCTATCATGGTAAATACGCCAACCCCGAAAGGCTGGAAGAACTGAACCAAAACGCTAAAATATGGCATCCCATAGCAAATGGCGCTGCTACCACCGACTGGGCGGTAGAGGATGGTTCATTCCTACGTTTCAGCAACCTTACCATAGGTTATACATTGCCTAAACAATTAACACAACGCGCGGGCATACAAAATCTACGTGTATATGGTACAGTAAATAACCTCTACGTGTGGACAAATTATTCCGGTCAAGACCCCGAAGTTGACACATCGGGCAGTGTACTTCGTCCCGGTACCGACTTGTCTGCATATCCTAAAGCTCGCACCTTTATATTCGGGCTTAATCTCACATTCTAATAGTTATAACGATGAAAAAGAATATTAAATATTTCGTACTTGCAGCAGGCTTAATGATATTTACTGCCTGTGACGACTTTCTGGATACAGAGTCGCCGTCAAAGCAAACATCCGAAACCGTTTTCAACAACGAAGGAATGACCCGTTCTGCCATTATGGGCGTATACTCGCAATTGAACGTAACAAACGTTTACGGACAAAAGATGTCGGTAAACTGGCAAGGTAACTCGGATATAGAGTTCGCCAGTGGTTTTGCCAGTTCCGATGCATTAAAGACTGCCAGCGGTGATACTCCCGCACAGAATTTCTGGGATAATTCCAACAATACCACTACCGTTTGGACAGATCTTTTTAAACTTGCCGAACTGGGTAGTACTGCTGTAGAAGGTATCCGTAACTCCAATTTGATTAAGACAAAACCTGCCGTTATGAAACGTTACTTAGGCGAAGCCTTAGTCATGCGTTCATTGGCTTATTTTGAGTTAGCACGCCGCTGGGGTGATGTTCCTTTCCGGAGCGAAACCTCTTCTTCGGACTTGAAAAATGTCTACATGAATAAAATAAGCCGCGACAGTATCTACAATGTTATCATTGCCGATATGGAAGAAGCGATTGAATATCTGCCATACATTGGCTCTGTAGCCGACTATACAGTAGAGCGCGTAAGCAAAGGATTTGCAAAAGGTTTGTTGGCGCGTATCGCTCTTTTTGCTGGTGGTTGGTCATTGCGCGATGGCAACCAATTTCCTGATAAGAGTAATGTAGAAGAGTACTCGGGCAATTTGCCGGGTATGGAAGCAATGGGTGGATACTATGTAGGTCGTCCTAAAAACTGGAAAGATTACTATAAAATTGCCGAACAACAATGTGCGGAATTGCTTAGTGACCCAGAGAATCCACATGGTCTTGACCCTGACTTTAGCAACATCTGGAAAACAGTATGCGGCTTGGGCGTTAACCCACATGGTGAAAACTTGTTTGAGTGTGCTAATGGTGTAGGACAAAACGGTGATATCGGTACATTGATGGGTTCACCACAAGATGGCGACCTTGGTTGGGGTAATCGTGGTAGCTTTGGTGGTTCGTATGCAAGTACAAACGCTTACTATTTCTACTCATTCAGCGAAAACGACAAACGCCGTGATACGGCAGTTACATGGACAAAATTCGGAAAGAACAGCGACAACGGAAATACAATTGAAGAGTACATTACAAATAATCCGTTGAGCTTGAACTTTGCCAAGTGGAACTTCTTCTGGACATCAGACCAGTACAGAGCCATCTGTCTTACGGCTACCAGCCGTGTACCAACCGGTATCAACTGGATTTTGATGCGTTACTCGGATATTTACCTGATGTTTGCCGAGGCTCGCTACAACCTGGAAGGAAACAAGAGTTCTGTAAACAGTGTATGCGGATTAAGCGCTGCAGCTGCTTTGGAAAAAGTTCGCGAAAGAGCATTCGGTGCCGGTTCGCCCGAAATCACCAACTATGATTCGGACTTCATGGAAGCTATTATGCACGAACGTGCTTGGGAATTTGGTTGCGAAGGTATCCGCAAACTCGACTTAGTGCGTTGGGGTATGTTAGACAAGAAGATTGAAGACATGAAAGAAGCATTAGTTAAAATGCTTGATGGTACAAATGATTTTAGAATATTCGATAAGACCTATGTAGCAGGCCAATTACCAACAACAGTATATTACAAGTACACTGACGAAACATACTTTGAAGGTCGTCCACCGCTCGATTTAGGTGATACTTACAATGCAAGATTGATAGACCGTTCCTCGGCAAACTTCTATACCAACATAGCAGGCGGAAACCCCGACCCGAACATCTATCGTGAGAAAGAATGGTTCCCTCTAGCGTATTGGCATACAGAAGCCAATTACGAGAACGAAAATACAAATGCCATAGAGTACTATTGTAGAATATTGATCTGTGCATCAGGACTAAGAGCATCTTACAATTACGACACCCTGTTTAGTCAGTTGAAGTATGGTAACCTTATCAAGAGTAGATACGAGAACTACAAAGTAGGTTCAGGCGGCGGTAATGGCGTTTGTAACTACCGGCACTTGTATGCTATCTATTACGAGGATATTACGAAGTCAAAAGGCTTCTTGAAAAATTCTTATGGATACTAAAACAAATAAGATTATGAAATTACATAAATTATATACCTTAATACTATGTGCCATCATCCCGGCATGTATAATATCATGCAGTGACGATGCGAACGACTGGCCGGTAGACCCCAGTTACGACGCGCCCTTCCGTTCTACGGGATTTGAGGCAAAAACAGGTTCGGCTACTTCTATTTATATCACATACAAAGGAGTACTCGATGCCAGTAAATATGTATTTGAATTTAGCGAGGGCGACAGTTTGTTGTTCAACAATATTGTTCGCACAGTAGATATTCTGGCAGATACATTGACTGTTTATAGTGACAATAAAGCACCTACAAAGAGAGAATACCGCACCCTGTTTGAAGACCTCAAAGGGACTACCCGTTATTCTGTTCGTATGAAGGCTATTGATAAGAGCAACCGCGAGACCGGATATGTTCAGTTATCTTTTGCTACGCCGGCAGAACAAGTAATGACATGGCATCGGTTTGGTATTAATGACGTTACTATACAATGGGATGCAAAAAGACCGATCAATAAGTTCCTGTATGGCATTGACAAAGGTGAAGAAAATGTTTATAAAACAAGGACATTGACTAGCGCCGAACAAGCTGCAGGTATTGCCACCTTAACAGGTTTGGAATCAGGGACCAGGTATAACATTTTACTGATGCTCGATGATCAAAACAGAGGTTCCCTCAAAGGGGTAACATTAGGTAAAGCAGGTAGCTCGCTAATTGAAGTAGAAGAAACTACCAATATAAATGAATTGCTGACAGCCCAAGTTGCACTAGGTAATAAGAATCTCACACTTTCATTCCCATTATTACCTAATGATGGTATCTATGAAATCGGTCAGATTAATATACCCGACGGTATTGAAAGTTTATACTTCGCTGGTTCTTCTACCGAAAAGGAATTACCGAAACTCTTCCTACATGCAGTAAGACTAAACGGAGTAGTAGAGGATATAACCTTCAGTAGTATTAACATCAATGCTCGTACAAACGCTACCGCATATTTCTTTAATGTGGACAATGCAGAGCGTTACTTCAAAAACGTAAGATTCCTGAGTTGTGAAATCAACAACATCTCACGTAGTTTGGTACGTTTAAGTGCTGCTATCGATGTAAACGAAGTTATCATTGATGATTGTATCATATTTAATGTGGCAGTAAGCGGATATGGTTTCTACAATACCGGTAACAAGAACATGAGCTTGAAGAAGTTCTCCATCACTAATACAACCATGAGAGAAATTGGCGACCAGGTAGGTGATATCCAGGGAGTTCACGATATGTTTATCATGGATCATGTTACTTTCTGTAACTATACCACTGGTTTGCCTAAGTTCATCAGATGGCGTAATGCTCCGGGGGGGTCGCAATTGACGAACAACATCATCACCGGAACAAACAACGATGCCGTGTTGAACTCCGTTTATGGAACTCAATACTACATGGACTTCACCAGTTGCTACAAAACTAATGAATGGACATGGGGTAATTATGAGTTCACCAACATCACCGAGGTTGCTATGAGTGGCGAAGAGCTATTTGTAGACCCACGTGGTGGCGACTTCCACATTAAAGAAGGTGTTCGTTTTGCCGGAGCCAACAAGGTTGGTGACCCAAGATGGTGGGAATAATTAATAGATAGTTGTTTTAGGTAAAAAGTTTAGTTTTTAGTACATCCTCTCTCTACCCCTTCAAAGGAGGGCGCCATGCGGTTCGATTAATGGTTTGTCTCAACCGCATGGTGATCTACCCGGAAGTTTCCGTTGGTCATCCTCCTTCGGAGGGGTCAGAGAGAGGATTTTATTTACATTTCCTCTTAAATTAATTCATATGTCACAATCAGTAAAATTACTAACCTTGTGTGCGGCAATGCTATTTCTGTTCGCGTGCAAGAATCAGACCAGTCAACAGCCAACTTATCATGCCACCGTAGCACAAGACGGAAGCGGAGCATACACTACCGTTCAGTCGGCAATAGATGCCGCTCCCGATAGCCTAACCTCGCCATGGCGTATCTTTGTTAAAAACGGATCGTATCAAGAGCAGGTTATAGTTCCCGAACACAAACCTTTCATCCATTTGATTGGTCAAGACAAGGAAGAAACCATTATTCACTATGCCCTGAATGTAGGTGGAAAGCCTGCCGAAGATGAGACACCCGAAGGAAAGCGATTCTGGGAATACTCCGTGCACAACCCCGATGGCAAAGTCTATAAAATGGAAGGCAGTGTAGTAACTATTAATGCATCCGATTTCTACAGCGAAAACATTTCGTATATAAACGATTTCGGTAAAGAATTCCAATCGGGTCCGCAAGCGTTAGCCATGAAATCTTTAGGCGACCGCATCGCATTCTACAACTGCAAATTCATTTCATTTCAAGATACATGGATGACCACTCGCACTGACGAGCATCGTCATTATGCCAAAGATTGCTACATAGAAGGCGCTGTAGACTACATATACGCCAGCGGAGATGCTTTGTTTGAACACTGCACACTCTACAACGTACGTCGCGGATCGGTTATCGTGGCTCCTTGCCAAAAAGAAGATGCCAAATATGGCTACGTATTTCGCGATTGCTTTGTAGATGGCAACGAAGAAGCAGCCGATGGCAATATAAAACTCGGACGTCCTTGGCATCACTCACCCAAAGCGGTATTCATCAATACCACGATGCTTGTACCTATTGCGGAGGAGGGATGGACAAATATGGGAACAATTCCCGGACTATTTGCCGAGTATAACAGTCGCGATAAAGAAGGCAATATATTGGATTTGAGCCAACGCAAAACAGAATACCAAGGAAGAGACAAAGGGAAAGAGTTCGGCACATCACGCGCCACCATTACGAAAGAAGAGGCAGAGAACTACACATACGAGCATATTATTAAAGCAACCGATGGTTGGGATCCTCGTAGGTTTATGCCATGAAGTCGCACAAATTTATACAAACTGTCTTTTTGTAGATATGGTTGACTCTTTAAGGAGTCAACTAATGAAAGAAAAGAAGTCCAATGATGCTCACGCTTTTCATTTGCAAATTCGTGAGATTTATCGTCTTCATGTAATGGAAGGCGTTTGTGTCTCTGATTTAGTCCGAAAAATAGGTCTAAGTCGTTCTAGTATTTACCGTGCAATCAGTACCTTTGAGGTTAGTAATCCTTTAGAGTCCTCAATGATGAAGAAGCACAGTAAAGACATTAAGCCCGAAGACTATCAAAAGCTTCTGGATGAAATTTCTTCTTTGAAGAAAAAGCTTTCAGAGGAGCGCTTACGTGCTGATTTTTACCAAGAGATGGTCTCCTTTGGCAAGGACGTTTATGGTATCGACTTAAAAAAAGTTGGCACCAAGTAGCTTGTAGGCTTCACAATAGGGACAATAAGCTTTATGGCATTGTCCCTATGTGTCGTCTACTTGGTGTAAGCAAACAAGCCTACTACAAGCATGTAGATACATTGATGTCAAAGCTCTCTTTGGAAGCTTTTGTTATTGAATTTGTCAAATCCGTCCGTCATAAAGATCCCGGCATTGGTGGTAATAAGCTCTGGCTGATGTACCGTAACCGGTTCGGTCCTGAAAATAGCGTAGGCTACAATCGTTTTTATGACATTCTGGAGCGTTATAAGCTAAAAGTACGCAAGCGCAAACGGCGTGTTGTAACCACTGATTCCAGGCATGGTCTACCTACTTACCCCAACCTTGTCAAGGACTTGATCCCGGATCATCCTTGCCAGTTGATGGTTAGTGATATAACCTATATGCTCCTGAGAATACGTCCTTCAACGAACGAATATGTATTTTGTTACCTCTCCTTAGTTACGGACTATTACACCAAAGAAATCATCGGATATAGTGTAGCCGAAACACTGGAGGCCAAATATACCCGGGAGGCATTGGAAATGGCTATCAGCCATTATGGTGGCAAAGATCTTTCAGGTCTTATCCATCACTCCGACCGTGGGGTGCAATATGCCAGTTATGACTATACGGCCCGCTTGAAAGATTGTAAAATCCGCATAAGCATGACAGAGTGTGGTAATCCCAAGGATAATGCAGTAGCCGAGCGTGTGAACAACACAATCAAGAACGAGTTGCTTAAGGAGATGGAGTTTTATCGAATCTCAGATCTAAAGGCTGCCCTGAAAGCAGCTGTGGAATTCTATAATAACGAACGCCCGCACTGGAGTTTGGATGGAATGACGCCCTTACAGGCAGCCCTGGGTGAGGGAGAACTCAAGAAAAGATGGATCAGTTATCGTGAGAGAGCCATCAAGAGGAAGCAGGAGCCGGGATTAATAGCTTAAAGTCAGACGGTAATTTTGCCGCTCGTCGGGACGGGTGGTCCCGCCCCTTGCCGCTAGGGCGCTCCCCGACCGATGAGTATTCTTGCTAAAGAAAATAATGCTGCACACAGTTGATTGAACACCCCGGAAAGCTTTTTGGAGAATTTACACCTCCAGAAGGATAACAAGCCTCTACGGCGTTTTTTATAATTTGTTTGGAGCAAATGGTTTTCTTGATTATTTTTGTGAACTAACTAATCATCAGGGGAAACCGAATTCATCAATAAGCAATGAAAAAGGTCAACCCTATTTATAACTAAGTATAAACCGAGTCAACCAACTCTATTAATAAGACTGAAAGTAGTCAACTAAAAACGTTAACATACAAACTTTTCCTCGAATTTCCAAATACTAAGCTAATTCTCACCACGTTGAGAACAAATACTCGCCTTGTTGAGAACGAATACTCGCCATGTTGAGAATAAATTCTCAACATGGTAATAACAAATGAGAAAAACAGTTTTTGACTCTCACTTAAATTAGTCGTATTTTTGGTTGGGAAACAAAACCACAGCGAAATTAATTCTGCCATAGCCTGACCGGTCACGAGCCATAAGCTGACGAACCATCCGCCTATGGCTGACGGGTCATGAGCCTATGGTTGACGGGTCATGAGCCATAGGCTGACAATCAATGAAACTATGGCTGACAACACACACTTTTAAGCAATCTCTTTTTCTGACTGGTTTTTGCTTCACTTCTGACTGGTTTTCACCTCGTTTCTGACTGTTTTCTTGGTACAAAAACAGTCGAAAATTGCCTGTGAAGATCCTGTGAAGGATAAAACAAGGGGTCTTCACACGTAACTTACTCACCACCATAACCTTACAGCGATATGTGAATGTGAAGGCCTATTTCGTAAAACGGCATTTGGAGGGTATATAAAGCTATTGGGTTAAAAAAATCGCCCGGACAGAAGCCCGGGCGATACACTATATTAATAAAAAACAAATAACGTTTATTATTTCTTTGGCGTATTGGCAAGTGTTGCCGTAAGGAAATCATAGAATTTCGTTACGGTAGGAATCAACACTCTCTCGTCTGGTGAGTGTGGCGAGCGCAAAGTTGGTCCGAACGAAATCATATCCAGTCCCGGTTGATTAGCACCAATGATACCACATTCTAATCCGGCATGAATTACTTTTATGGCAGGCTCTGTACCAAACTGTTGGGTATATGCCTCCTTCATTGCTGCTAAAATAGGAGAATCCACATTGGGTTGCCATCCCGAATAAGCTCCGCTGAACTCCACTTTCATTCCCGCCATGAGGAATACAGTTTCGAGGCTTTTAGCAAGGTAATCCTTCATACTGTCGCTACTACTACGAGCCAAGATTCGAATGGCTGCATCGCCACCTTCTATAGTAATAATTGCAAGATTAGATGAAGTTTCTACTGTATCGGGCACAGTAGGAATCATGCGGCACACACCATTCTGACATCCGTATATGGCGCAAAGCAATGCGTCTTGTACCTCTTCGGGAACCATCAACGCAGGCATATCTACTGGTTCGGCAGTTAGTGTGATGGGTGTTTCAACGGCATTGTACTCTTCGTTGAAAGTTTCGCCCATTTCTTTAATCATTTCAAGGAATGACTCCTTGTTCTCTTCGGGCAAACAAAGAGTGATATCGCCTTCGCGAGGAATAGCGTTGCGCATATTTCCACAGTTCCAAGAAGCTAAGCGAGCTTCTTCTTCAACTACAGCTTCGTAAGCCACACGAGCCAGCAATTTATTGGCATTGGCTCGTCCTTCGTTTATTTCCAAACCCGAGTGACCACCTCTTAGTCCTTTTACAGTAACCTTAAAAGCAACGTCTCCCTCTTCGGGTGCAACTTCTTTGTATTGAAGGGTAGCGGTTATATCTATTCCACCTGCACAGCCAATGTATAGTTCACCTTCATCTTCCGAGTCGAGATTTAATAATATATCACCGGTAATAGTTCCGGGTTTCAAGCCAAAAGCTCCTACCATACCGGTTTCTTCATCGGTGGTGATAAGTGCTTCGATAGGACCGTGCTTAAGTGTATTATCTTCAAGCACTGCCATGATAGCAGCTACACCCAATCCGTTATCAGCTCCGAGCGTAGTACCTTTTGCACGTACCCAATCTCCGTCAATATATGTTTGAATAGGATCTTTCTTAAAGTCAAACTCCACATCGTTGTTCTTTTGTGGAACCATATCCATGTGTGCCTGCAATACTACACCTCTGCGATCTTCCATGCCAGCAGAAGCAGGCTTACGAATAATTACGTTGCCAATTTCATCTACAAATGATTCGAGTCCAAGATCTTTACCGAATCGAATAAGAAATGCTGTAACAGGTTCCATGTGTCCGGATGGACGAGGGATTTGAGTTAGCGAGTAGAAATGTCCCCACACTTTCTGAGGTTCTAACGTTTGAATTGATTTCATAGACTTTATTTTTTATTTATAATAGGTAATGCTATTGTAGCATAGATACCCAACAAAATTACTAAAAATGTTTGTATACCATGCACTATTAATGCAAATATTCCGGCATCGGTAGCGTCTACGCCATAGAGCATCATCATGGAGATAATAGCAAAATGCCACGGCCCGGCTCCATTGGGAGTAGGTACAACAACAGCAATACTACCTCCTACAAAGAGTACCAATCCCGCCATAACGCCCAAATGAGCACTGAAGCCAAAGCTATAAAACGTGAGATAGAATTGCAAGAAATAGAAGAGCCAAATGAGGAATGTATAAAAAGCAAATAAGAACTTATTTTTCACTTTCTTCAACGAGACAATCCCTTCCCACACGTTTAGCGCAATACCTTTTACTTTCTCAAAGAACGAAAGCGCGCGAAGCAGGTAGTAAATAAGCACTCCCACACCAATGGTACACACCAATACAATATAGAATTGCATGGATGTAAAGATGCTCAGCAGCGAAGTAAAATTGGTACCTGTTTCATCGAAGAATTTCTCGAACACTGACATTTGACTCAGCAATGCCACAATGGTTATAACCCCTACACAAAAAGAGTCTATCAACCGTTCGGTAACGACTGTGCCCAATGATTTAGAGAAAGGTACCGCATCATATTTTGATAGAACTCCGCAACGGGAAATTTCTCCTACACGAGGTAAGAGTAAGTTGGTAAAGTAAGAAAAGAAAATAGAGTTAACGCAGTTCGTTGTTTTAGGATAAGCATCGAGTGGAGCCAATGCCAGTTTCCAGCGCCAACCACGTAATACATGGCTAAACACACCAAACACCAAAGAAAGCAATAACCACCACCAGTTCATTTCATGAAATAGCACTTTGCCTGCCTTTGAAAAATCAAAATCCCGATAGAGCCAAATCAGTATACAAACCCCTAAAAGCAACGGAAGAATTATCTTAAAAGTGTTTTTAACCAGTTTCTTCATCATTCGTTTAATAATCTTCGGCAAAAAAGTTACCTTTGCCAACTGCAAACATAAGGAAAATTAACGGAATTCAGAAATGAGAACAGTAAAACCCAAGAAGTTTTTAGGACAACACTTCCTAAAAGATATGCAGGTAGCCAGTAATATTGCCGATACGGTGGATGCCTGTCCGCAACTACCCATACTGGAGGTAGGGCCGGGCACGGGTGTGCTCACTCAGTTTCTTCTGAAGAAAGAACGCCCGTTGAAGGTGGTGGAGCTGGACTTTGAGTCGGTTGCTTATCTGCGCCAACATTTCCCAACATTAGAAGAGGATATTGTGGAGGATGATTTCCTCAAGATGCATCTCGACCGTCTATTCAAAGGAGAACAGTTTGTACTTACCGGTAACTATCCTTATAATATATCCAGCCAGATATTCTTCAGAATGCTGGACTACAAAGACTTTATACCTTGTTGCACCGGTATGATTCAAAAAGAGGTTGCCGAACGTATCGCATCCAAGCCGGGCAAGAAAGCATATGGAATTATTAGCGTGCTGATACAAGCATTTTACGATGTAGAATACCTATTTACCGTAGACGAACATGTATTCGACCCACCCCCAAAAGTAAAAAGTGCCATTATTCGTATGACACGGAATGATACACAAACATTGGCGTGCGACGAAAAACTGTTTAAGCAAGTGGTAAAGGCAACCTTTAACCAGCGTCGTAAAACCTTGCGCAACTCTATTAAGTCCATATTAGGAAAGGATTGTGCGCTGACGCAAGAAGAGATATTTAACAAACGCCCCGAACAACTCTCCGTGCAGGAGTTTGTAGAGCTAACCAATAAAGTAGAAAAGGAGCTTAGCCGATGATGGAAGATGTATTCATCGATAAAATAAAACAGCTCATTGAGCAAAAGGATGCCGAGCAAACCAAAAATTTGCTTCATGGACTGCACCCTGCCGATATAGCCGAATTAATTGATGAGCTAAGTCTTGACGAAGCGCGTTTCATCTATCTGCAATTGGATAATGAAACAGCTGCCGACGCACTGGTGGAGATGGACGAAGACAAGCGGAAAGAGTTTCTTGACCTGCTACCTTCCGAAACTATAGCCAAGCGATTCCTCGATTACATGGACACCGACGATGCTGTGGAACTTATCCGCGACTTCGACGAAGACAAGCAGGAGGAAATCCTTTCTCACATTGAAGACATTGAGCAAGCAGGCGATATCGTAGACCTCTTGAAGTACGACGAAAACACTGCGGGTGGACACATGGGTACGGAAATGGTGGTCGTAAATGAAAACTGGAGTATGCCCGAATGTTTGAAAGAGATGAGGCAGCAAGGCGAAGAATTGGACGAGATATATTACGTATATGTTATCGACGATGATGAGCGCCTGCGTGGTATCTTCCCGCTAAAGAAGATGATAACCTCGCCCTCTGTTTCTAAGGTAAAACATGTCATGGAGAGCGACCCTATCTCAGTACGAGTAGACACCCCCATCGAAGATGTGGTACAAGACTTTGAGAAGTACGACATTGCTGCAATTCCTGTTGTCGATAGCATCGGAAGACTGGTTGGTCAAATCACCTTCGACGACGTTATGGAAGAAGCGCGCGAGCAATCGGAACGCGATTATCAATTAGCGTCGGGTCTTTCTAAAGATGTAGAATCGGACGATAGTGTACTTCGGCAAACCTCCGCGCGTTTGCCTTGGTTATTAATAGGAATGATTGGCGGAATAGGCAACTCCATGATACTTGGGAATTTTGACACCACCTTTGCTGCTCACCCCGAAATGGCACTCTATATTCCGCTTATAGGAGGAACCGGAGGAAATGTAGGAACGCAGTCATCGGCAATTGTGGTGCAAGGATTGGCAAATAACTCTATCGCCTCTAAAGATATGTACAAACAAGTAGGCAAGGAACTCGTAGTGGCACTTATCAATGCAACTATTATTTCATTGCTGGTCTATATCTATAATTTCGTTCGCTACGGTGCGGCAGCTACGGTAACTTATTCAGTCTCCATCAGCCTGTTTGCTGTAGTGATGTTTGCTTCTCTTTTCGGTACATTTGTTCCTATGACATTAGAGCGATTCAAAATAGATCCCGCCATCGCCACTGGCCCGTTTATCGCTATCACAAACGATATCATCGGCATGATGCTTTATATGGGAATTACTGTTTTATTGTCATAAAGCGAAGAAAAAAGAAAAAAATACGTGCAAATTCTATGAAGTGAAACTTTTATTTCATTAATTTGTGAGAAATTGTGGTTGTAGAGTTTCCCTAACCACCTAAATAAGAATGAATGATGAACTCCCATGACACTAATAATTCTATCGGACAAGGAGAATTAGAAGAAAATAAAGTGGTGGCAGAAGCTGCTCCGATTCCTGAACAAGAAGTAATTCCAACAACAGAATCAACAGAACAGGCTTCTGTTGAAACAACAGCAGCACCCGTAACAGCCGAACTACCTCAGATCGAAGAGCCTGTCAAATCCGCAATCGTTGAAGAAACGCAAGCTGAAGAGGCAAAAGCTATTGAAGAGGTACAACCCGAAGAGAAAGAGGTAAAAGAGCCGGTTAAGCCAACCAAAGAAAGCATTTTGGCAGAACTAAAAACATTGGCAGAAGATGCTGAAAACGTAACCAAACATGCTATCGACACACTAAAACAATCTTTCTACAAAATACATAATTCCCAGTTTGAAGCTGCAAAGAAAGCTTTCTTGGAAGGTGGTGGCGAAGAAGTAGACTTTTTCCCTCCGGTAGATGAACTGGAACAAGAATTCAAGCAAGTTTTAGGAGGCATCAAAGAAAAGAGAAATCAACTTGCAGCCCAACTTGAAAAGCAGAAAGAAGAAAATTTGCTTATCAAACAACGCATCATTGAACAACTGAGAACATTGGTAGAGTCACCCGAAGATACCAGTAAATCATATAACGAGTTTAAGAAGTTGCAACAGCAATGGAAAGAGATAAAACTCGTTCCACAAGGGAAGATAAACGAATTGTGGAAGAATTATCAACTCTATGTAGAGAAGTTCTACGATATATTGAAACTGAACAACGAGTTTAGAGATTACGACTTCAAGAAGAACTTAGAAATAAAGAACCGCTTGTGCGAATCTGCCGAAAAACTAGCAGAGGTAGCCGACCCAATTTCAGCGTTCTATCAGTTGCAGAAACTACACCAAGAATATCGCGAAACAGGCCCTGTAGCCAAAGACCTTCGTGATGAAGTGTGGAATCGTTTCAAAGAAGCATCAGCAGTGGTGAACAAACGCCACCAAGATCACTTCGAAGGCATCAAAGAGACAGAACAACTCAACCTTGATCAAAAGACGGTTATTTGCGAAATAGTAGAAGCCATAGATTATACAGAGTTGAAAACCATTAACGACTGGGAAGCCAAGACCAAAGAAGTAATTGCATTGCAAGCCAAATGGAAAACGATAGGCTTTGCACCAATGAAAATAAACCTAAAAGTTTTTGAACGCTTCCGCGGTGCCTGTGATGAATTCTTCAAGAAAAAAGGCGAATTCTTCCAAACGATTAAAGGTAGCATGAGCGAGAATTTGGAGAAGAAAAAAGCTTTGTGCGAACAAGCAGAAGCTTTGAAGGATAGCACAGACTGGAAAGTGGCATCCGACAAATTTATCCAAATACAAAAAGAATGGAGGGAGATTGGTTTAACGCCTCGCAAACAATCTAAAGCTATTTGGGAACGTTTCATTGCTGCTTGCGACTATTTCTTTGACCAAAAGAACAAAGCAACTTCTTCGCAACGTAGCGGAGAGGTGGAGAACTTAAAAAAGAAACGTTCTATCATCGAACAGCTCGAAGCGATAGATGAAACCATGGATAGTGCTGAAGCCGATGAATTGGTACGCGAACTAATGAACGAATGGAATACTATCGGGCATGTGCCGTTCAGAGATAAGGATAAAATCTATAAGCGCTATCGTGCTGCGGTAGATAAGATATTCGCCATGCTCAATCTTAACCATTCAAAACGCAAACTGAGCAACTTCAAAGAAAACATCAGTGCGAGCAAAGGGCAACAAAGCGTATACAAAGAGCGCGAAAAGTTGGTACGTCAATACGAGAACTTGAAAAGTGAGTTGCAAACTTATGAAAATAACATTGGTTTCCTTACTGCTTCATCTAAAAAAGGCAACAACCTTCTAACTGAAATAAGCCGCAAGGTAGATAAGTTAAAGGGAGAGATAGAACTGGTTGCGCAGAAGATTAAAGTAATTGATGAATCTATGCGGGAAGAAAAAGAAGCGTAAAGCAGCATCCCTATATATCTAAAAAAATAAGCCCGGCTTGTGTTACACAAACCGGGCTTATTTTTGTTGGGCTACCAGGATTCGAACCTGGAAAGTCAGGACCAGAATCTGAAGTGTTACCATTACACCATAGCCCAAACTGAAATCTGCCGCAAATATACAACTATTGAAAATTACACCTATCTTAAATTGCGTTAAATAATCTATCTAAAAAAAGCAAAAAAAGAAGAGTTTTCGGTAACTCCATAACAAGATGCAACAAATTCAATGTATATTTGCCAGTTGATTCCTTAATTTTCAGGAACAAAGAGAAAAGGAGTCTTGTTATTAGAAATAAAAACAGTAAAACATCAAGAATATAGATGAACGAAAGTCAATTGTTACTAACGAAAATAGCCGAAGGTATTCAAGATAAAAAAGGAAAAGACATCGTTATAGCAGATCTCACACGAATAGGCGATACCATTTGTCAATACTTCGTTATCTGCCAAGGCAGTTCACCAAGCCAGATAGGTGCTATCGTAGACTCCATTAGGGAGGCAACACGCGAAGGTGCAAACATAAAGCCCATCGCTATTGAGGGGTTGCGAAATGCAGAGTGGGTGGCGATGGATTATGCCGATGTAATGGTACACATCTTCCTGCCCGAAGTTCGTACATTCTATAATCTAGAAACGCTTTGGGCAGATGCCCAATTAACTAACATCCCAGACATTGATTAATATGGAAAATAATAATAACAACAATAGCGGAAAGAAACCCGGTAAAACCAACATACCCAAATTCAACCTGAATTGGATGTATATGATTATCGCGGTTATGTTGGTAGGCTTACTACTTACTAACGAAGGTAGCTCCAGTAATAAAGAAGTGTCGTATGACGAATTTCAAGGTTTCGTTCAAAAAGGATATGTAAGCAAGGTAACTGGCTACGATGATAGCTCAGTAGAGGCATCTATCAAACCGCAGCATGTGAAAGAAGTATTCAAGGAAGAGGTTTCTAAAGTTGGGAAAAACCCCTTGGTACTAACCGAGGCACCCTCGCGCGAGAGTTTGGCAAATTTCTTGGAAAAGGAACGACAAGAAGGTCACTTCGATGGTAATGTAAAGTACGACAAGAAGAAAGAACTCTTTATGCTTATCTTCTGGCAATCACTCCCATTCCTACTCATCATCGGCTTATGGATTTTCTTCTTCCGCCGTATGAGTGCCGGAGGCGGTGCAGGCGGTGGCGTATTCAATGTAGGAAAATCGAGAGCACAACTTTTTGAAAAGGGCGGGACTTCTATTAAAATCACCTTTAAGGATGTGGCTGGGCTGGCAGAAGCAAAACAAGAAGTAGAAGAAATTGTTGAGTTCTTGAAAGAACCACACAAATATACTGATTTGGGAGGCAAAATACCTAAAGGCGCATTACTTGTAGGTCCTCCAGGAACCGGTAAGACATTGCTGGCGAAAGCTGTGGCAGGTGAAGCAAACGTACCATTTTTCTCGTTGGCAGGGTCAGACTTTGTAGAAATGTTTGTAGGTGTAGGAGCTTCTCGTGTACGTGACCTCTTTAAGCAAGCTAAAGAAAAAGCTCCTTGTATCGTGTTTATTGACGAAATTGACGCAGTGGGTCGCGCCCGAGGTAAGAATCCAAGCATGGGTGGAAACGATGAACGCGAAAATACACTCAACCAATTATTGACCGAAATGGATGGGTTTGGTTCTAATAGTGGTGTCATCATCCTAGCAGCAACAAATCGTGTAGATGTTCTTGATAAAGCTTTGCTGCGTGCCGGTCGCTTTGACAGGCAGATACATGTAGATCTGCCCGATCTTAACGAGCGTAAAGAAGTATTCGGTGTGCATTTGCGTCCCATTAAAATAGATGATAGTGTGGATGTAGACCTATTAGCACGCCAAACACCTGGTTTTTCGGGAGCCGACATAGCCAATGTATGCAACGAGGCTGCACTTATCGCTGCCCGTCATGGCAAAAAGTTTGTTGGTAAACAAGACTTTCTTGATGCGGTAGACCGTATCATCGGAGGACTAGAAAAGAAGACCAAAATAACCACCGAGGCCGAAAGACGCGCTATAGCTGCGCACGAAGCAGGACATGCAGGACTTTCATGGCTACTCGAACATGCCAATCCACTTATTAAGGTAACCATTGTTCCCCGCGGTCGCGCTCTTGGTGCAGCATGGTATCTTCCTGAAGAGCGACAGATAACTACCCGTGAACAAATGTTGGACGAAATGTGTGCTACATTAGGTGGTAGAGCTGCCGAAGACCTCTTTCTTGGACGTATTTCCACCGGTGCCATGAACGATTTGGAACGTGTTACAAAGCAAGCATTTGGCATGACAGCCTACCTCGGTATGAGCGAAAAACTGCCAAACTTATGCTACTACAATAACGACGAATATTCTTTCAACAAGCCTTATAGTGAGAAAACAGCTGAACTTATTGACGAAGAAGTAAATCGTATCGTCAACGAACAATATGCCCGTGCAAAGGATATTTTGTTAAAACACAAAGAACAGCACAATACGCTCACTGAGCTGCTCATTGAAAAGGAAGTAATCTTTGCCGAAGATGTAGAGAAGATATTCGGTAAACGTCCGTGGGCTTCGCGTTCGGAAGAGATTATGGAGAACGAAAAACAACAAAAAGAGGCAGAAGCGAAAGCTGCTGCTATAAAAGCAGAAGAAAACTAATACAATCGCACCTTGAAAAATAACTTTATACAGCGAGCGATAACGGGTGTTTTGTTTGTCATCATATTGATAGGCGGAATGATATCCCACCCTTTATCGTTCGTTGTCCTTTTTGCAACAATCAGCGCATTGGCTGTATGGGAATTTGGTTCATTAGTAAATTCCGAAACTGTAAGTATCAATAAGTTTATCAATGCCAGTGGTGCTGTTGTATTGTTTCTAGCTATCCACACTTTCTGCCGTAACCTGATAGGCTCCGAGGTGTTTATTCCCTACATCTTCATATTGCTCTACCTTCTTATCAGTGAACTATACCTCAAAAAGTCGCATCCGCTCAATAATTGGGCATACTCCATGCTGGCTCAACTCTACGTGGCACTACCTTTTGCATTGGTCAATATATTAGCGTTTCACTACAACCCCGCAACAGAAGTGGTTGAGTTCAATAACATCCTGCCACTATCCGTCTTTATCTTTCTGTGGTTAAGTGATACCGGTGCTTACTGTTTCGGTTCACTACTTGGCAAACACCGGTTATTTGAGCGCATCTCGCCTAAGAAGTCATGGGAAGGTTTCTTCGGTGGTGCTTTAGTAGCCGTTGGAGCTTCGTTTGTCTTAGCGCACTATTTTTCGTTCCTAATGCTTTGGCAGTGGATAGGACTGGCATTAGTGGTGGTGATATTCGGCACATGGGGCGACTTGGTGGAATCCATGCTCAAACGTCAGCTTGGCGTAAAAGATTCGGGCACCCTCCTACCCGGTCATGGTGGTATACTCGACCGCTTTGATAGTTCAATGCTTGCTATCCCCGCAGCGGTAGTTTATCTGTTCTGCGTGTCGCTGTAAATCTGTGTAAATATCAACCCAAGCTGCTATTCTATTTCCATTCCTTTTATTGAGCAATTCTTCAACTCAAACACAACATCCCCTCCCGAAGTGCTCCATGGGAAGAAACGAATATGCAGTTGTTTTCCTGGGTTAAGTGTTGTATTTATCGGAAACACCAAATTGCCGCTTTGTGTTCCTTCGCCAATATCTGTACGAGGATAAAAATCCTTTCCAAATGCATAAGCAATGCGATAACTCACTTTGCCAACAAGAGTCAGTGAAAGTTCTTGTACAACCAACGTCTTCTCGTGGTTTGTCACAACCAACTCTACGTAGCGATTTCCGTCTTCATCAATTTCGGCTACCCACGTGCCCGTTTCCAGTGTGATACCACCATCGATTTTTACTAAGCCGCGCATCGCTACGCGATTTTTTGTAAGTTCCACATCCTTCTTCTGAGAGATGGTTTTACAAATCGCCTGTATAGGGAGCAAACGTATCTGATCTCCATAACTTATGCGAATAGCAGTATCTACAACTTCATCTTTGACCGGTGTAAAATGTAGGTAGCAACATTGGTTCCAAAGTTTACCATTGCTATAAGGCAACTCCAGAACTGTTTTATGTTCACCTTTTGGACTATCCGAAAGAAACATACCCACAGGTGCTTGGAGGCGAAGGATCCCGTTTTCGGGCGATAGTTTTAAGGCAGTAAGATCAAAACAGATGGTAGCATCATCATTTACATATACCGTCTGAAAATTCAGCGAGGTAGGATTTAGTACAATAGCAGGGTCAAGAATATACTTGGCAAGGATACCTTGTCGCTTCAAGTCATCAGCTACAAGTTTGGCATAAATTGCGGCACCAGTGGCCTGAGTATGTGTACCATCGGTGGGCACATAGATCTGTTTAATTGTATTTTCCGCACCCAGTTCTTCTACGTAAGCCTTAGTAAGTGCAGTAATATCTACCATTGCTACCTTCTTCTCGCGTGCTATATGCTTCATTACACGTACGTAATTAAGAGTAGAGTCATCAGGAGCGATGCCTATATCATGGCAGCCTTTAGGTGATATTTTTCCATCCGCATCGAAATAACGACGAATGATAGGGGTAATAAGTATCGGATATCCACCTAATTGACGAGTTTCGTCCACATACAATTCGATAAAACGTTTATAAGTAGTCCATGGCTCGGTTCCTCGAAAGTCGGCGCCATCCTTTCCACCAGCATGCTCGTCGTTGTGAGCGAATTGAATGAACACATAATCACCCGGTTTAAGATTTTCTTTTACCATATCCCAACGCCCTTCATGATGAAACGAGCGGGAGCTTCGTCCACCACGGGCATAGTTCATGACTTGCACCTCAGGCGAAAAGAACTCTTGTAGCATTTCGCCCCATCCACGGGTGCGAGTTGTATTCTCCATATAATCTGCCATAGTGGAATCTCCAATGGTATGAACCCTCAAAACTTGTGCATGGCAACCAGATAAAATAAAAAATGCCACGAATGTAAATAGTAATTTCTTCATGTTATTTGTATTTATGTTTATGCTTCCAACAAAAATAAACCTTTCTTATATAACTAACAATAGGGTGGATAAATAGTGTACGTATTCGGTTAAAAAGTGAAACAATATTCTAGGCAAAAGGGGTAGTTTTACCATTATTCGACTGGGAATCATATTAACCATTAACATAAAACACTATTAAGTAAATGAAAGCAATCGGTAAATTAGTTATCACGTTGGTGATTTTAACAAGTTGGGTAACAGCCGGAGCCCAACGCACACCTTATAAAATATGGTATGACGCCCCGGCAGAATACTGGGAAGAAGCATTGCCTATTGGTAATGGACGTATTGGTGGAATGGTATTTGGGAACCCTGTTAATGAGCGTATTCAACTCAATGAAGAGACCGTGTGGGCAGGATCTCCATATCAAAACCATAATAAAGACACCTATGCCGCGCTACCAGAATTAAGACGGTTGATTTTCGAAGGTTATTATGCCGAAGCACAAGAGTTGGCAGGAAAAAAAATGATGTCCCAGGTAGGGAATGAAATGCCCTATCAAACTGTGGGAAGCCTCAACATTCACTTTCCACAACACGAGGGATATAGCGATTATTATCGCGATTTGGATATAGACAATGCCATCTCTACTACACGTTATAAAGTAAACGGTGTGGAATATCAACAAGAGGCTTTTGCTTCACTAACCGATCAGTTGGTTGTAGTACGAATAACCGCTTCGTCTTCCAATGCCATTAGTTGCGATTTATCGTTCAACACTCCTATGCGCGACCCCAAGCGAAGCAGTAGCGCACGCAATAAACTACGCTTGGAAGGAATGTCGCACGACTCTAAATTCTTTCCGGGCAAGGTACACTACTGCGCCGATTTACAAGTGAGCAACAGTGGCGGACAAATTACGGCTGCCAGCGACACTCTACTACAAGTAAGAAACGCCAATACGCTAACACTGTACATATCGATGGCAACCAATTTTGTAAACTACAAAGAAATCTCCGCCAACCCATACAAGCGCAACAACGAATATTTAAAGAACGCTTCCAAAAACTATGTGAAAGCCAAAGCAGCACACATAGCCGCTTATAAAAAACTATACGACCGAGTTGAGTTGAACCTTGGCGAAACTCCACAACTGCAAAAGCCAATGGATGTACGTATTAAAGAGTTTGCTACTTCGTACGACCCGCATCTGGTGGCACTTTACTTTCAGTTTGGTCGTTATTTGTTAATCTCCTGCTCACAACCGGGCGGACAGCCTGCCAACTTGCAAGGAATATGGAACGCACGCACTAACCCACCCTGGAATGGGAACTATACGACCAACATCAACGCCGAAATGAACTACTGGCCGGCAGAATTGACCAACTTAGTCGAGACACACGAACCTTTTCTTAAGATGGTAGAAGAAATGGCGGAAAGCGGACGGGCTGCAGCAAGCGAGATGTATGGATGTCGTGGTTGGGTGATGCATCACAACAGTGACCTTTGGCGCATGGCAGGTGCAGTAGACTATGCGTATTGTGGCGTGTGGCCTACCTCTAATGCCTGGCTCTGCCAACACCTATGGGAACATTATCTTTACTCGGGCGACGTAGCATTTCTGGCAAAGGCATACCCTATTATGAAAAGCGCTTCGGAGTTTTTTGTAGACTTCCTCGTAGAAGATCCCAATACCGGCTATTTGGTGGTAACCCCCTCCAATTCGCCCGAGAATGCACCACGCCAATGGAAAGGAAAAGCAAATTTATTTGCTGGTATTACCATGGATAACCAATTGGTAACCGACCTCTTTTCGAACACTACCAAAGCTGCTCAGCTATTAAACCTTGATGCTGCTTTCAGCGATACACTAACCACCATGCGACGCCGACTACCTCCCATGCAAGTAGGACAATACGGGCAACTGCAAGAATGGTTTATTGATTGGGATACCCCTAATGACCACCATCGTCACATCTCACACCTGTGGGGCCTATACCCCGGATATCAAATATCACCTTATCGTACTCCGATTCTTTTTGAAGGTGCCCGCAATACATTGATACAGCGTGGTGACCCTTCTACCGGCTGGTCTATGGGTTGGAAAGTTTGCTTCTGGGCACGAATGCTCGATGGTGACCACGCTTATATGTTAATTAAAAATCAGCTCACATACGTAAGCCCCGAAATACAGAAAGGACAAGGTGGTGGAACATACCCCAATCTGTTCGATGCACATCCACCTTTCCAGATTGACGGAAACTTCGGTTGCACAGCAGGCATCGCAGAGATGTTAATGCAAAGTCATGACGGCGCGGTGCATCTGTTACCCGCCCTGCCAAGCGAATGGAAAAACGGAAGCATCAAAGGGTTAAGAACTCGCGGAGGTTTCGAGATTGAGGAGATGAAATGGGCAAACGGCAAGTTGGTATCGGCACAAATTAAATCCACCATCGGTGGAAACTTGAGGCTACGCACGCACACACAATTGGCTAGTGTAAAAGAAGCTAAAGAAGAAAACAATAATGCTTTCTTTAACTACCAAGAGGTATTGCGACCGATGATTAGCGAACGCGCTCCACTAAAAGGTGTTGAGTTATTGCCCTACTATATGTATGATATAGCTACGCAACCGGGTGAAGTGATTGAGGTAGCGGTACAATAGCTAGAACATTTTGCACTTAACCCCATAAAAAAAATGAACTTACAAATGAATACGTTTGGGCTTTGTTTTGCTTCAAAATGAAGTCCGAAACGTATCTCTTCTCACTTCATTTTTTATGGGGTTAACGATAATTCTATTTTTCCCTGACTTTTGAAAGAGCTTATATGATATTTTTCTTAGTTTTGTATCTAGGTGAGTTATAGATTGCCTTGTATACTATGAGAGGTCGTATTACAATAATTTTATTCCTGTTTTTTTTTATTCTTATAGAAAAGCCATTTGCACAGCCCGAAATTAAGGTTGAGCATTACTCGAGAAAAGATGGTTTGCCAAGCAATGCTATTTCAGATATTTTATTAGACAGCCGCGGGTACATGTGGTTTTCCACATGGGAGGGGCTAAGCCGTTTTGATGGATTCGACTTTGTAAACTATAAAACCGGAGCTGACAGCAATATCCCATACCTTCATAACCGGATTTCCCGTATTCATGAAGATAAATCCGGTAATATATGGATGATGATGTATGATGGAAAGTTTTTCCGTTTAAACCGCAAAACAGATAAGTTTGAAAGTTTGATCGGTTCTTTTCCAAACAGTATAAATGCACGTATAGAAGGACCTCTATTTGCTTCAGATGGCACTGTTTGGGCTATTATACAAGACACGGGTGCTTTAGAGATAGAAACAGACTCATTATCCAACCGCATGGCGGTTCGCTTTCATCCTCTTGCAGATATAAAAATAAATCAATTGTACGAAGATTCTTTTTCAACTATCTGGGCTGCCACATCAGGAGGTGCCCGGGTGATGAAATCTGATATATTAGCTATAAAACAGCATGAAGAAAATGAAGAAGCATTAGTTACAACCCAGCTAGACAGCTGTATTTATTGGGGAACTGCCAATGGCAACCTCATAAAATACGACTATACCAATCGGTTATTAATTCAAAACACTATAAAGGCGGGCGAAAAGATTTTATCCATCACTTCCAACGATAAAGAATCCGCACTTTATATTGGTACGCAACAGTCAGGCTTATTTCGTTATAATGTTCATTCAGGAAGAATAAAGCAAATTATCCCCGAATTACTGAATGTAAACTATCTGTATACAGATAGTGAAGGGTTAATTTGGATGTATACCAATCAGCCGGGAGTTGGAATGTACAATCCTCAATCTAGTAAATACACTACCTTTAAACAGAAAGTTTCTATTCCGGAAGAATACAATCCGGCAGGAACCATTGACGAACATTCGGGAACTATCTGGGTACGCATGAACAAAGGAGGTTTTGGATATTATAATAGGGAAACGAATAAAATAGACTATTTCCATAATAACCCGGACATCCCCAATAGTTTGTCGAATGTAGTATCAGTAGCCGAGATCTCATCACCAGACATGGTCTGGATCTCTACTTACACACGCGGGGTGGACAAATTGTCTATTATCAACAAAAAAACAGAACGGGTGTTGCTAAAAAAAAGTGCTTCTTCAATGTTGGATAATGAAATTAGGGCGCTATTTCTTGACAAAGACAGTGTGTTGTGGATGAGTACTAAATCGGGAGTAATCTATGGCTTTGATAAGCAAATGAATGTAACACACCGTATTACACACGACGAGAAAGGCAATAATATTGGTCGGGTGTATGCAATCACACAAGATTATAATGGTGATTTGTGGTTAGGAACAAGAGGTAATGGCTTATTTAAGATGTCGAAGAACAAACAAGATGAGTTGCGATTTGAACATTATATACACAACCCAACCGACTCCTTTAGCATTAGCGCGAATGCTATTTTCAATATTCTGGTAGATTCAAAAGGACGTATATGGGTTGCCACGTATGGCGGAGGAGTCAATCTGGTTGAGCAAAAAAACGGGAAAATAAGTTTTTTATCTGCCAATAACTATTTCAAGGAATATAAAACCATGTCGTCACTTCATAAAGTTAGGACACTACTTGAGGATAAAGAAGGGCAAATTTGGGCAGGCACCACAGAAGGACTCATGTCTATCAGCTATGATGAAGCAAAGAAAGATATATGCAGCACCGTTTATCGAAAAGAAGAAAATTCAACGACATCACTTTCCGGCAACGATATTTTGTGTGGATATAAAGACAGTAACGGTAATCTTTGGTTTGGTACTATTGGTGGAGGGCTAAACAAATATGTTGGAAAATCTTCGTCTGGAAAAGCCAATTTCATCTCCTATATGGTAAAAGATCGTTTGCCCTCGAATGAAATAAGGAGTATAACCGAAGACCGTGACGCTAATCTTTGGTTTACTACCGAAAACAATATTTGTTCCTTTAATCCAACAACAGGTATATTCTCGAAACTCTCTGTGTTAGAAGGTGTTGACAACACAATGTTCTCCGAGAGCGCTGCTGCCGTTACCAGCAATGGCAACATAGTCTTTGGCACTATCAATGGTTATTATCTCATTGATAAGCAGAAACTATCTGGCACGGGTAATAGCGGATTTAAGCTGCAAATCACCGACTTTCAGATAAACGAAGAAAACACTTCTCCCCGTTTGAATGCCAGTTTCGAAGAGTATATACCCGAATCTGGTTTTGTAACCCTGCCAAACAGACATGCTGTTTTTAGTATACGGTTTGCGTCATTAAATTATCCGCTTCAGCACCGCATTCATTATCAGTATATGTTAGAAGGTGTTGATGAAAGTTGGAAAGATGGAGATTTAGATAGAAAAGCAACTTATGTCAATGTACCTGCAGGAAACTATTTGTTTAAAATAAAAGCCTTTCTACCCGAGCGGCCGGATGTATACGAATTGAAGAGCCTTCAGATTGAAGTTCCTCTTTACTCCTGGGAGTCACAAAAGGCTTACGTTCTTTATATTTGTTTACTAATTCTGCTATGCGTCGGTTTTTGGGGGTTCCAATATCGCCGTCGCCGAAGAATGCTCAATCAATTGAGAGTACTTAAAATAGGTCCTTCCGAAATTGCATTTCGCGATGACGATGATTATAAGTTTATTTCCGCTTTGCTGGAGTGGCTCGAGAACAATTATACCAATCCGGATTTGCGGATAGAGGATATGGTAGCTTCTTCGGGATTGGGACGGACTACTTTTTACAACCGGTTAAAGGCATTGGTTCAAATGTCGCCCATTGAATTTGTTTCGGACTTCCGGATGAAGAAAGCTAAAATGTATATTGAGAAGACTAATAGTACTATTGCAGAAATCGCATATCGAACAGGATTCAGCGACCCTGTTTATTTTACAAGACTATTTAAGGCTAAATACAATGAAACGCCCAGTCAGTGCAGGAAGAAGTCCTCTTTAAACCAGATGGAAAGTCAGCCATAGTTTCATGACCCGTCGGCTTATGGCTGAAGCTCCGTTGTCCATAGGCGCATGGTCGGTGCGCCTATGGCGGATTTTTCTGCTGCCGTTTTGTTTACTTTATAAGTTGCCCAGCCATATTGTATGTTCTACCATCTTTAACAATCACAACTTGTCCGTTTTGTATCCGCTTAACAGGTGCGTTCGGGTTAACGACAATTACCTCTTCTATACCGGTTGCGCTCGTGCAATAGAGAGAAATAACAAGACAACATTGCTTAGAGGCAATCGTGAAGGGAAGCGTACCTGTTACGGGAGCCGACGCAAGGTCGAAAGTATGACCTACGGATGTTGCGGTACCATCTACCTTTGCAGGAAACACATAATCTGTAGAACCGTAAGTTACACCGTTCAGTTTACTGATGTACGCGTCCACATCGTAGTTGTCATAACCATAGAATGTTACTTTTACTACAGATAGGCCTTCGGGTATACCTATTGTATACTCTACATTAGCCGAATATTTTACCGTATTAGAGGTTCCTGCGCCATAACCTTTCCCCCCCGAATTTGAGATAGTGAAACCATCATTAAATTTATATACCGTAGCCGTAGTAGTCTCGCTCGTCTCGTAAGTTACTTTAGAAAGTTCGTAAAGCGTAGCTTCACCTGCTTCATTCTGGGCATCAATCTTCTGTTTCCAAGCAGGATATTCAACCTTGATAACATTCTGACACCAACTACCCAGATACTGGTAGCTCCTGCGGTTACCCGACATTAGCGATGTAGCAATGGGAAGTCCTTTAGCATCCACAACAGGGTCAGTATCTTCATAATTATAAAGGAAACGGTAAAAGAGGTGTCCATAATCATTAGAGTAGATACCAAAAATGGGTTCATAAGCTTTGGCTTCTTGATAGGATGCTTTTGCTATTTCGTACTCTGTGTAGGTATAAGTTTGGCCATTATAGGTATGGCTTCGACTCTTGCCACGATCAGACAACTTCTTGAAGAACTTATCATAAACCTGCTTGCCTTTCTCGCCTCCTAATTGGATGAATCGTCCCCAAATAGCACTAGTTGCTCTATCTACTACTCTACGATCGGCTTCTCCGGCGGTATTGGTGTAGTCCTCGATAGCCTTGCCTTCTATTTTATGAGCATCGAGCCAAGCCACTGCCGCTGTAATTGACTCTTGCAACTCTGCCGAAGGATCTTTAACCGTCATAAGGAACGATAATAGCGAAGCTGATTCACTACCGCTAACAGAAGGAAATTCATGAGGACGACCTTCTACAGGCAGAAAATCAATTGTATCGTGCTGTGCACACCAAGCAGCTTTTGTGCCGTTGTCGTCTATCTGACATTTCAATATGACTTCAATGCCTTTGTTGAACGACGTCATACAACGTTGGCGAGTTGCTTCGTCTGTAATATCTTTGAAGTCTCCGTTATTGTTATAAATATCGCGCAGTAACTTCAACACGTTAGTCATCAGGTCATCGTTAAAAGTTATATAGTCCTGATAACTGCCATTTCCGGAAAGAGGCCAGTATTGTGACCAACCGCCGCAACCCTTCTCTGCACTGAAAATCATGTTGAGAGCTTTACCGAACGCCTCGCGATATTTCTCTACCTTACATCCCTGATAGACCTTAGCAAGGAAACGCATTTCCATCGTAGTGGCAACGTTATCAAGGCAAGAGTGCTCATAACGACTATTTTTCAGCGTAGATAATTCGCCCGCAGTAAGTTTATGTAACTGGTCATTCTTCATCCAGCCACCATTTGTTTTCTGCACTTCGAGTACAATGTCGGCTATGGCTTGAGCCTCTGCCGAACCATACCACTCGGCTCCCATATTACCTGCACACACTTGCCCCCACGACAGGGTTGACACATCTGCTGCTTTGGTACCAAGGCACACTCCAAGCAACGCAATAACACATACAAAAATCTGTTTCATCGTATTCTTATTATGATTTATAGCTGCAAAAATAAATAATTCCTTTGAGTTAAGGAACTAAAACCCCTATTCTGAATATTAATCTTTCAACCACGACCAGCGTTTACCCCAATCTGTCATTGCATCGATGCGCCATTTGGATACGGTTTTGAAGCCATGCAGATTTTTATCGAATAGGTCTTCATCGCTTTTATCTGTGAACCAGTTACGTCCCAGTTTGTAATCTGTTGCGCGAGTTCTGCCCGGCCACACATTCTCTATGGTGATTTCGCCCTGTTGTTGCGGAAAGCCCGGAATATCAGAAACAATGGTATATGGCATGGTACCAAGCGCATAAGTAGCATGTCTTACCGCGTAAATACCATCTCCTAAATAGAATCCTCCCCACGTTTGTTTATTAATAGTCATGACCATACAAATGGAGTCTGACGGAATGTTTACTTTAGGACCTTTCACACGAAACTCCATAATGGAGTATATTTGAACAGTATCTTGTGCTGTCGTTGGTCGGTCGAACACAATCTGTGGGCTATGGGTAAACTTCACAAAGCTACCACCCCATGATTCTTTTGTGGGGTCATTCGGGTCGCCATCCATCATGTAAAGCAAAGATGGTGTATCGCCCAGTTTGGTGTTCCCATTCAGATAATTCTTAAAGTCTTTGCCCAAATGTCCAGCCCCATTGATAAAAGTATCGTAGTATTTACCGTTAAACTCATCCATCTGTTTGTAATTGGCAATGAATCCACGGTAAGAGGCATTGTTTTCAATAAACCAAAGGTTAGGAAAGTTTTCGACAATGTAGGCATAACTATTGGTACTCCATTTTTTGTTCGGTCCACCTATCCAATATATTCTGATTTTATCTTGAATATCGGGAGCGTCATGCAACGCCTGAGCTAGATCATCTAAGCCGCCCCACACCAGCACCCACAGTGGCTGCTTGCTTTTTCTGCGAGCACATTTAATTATCCAATCCGAGCCTTCGGTAGGTGTTGTATACCCGCAGTATGGAGCTGCTCCAAGTCTTCCTTGTTTGCTGATGGAGCGTAGATACGCGGGCGACGGAAATCCTTTGGCGTGTTTTTTCAATTTAGGCAGGTCTTTCTCATACAGATCGATCATTCGCAATATCTCCGACACATTGCCGGTTCCGTAAGAAGGTGAAGAGACAAGACCTTCGGTCTCGAACAGATTGCTGTACATTAAAAAATGAGCCATCGACTGATTGTCGTCCGGGTCTGTGCCTCCTATGTCTGTACTTATAAGTATACGGGGTTTTACCGGAACAGGCGCTTGCGCCATCAACGCAACGACATTAAAAAAAGAAAGAAAAAGAAAGAAAATTACCTTGGTCATGATTTTAGTGTTTAATGTTTATTGAATTACGTGTATTATCACGCGTTTGTAGCGAGTTAATGCGGGAGTTCCATTATCTGTAACAGCCAATATGATGTGCATAGTTCCCAATCTTGAGCTTTTGGGAATGGTGAACCAGGCATTCATTTTATCTGCATCATTTATTTCAAGAGGATTTCCTGTTCTGCCCGAAGATATGATATAAGAACCTGCTTCCGGGTAATAAAACCAACTGTAAGAGAGCTCATCCCCGTCGGGGTCGGTAGAACCGGTTGCACTTAATTCTATACGATCGCCTACTTTAGCCGTCATCAGCCAATCGTGCCCTAACTGTGGAAGCGGAGGATGATTGGCTTCTTCATAAGGCTTGATGGTCCAATCCATACGTGCGGCAAAATCATGCTGGTATGCTTCACGCCAACGCCAGATGGTGGCTTTGTTGCTGGTATGCCAATTACCGTCTATGCCGAGTACTTCATCTTGTGCATCTCCCCATATCGAACGAGTTTCGGGTTCGAGAAACCACCTTTCGGTTCGTGGTTGGTAATACTCATAACGTCCTCCCCAGCTACCCCAATCCGGGTGTTCGGAAGAACCTAAGCCATTATTGATAAGGTACATGAATGTAGGCGAATCGCCTTCCATCAAAAAAGTCATGTGAGGATATTGAACACCCAAAGGTCCTTTACTACGAATATGTTCATCCAGCCAAGGATTGTCTACAAGACTAAAATCGGCACCGGTGAAACGCCCATGAAACTTATCGCCGCTGATGCCACTCCAGGTGCAGTAATGATAGCCGCCATAGGGGTGAAATCCGGGACTGACGATGTAGAACAGCTCCTTAAACTGCTTCCTTATCCAAGGGCCACTATCGTCCTGATCCGAAACGGTGTACACTCTGAGCTTAGAAACGAAGGTCTTTACTTCTTCTGGAGTACGCGTCTGGCTGACTTTCCACAGTGCTTGTGCCAAACAGTTTGGGCCACCCCAAACAAGCACCCAAAGAGGACGCTCGTCACGGTCTACTGATTGTATAATCCAGTCCGACCCATCCGAATCCATCCCATCGCCAACGGCATTCATCCCATAATCTCCACGTCCTTCCTTTATAACAGAACGTAAATGCTCTGCAGATGGATAGCCAGGCTCATGTATAAGCAAATTGTCTCTTATTTCGGCATACGCATCTACAATTTCGCGGATGCGCCATGCGGCAATTTCTTGCTTTTGATGGATAGAAGTGGTGGCAATCAGCCCCTCAACATCCCATTGATTGGAATAAGTAAGGAAACGCACCAAGGACATGGCATCGTCTGGTTCATTCTCAATATCAGTGAGAACAAGCACACGCGGACGCATTGATTCGGCATTTAGATTAGCCACGCATAGAAAGACTAAAAGCATACATGTAATGCCCGTCTTCATTAATTGTTTTTTCATGGATAATATGAAGTTTTAATTTTCATCAAAAGTACAGGAAATAATACCTTGGGCAAATATAACATGATAAGGAAAAGTAGCACTGTGAAGGATTGACAAAAGAATAGGATTTTTTATTTATTTCATTTGTAAACACACAGAAAAGGTCGTTTTGCAGGTAAATTCACGTCGTCGATGGACATCGACGAGGCAAACCGAGCTAAGTTCACGTCGTCGATGGGCAACGACGGGGCAAACCGAGCTAAGTTCTCGTCGTCGATGAGCAACGACGGAGCAAACCGAGCTAAGTTTAGGTCGTCGATGGGCATCGACGAGTCAAAAAAGGTTGTTTTTGGCAGAAAATCCTACTTTATTAACAAAAACAACGGGTATGGAATTTAACAAACATGTATGTTTGCATTTATTTAATATCATGAAACACGTTACATCTTATTTAATTTACCTTCTCTGTCCGTTGCTTTTATTATCCGGCTGCGGATCCCGGGGCGGCGAGAAGAAAGAGAGAATAGCCATTGTCATATCCACCCTGAACAACCCATGGTTTGTTGTACTGGGCGAATCAGCTAAAGCCCGTGCACAAGAGCTGGGATATGAAGCCGTTATTTTTGACTCCCAAAACAACTCGTCGAAAGAAACTGAGCATTTTGATAACATCATTGCTTCCGGTTTTCGGGCTATTCTATTTAACCCCACAGACGCCAATGGCTCTATTGTTAATGTAAGAGCTGCCAAGCAGGCCGATATTCCGGTATTCTGTATGGATAGGGAAATTAGTGTGCGAGGACTGGCCACTTGCCAAATCCTTTCCGACAATTTTAGTGGCTGCGTGCAACTAGGGCAGCATTTTGTAGCTACTGTTGGAAAGAAAGGGAAATATGCGGAATTGCTTGGACTTGTTGGCGACAATAACACCTGGAATCGTTCAAAAGGTTTTCATGCCGTGGTAGATAATTATCCCGGTTTGGAAATGGTAGCCCAACAAAGTGCCGACTTCGACCGCAATAAAGCAATGGAAGTGCTGGAATCTATTCTGCAAGCACATCCCGACATTATTGCTGTGTTCTGCGGAAATGATGCTATGGCAATGGGGGCTTATCAGGCGATACTGGCGGCTGGAAAAGCCAATCAGATTTCGGTATTTGGCTTTGATGGCGAAGAGGATGTTGTAAAAGCCATTAGTGAAGGCAAAATCGTAGCTACCGGTATGCAATCGCCTGCTGTTATGGCTCAAAATGCAGCCGAGCTTGCCGACAGATACTTAAAAGGCGATACCGATTTCGCGCAGAAAATGCCTATCGCAGTAAATCTGGTTACAATTGACAACGTTAAGGAGTATCTAAAATAGACGAGTATGAATATGAAAAAGATTATACAATGGGGAGCAGGTCTCGTTGTCGCGGCATTTCTTCTTTATAACTCCGTTTACATAACCAGTTTATCGGAACGACAAGAAGCCATTAAAGCACAGATATTTGACCCGGCCCGGGCAATCGACACTTTTTGGGAGACCGGTGTTGAAGAATTGCAGGAAAAAGCGCTTCACATGCAGGAGTTTGACCAACTGCTTTCTCTGAATCCAACAGAGCTGATCGGTAAACATGGTAACACATTGGGTATTGGAGCACCTTATTCCATACTGATAAAAGGGGAGGCCATAATTGCAAAGGTAGAGAATGAAATTGTTACTTTGCAATCTGATAGTAGGACTAGTTATCAGATTCGTATTGGCTCTATTTTCAGCAATACCGTACGTGAAGCGTCGGGACATTTTAACCTTGATGAATTTGAAACCACAATGGATTTCAATTTAGTTGCCATTGAGATCAATGACCGCATAGTAAAAGATATAATTACTCCACTCTACGGTCGGTTCATACCTGGTGCTATGGTTGAATTTGTAGGTGCAACTGATGTCAACCCGCGTCAGCTTCCTATGAAAGCTGTTGAAATAATACCCATACAACTTCAAATCAAGCAACCATGAATCAGTCAGCCGAAAGACCTCATACTTGCCCTTCTACTCCTCAGCCATTAGTAAAAGCCAGACGCATAACGAAACGTTGGCCTGGGGTTGTGGCGCTTGATGGGGTAGACTTTAACATCTATGCCGGCAAGGTAAATGCGATTGTCGGTGAAAATGGAGCCGGAAAATCTACTTTAATGAATATCATTTCGGGCACATATTCCGAATATGAAGGTGATGTGTTGCTGGATGACGTGAAGGTATGTTTCCGCAATACATCCGAAGCTGCACGCTGTGGTATATCCATGATTCATCAGGAGCTGAATCTTGTACCGCATTTATCTATTGCCGAGAATATCTATCTGGGACGTGAGCCAGTGAATAGATTAGGATTGATAGATTATCGGAAAATGCATGCTGATGCAGCACTAATTCTTAATCGCTTCAAATTTACCGAAGATACGCACAAGCTTGTAAGTGAACTTCGCGTAGGTCAGCAACAAATTGTAGAAATAGCTAAAGCACTAGCATTTGACATAAAAGTACTTATCATGGATGAGCCTACTTCTTCACTCTCCGAAAATGAAACCCAGATACTTTTTGAACAAATAGAAGAACTTACCTCCAAAGGTGTAGGCATTGTTTATATAACGCATAAGATGGACGAATTGAGGCGTCTGGCAAACTTTGTAACTGTTCTGCGCGACGGTAAATTCATCGGCGAATACAAGGCAGACGGTGTATCTACTGACGAAATCATTCGTTTGATGGTAGGTCGTGACCGGAAAGATCTTTTTGTAAAGCGGAAACATCCAAAAGGTGAAAAGGCACTTGAGCTGATTAACTTCTCAATGCGCGATACCGAAAATAAAAACAGATATAAGGTTAAAGATGTAAATCTACATGTTGCCGCCGGTGAGGTACTGGGAATTTACGGGTTGATGGGAGCAGGAAGAAGCGAGCTTTTTGAAGCCATATTTGGCGTACATAAGCAATTATGTAGTGGACAGATACGCGTATCTGGAAAGAATATAACTATAAAAAGTCCGAAAGATGCAATTAAAAATGGCATTGCTTTGATTCCCGAAGACCGGAAGAACGATGGATTGGTGTTGGGGATGGATATTGGCTGCAACATTAGTTTGGCTTCCATAAAGCACGTGCTCAAATTTGGTTTTCTTCATTACCCATCCGAAGAAGCAGTAGCAGAATCGTTTAGAGAAAAGCTCTCCATCAAGTCGCACTCATGCCGACAAATCGTAGGCAATTTGAGTGGAGGTAATCAACAAAAGGTTGTGTTATCGAAATGGTTGCTCACCAACCCCAAGGTCTTACTACTGGATGAACCTACTCGTGGAATAGATATTAATGCTAAAAATGAAATTTATAAACTTATTGATGAATTAGCTGCCCGTTCTCTGGCTGTTGTCGTAGTTTCTTCCGAGTTACCCGAGATTATGGCTATTTCCGATCGGATTATAACGATATGCAATGGTTGCATTACCGGAGAGTTTACTAGCGACCAGTTTACAGAAGAGGCTATTCTAAAGGCCTCCTTACCTTGTCATCAATCATAACAATAAAACAAGTAACTTATGAATATCACTCTTAAAACTTCTGCAAAAATAGCCGTATTACGACCTTTAGCCGCCCTGCTACTTATGGTAGTGGTCATGACTTTCCTATCGGATAATTTTGCTACTTCGGATAATCTTTTTAATGTTCTTCGTCAGGTTTCGGTTAACCTGTGCATATCCGTAGGGATGACCATGATTATTTTGACTGGCGGAATAGATCTTTCCGTTGGTTCTATCCTTGCTTTCTCTGGTGCCATTGCTGCCGGGTTTTTGCGGAATGGAATTAGTTTGCCAGGGACTGATACATTTATCGGGTTTACATTTCTGGGGTGTATATTGGCAGCATTAGTGGTTGGTGGTGCCCTCGGTTTCTTTAATGGATTGATGGTTACAAAGTTCAAAGTACCGCCTTTCGTAGCTACATTGGCTATGCTGACTATCGCTCGTGGGCTAACCATGCTTTACACCAACGGTTATCCGATTACCGGACTTGGAGATAAGTTCTCTTATCTGGGAACCGGTTGGTTCTTAGGTGTGCCTATGCCTGTTTGGATTGCCCTGATTATTATATTAGGATTCATTTTTTTCATTCGAAAAAGCAAGACCGGGCGTTACATTTATGCCATTGGAGGTAATGAAAAAGCAACGCTACTTTCGGGTATTAATATCAATAAAGTAAAAATATTGGTTTACACATTAACAGGAGTGTTGTGTGCTGTAGCAGGACTATTGGTTACTGCCCGCTTAGATTCTGCACAGCCAAATGCAGGAAGTGGATATGAACTAGATTCAATTGCCGCTGTTGTTATCGGCGGCACATCATTGAGTGGTGGTAAAGGAACAATTATGGGAACTGTTATCGGTGCATTAATTATTGGAACCCTAAACAATGGTTTAGTGTTATTGGACATTTCACCCTTCTGGCAGCAAGTTGTTAAAGGCTTCGTTATTCTACTGGCTGTTGTTATGGATAGAATGAACACAAAACAATAACGATTGAATGTATAAATATATAACCGATTTGCAACACTTCTCAGATTGATCAATTTATACACTATTAACTTTTCTGTTTTGGCAAAAAACAGGTTGTTTATTTTGGTAATATCATAAAAACTACAACAAAACAAACATCGCTATTTTTCAAACCATTTTTGCAGCAGTGGTAACCACTCTTAGTGCCAGTGGTAACCAGAACAAGCATCAGTGGTAACCACAAAGGGTCCCGATGGTTAACACTTTGTGCATTAGTGGTAACCGGGTTTTAGCTAATTGGCTAAAAAACAGGGGCGGAAATCCATTGGATTTCCGCCCCTGTTGGTATATACTTCCCGTATATCTTTGTTATACGAAAGATAGTGTTTTCTGATTAAATATCCAAATGCGAATTAACATCCTATAACACACATCCTCCTTATTTTGTATGATATTTACACCGTCATATACATCAAATACAGAACAATATGTTGATACGATTAAAAGATAAGACTGCCACTCCTCACTAAAAAAATGTTACTTTTGTACATAGTAAGATAACCACCTCAAAAGGGTAGGTTCTACAGGATTACAAAAAGTAATTTATCAAAGCATGAGCGATAATAAAGAAAAGAAAAGAGCCGAACGAAATAGAACATTAACTATTGCGGATGAAGAGCGAAAACAATATATAGAACAACTTTGCAATATTGAACGTGATGATTGTTTTGCTATTGATGAAGTAATCAACAAAACAATACATGCCGATTTGTTTGATGCGTTGGAAAAGCTACCAAAAGGATTTGCCGATCTTATCATTATTGACCCACCTTATAATCTTGATAAAGACTTTCATGGCTTCAAATTTAAGTCTTCGGATAGCAGCAGCTATTTGGAGTACCTCAGATCATGGTTTCCTAAAATTGTTGCCTTATTGAAGGAAAATGGTTCTCTCTATCTTTGTGGAGATTGGAAATGTACTTCTGCTTTGCAGAAAGTAATGGAGGAGAACTTGACTGTGATGAATAGAATTACATGGCAAAGAGAAAAAGGAAGAGGCGCATTAAGCAATTGGAAGAATGGGATGGAAGACATCTGGTTTGGCGTAAAAGATAAAAACAATTATTATTTTGATGTCGAATCGGTGAAAATGAAGAGAAAAGTCATTGCTCCTTACAAAGTAGATGGAAAACCTAAAGACTGGGAAAAAACTGAAGAGGGCAACTTCAGGTTGACATACCCCTCTAACTTCTGGGACGATATCAGCATTCCATATTGGTCAATGCCGGAAAACACAGACCATCCAACTCAAAAGCCAGAGAAACTTATTGCCAAACTGATATTGGCTTCTTGTCCGGAAGGAGGAGTGGTTTTTGATCCTTTCCTAGGTTCTGGAACAACATCTGTTGTTGCTAAAAAACTAAAGCGGCAGTATGTGGGTGTAGAGATGAATGAAGAGTATTGCATTTGGGCCGAAAAGCGTTTGCAACTTGCAGAGAATGACAATTCTATTCAAGGTTATACCGATGGCGTTTTTTGGGAAAGGAACTCTCTTAGTGCTCAACAGGCACAAAAAAAGAAAAGAAGCTAAGCGATTTGCTTAACTCCTTTCTTTTCAAGTCGGGGTGACTGGATTCGAACCAGCGACCACTCGCCCCCCAGACGAGTACTCTAACCGGGCTGAGCTACACCCCGAATTGCGGGTGCAAATATACAGGGAAGTTTTTTAACTGCCAAAAGATTTAATCCTAAATCCCCATACACTCTCTATAAAAATCAAACATCTCAAATATCTGTTGCTTATCTGCTGTTTGGTCTATCACGATATTACCTACATCTTTTAGTAACGTGAAGTTAACAACCCCTGCCCTGTTTTTCTTATCGTGCTGCATAAACGTGTAAAGCTGTTCGTATTGATCACATTCAATATAGAACAAGCCATAGCTTTCCTTGACAAATTGAACCACTGTACGCAGTTTTTCTTTAGGGAATCCCGTTTTAACACACGACAAATATAGCTCGCAAACCAATCCCCATGCTACCGCATAGCCATGCAATACCGCACGATTCTCGGCTAAGGCAAGGCTTTCAAACGCATGCCCCACTGTGTGTCCCAAGTTCAGCGCCTTACGGATGCCACGTTCAAAAGGATCTTGATTAACAACCTCTTCTTTTATTCGTACCGAATGAGCTACCAGTTTGCCCAATGCTGTGTAGTTTATTGCATCTGCATCAAAAGAGAGCAATTCATTGAAGTGTTCGTTGTTACTTATTAAGCCATGTTTCAACATTTCGGCATAACCCGAAAAAAAGTTTTCTCTATCTAAACTCTCTAAAAAACCAGCATAGAGAATCACTGTATTCGCTGGTGCAAACACGCCAACTTCATTCTTCAAACCGTTGAAGTTAATACCCGTTTTACCTCCTACCGAAGCATCGACCATAGCCAAAAGCGTAGTGGGGATGTTGATGTACTGCATACCCCGCTTAAAGGTTGCCGCGGCAAAACCTCCAAGATCGGTTACCATGCCACCGCCTAGATTTATCAATAAAGAGTGACGTGTGGCACCACCGTCGCTTAGTTTTTGCCACACAGTGGCAAGCGTATCAAGAGTTTTGTGAACATCGCCCGCAGCAATCGAGATTTCCGTATAACCCGATAGCGCAGGTAGCATGGAAATACGCGGCAAGCAAAGAGCAGCAGTATGCGTATCGGTCAATATAAATAATTTATCGAAAACATATTGGCTGACAACTTCTCTGAGTGTCTCCTCGAGAGACGTACTAAGTACAACGGCTTGTTTATTCATGATTCTATCACATTAATACAAGCGCAAAAGTACATATTTATCACTGGAATTAGTACCTTTGCGCATTAAAACAGAGAAAAATGAAAGCACTACTTCCAATATTTTGTCGCCCTATGGGCTATGTGATACTTATTATTTGTTTGTTCCTCCCTTTCCTATTTGTTATGTGGGGCATAATTAACGACAACAATTTACTGTTTTACAAAGAATGCATCAAGCTATTGATGATGATTGGCGCGTTGATGATACTGCTGGCACTGACTAAAGACGAAACATTCGAGACAGAAAAGATACGTATCAAAGCGATGCGAAATGCTGTTTTCGTTACATTTATCTTTATATTCTTCAATATGTTGATAAAAGTCGCTACCCGAGACGCAGAATTAATTAGCTCTGCTTCTTTCCTTACCTTCCTAATAATCAATGTAATCTGCTTGGAGTTTGGGTTAAAGAAAGATTTAGTAGATAAAATTTTCAAAAGATAACACTACACACATTAAACCTTTTTGAGCCTTCGTTGTCAAAGAACCAACGAAAAAACAAAAGAATCACAGATGAAAAAATTCCTTTTAGGTGGGATGCTATTGTTTGTATGCTCCCTTACGACCTATGCACAAAACAAAAACATTACCGTATCGGGTACTATTATTGAAGCGGAAAGCAAAGAAGCTATTCTGCAAGCCAGTGTTCAGATGCTAACATTACCAGACAGTACGTTCGTTACTGGAATTGCGTCGGATACCCGTGGCGTATTCAGTTTACCTAAAGTAACCGAAGGAAACTATTTATTGAAGATAACGTATATAGGTTTCCAAACTAAATACATCCCGCTAAAACTTAGCAACAAGAAATCCAACAGCAATCTTGGTACCATTGCACTCGATGCAGACGCCATCTTACTTGCCGAAGCTGTAATCACCGCCGAGGCACCTCCCGTACAAGTGGTAGAAGATACCGTTGTGTATGCAGCATCTGCTTACCGTACCGCTGAAGGTGCTATGCTCGAAGAACTCGTGAAGAAACTACCCGGTGCAGAAGTATCGGAAGAAGGAAAGATTACTATCAACGGAAAAGAGGTTAAGAAGATTATGGTGGACGGGAAGGAATTTTTCTCGGACGACCCATCGGTTTCAATGAAGAACCTCCCCGTTAATATGGTAGAAAACGTAAAAGCGTATGACCGCAAAAGTGACAATGCCCGCATCACAGGTATTGACGATGGAGATGAAGAGACCGTGCTCGACCTTACCGTAAAGAAAGGAATGAAACAAGGATGGATAGGAAATCTCATTGCCGGATATGGTAGTGAAGACCGCCATGAGTTGGGTGCTATGCTCAGCCGCTTTAAGGACGATGCCAGTATCTCATTTGTGGGAAATGCCAACAATACTAACAATCAGGGATTCTCGGAGTTTGGCGATGCCGGACAAGGTATGAGTAACCGTGGAGGCAGAAGAGGTATTACAACATCGCGCTCGCTGGGTATGAACTTTGCCAAAGATACAAAGAAGCTACAGGTAGGAGGTAATGTGCAATATGGCTATTCGGACAATGACTCTTGGTCAAGAACTTCTTCGGAAAAGTTTCGTGGAGAAGAGTCTTCTTTTAACAACAGCGAATCAAGCTCCGGAAGACAACGCCACGATGTGCGTGTAGACTTTCGTTTAGAATGGAGACCGGATAGCATGACCACTATTATATTCCGTCCCAATGCATCGTATTCAAACACAAAATCAAATGGAGTTTCTTACTCTACAGAGCTCAACAATGCACACGAGTTGGTAAACGAGAAACAGGCCTTTTCAAATGGGAAAAGCAACAATTTCTCATTCAATGGACGCTTGACAGCATTCCGCAGATTAAATACCAACGGTAGAAATGTTGCTATTGGTGCCAACTTTGGATACAGTGATAGCGAGACAAATAGCGATTCGGAGACATCTATTGTAAAGTTCTTAGAAGAAGAAAACACCGAATTGATGAGGCATACTGACAAAAACGGTGACAATCGCAACTGGAGCATAAATGCCTCATATACTGAACCCATTTTCAAGAATAACTACTTGCAACTTCGTTACGAGTTTGCGCATCGCAAAAGGTTATCGGAATCATTGGTATCAGACCTCGATTCCATCATGCCAAACGGATACGTAGAGTCGCTAAGTTCGCGCGTAGAAAACTTCTACGACACACACAACATTGAGGCATCGCTGCGAGGAATATATCCCAAGTTGATGTATAGCGCGGGAGTAACTTATACACCGCAATCATCGCGCAGCGAAACAACAATCGGTCCAAACACCAGCAACCAATTACCCACACAGCGGGTAAACAATTACGCGCCGAGTGTAATGCTTCGCTACAGATTCAATAAACAACATGTATTGATGCTTCGCTATCGTGGTAGAAGCAGCGAGCCCGATATTGAAGATTTGCAAGAGGTTATTAACCAAACCGACCCATTGAACATTCACTATGGTAATCCTAATCTAAAGCCTTCGTTTACCCATAACTTAATGATGTACTATAACAACTACATCCCTAAGTATATGCGAAGTTATTCGTTCAACCTGTTCTATACCAACACACAAAATGATATTACCAATCACCAATCGTACAACTCCCTAAATGGTACTACGGTATATAGAAGAGTAAATATCAATGGTAACTGGAGTGCACGCGGATTCTTCTCGTTCAACACACCCTTGAAGAACAAGAAATTTACGATATCATCGAATACAGGTGCAAACATCAGCGATGTAGTTGGTTATACAAGTGTTGACCGTTCGAGCGAATCTAGTGAGTCCGAAAAAAACACCACGCACAACCTTGCATTGAGCGAACGGCTTACAGCCAACTATCGCACCGATAAATTCGACATATCCTTGAAAGGTTCTGTAAACTACAATAAAGCAGACAACAATAAACAAACAAATAGTAACAGAGAAACATTCGATTACTATATTGGCGGAAACACCAATATCACACTCCCTTGGAGCTTATATCTATCTACCGACGTTGATTACCGCATCAAAGAGGGATATAGCAGCGGGTTGAACAACAATGAAGTTATCTGGAATGCACAGATTTCGAAAACTATCTTTAAGAAGAACAACGGTACAATCCGCTTCAAGATATACGACATACTGAAACAACAAAGCAACCTATCGCGCAGCATCAGCCAAAGTGCCATTACCGATACGGAATCAAATGTATTGGGTAGCTACTTCATGGTACACTTTGTGTATCGCCTGAACACACTGGGTGGCAAGTCGCGCTCAAACAGCGGACAAGGATTTAGCGGTGGCGAAAGAAGACCAAGACCAGGTGGCGGTGGAGGACCCGGCGGTGGAGGGCACCGAATGTGGTAATCTATAACATAAACAATATTGTAAAAAGGCGCTGAGAGCGCCTTTTTTTGTGTCAACTATCTAATATTCAAAGTAATTGCCTATATTTGTTTAGCAAATGGATACACTTCAACTCATAGGGATTATCTTACGGTTTGTCTATTTGGCTGCCATTGTAAGTACAATTGTCGTTATTATTCTCGACAATCGCAACCCTGTGAAGACTATGGCGTGGGTACTTATCTTGATGTTCCTACCTTTCGTTGGGCTAGTATTCTACATTTTCTTCGGTCGAAGCACCCGCAAAGAACGTATTATTGAACGAAAAAGTTACGACCGCCTCCTCAAAAAACCTATGGCAGCGTATCAGGCACAGGAGCTTTCCGAGGTTCCTTATGACTACGAAGGACTTATTCGTTTTTTCTGGAACACCAATCAGGCTTTTCCTTTCAAAGGTAATGATGTAACAACCTACACAGAGGGTTACTCCATGCTGCAAGCGTTGATGCGAGAAATAAAGAAAGCGCGTCATCATATACACCTTGAATTTTACATTTTCAAAGATGACTCGGTGGGTCGCTTGCTGCGCGATTTACTGATTGACAAAGCACACGAAGGAGTAGAAGTGCGTCTTATCTATGACGATGTGGGTTGCTGGAGGGTTCCCAATAATTTCTTCGAAGAGATGCGCGATGCCGGTATCGAGGTACGCAGTTTCCTCAAGGTTCGTTTTCCACTCTTCACCAGTCAGGTAAACTTCCGAAACCACCGCAAAATAGTAGTGATAGATGGCAAAGTTGGTTTTATTGGCGGCATGAACATCGCCGAAAGATACCTCAAAGGATTCTCTTGGGGCACATGGCGCGACACACACATTAAACTGAGAGGACGAGCGGCTCACGGATTACAAACAGCATTCTTGCTCGATTGGTTCTTTGTAGATCAAACGTTGATTACCAGTTCCAGTTACTTCCCGCGCATAGAGAATGGTTCGGATCACAACCTCACACAGATTGTTACCAGCGATCCTGTAGGTCCATGGAAAGAAATCATGCAGGGAATCACTACTGCTATAACTAACGCCAAGAAGTATTTCTATATACAAACACCCTATTTTTTACCTACCGACACCCTCTCCATAGCATTACAATCTGCTGCTTTGTCGGGGGTGGATGTGCGCATTATGATTCCCGAAAGAGCCGACACCCGAATTACTCATTGGGGCTCTCGCTCTTACCTTAAAGATATGATGCTGGCAGGAGTAAAGATTTATTTTTATCAAAAAGGGTTTCTGCACTCCAAGCTATTAGTATCGGATGACATGCTTTCGTCAGTAGGTTCTACGAACATTGATTTCAGGAGTTTTGAGCACAACTTCGAAGTTAATGCGTTTATCTACAATGCCAATACAGCAAAACAACTGAAAGAACTATTCTTGCAAGACCAGAAAGAGAGCCAACAGATTTTATTAAAAAAATGGAAGAAAAGGCCACTGTACCAAAAGGCCATTGAGTCTATAGTTCGGATTATTGCTCCGCTACTCTAACTACTGAAAGAAGGAAAAATTCACACTCCCATACACACGCTTCTCTACAAAGCGCGGATGTTCCTCAAAAGTATTTGTTTTTCCATGCTCTAAAACCAACAAACCATCTTCATTAAGCAAACTATGTTCGAAAATGAGATCGGGGATAGTTTCAATGCCTTTAAGATCGTAAGGAGGATCGGCAAAAATAAAATCGAATTGTTTGCCTCCCTTACCGATATACTTAAACACATCTCCACGAATGGGGATGCACTTATCTGTTTTAAGCTCGGCAAGCACCTTATTAATAAAGGCAAAGTGGGCAGGCTCCTTTTCAATACTTACCACGCGTTCGCATCCACGAGAGAGTAACTCCACTGTAATGCTACCTGTACCGGCAAAGAGGTCGAGCGCAGTCAAACCTTCGGAGAAATCCATATAGGCTTGAAGCACATTAAAAAGATTTTCTTTTGCAAAGTCGGTTGTAGGACGTGCCTTAAACGTGCGTGGCACATCAAACCTTCTTCGCTTATACATACCGCCTATAATTCGCATATTTTTTATCCTTTTGAGAGTAACAACTGCATATCCAAGGGTATTTCTTCTACCTTCTCTGCCGTTGCGTTGTTCAATTCCGAACTGGTATTAATGACAAATGCTTTCTTTACAAATTTCTTCAGCTCATTCATAAAAGCATTTTTTTCTTCGAAGAAGCCGGCAAGATGCAGTTCGTCGCGCTCTTGATCCATCTGTAATTGTTTCCACACATAGAGCAAGTAGTACAGACGGTCACTGTTCTTTTTACAGATAAAAGAGTTGGCAAGCAAAAGCGTTCCTCGTTCAAAGCAATAAAGCTCCAGCATCTCCTCACGCATGTAAGCATACATTTTCTTGGAATTCCCCAATCTGCTTTTCGCCGCAAAGTGTTCAATAAGCGAACTTGTTTGCGAATAGTACTTAACTGATTCAAAACGCTCGGAGAGTAACGTATGTACACTTTTATCTACACCAAAGAGTACCACTATGTTGTTTTTCTTCAACACATTATAGAGCACTATCTCGTTCTCATGTCGCGGATGGTTATAGTAAAACAACACCTCGGCTTGCTCTTCCTCAAAAAGTTCGAGTGGCACAAAGGTATAACGTTTATTTATCAGCAACACATTGGTTCGTTTGAAGCGATGGATAAGAAAATCATTCTCTTTATATTGCCGCTTCAAATTGGCTGTAAAAGATATTAAAGGATCTACCTCTTTTGTTGTAAAGAAGATAGAATCAGTAATCGGGTCGTATACGGAAAAAGAAAATCCATCCGTGGCTAAACGGATGGATAAAGTATATTGTTCCGATTTACTAAAATCAATACGATTAGTAACAACAGTTCCGGACATAAGCAGGAATTATTCCCAGTTACCAGCGTTGTTATTAGGTGTATCCAAAGAACCCATCATCAAACCGGGATATCTGTTCAGTTTTTGTTGAACGTCAATCAGGTTAATAATTTCTTGTGGATCCAATCCGTTCAAATAAACAGAATATGGAGTTTTTACTTCCAACAAGTAGATAGGTGCACCCGAAGCGGTAGAGTCATTTCTTGTACCCATTTCAAATTGAGCACCACCTCCGTAAGGAACATATCTCATTGAGTCGGCAGGATAATTTCTATTGAAAAGTGTATCAAGTACAGATACCCACATAGTATCACGTTTGAAGTTCATCAAACCAGCTTTCTCTACATCTCTCCAGTTATTTGTTTTCTTTGCTTTATTGATCAAAGCCATTGCTTTTCTTTCGGTCATTCCGTCTTCTAATTGCTTGTCGCTCAAAACACCTTCTTTTGCAACGAAAGGTATCTTTCCGTTTTTCACAAAGTCAATTAAAGTATCGAAACTTGCTGTATATTGTTGTTTGTTCAACATACGATACTCTTGCTGTGCTTTACGAATATCTATTAAACGTGCAACAACTTCTTTGTCTCTGTTCTTTTTTTCTTTGTCAAAATTAATAGGACCCATAACACTTGCATAGCAGATGTAAATCAACAAACAAGAAATAAGACCTAATAACACATTAAAAACTGTTTTCATGATAGATATATTTATTTTTTGGTTTATATTCGTTGTCGCAAAATTAAAATAATTAATCTGAAACGCGATAGTTATAAAGACTTTTTCTCTTTTAAAAAATGATAAATAACTATTTGGAACGCCAAATTAAGGAAAATTTCCCTTACACTCCAACTTTTGACCAGGAAAAAGCGACAAAAAAAGTTGCGGAGTTCTTGAGCAACCCTAACGCTGATACCATTTTTGTGCTTTGTGGATATGCCGGAACAGGAAAAACATCACTTATCGGCGCATTGGTAAAGACACTGGATACACTAAAGCAAAAGACAATGTTGCTTGCGCCAACCGGACGGGCAGCAAAGGTATTCAGCGCATATGCCAAGCATCCCGCTTTTACTATTCACAAGAAGATTTATCGCCAACAATCCTTCTCTAATGAACTGACTAATTTCAATCTGAACGAAAACCTGCATACGCACACGCTTTTTATTGTGGACGAAGCCTCGATGATAGCCAACAATGGGCTTTCCGGCAATGTCTTTGGCACAGGCAGATTGCTCGACGACCTGATTCAGTACGTTTATTCGGGCACGGGTTGCCGGTTACTTTTGATGGGAGATACAGCCCAGCTTCCACCCGTAGGCGAGGCAGAAAGTCCTGCGCTTAATGCCGAAGTTCTGAGAGGATATGGTCTACACGTAACAGAGGTGAGTATGACACAGGTAGTCCGCCAAGAACAAGAATCGGGCATTCTATGGAATGCGACCCGCCTGAGGCAACTTATCGCAGAGGGTAATTGCTTCTCGTTACCCAAGATCAAAACCAGCGGATTTAATGATATTGCGATACTGCCCGGGAACGAACTTATCGAAACATTGACCGAGTGTTACGAACGCGACGGAATGGAAGAAACCATTGTTATCAACCGTGCCAACAAACGCGCCAACATGTATAACACCGGCATACGAAGTGCCATTCTTTATCGTGAAGACGAACTGAATACGGGCGATACTCTGATGATTGCCAAGAACAATTATTTCTGGACAGAGAAAGAAAAAGAACTCGATTTTATTGCTAATGGAGACATTGCCGTGGTGCGTCGTGTGCGCCGAAGCAGAGAAATGTACGAATTTCGTTTTGCAGAAGTCCTCCTCTCTTTCCCCGATCATAACGACATGGAGCTAGAGGTAAACTTATTGCTCGACACATTGCACTCCGACTCTCCTGCCCTCGGCAAGGAAGCAGCCGACAAACTCTTCTATAACGTGCTCGAAGATTACAAAGATATCCCACAAAAACGAGAGCGAATGAAGAAAATGAAGAGCGACCCTTACTTCAACGCGCTTCAAGTAAAGTATGCCTACGCCATCACTTGCCATAAAGCGCAAGGCGGACAATGGAAAAATGTATTTCTGGATCAAGGCTACATGAAAGACGAATACCTCACCCCCGATTACTTTCGCTGGCTCTATACAGCCGTTACCCGTGCCTCGGGTAAGCTCTATTTAGTGAATTACCCCAAGGAACAAACCGAATAAGCCTGTTTCAAACTCACATTTTTACAGTGGCAAGCAGAAGCATTGTCACTGCATTGTTGTGTCATTTTGTCTTATACGGGATTTGGTTGTCACCTTTTTGCTGCATAATATTTTCTTATTTATGCATAAAACCGTACAACATCGCTACAGTGAAACTTTTAAGT
>NZ_QVML01000018.1 GCF_010501015.1 Bacteroides sp. 214 | reverse complement strand
GAATGACAACCTTTTTAGAATGAAAAGATATATTGCGACAACCTTTTTAGTAACAAGCAGTAAAAACTGACAACCACTTTCAGTATAAGTCACTTCACAACTGTGATGATATATCGTCACAATTGTGAAGAGATATCATCACATGGGTGAAGATATATCATCACATATGTGAAGAGATAAATAGGCTACTTTCAAAGTGACAACAATGCAGTGTTATAACAACAACAAAGCAGTGGAAAAGCTCTTGCTTCGCAGTGGTAAAAGCTGAACTTCAACTAGTTTCTTCTATAGAAAGAAGAAAGCACTTCCTCTTTCTTTCTTTTTCTCGTTTTTTTCTTAATTTTGTGTGCATTACTCATACACTATTAAAACTATTATGGCAAATTATTTACCTGATGTATCCAGAACTTTCGGCGAATATCTGCTTATTCCCGGTTTAACCACCAAAGAATGTGTTCCCTCTAATGTATCCTTGCGTACTCCGCTGGTAAAGCATACAAAAGGAGAGAAGCCTGCTATTGAGTTGAATATTCCTCTTGTATCGGCAATTATGCAATCTGTTTCGGGTCCCGACCTTGCCATTGAATTGGCGCGTAACGGAGGGCTTTCGTTTATTTTTGGCTCGCAACCTATTGCTTCGCAAGCCGAAATGGTACGTAAAGTAAAGAAATTCAAAGCCGGGTTTGTTGTGAGTGATTCCAACCTTACTCCTCAGCATACCCTTGCGGATGTAGAAGCACTTGTAAAGAGAACCGGACATTCTACTATAGGCATTACAGAAGATGGTACGGCAAATGGCAAACTCCTTGGTATTGTTACCAGTCGCGACTATCGTTTGGATAAAGATGCTTCGACGAAGCTCGTCAAAGATTTTATGACCCCATTCGCACAGCTTGTTGTAGGCGAAGCAGGCATCACACTATCCGAAGCCAATGAAATTATTTGGCAACATAAGTTAAATACACTTCCTGTTATAGATAAGGAGCAACGACTGCTTTATTTTGTTTTTCGCAAAGATTACGATAGCCACAAAGAGAACCCTAATGAGCTATCGGGCGCGGATAAAAAACTGCTTGTAGGAGCAGGTATCAATACGCGCGATTACAAAGAGCGTGTTCCTGCATTGGTCGAAGCAGGGGTAGATGTGCTTTGCATTGACTCTTCCGATGGCTACTCCGAATGGCAACAGGAAACTCTACACTGGATAAAGAAAACCTATCAAGGAAAAGTTCTTGTTGGCGCAGGCAATGTGGTGGATAAAGAAGGCTTTGACTACCTTGTAGCAGCCGGAGCCGATTTTATAAAAGTAGGTATTGGCGGTGGCTCTATCTGTATAACCCGCGAACAAAAAGGTATTGGTCGCGGACAAGCCACTGCTCTTATTGATGTTGCCAAAGCGCGTGCCGAGCACCTTGCAAAGACCGGAAAATACATTCCTATTTGTAGTGACGGAGGTTTGGTACACGATTATCACATGGTGCTTGCGCTGGCTATGGGTGCCGACTTCCTGATGATGGGACGTTACTTCGCCCGCTTTGACGAATCGCCCACGCAACTACTGAAGATTGGCAATAGCTACGTAAAGGAATATTGGGGTGAAGGTTCCAACCGCGCACAAAACTGGCAACGTTATGATATGGGTGGCACGGAGAACCTTAAGTTCGAAGAAGGAGTAGATAGCTATGTACCTTATGCAGGTAAGATGAAAGATAATCTTAACCTGACACTTGGGAAGATAAAGGCAACCATGTGTAGCTGTGGAGCCATTGCGATAAAACAATTACAAAATCACGCAAAGGTTACATTGGTATCATCCACAAGTATTGTAGAGGGTGGGGCACACGATGTAATTCTTAAAGATAAAGGATAGCTTTTGACGTATATAAATTTCCTAAAGGATGGAACTCTGTGTTAGATAGTCGTTGTTATCAGCGTATATGTAAAGCAGGCTTCCGTCCTTTATTTCATTAATAATCTTCTTGCAAACTTTTAGAGGCAACGCGGGGCAACCCAAACTTCTGCCAAGTCTTCCCGATGAAGATATAACCGAAGGATCGGAATAGGACGCACCGTGCATCACTATGGCCCGTTCGCGTGCTTTGTCATTAATTCCTTTTTCAAGACCTTCCAGTACTAATGAGTACCCATTCTTCCCGTTATATGTATTCATTGTCAGGTAAAACCCTAACGAACTCTTAAATGAACCGCTTTTATTGGAAAAAGATGTTGCATACAAGCTTCCGCTGTTTCGTCCATGCGAAACAATGGATGTGTAGAGTACTTTTTTTTGTTTTACATCAAATACATAGAGCCTCTCTTCGGAAGAAGGTTTACTGAAATCTATTAAGGTAAGAATCTCTTTTTTCTTTTCACAAATCTTTTTGTAACCAATCATGGCTTGTTCAAAAGCAGTATAATTGACTACTCCCGTCAAGTTCATTTCTGTAAATAAGGCTTGTATCTCTGACGTTTCGTTGGAAATAGTCAACACTTCCGACCCATTAATCATCTGCCGGTTGGTATGGATTAGCAGCAATAAAACTAAAAATAGCAAGAATCTTCGCATCATAAAATCATCATTAGTTGCGACAAAAGTAAAAATAATCTGTATACGAAAAAGTTAAATACGTATTATTTAGGTGTTTAGTGTCAGATTCTTAAATTCTATTAGTACTTTTGGAGATTTTATAAAACGACAAATATGGAGAAACGAGTAGAAAGAGCTGCCGAACTGTATGAAAGCGGCTATAATTGTTCGCAAGCAGTTACCGCTGCCTTTGCTGATATGTATGGTTTCAGCGAGGAACAAGCCTTACGAATGTCGGCTTCCTTTGGCGGAGGTATTGGTCAGATGCGAAAAACTTGCGGTGCGGCATGTGGCATGTTTATCCTTGCCGGATTAGAAACAGGCACAACAATCGCTAATGATAAAAAAGGTAAGGCGGAAAATTATATGGTCGTTCAAGATTTGGCGGACGAATTCATAGCCCGAAACGGTGCACTTAGCTGTGGCGATTTGCGTTCCTTGCCCGAAGAAGTGTCAATAAATGCCTCAACAGAAACAGGAGTTAAGCCGTGTTACAAAAAAAGACCTTGCAAAGAAATTGTTATTGAATCGGCTAGAATATGGATAGATTTCTTGTCGAAAAGGAGGAATTAATCTCTTTTTTATACTTCTTTAATGAAATAACTTGCTGTAAATATGTTATATAACATAAAACATCTATCTTTGCAGCCGAAAGGTCTGTAATGAATAATTCTATATGCAGACCAATATGTCAAACAAAAACCTTTAAACGGAAATGAAAGAAAAAGCAGGCGAAATTGCAGGCAAAATCTGGGTGGCTCTTAACGAGACAGAAGGATTGACAGCAAAGCAACTGAAGAAAGCTACTAAAGTTTCAGCTGAAAAAGACTTATATCTTGGTCTTGGTTGGTTGCTAAGAGAAGATAAGGTAACTGTTAGCGAAGTAGAAGGAGAACTTTTCATAAAGTTAGCCTAACCTAAACAGAATCTTTGGAAACAAAAAAAGCGCGTTGGTGCAATGTAACATTGCTATCAACGCGCTTTTTTTTAGAAGCTGTTTTGAATTAGCTCGTTCTTTTATTAGTGCTATTAAAGAAAAAGCGAAATCATCTTATAGTAATTATTCTGTGGAAATTCAAAACAGCTTCTTATCTTTGTCGGAAGTATCACTTTATTTAATCAAAACATGAGAAAATTACTATTACTGACCGTTCCTTTTTTTGTTTGGGCATGTAGCTCGACCCAAAAAGAAGAAGCGCTAACATGGTCGCAAAAGATGGTTGAATCGCACGGACTTGTCGATTTCTATTGCAACAGACACCATCAGGCAGAGTTGGGTACTACCGGATGGGATTATGTTTCCGGACTTGTTGCCAATTCTGTATTACAAGCATGGACTCTGTATCCTGAAAAAACAGAGTATTACGACGCTGTGAAGGCGTTTGCCGACTTTAGTACTAACGAAGACGGAACTATGATATTAAACACTAAAGGTGAAACCGCCCTTCGGAAAGATAATATTGATGACCTTCCTGCCGGACGTATTTACTTCACCTTATATAAAGAGGAGATGAAGAGAGGTAATACGAAAGATGCCGAACGTTATAAAACAGCGGCAAATTTAATTCGTAATACACTTAAATACAATCATGCGCGCATTGCTGAAGGATTACCCGGTACAGGTGGTTTTTATCACAAAGCCAGTTACCCTAATCAAATGTGGTTGGATGGCCTTTACATGGGTTCGACAACTTATGCCGATTGGCAAAATGCTTTTGGCAAAGAAGATGAGGCAGACAACGTAGAAAGCTGGAGTGATATAGCGCTGCAGTTCAAAACTCTTCACCATTATACCTATAATGCCGAAAAACAATTGAACTATCATGCATGGTCGGCGAATCCGAAAGATGAAAATTCTTTTTGGGCAAATCAAACCGAGCCTTTCTTGGGAGCAAGCAAAGAGTTTTGGGGTCGCGGTATGGGATGGTATTTTGCTGCACTGGTTGATGTTTTAGAGTTTATGCCGAAAGATCATGCCGATTATGAAGCTGTGTTGGCCATCTATAATGAAGTAGCCGCCGGATTGAAACGTTGGCAAGATCAAGAGTCAGGTGCGTGGTATCAACTTCTACAATACGATGCTACTGTGGCAGCCGATGGAAAAGGAGATATTATAAATGGCGAAACTTACAACGTAGGCACAGCTTCTAACTATTTAGAAGCTTCTTGTTCGTGCATCTTTACTTATGCTTATCTTAAAGGTATCAGACTTGGATTACTCGACAAAACCATCTACGAACCTGTTGCCGAAAAGGCTTATAAAGGCTTATTGAACACCTTTATTCGTGAAAATGAAACAGGAACGCACATTGTACAAAGTTGCGCTTCAGCAGGTTTAGGACCAGCCAAAAATCTTTCGCGTACAGGTACCATTAACTACTACCTCTGCGGTAAGGATATTACTGTTGTTGAGAATGAAGGAAAGGCTATCGGAACCTTCATCATGGCGTCAGTAGAGTATGAAAGAAGGAGTAAATAATTGCAAAAGATCTCTGTGAAGACCCTGTGAAGGATAAAAGAGGGGGTCTTCACAGACAACTTACTCATAACCATTTACTTACAGCGATATGTGAAGGTGAAGACCTACAACAGCTTATTACATCTCTGTATACACAAACAAAAAAGCGACTTACAATAAGGTCGCTTTTTTGTTTATAGCCACTTTTTTGAAAAAAACACTATCTTTGCACCCTATAATATAAAATTGGATGAAGAATATACGTAACTTTTGCATTATTGCCCATATTGACCACGGAAAATCAACACTGGCCGACCGTTTGTTAGAGTTTACAAAGACCATTCAGGTTACTGGTGGGCAAATGTTGGATGATATGGATTTGGAGAAAGAGCGGGGAATTACTATTAAAAGTCACGCCATTCAAATGGAATATACTTATAATGGAGAGAAGTATATTCTAAATTTAATTGACACTCCGGGACATGTGGACTTCTCGTACGAAGTTTCTCGTTCTATTGCCGCCTGTGAGGGCGCATTGCTTATCGTAGATTCCACACAAGGGGTACAGGCGCAAACGATTTCTAATTTATACATGGCCATCGAGCACGATCTCGAAATCATCCCTATTGTAAACAAGTGCGACATGATAAACTCCATGCCCGAAGAGGTCGAGGATGAAATCATTGAGCTGTTGGGTTGCAAACGCGAAGAAATTATTCGCGCTTCTGGCAAAACAGGAATGGGTATTGAGGAGATTCTGGCTGCTGTTATTGAGCGAGTACCACAACCCAAAGGAGATGAAGAAGAACCACTTCAAGCATTAATATTTGACTCAGTCTTCAACTCTTTCCGAGGGATAATTGCTTACTTTAAGATAGTAAATGGTGTGATACGCACAGGCGATAAAGTGAAGTTTATTAATACAGGCAAGGAGTACGACGCGGATGAAATAGGGGTGTTGAAAATGCAAATGATGCCCAAGAAGGAACTACGCGCAGGAGATGTGGGTTATATTATTTCGGGAATCAAAACTTCGAAAGAGGTAAAAGTGGGTGATACCATTACGCATATTTCACGACCAGCCAAAGAGGCTATTTCTGGTTTTGAAGAGGTTAAACCCATGGTGTTTGCAGGTGTTTATCCTATTGAGGCCGAAGACTATGAGAACCTTCGCTCTTCCTTGGAAAAACTTAAATTGAATGATGCTTCGTTAACTTTCCAACCAGAAAGTTCACTTGCATTGGGCTTTGGTTTCCGTTGCGGATTCTTAGGACTGCTGCATATGGAAATTATACAAGAACGTTTGGATCGTGAGTTTGACATGAATGTAATCACTACCGTTCCTAACGTATCCTACCAAATATATGATAAGCACGGAGAAATGACCGAGATACACAACCCCGGTGGAATGCCCGATGCAACGCTTATTGATCATATTGAAGAACCTTATATTAAAGCATCTGTCATTACTGCTACTGATTATATCGGACCAATAATGACCCTATGCTTAGGAAAACGCGGTGAGTTACTGAAACAAGAATACATATCGGGCAATCGCGTAGAAATATATTACAGCATGCCACTTGGCGAAATTGTAATCGATTTCTATGATAAGCTTAAAAGTATTTCAAAAGGGTATGCTTCGTTTGATTATCACATGGAAGGATTCCGTCCATCAAAGCTTATTAAGTTGGATATCTTATTGAATGGCGAACCGGTGGATGCACTTTCTACATTAACACATATAGACAATGCATACGACTTTGGTCGCCGTATGTGCGAAAAGCTCAAAGAGCTGATACCAAGACAGCAATTTGATATAGCGATTCAGGCTGCGATTGGCTCTAAAATCATATCTCGCGAAACAATTAAAGCTGTACGAAAAGACGTAACAGCAAAATGCTATGGTGGTGATATTAGTCGTAAGCGGAAGCTACTCGAAAAACAAAAAAAGGGAAAGAAGCGTATGAAGCAAATAGGTAATGTGGAAGTTCCGCAAAAAGCTTTCCTTGCAGTGTTGAAGCTTGATTAAAAATAAAATCTCATAACTAAAAAAGAAATAATATGGCATTTCTAAGTCCGCGAAGACGTTTAACCACCATGAATATAATGGGTAGTGTTTTACTTTTCTTAGCAGCATTACTCGCTGCCGTATTAGCGAATTCACCACTTGCTCACTATTATCACGATTTCCTAGCTCTGGAGATGGCGTTGCAGATAGGAGAGTTTAACCTATTTTCGCACGGTGGCCATCCGCTCACTGTGTTTGAGTTTATAAACGATGGGTTAATGGCTGTTTTCTTCTTCTCAGTAGGGCTTGAAATAAAACGCGAACTACTTGTAGGTGAGTTATCCTCGTTCCGTAAGGCATCCTTACCATTTATAGCTGCTTGTGGTGGGATGATTGTTCCGGTATTAATTTACTCTTTGATTTGTACGCCCGGCACACCGGGAAGTGAGGGGCTAGCTATTCCGATGGCAACGGATATAGCCTTTTCACTGGGTGTGTTAAGTTTACTAGGACAACGCGTTCCACTTTGTTTGAAGGTATTCCTGACTGCTTTTGCTGTTGTAGATGATATTGGCGGCATATTGGTTATCGCTATATTCTATAGTAATCACATTGCCGTTTCCTATCTACTTTGGGCAGCATTGATTTTTGCCGTATTATATTTCTTGGGACGTAGTAGGGTTGTTCCAAAGATGCTTTTTGTATTGGGTGGCGTTATTGCATGGTACTTGTTTTTACAAGCGGGTATACATAGTACAATCGCAGGTGTGATATTAGCGTTTGTAATTCCAGCTCGTCCGCGACTGAATAGTGGAAAGTATATCGAGCGTATCCGTCGCGTAATTAATACTTTCCCTACCATGAATGATGAAAGTATTGTGCTTACCAATCAACAAATAGCAAAATTAAAGCGTGTGGAGTCGGCTTCGGACAGAGTCATAAGTACGCTTCAATCTCTGGAAGACAACTTGCATGGCATGGTTGCTTTCTTAGTACTTCCATTATTTGCCTTTGCTAATGCCGGTGTTGTGTTAGGTGGCGGTGAGGGAGAACTAATAGGACCAGTAGCTATTAGTATAGCAGCAGGGCTTATAATTGGTAAGTTTATCGGAATATTTAGCTTTACCTGGATGGCTATTAAATCAAAATTGGTACCTATGCCCATTGGCATGAATTGGAAGAATCTTGCTGGAGTATCGCTATTAGGAGGTATTGGCTTTACGGTTTCACTCTTTATTGCGAATCTTTCGTTTGGCAATACAAATCCGGAGTTCCTTAATCAAGCTAAATTTGGAGTCTTAACAGGTTCTGTAATAGCGGGTATATTGGGTTATACAGTGTTACACTACGTATTATCTAAGAAACAATAACAAGACAACAGTTGTTAATCGGCCATTTTCTTTAATTCTTTGAAATGGTCGATTAGTTTCACATAATCACGGTCGCAACAGAAGTCAAATTTATCCCACAAGTCCTCCATAATTACGGCACCACCAAATCCAAAATCTTTTATTTCCAATAAATTATCTACAGTAACGCCACCGAAGGCCATAACCTCTGTATCAATAACATCCTTTTTTACAGCTTCACGCAATTCTTCGGGAGTATACCTTCCAAAATTTCTGCCGTCGGAGTCAATATCATATACAGGCTTCAGAAATACATAATCATAAAAGTGTTTCTTTCGTGCCAATTCTTCGAGCGAACGGCAGGAGCAACTTACATGGCCGGCGTAATCATATGGTTCTTTTGGGTTTCGCGCATTGAGATGAATACCCATTAAATGAAATTCTTCTTTGAGGTAGAAGTGTTCGTGTGTAACAATTCGCTTATGGTATTTTTCGGGAATAAGCGTAAGCAGTCTTTCCGAGAACATCGCCGATGTTTCAGGTTTTCTGAGATGAAGAATATCCAACCCCTCTTCAAAAAGAACTGTAATAATCTTATCTTCTTCTACAAAGAAAGTCGGACTTGTTGTTACAATTAATTTCATTTGGCTTCCCTATATAAAACAAAGGTACTCATTTGGCGGTTGGTTGGCATATCTTTAAAGTGAAATTATGTTATGATAGTTTCTTTAAGACAATTCTGGCACAAGCTTTTACGGCACTTGCATGGTTGTTTAGATTCTCATTTTCCAGATAGATACGTAGTTCGGGTAGCAGTTCAGGCTCTTTTATACACAATATATAAGCTATTTTTATGTATAAAGATTGTGCGGCAATGCTTTCATTGGGAGAAAACATGCGCACTAAACAGTAGTTTAATAACGGAATAGAGATAGGTTCTTTTACTGGGATATTGCGGATAATAGATAGCCAAAGACGTCTAACTCCACTGTGCGTACAAGCAAATAGCCGTTTTTCGATATCATCTGCTTTGGGTGTAAACCATTCAGGATGTATTCGTGAGAGATGGTCGCACGCCCAAGCAGCCCTCCACGAAACTTTTTCTTCGCTATCTTGTGTGAGTTGGTAGAGGATTTCTACTTCATCGGGATTTTTGATTGCTGATTCAATTATTTTGTCTAGGAATTTTCTTCCGAGCGGTTCGGATAATTGTTTACGAAGAAGGATGGTTTTGTTCATAGCCTCTTATAATTAATGATGCAAATAAACAAAATAATTCGATGTTCAAGATGATTTTGGTGGTTTTTATTGTATGTGTTCTTCTGTTATTAGAAAACCAGCTTTCTAGGTAGAGATAATGAATAAAGCCAAATAAAAAATCTTTCATTGGTGTTTTTTACATTTATTGTTTATATTTACACAATAAATGATAACAATTTATATATAAATACTAATGAGTAATTATTAAACTATTATGAGAATACACATTAAAACTACTCCAAGCATCGGGATTGTACCCTACGATTACCAACAACGTCTTATTGGTGTGTTACACAAATGGTTGGGAGAAAACAATTTACACGACCTTATATCCTTGTACTCATATTCATGGCTTATGAATGGGGAAGGCAAAGGCAAAGAAGGTCTTTCTTTTAATAAAGGTTCAGAATGGTTCATCTCTTTTTATGATGACACCTACTTGAAAAAGATTATAGACACTATATTAAAACATCCCGAAGTGTTTGGTGGAATGAAAGTAAAAGAGGTATTCATCCAAGAAAACCCCGACTTTACCAACCAAGAGGTATTTCAACTGGCCAGTCCTATACTTATAAAAAGGAACATAACTGAAGATTTTGAAAAACACTATACTTTCAATGACGAAGAATCCAATGCCCTAATGAAAGAAACTCTGCTACATAAAATGAAGGAAGCAGGCCTGGAGCAAGACGATACCCTGGAAATAGCCTTTGATTTGTCTTACCACAAACGAAAAACAAAGAAGGTAAATATTCACGGAATCGGGAATATTGCCAATTACTGCCCGGTGATTATAAAAGGGAAGCCGGAGACGAAGCTTTTTGCATGGCAGGTGGGACTGGGAAATTGCACGGGGAGTGGGTTTGGGAGTTTGAAGTAAAAGAATTCCTGTTGGAAACAGCAACTTCCGGTTCCCATAACCAGAAGTTAATTTCAAGAAGATGGTGCGATTAACATGGAGTACTTTACTATTTCAATTCCAACTCCTCTCGAAATCGCCCAAAGATACAAAGAATACTCCAAAAGATATATCTATATTAAAAAACTTTAAAACGCATACTAATAACATGTAATACTTTACTTGGATAACTATATTTGCAGCAAATAAATAAACAGTATGCAAACTAAAAAAGATAATATAATGCCTGAATTAAACACATGGTTCACCCACCCCACCGGTGACCCGTTTTCTGACATAGGTGGCTACGTCATTAAAACGTTGCATCAAAGATTCCCGGATAAAGATATTCTTGGATTGATTGAGTATGTTACAAAAATCTACGTTGATAAGTGGAAAGCAAAAATCAACCCTTTCTTTCTGAATTCCAAAGTAACTCAGCCTGCATTTAATGCGCAAAAGAAGATTGAAGAAACGCAGAAATATTTCGCGGCACTACTTAATGGCACAGAGAAAAATGATAAAGGCTTTTGCAGGATTACAGGACAGGAAACCTTATTATTTGCAGCAGGAAGAGACAACTCCATTCTTTCTGGTTCAAGTACATTCGTGAATTTCCATCATACTTTTGACGGTGGAATCATGCTTTCAAAAGAGGCTATCATTCGATTTCATTTTGTTCCGTTGGGTTGTGTCTACCTATTAGGAAAAATTGCTTTGATACACAGTAATAATCAGGAAATAACAGAGTTCTTTGCTCAAACAAACTGTAATTTGAATTTAGATGCAATTGCCAAAGGTGCATCTGAAGGCATATTAAGGTCGCCTTGCAAATCGCCAGGGACAGCTCTATTCCGATTTGTCGAGAAAATAGTTCTTGACACCAAAAAGGAACTTGGACAGGTGATTCGCGTTCATTCAAACAACTCGATGACCCTTTATCATTTCACTAATTTTGGGGCAAGTCCTGAAGTCTCAATTTATCAAGTACCAGCCAAAGTCTTCGATTTTCATAGAGCAATGCAAACCTCTTCGCTAAAAAAAGATTGGGCTGATTTTGTTAATTCACATTATAGAAGTAGTGAATATAAAAAAGCTCAATACCAAAAAGAAACACGGAGATATGAATGGGAGCAAAAAGGGGGAAAAGGCTTTATAGAAGAATCTGATTACCAGAATTGGAGTAACCCCATCTACGATAAACTAATTGAAGATCGGTCAATACTAAGAAGCTTCATGTATTGGAGTGTGGAAAATAAACTTAATTTCAATATTGTAGAAATCTATCAACAATATATACGTAACATGAAAAAGGAAACAATTGCTAAAATTCAGGAGATGGCGGAATTTATTCTTAATGCCAATGATGAGCAAGGTGTAGTGAAGTCTATTAAAGCCTTAAACAATGCCAAAAGCTCGTATCTACTGAGAAGGTTTATTATTAATGACATTGTAATAAAGTATTCTAAAGAAAATGAAGGTATCCTTCTAACTGTAGAAGATTATACCGAATACCTATTCCCCGATTCAAGCTCTTGGCAAGAAACCAGGGATGTTTTATTGATAGCTATTTTTCAGAAAATACATGAACGAAAAATAAAAATCGAAAAAGAAGAATTAATAACTGAAGAAACCGAATAAAAAAACAATTAGACATGGAAAACATGGTAGTACAAGGATTTGTCCTTCTGGACGTAGACGTTGTGGCACTTAACAACGCAGGGAAAAGCACTAATACGCTTAATGATAACGGAGTAGCCACAAAAACCATTATTAAGAATGGGAGAAGGTATGTATATGTATCGGGACAGGCATGGAGATATTGGTGGCGAGAAGCCTTACAGAAAAATCAAGCATGGAAACTTTCACCTATAACTCGTGAGGCTAAAATTGCATTTACCAACGCCAACCCTATTGAATTTGCCGATGATGACATGTTTGGCTATATGCGCGCTGCAACCGAAAAAATAAAAGATGAAAAAGGCAAAGAGAAGAGCATGAACATTACCGTTACCAGAACTTCACCGCTTAAAAACTCGGCCATAGTTTCGGTTGCATCAACATTTCCGGTAGAAAATTGGTCGAGCATGTCGCGCCAAGAAGGAGAGGCCGTTCCGTACTTCAAACAGGAGTATAGCGCTATTATGAAAGGAATGTTTAGCTTAGATGCAAATATGGTAGGCACATTCTCTAATTATAATAGAACGGGTTACATGAACCTATCGCAAAAACTTCGCGAAGAAGCCATTTCAAAAGGGGCTATAGAAATAGAGGATCCTTTTGTAGAAAAACAAAAGCTGATTCGACTGCCTAAGGAGGTTCGTGAAAAAAGAATCATTGATACCATTCAAGCATTGAAATATATTTCTGGGGGGGCCATGCAAACCAATAATATGGGAGATGTTACTCCTAAATTTATTATTTTGGCTACCACCAATACCGGCAATCATCCTTTTAGCCATGTTGCAAAATCTAAAGGAGACCGAGATGATGTGGCTTGCCTTGATATAGAAGGAATCAGAGAGGTGCTTAATGAGTATAGAGATACTTTTATTGGCAAAGTTTTCATAGGCAAACGCACTGGCTTTATGGACGACCATTCTGATAGCTTGAAAGCATTAGCTAATGAATATGAAGGCTTAGTTATATATGGAGCCGTTAATGAAATGATTGATGCTTATTGTGCACAAGTTCAAACTCAATTAAGTTAAGATGGAAGTGTTCCGAATTAAGATAAGTTCGTGGACCTCAAGCTTTAGATATCCGAATATTATTTCCGGATTTCAACCAACGCTAGAAGTCCCTCCCATATCTACTGTATTGGGGCTTATCAATGCGTGTTCGGGTAAGTATTTAATGCATCATTCTTTTATGATAGGTTATTATTTCACCTATCAAGCAAAATCGGTAGACTTAGAAACTATTTATCAAATAGAAAACGACAGTAAAGGAGTTCCGAAAAATCAGGTTAAATCCAATGTTATTCGACGAGAGTTTCTTTATGATTGTCAGCTCTATATTTACATAAAAGACGAACAAATAGCAGGCTATTTTCGGAATCCGCATTACCAACTAACTTTAGGGCGGAGTAGTGACTTGGCTAGTATAGAGTCTATTGAGATAGTTGAATTGACAGAAAAAGAAGATGCGACACACATTGCCGGACAGGTAATCCCTATCAAAAAGCACCTATTGCCGGGTACATTGCAAGCTCTACCTGCGTATTTTAGTAATACTATTCCGCGAAAACCTTTATTGGTGGAACCTTATAGTGTTATTTCATGTCATAATCCTGTTAGGGATCCTCAAATGAAAATTTATGCTGATTCGGTTGAAGGAGATGAAATTGATATTTACTTTCATCAGATAACTGTGCCTAATGAATAATACAAATAAATTTCAGGTTCTGGCAAAATCAGAACCTGAAATTTCGCTTACTCAACATATTTGTGACTGTTTATGTATTTATGAGCAGCTAAGAAGGTGTATTCCAAACTTACCTTTGGTGGATAGGGATTTTTTTTGGAACTCACTGAAAAATTGCATTATACTACATGATACAGGAAAAGCACATCGGGAATTTCAACGGATGCTAAAGAATTTACATAATAAGTGGAATGGTCAGCGACATGAAATCTTCTCGGTCATACTTGCGAGTTGCATAAATTTAACTGAGAAAGAAAAAATATATATTCTACCTGTAATTTTGTGTCATCATAAATCTTTCGATGAATTATACTCACGAATAGAGTATGATTATAAGAATGAAGACGATTTTCTTCTTGATATTTTAACTGATTGTAAAACCAACTTCCGGGAAGAATTAAATCAAATAGACAAAAGAATAATCAGTGAAATACTTGGCGAATATGAAATCAAATTTCAAGATGAAGATTCCAATCTCAATATTCATACTTTTATAAATCAATTGAAAAGCAAAGTAATATTTAAGAGCAGCAATATTTCTGTTGAGTACCTGTTGCTTATTGGCGCATTGAAACAATGCGATCATTTAGCCTCAGCAGGCATCACTAAACTCAAACAACTCAATGAAGGGGATTTTAGTTTTACACATAAATTTCCACCACATTTTCATCAGAAAAGAGCATCAGAAACAGCAGGAAACATTATTCTTAAAAGTCCCACAGGTTCGGGTAAAACAGAAGCAGCCTTCCTGTGGGTAGAAAATGAGATAAAGAATCGGGGGCAAGGTCGAGTATTTTATGTATTGCCATTTACTGCTTCTATTAATGCAATGTACGAGCGCCTTAATCGTGAAGTATACGACAACAAAGTAGGTATGCTACATGGGAAAGTTACTCAATATCTTGACGCAAAGATGTCGGAAGATTCTAGTATTGAAGGAGTTACTTTGAACGAAGATTTCAAAACGTTAGTAACTCCCGTAAAAATAGTCACTCCTTTTCAACTACTAAAACATTTATTCGGATTAAAAGGCTATGAGAAAGGATTATTCGAGTGGGCAGGTGCTTATTTTATCTTTGACGAAATCCATGCTTACGAACCCAATGTTTTCGCGCAGATTGTGGCCTTATTAAAGTTTGCCATTCAGAAACTTCACGTACATGTTCTAGTCATGACAGCTACCTTGCCGCAATATTTGCATAAAGAACTAGAGGCGGCTTTAGGAAACCATGAATTCATTCAGGCTGACACAGCTTTGTATAATGAATTTATGCGACATCAAGTATTTATGTTACCCGGACTTTTATCTGATTCATTAAAGTGTATACAAAGAGTATTAGATATTGGAAAAGAAAAAGTCTTGATTGTATGCAATACAGTAGAGCAAGCACAGATTGTTTACAATGAACTGGATTGTACTAACAAAGTATTATTGCATGGACGGTTTAATAATAGAGATCGCGTAAAAAAAGAAAGAGAATTAAAGGGAGATTCTGTAAAATTGCTTGTAGGCACTCAGGCTATTGAGGTAAGTCTTGATATTGATTATGATATTATTTACACAGAACCAGCTCCGCTTGATGCTTTGATTCAACGTTTTGGAAGAGTAAACCGAAGAAGAAAAAAGGGTATTTCACCCTGCTATGTGTTTGTAGAAAGGAGTGAAAATGATAAATACATTTATAAAGAAGAAATAGTTCAAAACACAATAGAAATACTTAATCGTTGCATTCAAGAAGAAGATGGATTTGTAAAAGAGGCCAAATTACAAGAAATGATGGACTTTGTTTATCCTGATTGGCTGAAAGGCGACAGAGAAGAGTACAATCAAACTTTAGATTTACTAGAGTACTTCACTCAAAAAAGTTTAGTTCCATTTAGTGAGTATCCTGAACAAGAAGAGGAATTTTATAAACGGTTTGATGGAATAAAAGTGTTACCAGTTGAATTGATTGATGAATATCAAAATCTTCTAATTGAAAATCAATATGTTAGAGCTGAGGGATTGTTGGTCTCTATTAGAAAAGGACGTTTTGCCAGTCTTAGAAGTACTAATGAAATTTATAAGCAAAGATTTTGTTTTGAATCAAACAAATCTAAAGACCTATATGATAAATCCGTCTGGATTATAAAACGTGTCTATAGTGAGGAATTAGGACTTCAAATGAATATGTTTAAAGAAACAGATTCAGATAATCAATTATAAATAATATGCGCATCACCGGTACTCACTTCAACTATCTGTTTGTTTGTAAACGAAAACTATGGTTGTTTATAAACAACATCAACATGGAGCATACTTCAGACCTTGTTTATGAGGGTAAGTTGATTCATGAAAATAGTTATCAACAGCGTTCGTATAAATATGAAGAGATTGAGCTGGATGGTATCAAGGTTGATTTCTATGATACCAAAAACAAAATCATTCATGAAATTAAGAAGTCCAATAAAATTGAGGCAGCTCACGAATGGCAGTTAAAATACTACATATATGTATTCGAACGCAATGGAATAACAGGAGTATCGGGCATCTTAGAATATCCGTTGTTACGAAAAAAGGAAACGATTATCTTAAGCAGCATAGACAGGGAATCCATTCAGAAGATGGAAAAAGAGATTGAATCCATTGGAGAATCGGATACCTGTCCACCAATTGAGAAGACTAAGATTTGCAGAAACTGCAGTTATTTTGATTTTTGTTATAGTGGAGAGGAAGAATCATGAAGAAGACATTTTATTTGTTTAATCCGGGTGTGTTGGAGAGAAAAGACAATACACTTAAATTCACTCCGGTTTCGGAGGATGGAGATGGTAGAGAAAGAGATGGACAACCCCGTTATTTACCGGTCGAAGATATCAGCGAGTTTTACGTCTTTGGCTCTTTGCGAGCTAATAGTGCTTTATTCAACTTTCTCGGTCAGAAAGATATAGCGGTTCATTTCTTCGATTATTACGAAAACTACACCGGTTCTTTCATGCCTAAAGATTCGCTTCTTTCGGGAAGAATGCTGTTAGCGCAAACTTCCTTCTATCAAAACAAAAAGAAACGAATGGTTATTGCACAGAAATTCATAGAGGCTGCTGCGCACAATATGATTAAAAATCTTCAATATTATAACAGGCGTGGCAAGGATATGGAGGATATAATAAATATCATTAAAGAATATGCATCTAAAATATCCGAAACCACAGCTGTTGACGAACTCATGGGAATAGAGGGATTGATAAGGCAAAATTATTATCAGGCATTTAACCTTATTCTGGGAGAGTTTACTATGGGTGTTCGCACCAAACAGCCTCCTCAGAACGAGGTAAATGCTTTAATTTCATTTGGTAATATGATTTGCTACACAGTTTGCTTAAGGGCTATTCACCAAACTCAGCTAAATCCTACAATCAGTTTTCTTCATACCCCGGGCGAAAGACGATATTCTTTAGCCTTAGACGTGGCAGAAATATTTAAGCCTATTATTATTGATAAAGCCATCTTTAAAGTGCTTAACAAGAAGGAAATTCAAGAAAAGCACTTCGACAAGAAGCTCAATAGGTGCTTATTAAACGAATCGGGCAAAAAAATCTTCGTGAAAGCTATTGAGGATAAACTAACTGAAACAATCAAACACAAAACATTGAACCGTAGTGTTAGCTACCGTCATTTGGTGAAATTGGAATGCTACAAATTATCAAAGCATTTATTGAACATTGAAGAATATAAACCTCTTAAAATGTATTGGTAATTATGTATGTTGTTTTAGTTTATGATTTTGGCGAGAAACGGGTAGCCAAAATGCTCAAATTATGTCGCAAGTACCTTAATTGGATACAAAATTCAGTATTTGAGGGAGAAATTTCAGAAGTTCGTTTAAAAGAACTTGTATCTTTGGCTAAAGGTTTTATGAAAGAGAATGAGGATAGTATCATTATCTTCAAAGGTCGTCAGCAGAATTGGGTCGACAAGGAAATCATAGGAAAAGAACGAAGTAATATTGATGTTTTTCTATAGGTTGTGTTTGTCGATCCATGCTATAAAACTGATTGAGGATTGTTGTGGATTACAAAGTGGTCTTTGACGTATTGATTATCAATTTGTTAGATGTAATGTCGATCTTCTAGAGATTTATTGTTATTATGGGTCGACAGATTTTTTGAATAAAAACACCCTCTGTTTTGCAAATAAGTAACTGATTATCAAAGTGAAAAATATGGAATTTATAGGGGTCTTAATCGTACTGTTGTAGAATTGAAATACCGAACAACAATGCCGATTCTGATAGAGGACAACGTCTTAATCGTACTGTTGTAGAATTGAAATTTGACTTTTCCAAGCCATCCAATGCACCTTGCAATGTCTTAATCGTACTGTTGTAGAATTGAAATTTCCGCAAGATGTGCAAAAGTTGTTGCGTTGGCAGTGTCTTAATCGTACTGTTGTAGAATTGAAATAAAGACGGAAGAAAATGCAACCGCCCAAGTATCCATGTCTTAATCGTACTGTTGTAGAATTGAAATAGAAATCACATGAAGAAATTGCATCTTGTACGAAGGTCTTAATCGTACTGTTGTAGAATTGAAATGCAAAACATCCAATTCAAACAAGACAATCAAGGTGTCTTAATCGTACTGTTGTAGAATTGAAATATTCTTCCGTGGCTGCATTTTCATACCCTTGTCGGAGTCTTAATCGTACTGTTGTAGAATTGAAATCCATTCTTTCAATCCATTAAGTGTTACAAGCTGAGTCTTAATCGTACTGTTGTAGAATTGAAATAGCCTACAGGAATAAAGTATAATGTTACTGGATTAGTCTTAATCGTACTGTTGTAGAATTGAAATACTTATAAGGCGCTATATCTTCTTCGTCGAACTCGTCTTAATCGTACTGTTGTAGAATTGAAATACCTGCACACCGTTCTTGCCCACCATGGCATCAAGAGTCTTAATCGTACTGTTGTAGAATTGAAATACTATAAGCACAACGAGCACCGTGTAATACACTGGGTCTTAATCGTACTGTTGTAGAATTGAAATGATATTATAGGTTTCGGACTCGTCGAAACCAATGTGTCTTAATCGTACTGTTGTAGAATTGAAATGTTTACAAAGAAGCCTATCCAGACACTTCGGTAGCGTCTTAATCGTACTGTTGTAAAATACAATATAAGAAACGGAGTTTTTTCAATTATTGGAGATTGAAATACACCAATGCCTATCTTTCTCAAACAAAATTCTTTCTAAACTGCTATTTGTGCTTTTATACAAATGTATTGCTTTAACTTATTAAAGACTTGTTAATAAAAGCTATATAGAAACTTTTTATGTACCTTTGCGGCAAATTTAGAAAAGAACGAAGATATGGCCTTTACCAACAATGTAATGATTGTGCGCCACAAGTTGCTGGCGAAGCTTGTAAAGCTCTGGAAAGAAGAGCAGTTGACAGAGAAAATAGACCGTCTGCCAATTGAATTAACCCCCCGTCAGATGAAGGTTCACGGACGTTGCTGTGTGCATAAAGAACGCGCTGTGTGGAAATACAAGACTTTTCCTTTGCTTGGTTTTGATATGTCCGACGAGGTCGACGAACTTACACCACTTTCGGATTATGCAAAGAAAGCCCTCTCTCGTTCTACAAACGAAAAGGAGAACTTGATGTGTGTTATTGACGAGGCATGCTCATCGTGCGTGCAAGTGAATTACGAAATCACCAATCTTTGTCGTGGCTGCGTAGCTCGCAGCTGTTATCTCAATTGCCCCAAAGGTTCTATCCACTTCAACAAAAGCGGAAAAGCCGAAATAGATCATGATACCTGTATTTCGTGTGGTAAGTGTCATCAAAGCTGTCATTATCATGCCATTGTATATATGCCGGTTCCTTGTGAGGAAGCCTGTCCGGTAAAAGCTATTAAAAAGGATGAATATGGTATTGAAAGTATCGACGAATCCAAGTGCATCTATTGTGGCAAGTGCATTAACGCTTGTTCATTCGGTGCTATTTTTGAAATATCACAGGTCTTTGATGTGCTACAACGTATTCGCAATGGCAAGGAGGTAGTGGCTATTGTTGCTCCTTCTATAGCTTCACAATTTAAGGCTCCACTGGAACAAGTGTATGGCGCAATACGCAATATGGGTTTCTCGGATGTAGTGGAAGTAGCACAGGGAGCAATGGAAACAACCCGTTGTGAAAGCGAAGAGTTTATAGAAAAATTAAACGGCAAAGAACCATTTATGACCACCAGTTGCTGTCCGTCGTACATGCAATTGGTAGAAAAACATATTCCTGGTATGAAGAAATATGTTTCTTCTACACGTTCACCAATGTACTATACGGCTAAAGTGGTAAAAGAAAAATCGCCCGATGCTGTTGTGGTGTTCATAGGCCCGTGTGTGGCGAAACGTAAGGAAGTGAAAAATGACCCTTATACCGATTTTACCCTTACATTTGAGGAACTAGGCTCGATGTTGGCAGGTTTTGAAATAAACTTAGCAGATATGCAACCTTATTCTGTTTCTTTTGCCTCGAGTAAAGAAGCACATGGGTTTGCCAAAAGCGGTGGCGTTATTGAGGCAATCAAAGCTCAGCTTAATGGCAAAGATGTAAATGCCATACAAGTTGCCAACCTCACAAAGAAAAATGTGGCTTTATTACGTTCGTATGCCAAAGGTGGCAATGCCCCGGCGCAGTTCCTTGAAGTTATGGCGTGCGAAGGAGGCTGTGTTACCGGCCCCTGCACAAGAGTAGAGGCATCGGCAGCACAACAACAGCTGATGGAAGAATTGATGAAGATACGATAAAGTAACTGTAGCTTATTTTGCTACATTATTTATCGGTTTCCCAGCTTGATACGCTTCTATATTTTCCAGCATTACTTTCATTAAGCGCTGGCGCGAAGCATACGTAGCCCAAGCAATGTGTGGTGTGATATAACAATTCTTTGCGGTCAGCAACGGGTTGTCTGCTTTGGGTGGCTCTGTTGATAACACATCCAAACCGGCGGCATAAATAACTCCGTTGTTCAAGGCATCCGCAAGGTCTTGTTCATTGATAAGTTCACCGCGACCTGTATTAATGATAATAGCACTTGGCTTCATAGAAGCAAGGCGTTTGGCATTTACCATTTCTTTGGTAGCATCATTGAGGGGGACATTGAGTGTAATAATGTCACATTCATGGAATAATTGGTCTAACTCCATCTTTTTAATTTCGGGAGGGAGTTGTAAGCGCGATTTTGAGGTGTATGCCCATACTTTCATCCCAAATCCGAGGGCAACACGAGCTACGTTATAGCCAATCTGACCTAACCCAACAATACCTATTTTCTTTCCTAAGAGCTCAATAAGTGGTGTGTCGGTAAATGTAAAGTCCTGACTCTTCTCCCAACGACCTTGGTGTACTAAGTCCGAGTGATGTTTTACCTGCGAAGTTATATTGAGAATGTGTGCAAAGACTAATTGACCTACTGAAGGAGTGCTGTAAGCCGGTATGTTTGTTACGATGATTCCACGAGCTTTAGCTGCTTCTATATCCAGGACATTGTAGCCTGTGGCAAGTACACCGATATATTTCAAATCGGGTAGGGCGTTGATGAACTCTGCAGGGAGTCCGGTCTTATTGGTTAGAACTATTTCTGCACCGGCAGCGCGTTGCAGAACCTCTTCGGGGGCAGTGCGATCGTATATTTCACATTCGCCCAACTGTTTTAATTCATCCCATGACAGGTCACCCGGATTGAGGGTAAAACCATCTAAAACAACAATTTTCATAGACTAAATTTATTATTTATTATATTTCTCGCCCCATAACATTTTCATTCGCTCAGTGAGTTTATCCTCAGCAGGATTACCTTGCGGCATCCATATCCGGTTGTTTTTTAGTTCATCGGGCAGATATTGTTGGTTCACAAAATTTCCTTCGTAGCTATGCGCGTATTTATATTCTTGTCCATATCCTAGCTGCTTCATCAATTTAGTAGGTGCATTGCGTAAATGAAGTGGCACAGGAAGATTACCCGTTTGGCGTACCAACTCAATGGCTGCATCTACTGCCATGTAGGCAGAGTTGCTTTTCGGACTTGTGGCTAAGTAAATAGTGGTTTGTGCAAGCGTAATACGCCCTTCGGGCCAACCAATTTTCATCAATGTGTCAAAACAAGCATTTGCAAGTAAAAGAGCATTAGGGTTGGCTAGTCCAATATCTTCGGAAGCAGAAATAACCAATCGGCGAGCAATAAAGGCAGGGTCTTCACCACCTTCGACCATGCGTGCCAACCAATAAATGGCACCATCAGGGTCGCTACCACGAATAGATTTGATAAAGGCAGAGATGATATCATAGTGCATTTCTCCATCCTTATCATACGCTAAGGGGTTTTGCTGAAGGCGTTCGGTTACGATGTCGTCGGTAATAACAACCGTGTCGGCACTATCCGATTCAACAACCAGTTCTAATATATTCAGCAGTTTGCGGGCATCTCCTCCCGAAAAACGAAGAATAGCATTTGTTTCTTTTAATTCGATACTTCGCTCTTTGAGAACCACGTCTGTTTTAATAGCGCGATTAAGTAATTCAAGCAAATCCTCTTTTTCGAGAGATTTGAGCACATAAAGCTGACTACGTGAAAGTAACGGACGAATAACCTCAAATGAAGGGTTTTCTGTTGTTGCACCAATTAAGGTAACAACCCCTTTTTCTACTGCGCCTAACAAAGAATCTTGTTGAGATTTGCTGAAACGGTGTATTTCGTCAATAAAAAGAATAGGGCTTGCTTGCGAAAAAAAACGGTTACTCTTTGCTTTTTCAATCACCTCACGCACATCCTTTACACCCGAAGTTACAGCACTCAGCGTATAAAAAGGTGTTTCAAGTTTATTGGCGATGATGTTTGCAAGTGTTGTTTTACCCACACCCGGAGGTCCCCACAAGATAAATGAGGATATACGCCCCGAATCAATCATCTTACGCAAGATAGCACCCGGACCCACCAAGTGTTTTTGTCCGATATATTCGTCCAGCGTATTGGGTCTAAGTCTTTCTGCCAGTGGTTTTGTCATAGCATATATGATTTCGTTAGAATATCATCTGAATCATGAAGCGTATGCCGTGCTTGTTGATACCGGGATTGTCGAGGTAGGTCAATCTGCGCACATACTCCACATGAATCAGCTTAAAGATATTGTATATACCAACACTCGCTTCCATATAAGGAGTCTTGGGATCCATAACAAAACTGGTATATTCGCCATCGCGCATTGGGAAAAGGAATAAGTCTCCATCTCCCGGATTTTTGAACGGATTATTCTTGTTCGACAAATCGCCCCATAATGCCTTGAAACGAAAGGCTTCTCTCCATTTTAGTTTTTTAAGTAATGGTATGCGATTAAAAAGTTTGCCATTCATGTCATAATTAAAAGAGATAGAAGCATAGCGGTCGTTCATAAACTCCATATTGTTAATGAGGTTGAACGTCTCTTTCTGTGTAATGTATGAGAGGTTAGCTGCAGGAAGTATCAGTAATGGATGCGGTACTTTATCCCATTGAACACCCGCTTTTACGAAAACATCTACTTTTCCCCACGATGAAAGCCAAAATCGCTTCCAAATACTTGCTTCGGTAAGGTTGAAGTTGTAATCACCACCAAAAACATCTTTCACACCCATTGTGTACGAAAGTGTATAAATAGGTGCGTCGAGTGATACAGGACGACGACGCTGTTTGGTGTTGATAAAGGTCTCACCCGGAGCATAGCGTAGCACTACACCCAATTCAGTAGTTGAAATGTCATTGATTATAGTTTGTGCATCATCATTCTTTATATACTCTAGTCTTCCTGCGGGTTCGTCGTTGCGTAAACGTGCTGTTGCTACTACAGAAAATCCGGAGTTTGTTTCTAATTCGTACTTCACCGAAGCATCGCGGATATAAGACATTTGATCTACTTTGGTTGCTTTCATAGAGACAAACATATTGTCTTTATCGGTAGCTAAATATTTATCCATAGGCGACATTACGTCATAACGGTAACCAACAGACAAGTTGTGTCGTGGAAATTCCCATGGGAAGAATTCGCGTTTGTCGAAAGAGTAGGTGAGTTCAGCCTCATATTTCCAACGCTCATCTTTAAGACCATATGCCGCGTATCCTTTCAAGAACCAGTTTGGATTCAGCTTAGCAGTAGTTTGTCCACTTAATCTAAAACGTGTGCCGTCAACAAAATTGCTGGAATAAATCGTATTAATAGGGCCAAAGTCAAATTTACTAGGGTTCCCCGTCTCCACAAAATTCTCAATTAATGCTTTTGCACCAAAGATGATAAATTTGAAACCGGGTATTTGTTGTAAGTGATTTACAAATAAATCCATCGAACTTTCTGTTTCGGTAAGTGGAACTTGCCGTGCCTGTGCCCAGAATTCGTCGCTTTTATTGAGCATATCTGCTTCTTTAATAACAGTTCCACGCAGCCTGAATAGCCGTGCTTCAATGGGCTCAAATTCATAATTGGTATATTTGGTGGTACGTCGTACCTGTACACCTGTGTTCGCTCCAAATATTGTCATATCCACTACCATGTCATCGTCAGTCAACACCCAGTTGCCATTAGGTAGTTGGGTGAATTCCTGCGTAATGTCTAAGTTTTCCACAAAGTTCACACCAGTTTTCTTGGGTAGGTTCATCGTGCATTTTTTCACAGCATAAGTAGAATCTTTTAAAACATAAAGATGTCCGGTAAAACCAAAGTCTTGTGAATTGGCAGGAACAAAGCTCAAATGTACACATTCATTCCTGTCTACCATAACTGTATCCATAAGATAGTAGTGATAGAAAGAAATACCCGAATTAGAGATGGGACTAACAAAACGTTGTTGCAATAGGCGAATGTCATTATCGTAAATATTCACATCAGAGAATACATCGGTAAGAACAGTTCCCATCATACCTCCGGTAGAGAATAGCTCTTCAATACCATTAGAATTCATTCCTTTAATTATCGACTTTTCGCTGTGCGGATCCTTGCGGTAAATTGTTTGTGAGGCTGTTTCTTGTACGGAGATAGGGAGAATTTTCTTTTGGCTTTCGGGAGAAACTTCAACTTGTTCTTTCATAAAGGAGAGTTTCTTGAAAAGCCCCTCAGTAAACATTTCGTCGGTAACGTTGTTTATTGAGGTTTTCATTTTCTGATACTTATCGTACTGGTAATAATCGTTTTCCTCGAGATTTTGAGCTTTCTTATTAGCAATAACTTTGCGCATAAACTCCACTGCAGGGTTATCTTTGCGAGAATAGCGTTCGCGTTTTGGTTTAATAACCACCTCACTCAACATGTATGAGTCCTCAGACATCTTAATATTAAGAAATTTCGTGTCGGGTGTTATCTTAACAACCTTTGTGTTGTAACCTACTGCCGAGAATGTTAGCTCGTTCCATCCTTTACGAGTCTCAACAGTGAACTCTCCCTTTACATTGGAAACCGACCCCACACCTTTTCCTTCATAGAACACAGAAATATACATGAGTGGCTCGTTGGTTATTGAATCTGTTATTACTCCTTTGATTTGGGAGTATGCCTGATTACTAAAAAGAACTACAAACAGTAATATGATGAATTTGCAATACGTTCTTGCCATAATATTTTAAACATAAGGTGACAAAGTTAATAATTAACAGTCGAATTGTTTACTAATATAGTCTAAGAAAATAGATGTTAACTTAAAGAAACACTCTAAATTCAGCACGGAATAATTATTCTAGAGTGTTTTCTTTAGACAGTAACTCAAGAATTCACTGTTTTTTATTGTAGTTTTGTAGCAAAATAAACAGAATGTTATCCATACTGATACCCACATACAACCTGTCATGCGTAGAACTGGCAAAAGAACTACATTGCCAGGCTACATCCGCGGGCATCCTTTTCGAGATGCTTGTGGCAGATGATTGCTCTGTGGTAGATGCAGCAAGGGTAGCAAACCAGCAAATAGCCGAGTTAAGCAATGCTCGTTTCATAGAGATGAAAGAGAATATGGGACCGGCAAAGTTACGTAACTACCTGGCACGGCAAGCACGCTATAAATATCTGCTTTTTGTTGATTCGGATACCTTTCCTGTAAGCACAAACTTCATCAAAGCATACCTCGAAGCTACAACAGAGAATAGTGTAGTTTATGGAGGCTTTGTTTATAAACGCGAACTACCGCCAGCAGAATATTTGCTACGATACTATTATGGTATTCATGTAGAAGAGCGTTCGTTGCAGGAGCGACTGCGACGGCCATACCACAGCTTTATCACGATGTGTTTTCTCATTCCACGTGTAGTGTTTCTGCAGGTACTGTTCGACGAAAGCTTCCATTTGGGCTATGAAGATAGTTTGTTTGGTATGCGCTTGCAACAGCAAAATATCCCCGTTGTACATATAGATAATCCTGTTTATCACAATCACTCGTGCAATAATGAAGTTTTTTTATTTAAGACGAGGCGGGCAGTACAGAATCTTGTTGGACATGAAGAAGAGATGCGTTCTATGGTTCGACTACTGAAAATCTATCATACCATCAAGTGTATGAGGTTGGTGAAACCTGTAGCATGGTTTTTTGCAATGACTCAAAAAAGCATCGAAAAGAACCTTTGTGGTACTTCTCCTTCACTTAAATTATTTGCTTTTTATAAATTGGCTTATCTTTGCAGCCTGAAAACAACAAAATTACCGTAAATAGAGCCATGCCTACATTTATTCAGATAATAGAATTTCTCGGAACGTTTGCTTTCGCAACCAGTGGTATTCGTCTTGCTTCGGCAAAGAATTTCGATTGGTTTGGCGCTTACGTAGTAGGACTTGCCACAGCAATTGGTGGCGGTACTGTTAGAGATTTATTGTTGGATGTAACCCCTTTTTGGATGACTGCACCAATCTTTCTTATCTGCTCGGGGCTTGCGTTGCTTTGGGTAATACTGTTCAGTAAATCATTAGTACACTTGAACAACACCTTCTTTATGTTCGACACTATTGGGCTTGCACTATTTACCGTTGTAGGGGTAGAAAAGACGCTTGCTTTAGGCTATCCTTTTTGGATTGCTATTATTATGGGGGGCATTACCGGTTCGGCAGGAGGGGTGCTTCGTGATATACTCATCAACGAAATACCACTTATATTCCGTAAAGAGATATATGCTTTGGCTTGTGTGATAGGTGGAATCGTTTATTGGGGATGCAGCATGTTTGGATTCAACTTGTTGGTTGTACAAATACTCAGTGGAGCATCTGTGCTTGTTGTGCGTTTGTTTGCTGTTAAGTTTCAACTTGGCTTGCCCAAACTTAACGGAGAATAATTTCTTTTCGAACTCTTATCTCTGATTTCACTTTCTTTTCCCACTGTTTTCTTAACACAAAAACACTCAAAAAAATAGGCTCAAGTCGAAATCTTTTTTGGTGCTTGTCCTCTCTTTACATTTCTGCTTATTCCCCCAAAAAACAACGTGCACTAAGACGCTTCTGAGAGGGGTATTTCAGCCCCAAATACTTGACGCGTCAACTCTTTATACTTGACGCTTCAAGTATTTGGAGCACACGGCTATACTATTTAATGATCCGAAAATTAGCCGTGAGTGTATACATATAGTCTACGTCCAATTAGATTTAAACGAACCAATAATTGAAATTGTTTTTGCAAGCTGTTTCATTTTTGTAACATCAAATTGTTCTAAAACTCTTGAATATTCTTATCAAACAGTCTAAAACACCTTCTAAAAAACAAAACCTCTTCTTTTTTATTAACTTCAAGTCATTATAAAACTATCAATTGCTTCAAATTTAATAAGCAATAAAAACAAAACCAGAATTATGAAAGTAAACTTAAGTTTTAGAAAAGAGCTTATTAGCATACAAAATGAGTTACATCGATTTGCACTGAAATTGACGTCAAATACAGAAGAGGCAGATGATTTGTTGCAAGAAACGATACTCAAGGCTTTAGATAATGAAGATAAATATACCCCCGAAACGAACCTTAAGGGGTGGGTATACACAATTATGAAGAATCTTTTTATAAACAACTATCGCAGAATTGTACGCAAACAGTTGTATGCTAAACAAACAGAGATTATATACAGCAATTCCCTGCAGGTCTCGGGCAAAGATGATACGGAAACATACTGCGATCTAAAGGAAATATATCAAGCAGTCAACACTTTACCTCTAGAATACAGACTGCCTTTTTCTATGTACATTTCGGGTTTCAAATACTGCGAAATCTCCGAGAAATTGGGACTTCCGTTGGGCACTGTTAAAAGTCGCATATTTTCTACCCGGCAAAAGTTGCAAAAAAAGCTAGTAGACTTCATTGCATAATTCATTCCCCTAATAGTATTCTTCTTTATAAAAATATTACTCTACAAAAATTTGTAATTGTAGAGTAATGATGACTACCTTATTGTCTTTTTCGAATACTTTGAATAAAAAAGGAAGTGTTTATTTATAGATTGAAAATAATTCGCTTGATTATGTTTCAAATATAAATGAAAGCGGCAAATAGGGGTATTTATGGCTTCTTATGCACTGCTGGAAAACATGATATTAAACATACTATTTGTAGTTCTTTTAATAAAGAAAAATTTCTTTAATTCAAAAAACACTCTCTATATTTGTAGTGTAAAAACCGTATCTAAATACATTATTAAATCTATGAAGGAAATTAAGTTTAGTCTCGTATATCGAGACATGTGGCAATCGTCGGGTAAATACCAACCACGATTAGATCAGTTGGAGCGCATTGCGCCGCTAATTATTGAAATGGGATGTTTCGCACGAGTAGAAACAAACGGTGGCGCTTTTGAACAGGTAAACCTCCTGTATGGAGAAAATCCCAACAAAGCCGTTCGCGCTTTTACCAAGCCTTTCAATGATGTAGGAATCAAAACACACATGTTAGACAGAGGGTTGAACGGGCTACGTATGTTTCCTGTTCCTGCCGATGTGCGTAAGTTGATGTATAAGGTAAAGCATGCTCAAGGGGTAGACATTACCCGTATTTTCTGCGGATTGAACGATGTACGAAATATAATTCCATCTATTAAATACGCATTAGAAGCGGGAATGACACCACAAGGCACTCTTTGTATTACCTATTCGCCTATTCATACGGTAGAGTACTATGCCGCTATAGCCGATCAGTTAATTGAAGCTGGTGCTACGGAAATTTGTTTGAAAGATATGGCTGGTATTGGTCGTCCGGGTATGCTTGGAAGATTAACCAAAGCTATCAAAGATAAGCATCCTGAAATTATATTGCAATATCATGGACACTCAGGGCCAGGCTTGTCTATGGCATCTATCCTTGAGGTTTGCGAAAACGGTGCAGATATTATTGATGTGGCTATGGAACCAATCTCATGGGGCAAGGTGCACCCGGATGTAATTTCAGTGCAAGCAATGCTAAAGGATAAAGGGTTTAAAGTTCCGGAAATCAACATGAAAGCATACATGAAAGCACGTGCAATGACGCAAGAATTTATCGACGACTTCTTGGGCTTCTTTATGGATGATACCAATAAATATATGTCTTCCTTGCTACTGAAGTCAGGGCTTCCCGGTGGTATGATGGGATCAATGATGGCAGATTTGAAAGGTGTACATTCGGGTATCAACATGTACCTTAATTCAAATGGAAAGCAAGAGTTGAGTATTGACGATTTGCTATTGATGCTGTTTGATGAAGTGGAGTATGTATGGCCAAAATTGGGTTACCCACCATTGGTAACACCTTTCAGTCAATATGTGAAGAACGTGGCGCTGATGAATGTAATGGCAATGGTCAAAGGCGAAGAACGCTGGAACATGATAGACTCGCATACATGGGATATGATTTTAGGTAAAAGCGGTAAGCTTCCCGGCGAGTTATCCTCCGAAATTGTTGAGTTGGCCAATTCAAAAGGATTAAACTTTACCGATGCCGATCCACAACAAAACTATCCGGATAAGTTGGACGAATACCGCAAGGAAATGGAAGAAAAAGGTTGGGATGTTGGCGAAGACGATGAAGAATTGTTTGAACTGGCTATGCACGACCGTCAGTATCGTGATTATAAATCGGGTGTTGCCAAAAAACGTTTTGAAGAAGAACTGGAACGTGCGCAAAACGCATCTTTATCTACTAAAGGCTTCAAAGAAGAAGATATCAAGAAACTGAAACGAGCCAAAGCCGAACCTATCGTAGCTCGCGAAAAGGGTAGGGTGTATTGGGAATATGACATCACAGCTGCCTCTATGCCGCCCGAAATTGGTCATAAATTCTTTGAAGACGATACTTTCTGTTACATTGCTACACCGTGGAATACCATTGATAAAGTACCGGCTAAGTTTAATGGACGTATCATTGAAGTATGTGCTAAACAAGGTGAGATTGTGAACAAAGGCGACATACTTGCTTATATTGAAAGGATACACGAGGTTGCATAACTAACCTCAGGTTTTTTTAATAATAGTGTAGGGTTACGTGGTGGTCTATTTAAAAAGGACTTCCGCGTAACCTATTAATTTATCATAGCGTTCGCCAAATGGGCGATGATATACCAATACACGGTATTCATTCTCTGTTTGGTAATAATTCCCTTCGAGCAAAGCGGTGTTACCTTTGCAATCACCATCAGGAAGATAAATGTATTGATAGTTATAGGCTCCTTGTTTCAGAAGCTGAACCGTTTCGTATTGTTCTAGCTCAATATTATAATTTAGTTGGTATTGCGGTATAAATTGATTATGCGTAAAGCTACCTTCCAAATAGATCTTCCCTTGTGATAACACACGTTCACGCCATGGTAGCGCAAAATGCACTTGGAAGTAATCGGCTTCCGTGTCACTATCATGAGCTTCGGAATTTCGGATTAAGAACCTTCCGTTTTGATCTTGGTCGAAGATATAATTGTCATTACGCTTTTCGCTCGGATAAAGAAAAACGTTATAATGAGGATTGAGGTAGCTTATGCTTTCTACGCCTTGCGACAAATAGCGTGTGCTGACAAATTCCATGCGACGATATTCATTACCTGCTGGAAAAATCAATTCGTTTTTGTGTTCATAGCGTAGCTCATTTCCGCCAATAAAGCTAGGCGTTATATTCGTTACCATATTATCCGTGCGATTGTTCTGTAACACTTGCACTTGCACTTCATCACGTGGATTGCGTATTTGGTAGCCACTGTGATCTACACGAAAACTAACTTGTTGATGTACAGTGTTTCTATCTATATCAGTATCTGAACTAACATCTATCGAAATGCTTGATTTCTTTTCAAACACACGAAAACAGGTGCTAAGAACGGGTTTGTTTTTATCTCCCTCCTCATAGAAGGTTACTACGTAATTGCCCGAAATCTTAAAGTGTACATATTCATTCGGTAGTCGTAGCTTATAGTGTGTATAATCTACAGTTGTGGCACGCGAATATTCATAATCTTCCACCGGGTTATCATTAAATCCTTCTAAGAATTGAATGTCTTGTACATTCGAGGCACTCCAATCAGCGTTGTGATGTGTAATAACATAGGTGTATCTTCGATAATCGTGCGAAAGTAAGTCGAAAGAAACATCTACAAAATCATCTGTTCCCAGCTCTAATACAGGAAAGGCATCGAATGTTTCGTTCTTCACCACTTGTACAGTTCGTATATCCGAAGAAAAAACCTTGGTTTGTTGTCCCCAAAGAGACAACAAACCAAGGCTAAATAAGATAACACACAAATACCTCATGTGTTTATGCATTTTTATTAATTAGTTAGAAGCTGCTTGTGCATCTTTAATCATTTGTTCACTAGCGTACAAAAATACTTCAACACGACGGTTTTGAGCTGCACTCAATGATTCGTCATATTGGTCATAAGCTACACCTTCTACGTGTTTGAATTGGTTGATACCTACACCACAACTTTGCAAGTAGTTGCGTACAGATTGTGCACGTTGAGTAGATACACGTTGGTTAACTTCGTATGTACCTGTTTTGTCGGTATGGCCTATCACATCAATGTCCAAGGTTGCGTCGCTCTTCAATACATTGGCAAATTGACGTAATGCACTCTTGGAGTTTTCGCTCAAAGTAGAAGAGTTCAATCCAAACAAGATACCCGAGTCGAATGTAACTTTTACAGCATCCAAACCGTTTACGTCTACAACTTTCTCTACATTGGCACCTTCAATGGCAGCAGCTTCGGCGGCTTTCTTATCCATTTTGTTTCCAATAATAGCACCGGTACCAGCACCTACTGCTGTTCCTACCGCAGCACCAATAGCAGCACCTTTTCCTTTACCAAAAATACCGCCTACAATTGCTCCAAGAGCAGCTCCAGAGCCAGCACCAATAGCTGTTCCTTTTACTGTGTTGCTTGAATTACACCCTCCTAATCCTAAGGAGATTACCATCGCCATGCTCAAAAATAGAGCTGTAAATTTGATTTTTTTCATCAGTTAATGTTTTTAAAAGTGAGTTTTGTAATGCTTTAAAACAATGCAAAAGTAGTTTTTGATTTCCAAATATGGACCTTTTTATGTTAAAAATTTATATAATGCGGGTATGAGTGCCCTGAGAGCGGGATAATATCTCTTCTTCCATTTTTATATAAGTTGGTTTTTGTCTAATTAGTAAATATTGTTTATATCCCCAAAACATCTTGCAAACCGCCACTTACAAATGCAGCATTTGTTGTGATCGAAATACTGCATTTCGATTAAGTGGTTTGCTGCATTTCGAAGTCATCAAATGCTGCATTTACAAAAACCCCCTTACAATACCTTCTAGATGGGGTTATTTGTAAATAAATTGCAATTTCAGCAAGTTTGTTTTACAATAATAATTAAGATAATAGTTTACATAATTGCTGAAAATTGATAATTCAGAAGCAAGGATACGGATGTTTCTCATTTCACTTCTTACTATATTCTGCATTATATCTGAATGTGTTTCTTTCTAAATGTCGTATCTTTAGCTCCGAAAGTAAAAAACAGTTTCTTATATGGAAAAAATTCTGTTACATACTTGTTGTGCTCCTTGCTCATCGGCTATAATTGAGTGGATGTTGCACAATGAATATCATCCGGTTATCTTCTACTACAACCCCAACATTTATCCTCTTGCAGAATATGAGATCCGTAAAGGGGAGTGTACGCGTTATGCAAAATCACTTGGTCTTGATATTATCGATGGTGATTATAATCATCAAGCATGGATGTCTTGTATTGCAGGTTTAGAGGCTGAACCCGAAAGAGGTACTCGCTGCTTGGAATGTTTTAAAATGCGGTTACTCGTTTCGGCAGGAAAGGCAAAAGAGCTGGGTATTGAAAGGTTTACGACAACATTGGCATCTTCTCGGTGGAAAAACCTAAATCAAATAACCGAAGCGGGTATATGGGCGGCTACACAAGTTCCCGAAACAGTTCTTTGGGAAAAGAATTGGCGAAAAGGCGGACTATACGAACGACGCAATATACTGCTTAAAGAACATAATTTTTATAATCAACAATACTGCGGATGCGAATTTAGTATGGGCAGTAAAAACACCTTGAAAACGAAATGAATATATTATTAAACCTTTTGTGGCTGATTTTTGGCGGATTGATAACTTGCATAGAATATATCATAGCCAGTTTATTAATGATGATTACTATTATTGGTATACCGTTTGGTATACAAACAATGAAATTAGCAGGATTAGCACTACTACCTTTTGGCAAAGAAGTACGTACATCTCCTTCTTCCGGTGGTTGTCTTAGCGTGTTGATGAATGTGTTATGGTTACTACTAGGTGGTTTAGGAATTGCAATATCCCACCTCTTGTTTGGTCTCTTTCTTTGTATAACAATAATAGGTATTCCTTTTGGTCGTCAGCATTTTAAGCTTGCCGCATTGGCACTAACTCCATTTGGGAAAGAAGTTGTAAGCAAGTAACTAGGTAAACAAGTTCGCTATCGGAAAGAAATCGTAAACACACTTCCTTTATTTACTTCCGACTGTGCACGAATTCGGCTATTGTGTAATGCCAAAATTTGTTTGCATAAGCTCAAACCTATACCAGAGCCGGATGCTTTTGTTGTATAAAACGGAATAAAAATCTTGTCGAGCACTTCGGGTAAAATTCCCTCCCCGTTATCTTCTACACTTAGTTCCACTTGCTTCTTATCCTGAAGATAAACAGCTTTGATTACTATATGTGGATCTGTATTTGTGGCACAAGCTTCTTTGGCGTTTCTTATCAGGTTGATAAGTACTTGCTCTATCTGTGTGCGGTCAATCTCTAAGTTTTTGTCGATTGCTAAAGGAATAATCTCAATAGCAGAATCGGAATATAGTTTCTTGATATCGGCAAGCAATCCATTGACAGAAACAACAGTTAGCTGCGGTTGTGGAATGCGCGTAAGGCGGCGATAGTTTTCTACAAAGCTCAGTAATCCTTTACTGCGGCGGTGAATCGTTTGCATGGCTTGCAACATCACTGCATAATCTTTTTCCACAACACTTTCGGATAATTCTCGTTCGCTAAGTGTTTCTGACAGTGAGATGATGGGGGTGATAGAATTCATTATCTCGTGTGTTAGTACACGAATTAGTTTTTGCCATGCCTCCATTTCATTACGTTCCAACACAGATTGAATATCCTTTAAGCTAATTAAAAGCTTTTCGACCCCTTGCGCAATAAAGCTGGTCGAAGAAACAGTAATTTCTTGTATGGTACCATTCTTTGTGTGAGTAATAATCTGCGAGTTGCTTTTTATTGCATCTAAAATATCCTGAGGTATCTGTTTACTAGTCGAAAATAGTGATATAGCCGTTTGGTTCATCCATTCGATATTCCCTTCTTTATCAATAACAAGTAGGGCGGTATCTACTTTACCGAGCAGATTTTCGTAATACTGCTGCTTGACTTCCTCGTCCAACATGCGATTGCGAAATATTTTCAATACACTGGAGAATTCTTCGGATACCTCCTGAATCACTTTGTTTTTTACTTGTACAGGAAAACTTTGCGATGTGTCATCAAAACGTATGCTGTCCGTTAGACGATAAACCATGCGAAGGTATTTCATTTGCATCGTGTAAAGGTGCGTGCCGGTGGCAGTTAGTAGCAGACAAACCAGCAACAAACTAAACCACAATTGTGCTTCGTATAGTTTATACGCAAGTACTGACAAACCAGCAATTGCAATAATATGCAAGGCTACATAAAGTGAGTAACGTTTCATAGATTAAACTTTTCTAATTTGCGATATAGGGCAAAACGGGTTATCCCAAGTTGTTCGGCTGCTTTACTAATGTTTCCATCAGTTAAGCGCATAGCGCGTTCAATGGCGTGTTTCTCCAATTGTTCTAAGTTCAATACTTCATCCTCTTTGCGATTACGCTGCGGCGTATGAAAAAAGAAGTGTTCGGGACGAAGCAGTGAGCCATCACTCAAAATAACGGTTCGTTCAATGATGTGTTGTAGCTCTCGCACATTGCCTGGCCAAGAGTATTTCAGCAACTTGGCTTTGGCTTCACGCGTAAATCCACGCATCTCCTTTTTGTATTTATGCGCATATAGTTTCAAGAAATGCTCGGCAAGCAAGAGTATGTCATTACCTCGTTCGCGTAGTGGTGGAATTTGTATTTCGATTGTGTTTATGCGGTAGAGTAGGTCTTGACGGAACTGCTCTTCTTCTACCATTTGGTGGATATCTACATTGGTAGCGCAAATTAATCGTACGTCAATAGGTTGTGTTTGTGTACTTCCCAACCGTGTGATTTGTCGTTTTTCAATAGCAGTAAGTAGCTTGGCTTGCATAGGAAGAGAAAGATTACCTATTTCATCTAGAAAGAGAGTACCTCCTGTTGCAACTTCCATACGTCCCGATTTTGTTTTACGAGCATCGGTAAATGCTCCTTTCTCGTAACCGAAGAGTTCACTTTCGAAGAGTTGCTCTGGGATGCTGCCAAGATCAATGGTAATAAATGGCTTCATCGAACGTGGGGAATAGCGGTGAAGCATGCGGGCTATAACATCTTTACCGGTACCGTTTTCGCCAAGGATAAGGATGTTTGTATCGGTATTAGTTAGTTTTTCTACTGTGCTGAACACTTCTTTCATAACAGGTGATTCGCCAATAATCATTTGCTCCTTGTTATCGTCACTTAAGAGTTCTACTTGTTCTTTCAATACATTAATTTCCTGTTGAGACTTGCGCAGTTTCAAACTAGAAGAAAGGGTAGCAAGTAATTTTTCTTTCTCCCACGGTTTGGAGATAAAGTCAGTTGCACCTGCTTTAATTGCTCGTACAGCTTTATCGGTGTCGGCGTAGGCAGTCATGAAAATGACAATAGCCTGCGGATCTATACTTAGGATTTTTTCTAAACATTCAAATCCTTCTTGTCCACTGATAGCATCCCGGCTAAAGTTCATATCTAACAAGATAATATCGGGGTTGTACATGGATAAGAAAGGAGATATCTTTTCGGGCGTAGTAGCTACGATTATTTTCTCAAAGTGAGGTTCTAATAGTAAGTTGAGAGCAAAGAGTACATCTTTGTTGTCGTCAATAATAAGAATTTTACCTTGTTTATTCATCTTTATATGCGGTAGTTGCTTTTAGTACCGCGACAAATATAAACATAAAGGTAATGTGTTGTATGTGCGTAAACGCACAAATTAATCTTCTGTCGGAATCGTAAACCAGAATTCACTTCCTTTACCCAATTCAGAAGTAACGCCTATGTCACCACCAAACTGCTTTGCAATAGCCTGACAGATAGAGAGCCCTAATCCGGTTCCTTTCACGAAAGCATCTAATTTCACAAAACGATCAAATACTTTTTTCTGTCCTTCTTCCGAAATTCCCGAACCGGTATCGCGCACATAGAAGCGTAAGAATTTACCTGTTACTTCATATCCCATAGTGATGCTACCTTTTTTGGGTGAATTTGAGTGCATTGTTCAGGAAGTTTGTTATTACTTGTGACAAACGGTTGCGCTCTGTGTTCATCACCAAGCTATCTTGTGGAATGTTACAAATCAGCTCTACGCCTTCTGGCATCTTCACCTGATATGCCATTTCTAGTTGGCGTAGTAACTCGGAAATATCTGTTTCTTGGAAATTAAACTGCATCTGGTTGGTCTCGATATTAGATATATCAAGAATATCATTAATGAGTTGTAATAGCAACTCATTATTTACTGCAATAATATGGTTGTATTCTTCTGCTTCTTCGGGTGTTTCGGCAAGAGGTAACATTTGCGAGAACCCTACAATCGCATTAAGTGGTGTGCGAATCTCATGACTCATGTTAGCAAGAAACGCACTCTTGATACGGTCATTTTCTTCCGCTTTGATACGTAAATTAATTAGTTCCTGTTCGCGTTTTACATCTTTTGTGATGATGCGAAGTACTCCGAATACTTTTTTTGCGATACTATTCTTGTTGCCTTTAAGTACTTGCCCCACAACATGTACCCATTCTACAGTATTGGTAGTCGGAATCTTTATTTTTATTTTTATGTCAACATTTTCTTGCTCACCTTTTCGAATAGCTTTCATATTCTCAGATACTACAGAGTGGTATTCGGGTAGGATGAAATCCTTCATATATTGCTCCATCGTTTGTGTAGCGTTCTCTGAAAGTGGAATAAAACCTGGTGAGTAGAATCTGTTTTCATCCAAAAAGATTTCCCAAGGTATGATATTTGATGCTTCTAATGAGAATTCTAACATCTCTTTTGTTTCCTTGAGCTTAGCTTCCTGAGCCAGTTTCTCAGAGATAACCTGTATAATACCACCTATTTTGGTGATTTTACCACTTCCTGTTGCTTCTACAGCTGCTCCGGTAAAGTCTATCCATTCATACTCGCTGGCATTTGTTCTTCTTGATCGGAACCGTAAGTTGAAGGTTTTTCCCTCAATATACCCGGCATCAATATAAGCTTGAAATTCGCTGCTGAAGTAGGCTTGATCGTCAGGATGCGTAATCTCTTCAATATATTGCTTAAGAGAGAAATTAGGCGCGTTTTTATCCTCAGCATCGTGCGACAAAACAAACCGTTGCTCCTCAACTATGTATAATAACATGTATACAGATAGCTTGGAGAGTGTTTGTTCGTAGAATTCAATGTGTGAGGTTAGTTTTGCTTCACGGTTTCTTTCTTCGGTTATAATCCAAAATAATTTCAATATTTTAAGAGGGTTACCTTCTTTATCGCGTTGCGAAACAATAAATGTGGTATCAAACCATTCGTATTCTGTACTTGTATGGGGCATAAAACGATAACACACCTTCATGTCATCTGCCTTATTCGCTTTAGCATCAATTAAAAATTGTGCGGGAGTTTGCCAGTCGTCCGGATGCATGCGGTCTAAATATTGTTGCCAGTTGAAGTCGGCAGGAGCACACATCTCATCAGGTAGGTAATTGAAACAATCTTTTACAACGTCATATTCCAAGAAGCCAAGCTTTGGTGATTTGGCAAATACTTCTAAAGATAGGTATCCATCGTCAACCTCTTCGATAAGATTTGGGATAGAAACTTGCTGGTTATTTCGTTGTGGCTTTGAGTTACATTTATTTAGGTTGTTCCAAAAATAAAAACATGCAGCAGCCAGCGCAACAACTAAGAGAAGTAAGATAACAATAACTACAGAATAATATTCCATGTGTTTTCAATCGAAAGGTGGTTTTACTAAACGGCACAAATATATACAAAAAAATAAAATAATTGATACAAGAAGAAGAAAAATATACACATAGACTCATACACTCATAATCAACGTCATAATAATACGGTATAAATTCTCGTTCTTTCTGCTTCAATGAGCATATAAAATGTTCGTTATCGCACTCGTTTTGTGCTAATATGCACAGGGTTTTTCTTTTATGTATTCTGTAATTTGTTGATAGCTAATTGTTTATTCATTTGGCATGTGTTTTGATTGGTATTCAGCATAGGAATCAAAAAAACTACCTGAATGATACGATACATAACATCCATGTTTATTCTAAGTGCAACGTTAATTTGTGCGCAATCGCCTACTAATGAACTAACACTGGAAAATACCATACAGCAGGCTAAGAGAACATCGCCCGATGCACAAACTGCAAGGCATAGTTTTCGCTCCGAATACTGGAACTACAAATACTTCCAAGCCAACTACTTACCTTCGCTCACGCTTTCTTCCGATCCATATCTCAATCGTGCTATTAATAAGGTAACAATGAGTGACGGAACCGTAAAGTTCGTAGAACAAAACTTGCTAAGTACGGATTTGGCACTAACGCTTACACAAAATATTCTGTGGACGGGTGGTAGCTTATTTGTCGAAACAGATGTACAACGCATGGATATGCTTAATGATAAAGTAACCTCTTGGCAAACGTCGCCCATAACCGTGGGTTACCGACAGTCATTATTTGGATATAATAGTCTGAAATGGGACAAGCGTATTGAACCCATTCGTTACCGCGAAGCGCGCAAAAATTATGTAGAAACTCTCGAATTGGTTGCGGCACGTGCAACCAATATGTTCTTTGCACTTGCTGTTGCACAGAGTAACTATGATATTGCCTCCTTTAATTATGCTACCGCAGATACACTTTATCGCTTTGCCCAAGGTAGATATAGTATTGGGACTATTACCGAGAACGAAATGTTACAACTCGAAATCAACAAACTAACCGAAGAAACCAAGCAAATAAATGCCCGTATTGAAGTAGATGATTGTATGCAAAATCTGCGATCTTATCTCGGTATACAAGATGATGTTGAGCTGAAAGTGCTTGTCGACGAACAAGTGCCCGATTTCATTGTAAACCTACCCGAAGCTTTGGCATTAGCACGTCAGAACAGTCCTGATATTCTTAATATGCAACGACGAAAACTACAAAGCGAAAGCTCTGTGGCTCAGGCAAAAGCGAATGCCGGACTTAAAGCAGATGTTTATCTTCGTTTCGGGCTTACACAAACAGGTAGCAAACTAAAACAAGCGTATGAAAATCCACTGGAACAACAGTATGTAACACTAGGGTTATCGCTACCTATTTTAGATTGGGGACGTGGAAAAGGGCGGGTACGTGTGGCTCGCTCGCAGCGCGATTTGGTTTACACACAGGTAGACCAAGATAAAACAGATTTTGAACTTAATATCCGTAAACTGGTAAAACAGTTCAACCTGCAAGCACAGCGGGTAAAGATAGCTGCTTGTACAGATGAAACTGCACAGCGTCGCCATGATGTAGCACGACGACTCTATATTTTGGGTAAATCCACCATATTGGATTTGAATGCCTCCATTAGCGAAAAAGATTCTGCTCGCCGTGCTTATATCAACACACTGCACAACTATTGGAGTTTGTATTATACGCTCCGAAGTATCACACTGTATGATTTTGAACACAACACGGAGATTGTTACTAATATAGATGAATTGATTAAATAATAAAATAGAAACAATGGATATTAAACTCGAAAAGAAACCTTGGTACGTTCGATATAAGTACTATTTAGCTGGTGGAACTCTCTTTGCTACATTCCTGATTTATGTAATTGTTCTTTCGGTAGGACCTCGTAGACTCCGCATAGATATAGAAAAATTACAAATCGTAGAGGTGAAGAATGATAAGTTTATGGAGTATGTAGATGTAGAGGGTGTTGTACAACCCATACTAACCATAAGAATAAACAGTCGGGAAACGGGTAGTGTAGAGCGTATTGTGGGCGAGGAGGGAAGCATGTTACGAAAAGGAGACACTATTCTTGTACTTGCTAATCCGGATTTGATTCGCAGCATCGAAGATCAACGCGATGACTGGGAAAAGCAACTCATCACCTACAACGAGAAAGAAATAGAGATGGAGCAGAAAAGCTTGAATCTCAAGCAACAAGCACTGCAAACCGATTATGAGCTGGCGCGTTTGGAGAAGAGTTTCGGACTCGATAAAGAAGAATTTCAAATGGGTATTAAGAGTAAGGCGCAATTAGAAGTTTCGGAAGACGAGTACCAGTATAAATCGCAAAACGCCAAACTACAACGCGAAAGCTTGCGTTATGACTCTGCTGTAACTGTTATTCGTAAAGATCTAATAAAGAACGATATTGAGCGTGAACGTAAAAAATACCTGCGTGCGCAAGAACGTCTGGAGAATATGGTAGTAAAGGCACCCATTGACGGACAACTCAGTTTTGTGAAAGTAACTCCCGGGCAGATGGTTTCATCGGGCGAGAACATTGCAGAGGTAAAGGTGCTCGATCAATTCAAAATACACACCTCGCTAAGCGAATATTACATCGATCGAATCATCAACGGGCTGCCTGCTACCATTACTTATCAGGGACGCAAATTTCCATTAAAAATAACTAAGGTAGTACCTGAGGTAAAAGAGCGTATGTTTGAGGTGGATTTAGTTTTTACCGATGAAATGCCTGATAATGTACGGGTAGGAAAGAATTTTCGGGTACAAATAGAACTGGGGCAACCCGAAGATGCACTTGTTATTCCGCGTGGAAACTTTTATCAATCTACTGGCGGACAATGGATATATAAAGTAAGTGCCGCGAAAACTAAAGCGATAAAAGTTCCCCTTTCTATCGGGAGACAGAACCCGCAACAATACGAAATCATCGATGGTTTGCAGCCGGGAGAATTTGTTATCACTACAGGATATGATACCTTTGGGGAGGCGCAAGAGTTAATATTGAAATAGTATGATAAAACATTATTTGACAGTAGCGTTTCGAAATGTCTTTAAGCACAAGGCACAGAGTATTATAAGTGTTTTAGGGTTGGTAGCTGGCCTTTTCTGCTTTACAACTACGAACTATTATGCCCGTGCTTTATATCGAGGAGACGAGGTATTTCCTAAGTTCGAACGGATGGCAAAACTACACTTGAAGTATGGAGAAAGTCCGCATTTGATGGCTCCTACAAGGGATGTGCCTGCCGGAAAAGAAGATATCGATCAGGTGCTTGCACTCGATTTACACGAGGTTGAATACGCTGCTCAATATAGCACACCGACACGCTACAATATAACAATATCCGGTGAAGATGGCGAAGAATTGCTGTATTATACTACGGCTATGAACGCTAATGTGAATTTTATAAAGATGTATCCCAGTAAGTTTTTAGAAGGAAGTGAACAATTATGTACTTCTCGTCCTCGTTCTGCTTTGATAACACAATCATTTCTTCGCACACTCGGATTTCAGGAATCTGTTGTTGGGAAAACATTTACAGTAGTATCTCGTTTTGATGCGGATTTGGAACCCCAGCAAGTTTATACCATAGCAGGAGTAATAGCAGACTATCCTGGGTATGCTAACTTTACATTGTTTAATAGGAAGGTAGATATTATATTGCTTAATGATGATTGTAATGAAGCTACCTTTATGTTGAAAGAGAAAATAAAATTAAGCGAATTGAATGACCGTTTACAATCATTACAAGTTAAATCATGGCAAGGTCAATATAGTAATTTGATAATTGACTATATAAAAGACCAGCGTCGTGTACCAATTCAATTGATGATTATCGGGTTCATTGGCTTTTTGGTGATGCTATCAGGCGTTATCAACTTCCTGACCTTCTCGATAGGTTCATTTATCAATCGGAACAGAGAATTAAGCCTTCGTAAAACAGTCGGAGCTAATAATGTACATTTCTTTATATTGCTGTTTACTGAGTTGGCAATCATTGTAATAATTGCAGTTTTTGTATTAGTTCCTATTTCGGAAGTTTTTTATCCATACTTATATTCTTTATTACCAACAGAATTTCAATTTTTCTTTATTGATGCTCACGAAGCTATGATACATAATATAGAGTATGGTTTGATTATCTTATTAATCTGTGCAGTAGTTGCATTCATAGCAGTTGTTCGTATTAAGCTAAGCAAAACGCTTATGATTATGCGGCGTGGTAATAGTACCGGACGCAAACATCGACTGCGTAATATGATGCTTGGTTTTCAATTGTTCATTGCTATCATATTTTTGATTGCTGTTGGTACTTGTATTTCGCAAAGCTATTCATTGTCTGGTGAATATGAAACACATGTAGGTGGTAAAGATGCACAACGCGATATTGAGTTGCGATTGTATAAGGATTTTGTATTACGTAAGAATGGAGAAAACATAATCCAGTTTGTTCAGTCTAAAGATTGGGCAGAAGTTGTAGGGGGTATTAAACATGATTTGGTTGATTTTGAACAAGGGGAGTATAGCTATGGTGTTTCCATAGGAAGCGTAACGCCTGGTTATGCAACATTTACTGGCTATAAAGAACTAAAAGAAGTGTTGTCTCGTGATGAATACTTTTGCTTGGTAAATGATAAATTGAAACGATTACTGGAACGCGATTCTACTATGAATGGTGTGCCTGGGAATCATGGTATGTTTTATCCAGTTACAGGTACGGTAAAAATGGAAGAGGGTAAGAACTATACAGCTTATGTTCCGTTTACTGAAGGACTATTAAGTGTAATACATATTCGAGTTAAGCCTACAGCGGATATAAATGAAGCAATAAAAGAACTTTCTGCATTCATGCAGGAATTCTTACCCGTTAATTTTGATCTTCCTATACAGACCACAACAGAAAGCAACAACCACATTGTCTTTCTTTTTAACATACTACTCAGGGTATTTGCTATCTGTGCGATTGTCTGTATATTAATATCTATTTTAGGAATCTACGGAGCAATATCACTTGATACGGAACGTAGGCAAAAGGAGATAGCAATACGTAAAATAAACGGAGCAAGTATTAAATATATATATTGGCTGTTTGGTAAGCTTTATATAACAATCTATGTACTTGCAGTATTTTTTGCGGGGGTAATCGGTTGGTTTGTTATATATCTGATGTCAATCAATCAGAAATTTTTCAAAATAGTGCTTAACCCTAACGACCCCTTGCTCTGGTTGGGTGTGCTTTTTACTTCCGCATTAATCGTATTCTTTACAGTATATTATCGTATTCGTTGTATTTCTCAACTTAACCCTGCCGATATAATTAAAAACGATTAGCAGTATCATTAAACAAATACAAAATGATTACACATTATCTTAAAACAGCACTTCGCAACTTATTGAAGTTTAGGGCTCAAAGCATTTTCAGCATTGTGAGTGTTTCCATAGGGCTTGTCAGTTTTCTCTTTGGCTATCAATGGCTGACGTATGAAACATCTTTCGATAGTTTCTATCCTAAATCCAAGCATATTTATAAGGTGGTTGGTGTAGAATTACAAACAGGCAAGATGGTAGATAAAAACTCTTATGCCTTGATGCAGACACTTCAAACCGATTTTCCTGAAATAGAAGCGGTAATTCCTATTTATAGTCGATATGGATCTACACTTAAAGAAGGTGATAGGGTGCTTGCCGACCCTTTGTTGGAGGAGTTTGTTGATGAACGGTTTTTGCAATACTTTACTCCACAAGTAATATGCGGTAAACCTGCCGAAGACCTGATGCAGCAAGAAACCGACCTCGTTATAACGCGCTCTTACGCTGTGAAACATTGGGGGAGTCCTGAAGAGGCAATAGGGAAAACAATACAGGGAGGATATAAAAGGACATTGGAAGTGGTTGCTGTAATAGAAAACTACCCGGAAAACTCCAACTTTAAGGATCTAGAAGCCTTAATGGTAGATATTCAGACTCGAAGATGGGCAAATAGGATAGAAGAACAGAGGAGATGGACTCAATCTCAAGTATGGATATACATTTGTTTGCACGAAAATGTGAATGTAGAGGCATTTGGCGAAAAAATCTCTACTTATTTGATAGATAACAAACTCAATGAAAACCTGAAGCTTGAACTTATTCCGCTAACCGAAGTACGCCACGCGTTTGCTGCTGATGGTTCTTTTAATATCAACTATATCCGCACCTTTGCGGCAACTACTTTTATACTTCTCATTTGTGTATTCCTTAACTTCCTCAATTTGTGGATGAACAGGGTAAACCAACGCATCAAAGAAATGCGTTTGCGACATGCTATCGGAGCAAAGAAACATACGCTTATCGGGCAGCTACTAACGGAGGTGGTGTTGCAATTCCTCTTCATACTATTGCTGTCATGCTGCATGATTGAGGTATTATTGCCACTACTCTCTACCTTTTTTAATATAACAATGCTACCCGATGGATTGTGGAGAAACTTTTTTATAGCTTACCTTATTGGTCTTATTACAATGCTGCTGCTTTGCTATCCACTCCTGCTCATTTTTATACGAAGGTCGGCGTTGACTCTTTCGGGTGGTGTTCAGGCGCATCATGCATCTATGACGAGAAAAGTGGCAATGACGTTTCAGGTAGGTATTTGTGTAGCGTTTATCTTTAGTGCGTTGAGCATTGGTCACCAGGTTCAATACATGATGAATAAGGAGTTGGGATTTAAAAAAGAAGGACTGCTTTTCTTCAGAATGAGCAATGGTGACAGAGAGGCGACTGTACGTCAGATTGAAACTATTCCACAGATTGAACGGTTTGCGGCTGCCGGTATTTTCTTGATTAGTCATGAACCACGCACAACCAATATCATTGATTGGGAAGGTAAACCGGAAGATTACAAACCTAATTTTCAGATGCTCGATGTAGATAGTGCATTTCTGGCTACAATGAAAATCAATCTATTGGCTGGAGATGCGACCGACGCATTGATAAACGAAGAAGCAGCTCGTGTTATTGGTGGCGATAATCTGATTGGTTCAAAAATTCGTCATTGGGATTACTCTACAAATAGAAGTGGAGAATATGGTATGCGCGAAGTAACGATTAGTGGCATTGTAAAGAACTTCCAGTCGGCAAGCTTTCGTCACCCTGTCATTCCGGTATTGTTACTTCCCGATAATAGACAACGATATCGGGGATATGCGTACTACGCCCGTGTTTCGCCCGATAAGGAAGAGGAGGGTAAGCAGTTAATCTTCGATGCTTTTCGACAAGTAGCTGCCAGTAGCGATCCCGAACCTAAAATAAGTTCTGTTACAGAAGTGCTCAGCAGTTTGCACAAATCGGAAGAGGGTAGCTTGCGGTTGTTTATTATGCTGGCATCGTTGTCGGTCATCATTTCTTTGTTTGGCATTTACTCCATATCACACTCTACGATGCGTCGTCGTCGTAAAGAGATAGCTGTTCGCAAGGTTATGGGTGGAAGTACAAAGAACATCATCCGGATGTTTGCATTTGAATATTTGCAAATTACAGTTATAGCCAACGCTATCTTTATACCTATTGCGTGGCTCTTTGTACATAGCTGGATGCAACAATTCCCTATGCGGGCAACAGTAGGCTGGTTGGAAGTTGTAACAGTACTGATTGTTACCACGCTGTTTGTAATGGCTACAGTGCTGGGACATATCATAAAAGCGTCAAAGGAGAATCCGGCAGATGTTGTAAAGAGTGAATAATAAGATAAAAAATAAACCAATTAAAATAATTACATCATGATTAAAACAGTAGAACTTCAGAAAATCTTCCGTACGGAAGAAGTAGAAACATGGGCATTGAACAAGGTAAACATCGAAATTAAAGAGGGTGAATTTGTTGCTGTAATGGGACCTTCGGGTTGTGGTAAATCCACCTTATTAAATATTCTCGGATTGCTCGATAATCCTACTGGTGGCGAATACTACCTTAATGGAAAAGAGGTGTCTAAGTACACCGAATCACAACGCACCAATCTGCGTAAAGGTGTTATCGGTTTTGTATTTCAAAGCTTTAACTTGATTGACGAACTCAATGTGTATGAAAATATCGAGCTACCATTGTTGTACATGGGTATTTCCTCTTCCGAGCGTAAACAGCGTGTGGAGAAAGCTATGGAGCGAATGGCAATAACACACCGCAGTAAACACTTTCCGCAACAGCTTTCGGGCGGACAACAACAGCGTGTAGCCATTGCCCGTGCGGTAGTTGCCAACCCCAAACTAATACTTGCCGACGAACCTACAGGTAACCTGGACTCCAAGAACGGAAAAGAGGTAATGGGCTTACTTGGTGAACTGAATAAAGAAGGAACCACCATTGTAATGGTAACGCACTCGCAACACGATGCGGGATATGCTGACAGAATTATTAACCTGTTCGATGGTCAGGTAGTTACTGAAGTAAGTATGTAAGCCGTATGATACTACACTATCTAAAAATAGCCTTTCGCAATCTACTGAAGTACAAAACGCAGAGCACCATTAGCGTTATTGGATTGGCTATAGGCTTTACAGCCTTTGTTTTGGGCAGTTACTGGTATTACTGGGAACATACCTTCGATACTTTTCATCCCGATTGGAAGCATACCTATATGATTACCACTAGCGGCATTTCCAAAACTGCAGATGGTAAAGATTTAGAGCTTAGTCAGCTTCATGAAGAAGTAAGGAGCCACTTTGCCACTTTCCCCGAGATAGAACAGATGTGCGCCACAAGCGAGATAAGCTATCGGTCGGATGGAAAGGAAAAGAGTTGGATGGGGCTTCGGGCAGACTCTGCGTTTTTCTCTATGTTTCAAGCTACTTTTAAGGAAGGGAGCATCAGGGGTAATGCCTATAACGGCAAGTCGGTGTTGCTAACCGAAAAGACGGCACGCTTCATCTTTGGCGATAGCCTTTGTACTGACAAACGTTTTCAGGTAAACGAACATCGATCATTTCATATTGCCGGAGTAATACGCGACTATCCGCAGAATACAAACTTTAAGTTTGATTACATTGTATTGGGTGAGGCGAAAAAGAATAATCAGGGACGCAATACGGTGTACGTTCGGGTAAATCCACATGCCGATATCAACTTACTGAGGCAAAAGATAGAGTCATACCGCTTGGATAAGGTGGCTACCCCATACAGCAAACCTGCCGAATGGAGATTTCATTTGCGTTCGCTTCCCGAAGTGCATTTCTGTTGCAACCAGCATCTTTCGGCACGCTTTCGCAATATCAATATCCTTGCTTTTGCGGGACTGCTTGCTTTCGTCAGCGCATTGATGAATCTGTTGGTACTTTTCATTGGACAGCAGCAACGTAAGCTGGGCACTAACCTAACTTTTAGGTTGCTGGGTGCTTCCTTACGCGGACTTACCGGAAAGAAACTTATAGAACTATTGCTGCCGTTGCTCTTTGCATTTTTGCTGGCGTTAGCGCTTATCGAATTGATTTTTCCGTATTATCAGCAATATACGCGAATAGAGAATGACGGTTTCTTTACCGGCATAAACCACTCGTTGGAGCGTGAAGATATCTTCCTGGCAAGTGTCGTTATTGCAGCTTTGTCGGTAGTCGTTTTCTTGGTGGTAAGTTTGTTCCCAATCCTTGTGTTACTAAAACAGAAGAAAGGACATGTGGCATCGCGCTTCTTTCGCAATGGGTTGATAACCGGACAAATTTTCATTGGCTCGCTGTTGCTTATCACTTCGCTGTGTATATATGGTCAGTTTAGCTTTATGTCTAACACCGATAAAGGCATAAAGACAGAGAATATCTGGCAGATAGACCTTGGTTTTAGTGCAGCGAATAGCAAAGATTGTCGCCCTTTCAAAGAAGCATTGCAGAACAACCCGTATATAGAAGATGTTACGGGCTTGGTTATGCCTGTTCTCTCTCAACAAGGTGGAGATAATTACTGTACGTTTATCAGCCACCTGATGATAGAAGGAAGAGATATGGAAGAAAACTCCAAGGACTACCTTGTAATTGTCGACCCCAACTTCCTCTCCTTTTTTGGACTACAAATGAAAGAGGGCGAATGGATAACGAATCTTGGTACGTATGATTATGTGGTGAACGAAACCGGCGCACGTATGCTTGGCGAAGGGGGTCAGGTAGGCAGGCGGATAAACAAACATCCTGATAACCCTATGTCTAACAGTATTTGTGGCGTAATGAAGGACTTCTACTACAGTCCTATGCAGTACCCCATTGATAAACTCTTCTTTGCTATCATGGATGAGGTTAAGTATTACTACTCGCGGCAACAATACTTCTACATCAAAGTACAACCGCAGAACAAAGAGAAGGCTTTGGCGTTTGCTCGTTCTTTGTATAAAGAGTACGAGAAAGAAGATATAGATCCCAGTAAACAGTTCATCTACCTGCCCGACCTAGTAGAGGAGTTCAGTCGCGATGAGAAAACCATGTCGAGCATCTTTACACTTTTAGCGTTGATTTGTATCCTGATATCTTCATTTGGTATCTATTCACTGGTTAGCCTATCGGCAGAACAGAGGAAGAAAGAGATTGCTATTCGCAAAGTAAATGGTGCGGTTTTCAGAGATATTCTGCAGTTGTTTCTGCGGTCGTACTTGTGGCAGTTGGTGGTGGGCAATGCTTTGGCACTTTCGCTGGGATATGTATTTGTACAACACTGGCTCGAAACGTATGCGTATCGGGTAAATATACATGCAGGTTATTATGTTGCTGTATTTGTGGTAACGGGATTGCTAGTTGTACTCTCGGTAGCTGTGCAGGTAAGAAGGGCGGCCGCTCAGAATCCCGCGGAATCTATAAAAGAAAAGTAAAACGAGCCTTTAGGTCTTCACATTCACATATCGCTGTAAGTAAATGACAGTGAATGGGTTATGTGTGAAGACCCCCTCTTTTATCCTTCACAAGGTCTTCACGACCAATTTTCTGACTGTCAGCCATAGGCGCATGCTCCGTCAGCCATAGTCTCACGACCCTTCAGCCATAGGCGCACAATCACTCATCCATAGGCTGAAAAGTAGGCCAACGGATTAACAAGGTTTTTATTGATAGTAAAAATAGTGTTTAAAGAAAAATGCCACGTTACTTTTTATGAGTAAACGTGGCATTTTATATTAGGCTTGATCTTTTCTTAGATGATTCCCATTTTCTTGAAACATACGATTAGCTTATCTACCGCATAATCAATCTGGTCGATGGTATGAGTTGCCATAAGCGAGAAACGAATTAATGTATCTTCGGGCGAACAAGCGGGAGGAATTACCGGATTGATAAATACTCCTTCGTCAAAAGCCATTTTAGTAACAATGAATGTTTTCTCCATGTCGCGCACATAAAGCGGGATGATAGGAGTAGAGGTGTTACCAATTTCGAAACCTGCATCGCGGAAACGCTTTAAGGCATAGTTGGTATTCTTCCACAGGTTCTCAAGGTATTGAGGTTCGTCCTTCATAACATGCAAAGCAGCACGTGCGGCAGCTGTAGATGCCGGAGTAATGCTGGCACTGAATATATAAGAACGGGAATTGTGGCGAAGGTAGTTGATGATAGACTCATCGGCAGCAATAAAACCACCCAGGGAAGCAAATGATTTGCTGAATGTTCCCATGATAAGATCTACATCCGGGGTTAGTCCGAAGTGATCGCACGTTCCACGTCCTTGATTACCAAGTACACCAAGCCCGTGAGCTTCGTCAACCATGATGTTTGCATTATATTTTTTAGCCAGACGCACTATTTCGGGTAAGTTGGCTATGTCGCCTTCCATACTGAAAACTCCGTCTACAACAATCAGCTTAATAGATTCGGGTCTGCACTTGGCAAGTTCTTTTTCAAGCGAAACCATATCGTTGTGTTTGAACTTCAGTGCGGTAGAGAATGATAAACGTCTGCCTTCTACAATTGATGCGTGGTCAAGTTCATCACATATAATATAATCTTCACGGCCGGTAACACAAGAAACCACGCCAAGATTAACCTGAAAACCTGTTGAGTAAATGATTGCATCTTCTTTTCCTACGAATGCGGCAAGTTCTTTTTCTAACTCTATGTGCATATCGAGTGTACCATTGAGGAATCTTGATCCTGCACAGCCGGTACCGTATTTGCGGGTTGCTTCAATAGCTGCTTCAATGACTTTCGGGTGGTTTGTAAGTCCGAGGTATGAGTTCGACCCGAACATTAACACTTTCTTACCACTCATTGTTACCTCTGTATCTTGTTCGCTTTCAATGCAACGGAAATAGGGATATACGCCCTTTTCTTTAATTCGCTGGGGAACGTCGTATTTCGCTAATTTCTCCTGTAATAATCCCATTTGACGATATTATATATAATAATAGGTATAACAACTCTTTGTTGTGTGTTTCAAAATCGGGGTCAAAGATAATAAAATACTTTTAGACATTCTTTTTTTATATGAAAATATTCAATAAACCACTTTAATGTTGCTCATTGTATGCTTAGTTAATGAAGAAAGTGTTATTTTTGTCGTACTTTGATAATAAAATGAAGCATATTAATTTTATAGTAAACCCAATATCAGGTGTTGCCAATAAGGAACTTGCTGTTAAACTCTTTGACAATGTTATTGACAAAGAAAAATATACATGGGAGGTTTTTTATACAGAGAGAGCTGGTCATGCTTCTGAAATAGCTGCTCAAGCTGCTGCAAACAAAACAGATATAGTGGTAGCGGTAGGAGGCGATGGGACTATTAATGAGGTAGCACGTTCGCTTGTGCATACAGAATCGGCACTGGCAATACTTCCTTTTGGTTCCGGAAATGGTCTTGCAAGACACTTACAGATTCCTATTGACGTAAAAAAAGCTTTAAACATAATAAACGAAGGTGTTGTAGCACCGATGGATTATGGGAAGATTAACGACATTCCTTTCTTCTGCACCTGCGGAATAGGATTCGATGCGTTTGTTAGCTTAAAGTTTGCCCAGGCAGGCAAGAGGGGTATGCTTACTTACCTTGAAAAGACATTGCTTGAGAGTCTGAATTACCAACCCGAAACTTATGAGCTGGAAACCGAAGATGGTACACGAAAGCATAAAGCTTTTTTAATAGCTTGTGGCAATGCATCGCAATATGGAAACAATGCGTATATAGCCCCTAATGCTTCGATGAGTGATGGGCTGTTGGACGTTACTATTCTTGAACCATTTACGGTATTGGATGTACCGTCGCTTTCGTTTCAATTGTTTAATAAAACTATTAACCAGAATAGCCATATAAAGACGTTTCAATGCAAGAGTCTTCGTATTCGTCGAAGTAAACCAGGAGTGGTGCACTACGACGGCGACCCCATTATGGCAAACGAAGACCTGAATATTGAAGTGATAAAAGGCGGTATCAATGTTGTAGTCCCTAAAAATATGAAAGAGGGTGCTATGAATATACTCCAAGCTGCGTCGGATTATTTTGCTGGTATGCGCATGCTCAACGAAACTATTGTAGAAGACATTAGTCAGCGAAATAAAAAGATAATCGATAAGAATGTAGCGATAATAAAGAAGCTGACCAAGAAAGATTAAGATCGTGGAGAAAGAGGATTGCAAAATAATCTCTATTTTTGTTGCCTTAATTATAAAATCAAAACAATAAACATATATTATAAAGATGTATAGAACACATACTTGTGGAGAGCTGCGTATCTCCGATGTTAATACCAGCGTTACGCTGGCGGGTTGGGTGCAACGCTCACGTAAAATGGGAGGGATGACATTTGTTGATTTGCGCGACAGATATGGTATTACACAACTCGTGTTTAACGAAGAGGTGAATGCTGCTCTTTGCGAAGAAGCCAATAAATTGGGACGCGAATTTGTAATTCAAATAACCGGAACTGTAAATGAACGTTCTAATAAGAACGCTAATATACCTACGGGTGATATTGAAATCATTGTTTCAACACTCAAAGTACTGAATGCTTCAATAACTCCACCTTTTACTATCGAAGATAATACCGATGGGGGAGACGATATCCGAATGAAGTATCGCTATCTCGACTTGCGTCGTAACTCAGTGCGTGCAAACTTAGAGCTTCGCCATAAGATGACTATTGAAGTACGCAGCTATCTGGATAAGCTAAACTTCCTCGAAGTAGAAACTCCCGTACTGGTTGGCTCTACACCAGAAGGTGCACGTGACTTCGTAGTACCTTCGCGTATGAACCAAGGACAGTTCTATGCTTTGCCACAATCTCCGCAAACGCTGAAACAATTGCTAATGGTGTCGGGCTTCGACCGCTACTTTCAAATAGTGAAGTGTTTCCGTGACGAAGACCTTCGTGCCGACCGTCAACCGGAGTTTACCCAAATAGACTGTGAAATGAGTTTTGTGGAGCAAGAAGATGTATTGAATATCTTTGAAGGCTTGTCCAAACACCTGTTCAAGTCACTCCTAAACATAGAAATAAGCGAACCTTTCCAGCGCATGTCATGGCACGATGCTATGAAGTATTATGGAAGCGATAAACCCGACTTGCGTTTCGGAATGCAGTTTGTGGAACTAATGGATGTGTTGAAAGGTCATGGCTTCCCTGTATTTGATGGGGCCGCCTATATTGGTGGTATATGTGCCGAAGGTGCAGCAAGCTATACCCGCAAACAACTTGACGCATTGACCGACTTTGTAAAACGTCCGCAGATTGGTGCCAAAGGCATGGTGTATGCTCGCGTAGAAGCAGACGGTACAGTAAAATCAAGCGTGGATAAGTTCTATACACAAGAGGTATTGCAACAAATGAAAGCTGCTTTCAATGCAAAACCGGGCGATTTGATTCTTATACTTTCGGGAGATGATGCGATGAAAACACGCAAACAACTCAACGAGCTTCGTTTGGAAGTGGGTTCTCAACTTGGCTTGCGTGATAAGAGGAAGTTTGCTTGCTTGTGGGTGGTAGATTTTCCTTTGTTTGAGTGGGATGACGAATCTGGTCGTTATATGGCGGTTCATCACCCGTTTACTTCGCCAAAGCCCGAAGATATTCACTTATTAGAAAGTGACCCGGGTGCTGTTCGTGCAAATGCGTACGATATGGTTATAAATGGAGTTGAAGTAGGTGGTGGTTCTATCCGTATTTTTGATAGCGAATTACAAGCGCAAATGTTTAAGTTGCTTGGCTTTACACCCGAACGAGCACAGGAGCAGTTTGGTTTCTTGATGAATGCCTTTAAGTATGGTGCACCTCCTCACGGTGGGTTGGCATACGGACTTGATCGCTTTGTATCGCTCTTTGCCGGCTTGGATTCTATCCGTGACTGTATTGCTTTCCCAAAAAATAATTCAGGACGCGATGTGATGCTGGATGCTCCTTCGGTATTGGATCAATCACAATTGGACGAGTTAAGTTTGATTGTTGATGTGAAAGAATAACAACTATAATTTAATACTTATGAAACACAATTACTTGAGATTAGCACTCTTGACGCTTATCTTGGGCTTTTCTCAATTGTTGGTAGCTACAGAGTACTATGTAGCTACCACCGGTTCGGATCAGAACCCGGGAACTAAAGAGTCTCCTTTTGGAACTATTCAAAAAGCAGTCGACGCAGCTGCCCCCGGAGATGTTATTTATGTATTTGGAGGGCGATATAAGCCAACAAAACGTATTCTTATAAACAAAGCAGGTAGGGCTGATGCTCGTATTTGTTTGTTTGGTGTTGCTGGCGAACAAGTAATTATTGACGGCAGCGAGATGGTAGCTAACAGTGAACCTGAGTTCAAAATGTCTCGTTGTATTTATGTCAATCATCTGGGCAACTATTGGCATTTCAAAAACTTAGAAATGTGCAATGCCAAGGACAACGGAATGAAATTGGAAGGAAGCTACAACATTGTAGAAAATTGCCGGTTCTACGATAATAACGATACTGGCCTTCAACTAGGAATGTATAAGGAGTTTACTTATGAAGAAACAAAATCGTTTCCAATCTCGGGAGAGCCTCAATACAATCCTAACTACAGCTACTCAAGCCATAATATTATTCTAAATTGCGACTCCTATTATAATTATGATGCCGTAGGCTATGGTGGCAAGGGAGATGATGGCGGTGACGCCGACGGATTTGCTGCTAAGTTGTTTCCCGGTCCGGGCAACGAGTTTATTGGCTGTCGTGCTTGGAATAACTCGGATGATAACTGGGACTTATACATGGTATATCATCCTGTTTTAATAAAGGATTGCTGGTCATACAAAGCAGGATATGACAAAAATGGCACAGCACGAAAGAATGGAAACGGCTTTAAGCTCGGAGGAGGAGGTTCTGCCGGCGGGATTAACTTCAATCAGTCTGTTGGCGCTCATGTAATTATGAACTGTGTTTCTTTCGGCTCTTTACACAAAGGGTTCGACCAGAACAATGCTCAGGAAGGAATGTATCTTTTCAACAATCTGAGTTTCGACAATGAATATAACTATCGTTTTCCTACCGTCATTGATTATGGTGTGATGTATTTAAGAAACAACGTGGGCTGGGGTGCATCGAAAGAAAACCATGAATTCTTTACACCGGGTAAAGATGGCTATACAAAATACCCCGATAGTGACTATAACTCATGGACAACCTTGGATAGTAGCAGTTCTATTAAAGAAAGCACTAAGGTAAACGGACAAGCCAATAAAACCAAAAACCGCGCCGACCAGTTCGTTAGCTTATCAGAAGCTGATTTCAAAGCTCCTCGCCAAGCAGATGGTTCTCTTCCTGATAATGGTTTTGCTCGCTTAAAAGAGACAAGTGAGTTGGTAGATGCAGGACAAATCATAGCAAACTTTGCTCCGGTAAATTCTATTCCGGCAGATTTGCTACCGTTGCATTATAAAGATATAGCCAATATTACAATTGATTATGCTGGTAAGTCTGCCGATATGGGAGCCTTTGAATTGGAAGACCCTGCTAAAGCAAAACTGAGTTTTGTATCTGGTAGTACAGAACAAACAGTATATATAGGAACGGCCATTGAGCCAATTACCTACAAGTGGGGCGGTGCTACCACAGATGTAACAGTAACCGGTATTGAAGGGACGGGACTTGTGGCAACAAAAAATCCGGATGTCAAAACTGTAGTTATTTCGGGCACCCCGACAGCTACCGTAAATTACTCCGTTACTACTGTAGATGGAGAGAGTCCGGTTACGCTTTCGGGAGTTATCACAGTTTCTACAATTGCTCCCGGAACATTGGTGTGCTCTTCTGATAACTTAAAGCAGACAGTTAATATTGGAGCTGCCATTGAAGACATTATAATAGAATGGGGTGGTGGAGCTACTGATGTTACAGTAACCGACTTACCCGATGGTTTGCAACAAACGAAATCAGGAAACACGTTGAAAATAGTTGGTACACCAAACCAAGAAGGCTCATTTACGGTTACTACTGTTGGAGGAATGAAACCCCTCTCTTTGTCGGGCTCTATAACCCGTGTTGTTCCGTCGAAAGTGCTTACCGGCAATTGGTATTCGATAAACGAATCGTATGAAAAACGCCATGCCGACTTGCAAGGCAATGTTGTAACTCTTTCTTCTGATTCTTATACGTCGTGGAATCCAACGTATACAGAGACGGGTGGTGCTACTCCTTTCGGTCATGCCGGAGCGATTGTTGTAGGACGTAGCGGAGGATATGTACAATTTGAATTGCCCAGCCTGATGGAGCTGAAGGTAAACATGTACACCACCGGTGGACGTACCGTGAATATTCTTTATGGAACTCCCGGCACCGATGTTAGTACCTGGAAAAAATGGGATAGCGGTAGCTTCTCTAAAGGAACATTTAGTGGTTGGGACATGATGGCAAAAGCAGGAATAGAGGAAACAAAAGAGCCGATTGCCGTACGCTTCGTTAACATGGTAAGCGGAGGAGAAATCCGTATTTATGATTTATTCATTCGGGTTTTTGATCAATCACCTTCAACCGGAGTTGCTGAGATCTCAGAAAAAGAAACATTCAAAGTATATCAAACAGAGACAGCGTTTATAAGTTATGGCGACATCGCTTCTATGAAAGTATATAATCTATCGGGACAGTTGGTTTCTCAGTCGGTTATGTCTCAAGCGGTATCTGTTTCCGGATTGGCTCCTGCTGTTTATATCTTGCATATAGTAGATAAGCATGGACGACAAGGAAGAGTGAAGATAGTTAAGAGGTAAGTTTCTTAATGTAGTGCTAATAATAAAGGGGGCGTTTGAGCCCCCTTTATTATTTAATCAATAAACCTTTTCACAATTCCTGCATATTCGTCAATCCTTCTGTCGCGTAAGAACGGCCACCATCTACGCACATTCTCCGAACGTTCCAGATCAACTTCTGCTATCAGGTTCTCTTGCTTCTCATTTCCTGCTTGTATAATGAACTCGCCTTGTGGGCCAGCCACAAAACTATTGCCCCAAAAACTTATTCCATTTGTTTGTCCCGAGGGGTCTTCTTCATGTCCAACTCTATTTACCGAAATAACCGGAAGTCCGTTTGCCACCGCATGTCCGCGTTGAGAAATAATCCACGCATTGAGTTGGCGCGATTTCTCTTCTTCCGTATCCGAACTTTCCCAGCCAATTGCCGTAGGGTAGATGAGCATTTCGGCACCTTTAAGTGCCATCATACGGGCAGCTTCGGGATACCATTGATCCCAACAAACCAATACGCCGAGTTTACCCAGTGACGTTTGAATAGGCTCAAAGCCCAAATCACCCGGAGTAAAGTAGAATTTTTCGTAATATGCCGGGTCGTCGGGTATGTGCATCTTGCGATATTTACCCGCGATACTACCGTCCGTGTCAAAAACTACAGCAGTATTATGGTACAAACCGGGAGCTCTTTTCTCAAACAGAGAGGTTACCAGCACTATGTTGTGTTTAGCTGCAAGATTTGCATAATATTCGGTAGAAGTGCCGGGAATGGTTTCTGCCAAGTCGAAGAGATTGGTGTCTTCTGTCTGACAGAAGTATAAACTATTATGCAGCTCTTGCAAAACTACCAGTTGCGCACCTTTGGCGGCACAATCGGCTATATTCGTAGTTAATTTTTTAATATTCTCGTCTACGTTTGCTGTATTGGATTGTTGAATCAATCCTACTGTAATCTTTCTCATGGCTATTCAATTACGTCTTTAGGATATTGCATGGTTACACAGTGAAGTGACCCATGTTGTTTTATTAATGCGCGGCAGTCAATACCTACTATTTCGTAAGTTGGAAATGCTTCGCGCAATACTTCGGCAGCTATAGTGTCATTTTCCGGTTGGTTGTAGGTAGGGTAGAGTATCGCACCGTTTATAATCAAAAAGTTGGCATAAGTTGCGGGCAAGCGTTCACCGTCTTCAATAATAGCATCTGCCATGGGAAGCGCAAGCAACTTGTAGGGTTCACCGCTTAGTGTACGGAAACCTTTGAGTTGTGCTTCCATAGCAGCAAGTTCCGAGTAATGCTCGTCTGCTGTATCCGTACATTTTACATAAGCAATCGTGTTGTTTGGACAAAGACGTGCCAATGTATCTATATGACTATCAGTGTCATCTCCTGCCAAATAACCAAAGTCTAACCATAGCACCTGCTTTAGATTGAATCTCTTTTTGAGGTATTCTTCTATTGCCTCCCTGTCAAGGTGGGCATTACGATTAGGAGAGAGCAAACATTCACTGGTAGTAAGTATTGTTCCCATTCCATCGCTTTCGATGGAACCACCTTCGAGTACAAAGTTTAAGCAATTTTGATATGTTCCGTGTAACGCAATTGCTTTGACTGCCTCACGCGTAATAAGATTGTCGGCATCTGATGCAAACTTCAGCCCCCATCCATTGAAGGTAAAGTCGAGTAGGATAGGAGTGCCTTCTTCTAATAAAGTTATAGCACCATGATCTCTTGCCCAAGTATCATTGGTAGGACACTCCAGCAAACGCACGTTATCCATGTTTACACGTTTGGCTATTTGTTCTTTCACAACTTCTGGTTCAGGAGTAGCAATTAATACCAATTCGCGTTTGGCTATTTCTGATGCTATCTGGATAAAACACTCGGTTGCCTCATCAAGCATATATGCCCAATCGGTGTCTTTGTGTGGCCAAGTAAGTTGCACACCACTTTGCGGATACCATTCGGCAGGGAGGAAAGTATGTTGGCTCATTTATTTTCTTCTTTAGGTTTGCGGTCAAAAAATGGATTCTTAGAAGATGCGCTGACAGGTATAGCATATACTTGTTTACATCCTTTCAGCCAATTCAGCCGCTGTGCAGCCAATCCGGCAGAGAACATAACACGTGTATCTACCCGTAAATCGGCAGCCATAGCACAAGCCGAACCAAGAGCAATCCCCACATCTACCGAGTTAATAGCGCAAGGAACCCCTTCGCTTCTGGCAGCACAGGTTGCAAAACCACAATGTCCGCAGTTGAGCCCTTGTGCTTCATCGCGCGTACCTATTAATATAATACACTCCGCATTTAATATATTATCCGCGTCTCGCAAGAAAAACTTCATTCCGTTTTCTTTCTCCATTTCGATCAGCGTATCAGAAAGCTTCTGAATTTCTTCTTCGGTAATAACTGCTATTTCAAGAATATCAACACCTCGTCCTTTAGGAGCTGTTCTTGCAGCTGTCATTAGCTGACGTGCTACATCCAACAGGTGTTGGTGGCGACTGTTGCGTTCGTTAATCAACATAATATTTTGTGTGGCTTAAAATTATACGGGCAAAGATAATTATCTTTGGATGAAAAATTGAATAAAAGCTTGCCCGAAAATGGAATTGACCAATAGTATATTGAAAATGATTGCGGATTTGCCAACGCCCGGCTACTTTGTTGTTGTGGAGTTTATACAAACTACAAACAAAATGCCGCAGGGAATTGAACTGTTTATTCAAGGAAAGCTGGAAGCCATTGAGAATGGCGTAACAGGTAGGAAGTTCAAGTATAAAGAGGAAGAATGGGTAATGATGTTTACCTTCTTTCCTACTAACCAAGTGGTGGATGAACGATATGCTTTGAAGAATAAAGTCATAAAAACAAGAGGCTCACGTTGATAGTGAGCCTCTTGTAATTTATTGTAATGTGGTTTTAGAACATATACGCGAATGAAATAGAGAAGTTTCTGTTTTTTATGCCTAAGTTTTCATCATCAGCTTCTATGAGACCAAAGTCGTAACCGAAAGCAAATCTATATTTTTTTGCAATTTCAAATCCGGCTTTCAATCCTAATCCAAAGTCAAAACGCTTAAACCCGTCATCTCCAAATACATCTTCTTTCATACTTTCGCCTTCCGCTTTTACTTTGGCTTTACCAAACAGACCAAATCCCAAATAAGGACCAGCGCTACCAAAAATAGAAAAATCATCGTTAACAGCATATTTATAGCCAAGATGAATAGGTATCTCTAAATAATAAGGGTTTACAGTAAATTTAGCTAGACTCCCTCCATCTATCTCAGCACCTTTTAAGGATAGCAATGCAGCTGCATCAAGATACAAGCCTTCCACTGATTTTGAGAGAGAGAACTCAGCTCTGGCTCCCAAATTGAAACCAATTCTAGAATCAAATCCGGAAATGTTGAAGTTACTTACATTCATACCTCCAACGATACCCCAACGAGTTCCTTCTTGTGCAAAAGCACCACCAACAAAAAGAATTGAAAGAAGTGCAGATAATAATAATTTTTTCATAAAACAGAAAGTTTTTGTGTTTGTCAGACTCTCCAAACTATTAGTTGATTTTAAGAAGCGTGGGTCTGTAATATAATCGCATCTCCTTTTGTGTAGCTTCGATTTATATCTATCGCTTCGTTGATTTAAAATGTTGTTAATGCAAAGCTATAAAGATTTTTTAAGTTATATAGAATGAAAAGTGAACTTTCTTTAATTAAAACCTTAAAAATATGCCGGAACAAACGTTTATTTATTCTCGAATCTACTTTTTATATCTCTTTCAACTCTTGTTTGTTTTACTTTCATTGCCATAAGATTAAAACTACACTGCCATAGTTACTAAGAACTTATTGAACTTCATCTCTGTCGCTTTTGAACTGTATTTATGTTTTTTTGAAAGTAGCCTATTTATCTCTTCACAACTGTGATGATATCTCTTCACAGTTGTGCCGATATATCATCACATATGTGAAGAGATAAAACTGAAACTTGCAAAAGAACAACAATGCAGTGTTATGACTTATACTGAAAGTGGTTGTCAGTTTTTACTGCTTGTTACTAAAAAGGTTGTCGCAATATATCTTTTCATTCTAAAAAGGTTGTCATTCATATC
>NZ_QVML01000017.1 GCF_010501015.1 Bacteroides sp. 214 | reverse complement strand
GTGATATGAATGACAACCTTTTTAGAATGAAAAGATATATTGCGACAACCTTTTTAGTAACAAGCAGTAAAAACTGACAACCACTTTCAGTATAAGTCAATGAAAGTAGCACATTTATCTCTTCACAACTGTGATGATATCTCTTCACAGTTGTGCCGATATATCTTCACATATGTGAAGAGATATCATCACAGTTGTGAAGAGATAAAAAGTGCTGTTTGAAACGAATAAGAGTGCACTGCAAAACGAATAACAATGCAGTGGCAAAAGTTCGAAGAGAAAGTACCCCGGAGTTTATGCAAAATAGGGCTCCACGTAGTACAGTACAGTGGGGTCTGCTTTTTTAGGAAATGAGTTGTGAAGACCTTGTGAAGGCAAAAAGAGGGGGTCTTCACGCATAAGTGTCTAATGTAAAACGACTTACAGCGTTTTGTGAATGTGAAGACCTATTCCCTGAAACTACTTCTGGTGGGTTGTAGCGAACACTACCTCTCCGCCTACAATTGTCATTAATACCTTTGTGGTGGGAATTTGTTTGGCATCTACCGTCATAATATCGTGGTCGAGTACTACAAAATCGGCATACTTGCCAGCTTCGATACTTCCTTTGATGGATTCTTCGAATGAAGCTTTTGCAGCCCAGATTGTCATGCTGCGTAGAGCTTCTTCTTTACTCAGCGCATTTTCGGGTTGAAAACCACCTTCGGGGATGAAGTCCAGGTTCTGTCGGGCAGTTGCGGCAAAGAAAGTGTAGATGGGATTTACTTCTTCGACCGGATAGTCGGTTCCCGAAGGTGCCCACCCCAATTGCCGGAGCAGGTCTTTATAGCGATATGCCTCCTTCAATCGGCAACCTACGCGTTCGTCTGCCCAAAGCATATCGGATGTGGCATGTGTGGGTTGTATAGAAGGAACAATGCCGTACTTACCGAAGAGCGGTAAATCTTCATCCGTTACCATTTGTGCATGTTCTATACGCCAGCGCAGATTGTTTCCTACGGGGAGGAACTCGCTGTACAGGCGTAGCGCGTTTCTGTTTGCCGCATCGCCAATGGCGTGTGTGGCTACCTGAAACCCATGTTCGTATGCCCACTTGCAGTTGGTGCGAAAGGCCTCGTCGGTAGTAACTTTAATGCCCTTGGTACTTGGCGCATCTGTATACGGCTCCAACATTAACGCGCCTCTTGATCCTAATGCGCCGTCCATAAAAAGTTTGATGGTGGAGATTCGCATGTTTCCATTACGATAGGGTGCTTTGAAACGTTCAAAATTGGAAGGGTCTTGCCCTAACCAAACGTCGGCGCGTAGCTTGAGCGAACCTTCGGTAGCCATTGAATCCAACAGTTCAATAACGTCGTGCATTTCGCCACTCGAAGCCGAAGAAGTTAGTCCGTACTTAAAACATTCCGCTTGTGCGGCAAGAAGTGATTTACTCATCTCTTCGCGGCTTAGGGGAGGAAGTGAAGCTACGAGGCGGTCTGATGTGCTTTCCAGAAAGAGACCGGTAAAGTTACCGTTTTTTATAATTGCTTCGCCTGCCGGAATGGAGGTGTCGCCTACCTTCAACCCCAATGCATCTATTGCTTTTTGATTAGCAACAACAGCGTGGAAGTCAATGCGCGACAATACCACCGGAATGTTCGGGAAGCGTTTGTTTAGTTCCTCGTTGGTAGGTAATTCTGGTACTTGCCACAGGTTTTGATCCCAGCCATCGCCAGCAAGGAAAGCAGGTTGCTCTTCGTCGTATCGTTTTTGCAGTCGCTCCACTATCTCCTCGAATGAGGCAGCTCCACGCAAATCTACCTTCCGCAAACTCTCGCCCAGCAAGCTAAGATGCCCATGCGTATCGTTGAATCCCGGGTAGAGTGGTGCTCCTTTCAGATCGATGGTTTGCGGGGACGTGTATTGCTCCTGTAGCTCGTTGTCGCTTCCGGTGGCAACGATTATTCCGTCTTTTACAGCAATTGCGCTGCATTTGGAGAATAGAGAATCTACGGTGTATACGTTCCCGTTTACGATTAATAGATCGACTTCTTTCTTCATTGTGCATCCTGCAAGTAGCAGTCCCATTATATAAGTAAGTATTAGTTTGTTCCTCATAAGAGATTGTTTTATCACCCTTTAGCCGCCCGTTTATATTCGTTGGGCGACAGGTTATAGTGCTGACGGAAGAAACGGTAGAAAGTACGTGTACTGTTGAATCCGCATTGAATGGATATGCTTTCCACCGTTAGCCGCGGCGATTCTTCCAGCATTTTTTTTGCCTCTTCCGCTCGAATGAAATTGATGTACTCCAACAAAGACTGGCCGGTAACGGCTTTCACTGCTTCGAAAAGGTATGTTTTATTGGTGGATATGGCAGAAACGATATCCATCCGGTCTATATCCGATTTGGCAAATCTTCGTTCTTCGTATAAGTATTCTCGCAACTGTTCTACAAGTTTTCGTTGTTGTGAGTTGCCCGGCATATCGCCGGATATATTGTCTTTCATCATGGATGAATATTGCGTGGTTATTGTATTCAATTGGTCCGCTAAGCGGTCTTGCTCCTTAATTTTCAGGTATAACCCACGGTTCTTCCTGAGAATGGAGCGGCTATAGTATATCCATATCCCCAGCGCTATGGCCAGCAAAATGCAGGCGCTCAGCGCAAAGAGAAAGAGGTTCTTGATTTGTTCCTTTTCCATCACATGGCGTTCCACTTCGTACTGCGTGCGCAGTTCGTCGAGTTGCATGCCGTAGTAATCGGCATATATCGAATCGGAGATTTCCGAGAATTGCTCTACTGCTTTCACAGCTTCTTCTCGCATACCCAGCCCGATGTAGGCCTGTGCCTCCATTCTCTTGAAGACTCTTACTCCGGAACTCTGTTTGGTTATCGTCGCCACCTCGTATGCTTTTTGGGCGTACTTCAGCATGTTGGCCCAGTCCTCGCGGTGCATGGCCATGCGGCAGCGATATTCGTACAGGGTATGTTGTATCACGTAATCGTTGGAGTTCAGTTGCTCCATCAAATCACAGTAATGCTCCATCTTGTCGAACTGCTTCATATCGCCGTATAGCCTGATGTATTGCTGGTAGAGCCACATATCGTATGACATGGAATGCCTGTATTGCTGGTGATAAAGATCCAGGTCTTTTTTCCACTTATCCAACAGCTCGAGGTCTTCTTCAAACCTGTCGGAGACGATGTATATCTCGGAAATTGCTTTGTAGAGTTGGAATTTGCAATCACTGGGCGGCATATCGCTTGTAAAGGCATCCATGCCTTCGTGGTAGAACTGTTCGGCCTCTTCGTAGCGCTCCATGCGGGTATATGCATTTCCCATCATGAGGCTCATCAGCGGGATAGCTTCGGCAAACTCGGTAGCTTGTTCTGCCATCCGGCGCACTTCTTTGAGCAGCGTTATGGTCTCTTCATGCTTTTCCATGCGATAATATGCCTGAGACAGCGTATTGGCTATATTGAAATAATGAATCCACGATTTATGCTCCGCCACAAACTGCATATAACCCGGCGCCCGGGCAATGAGTTCTTCGTAAGCTCTGTGATTGAACAGTAAACCAATTACATACTGCTTGAGCATGATCTCCGTTTCCAGATTCTTCTGATTGCGTGCCTCGTCCTGATAGTCATCGAAGTAGGGCAGTGCCACCTTAATATCCGGTTCGTAGTAATACAGATTGAGGGAGAGTTCCAAGTAAGTATTCAACTTCTCCTGTCCCTCGGTTTCCGGCAGCCGCCCGATAAGCGAATCCCGCTGTGCCTGTATGGCATCTGTTTGTGCGCTAAGCGCACAAACAGATGTCCATAATAGGCTTAAAAGCAGTATGTAACGTGTTCTCTTCATTGCAATTACAAATGTAATTAAATCTACGTTAGGAACAAAACATCATAGTTCTGATCTGTTGCCGGGGCAACAGATTACTAGTGTGAGGTTCCGCAAGTAGTCAGCGTATTGCCGGGGCTGCCCGTACCGGTGAGGGGATTAGTGTGCCCATACATATACGTCACCCCGGGAACATTAACGCTGGTGCAGCAGCTGTAGATGACGCCATAATTCGCCCCTGTCAGCTTGCCCAGATACTCATTTCCCACACTGGTTGTGGTTGCCACCATGCTTGTAGCGTAGTTGTGGCAATCGTGTATGGTGGCACGGCTTCCGTTAGAGAGAGATCCGAACTCTCCTACAATTCCGCCTACGTGGCTCCAGCCTTTCAATGCGCCGTAGTTTTTGCAACCGAGGAAGACGACATTTTTGGTCTCGTCAGATACCTCTCCCTTTCCGGCGATGCCGCCTACGAAACCGGAGCTTATTTTTGTTCCTGAGCTTGTTACGCTACCATAGTTGATGCATCCGGTGAAGGTTCCATTCGAGCCGTATCCTATAATTCCGCCTATGGTACCCGATTCGGTGCTTGTACCTTTCACGTCGCCATAGTTGATGCATTGGGTAAGAGTGCTCGAGCCGGTGCCTACAATTCCGCCAACAGTGCTTTTTCCTGTTACGGTGCCCCAGTTTTTACAGTTTGTAATGGTGCCCGAAGCAGTTCCTGCTATGGCGCCAACGTTGGTGCTGCCGGAGATAACTTCTGCCGTAATATTCAGGTTTTCGACCGAACCCGATACGCTTTGGAAGAATCCGAAATTACCGGTTCCCGTATTTACCATCTTGCCGCTGATAACGCATCCGTTGCCATGGAATATTCCCTGAAACGTACCTATCGCCCTCCATCTGTCGGCAGTGATGTGGATGTCGGTGGTGAGGCTATAGTGCTTGCCGTTGCTTGCGGCAAAGTCTTGCGTGGCAAGGTACAACAACTCCTCAGGGCTGGTTATTAGGAATGGATCCGATGACGTACCACTGCCGTTGGCAAAGCGGTAATTCTTTATCACCACATTATTATCAAACGTCTTCGCAATGCGCGCTGTAGAAGGACCATCGAACACCAACGTATTGGTATATATCTTGCCGGGGGCGAAGCGAATATTGGTGTCAGTCATGGGTTTGCTGAATGTGTAGAGGGGTGTTGCGTCTTTCTTCAGTTCAATGCTCAACGAAGAAGTTATCGGATTTATTTGCATAACGGGTACATAAACCGTCAGTGTACGATCAGCGGGCAGGGCATTGAGGGTGAGGTTCAGTGAAATTTCGTCTGTTGTGTTGTTCACAGTTTTCCCTCCCGTGAGATAATCGCTCAATTTAAACTTAGCAGCAAATGAGCCGTTTGTAGAACTACCTGTTACCACCACCTTATTCGGCACATCCGTAGCATCTGCGGGCAATACAATCACAAATTTGAGCACGCTCATGGTGTGTTTCATGGCAACGGCTTGCCATACATCTGTTTCCGGTTCCGTATAATCGCCAGCCATGACCAAAGCGGTGAGGTGGTTGGTATTGTTGTTGCCGATTTGAGTGAGGTTGTTGATGGTGTAACCAACATCATATACCCCTCCGGTAAAGACGGTGTAGGTCTCTTGATTATGGTCTAACCAAGCGCTCGAAATATCGAAAGTAGCTGTTTTACCTTCGTCGGTAGTCTTTATTATACTGTAGGGACCGGATCCGCCGGTATTGCCTGGGTTTGATTTCGATACATTCCCTATCACTATCTTATCCCCCGTCTTCCACTTCACACTGAGTTTTTCTCCGTCTCCGGTCATTTCGTCGGTCACTGCCAGACGTGTATCGGCTACGTCGGTTTTGGTGAGGGTGATTGTTCCCGGTTGTTGTGCGGCGGGGTTTTCTTTGCCGAGGTCGTCGGAGCATGCTGCGACGGCGATGGTGGCTGCCAGTGCAACTGCCACGTTTCGGATGATTTGTATTGTTTTCATACGTTTGGTTTGTATTATTGGGTTAATAAATTGTTGAGCAGGTCTTCCAACTCGTTGAGAGCATCGGTGCTGTTTGTACCTGGTACTCCTGCACTTGTGCTGGTGGGTGATGGTGAGTTGAATATTTCTCCTCCTCCGGTTACGTCGCTCATGGCCATTACGCCTTCGTTTTGCACGTTGATTATTTCAATGTGCGGGGTTTGATAATTTTTTTTCATCTCCTTAATTTGTTAATTGATTAATGAATTGTTTTGTCCTCCCCTGCCCCCCTCAGAGGGGGGACATCGTGGGGCGGACGGGGTCTTTATGTTGTTGGGTCTATAAAGTCGTCGTCGCCCTGATCTGTTCCCGGGCTTAGTTCTTCGCCCGTGCCGAACGTGGGTTTTGGTGCTATGCCTGCTTTATACAAGGTGGTTTGCAACTGTGCGATGTACGAGTTTACGTCATCTATTACCGTTCCGATGGTTGCTTCGGTGCTATTGCTGCGTGTCACCAGATGGTTTACCATGTATAGTGCGTTAATTGCTTCGGCCAGTTGTTTGTAGGCTTCGTCTACTTTGGGGCGTATCGTTTTCATGGTTTCGCTGGTGGCGCGTGTCAATACTTTTTCCGAGCGTTGGGTGTAGAGGGCGTTGAAGGCATCGTTGGCTGCTTTCAGCGTGTCCAGGTCGCCGGCGATGCCTATCTTACTAAGGTCGGCGGGCGCGGCTTCGGTTTTCATTTTGTCAACGAAATCGGTTACGGCGGCTGTCTCCTGGGCAAGAGTCAACTCTGGCGCGTTGCGATAGGGCTTCAGATAGTAATTCAATCTTTTGGCTGCTGCTTTTTTATCTTCGAGCGGACATTTCAGATTGCTTTCGATGATTTGGGCGATGTACCTGAAAATTTCGTCGCGCTGTTTGTCGGCAGCTTCAATTTCGGGTGTTTCCATGTAGTCGCGGTTGCGCAGATAGGCAGCATTTTCTGTTTGCACCAGCTCGGCGTACTGAGATCGCAGGGCGCTGATTTTTTGCTGGGTTGCAAAGGTGGTGGTTACTGCTGACAGTACGTCGAGCTGAAACTGGAAATGCTCGGCGTTGCGGGCATATCCGGGACGAAAGTCCATGTTAATCTTCTTCATTTTTACTTTTTGTTAATTCGTTATTTTTAGAACTGGAAAATTCCGGGATTTCTTCCGCGAAGAACTTTTGTGTTAGAAAATCCTGGGATTCCTTCCGCGAAGAACTTTTGCGTTAGAAAATCCTGGGATTTCTTCCGCGAAGAACTTTTGCGTTAGAAAATTCTGGGATTTCTTCCGCGAAGAACTTTTGCATTGGAAAATTCTGGGATTTCTTCCGCGAAGAACTTTCGAGTTAGCAAATCCCAGGATTTCTTTCATCACAACCCCGGCCGATTCCCCACCTTAGGCGTAAACACACTGGTGTTGCTGGCATCCAGCGGAGTTGCACTGGTGCGAGTTCCGTAGAGCCCGCCTACATTGCTTTTGCCAAGCATCTCTGTCGCCGTATTGCGGTTATTGGTAAAGTTGGCAGGATTGTGGTCGCTTGTCATGTCGTTTCCTACAATGCCACCCACACCGCTGCATTGATAGTGACCCAGCACTCCCCTGTTGGAGCAGCCTGTTATGATGTGCTGTCCATACATGAGACCTACAATGCCGCCTATTTCGCCCGCTCCGTCTATTTTTCCACTGTTGTGGCAGTTGGAGATGGTAAGGATGCCGGTGCCGGTTTGTTTAACCTGCCCTATTATGCCTCCGATGTTACGATAGTTGTTATCGGGTGTGGCGAACGATACGTAGAGGTTTTCGATGGTCATGTCGTCGGTGTCGGTATCCAGTAAACCGAATACGCCGAAGTTGTCTCTGAGAATTCCTGTCAAATTTCCGGATATAGTATGCCCGCCTCCGTCGAAGTTTCCGCTGAATACACCGCCTTCGGAGCCTATTGGTTTCCATTCTGCGACGGACCATACATAGATGTTGGTGGTTAGTTTGAAGTATTTTCCGGCCTGATTCTGATTGTTAAAACCGACTTGCAACGCGAGCCTGCGCAGTTGGCTGGCGGAGGCTATCTGGTAGGGGTCGTCCTTTGTGCCGTTGCCGCCGGCGTAATTTTCTGTGAGAGAAAGTGAATTTTGGGCGGCTACCGTTTCGTCGTAATAGCTTAGAGTGGGCGCTGTCCAATCATTGGCACCGATAACGGCCGTGTAGGCTTTCCCGGCTTCGTACACCTGGCTGCTTCCCAGTTCTTTGGTAAAGGTGTAGACTCCTATACTGGTTCTTAGCTCGATGGTTATCGATTGGCCGGCTTCGATGGTTCTATCCGACGGCATCAGTTCGAGCATCATGTAGGCGGTTACTTTCCTGTTGCCGTTGGAGAGGAGGCTTATGCCGTTCAATGTCAGGGTCAGGGCTTCGTCGGGCGTACGTCTCGATGGGGTATTCGCGAGGACGAAAGCCCCCACCTGCGTAGTGCTCAATGTAAGCGATTGCAGAGATTCAAAGCCTGTGGATGGGAAAGGGGCGGGCAGGGTGATGTCGAATTTCATCAGGGATGCCAAAGGCTCGAATTCTATATCGGAGAGGTCTTCGCTATATAAGCCCGTGAACATGCAATTGTAGTTGCCGAGGTGTGCCGTCGATGCGTTCCCGGTTTGTGTCTGAGTAGTGTAATCTACTTCGAAACTGGGATATTGTATGAAATAAACTCCATCAGACTCGGGTTTCGTCCCTGTAAAGGTGGCGGTGTTGGTGCCTGCTCCGGAGACGAGGGTGAAGGTTTGCGTGTCGGTGTATCCTGTATTTGCGATCTCGAATTGGTCTCCCTCTTCCCATGTTACCTTTACTGTGCCGTCTACGGTTCCGTTCAGTTGGTCTTCCATTGCCAGTCGGGTATCTGCTGCGGGCAGTGTTGCTGTGATGGTTATTTGCTCTCCTTTTTTTTGTGGTTCTTGCTGTTGTTCTTCGTTGCTGCATGCTGCGAAGTTCATGGCTATGGCTATTGTCACGGCGATGATGGTTGTTGCTTTGGTTTTCATCTGGTGGTAAGTATTTCTTCGATGAGGATTTCGATTTCGCTCATCGTGCTGTTTTCACTTTGGTTACTTCCGCTGCTGAACATGGCTCCTCCGTTATCGAAGTCGTTCACTCCTGCGCCTGCGCTGGCTGCCATAATTCCTTCGCTTTGCACGCTGATGATTTCGATGCGTGGTGCTTGATAGTTTTTTGTTTTCATATTCTTTTTCATTAGTACGTTAATATGTTGTTAATTAACTCTTCGAGTTCGCTCGCTGTATCCTGCTGATTTCCTCCTGTCGAAGTATTCCAGCTTCCTTCGCCTATATCGGGTATTCCGCTGCCGCCTACGTTGCTGGCTGCCATAATTCCTTCGTTCTCTACGCGTATTGTTTCCGTGCGTGGTGGGGTGTATATTTGCTTTTTCATCTCTTTTTGTTTTTTATTGGTTGTTATTGATGATGGGGTTAGTGGGAGTCGGTGCAAGTGGGTAAGAAGAAATCGTCGTCAACGAGGCCCCATCCTGTTACTTCTACGCTGGTGCAGCAGTCGTAGATATATGCTCCTGCTCCTACAAACCGGTATCCTATTAATGTTCCTTTCTGCACAGAGGTATTATTGGTTTCTACGAGCCGGGTGCTTTCGTTGTGGCTGTTGTGTATTTTTTCATGATAGTGAGTTCCTACCAATCCGCCAATCATTACCGTTTTCATATTTTTTGCTTCCACTGCGCCGCGGTTGCGGCAGTTGGCCATGCCGGTTTTTGTATAACCGTCTAATACTCCTGCCACTCCTCCTATATGGGTTTCATTGGTCGATGCGGATACTTTCAGGTTTCCTTCGTTAATGCAGTCGGTTACTACATTGGGGCTGGTTCCTGTTATGCCTCCTATCACGTTGCTATGACCGCTTGTGTTATTCAGGTTGGCTGCGGTGATGTTTCCGGCGTTGAAACAGTAGGTAGGAGTTCCGTCTCCTGTTATCCCGCCAATATATGCTATGCCGTCTGCTTTGGTTACGGTTATGTTGCTGTAGTTGCGGCAGTGGGATACGGTGCTGTTGAACGCGTTGCCTGTTATACCTCCCACGTATGTCTGCGATTCGCTCGAAACGGTGATTTCGCCCGAAGCGGTGCAATGGGTGGTTGCAGCTCCCGAAGTATTGCCTGCTATGCCACCTGTTTTAACTTGGGAATTCTCTCCTGTTGTTGTAGCTGTTATATTTCCTGTCATGGTGCAGTGGGCTATGGTGGCTATCTTTCCATCCGATCCGTATGCATTTCCGATGATTCCTCCTATTGATCCTCCCTTGCCTTCAACTGCGATGGAGCCTGTCATGGTGCAGTTTTCTATGGATATCAAGGCTGTGCTGCCGATAGATATTCCGCCTATTATTCCGCCTATAGCTCCGCCTTCCGAAACTATATTTGCTGCCACATGCAGGTTTTTAATCGTACATTCATTATATAAGAAGCCGAAGAATCCGAAGTAGGGGTAGTCCGGGTTTCCGGCATCGTTCAGCACTCCGCTGATGGTGTGTCCTCCGCCATCGAATGTGCCGTGGAAAAATCCTTTTCTGCTTATCGGTTCCCAGTGGGTGGCGGTTACGTGTATGTCTGTGGTGAGCAGGTAGTAATTGTAATCGGCGTTGTATGCGCTGAATACTTCCACCAGCTTTTTCAGGTCGGCCGCATTGGAGATGAGGAAGGGGGTGTCTTCCGTAAGTCCGTCGCCTCCCGAGAAGTTGGGGGCTACTCCGTCGCTCACGGTGGCGTCGGAGAAGATGTTGTTGGCGGCTATCGCTGTCAGTGTTGCCTGGGGTATATTATATACGTAGCCTTCTTCGATAGCCTGCCCACCGGTGGCTACGGCGATTGTTCCTGTTGCGGTTATGCGGGGGTTGGTTTCGTGGGCGTATTGCACGTTCACGTTCAGGCTTTCGTCAATGCTGTTGGGGAATATCACGGCGTAGATGGTGGATGTGGCGCCGGCGGTCACTGCTTCCATGTCTTTCAGGGCGATGGTGACGCCTTTGACGAAGACCTCGTCGTAGTCATCGTTTGCAGAGCCCATCCCGATTGCAAAATTTTCCCCGTCGGCGTTGTTCAGGGTAATGGATACGGGTTTGTATCCCAGTGCTTCGGTGGGGTGCTTCACGTTGATGCGCAGTACGGCGGTAGCATGTTCAAATTGGAGTTCCTGGGTAAGATCAGTAGCCCTGGCTAACATATAGGTATATTCGGCTATGTGATCGAGGTTGTCGTTTCCTGTCTGCGTCTGTCCCAGCAAGTTGAACATGCCTTGTTGAGGGTCTGTCAGTATGCGGTGGGCGGGATATACGAACATATACATTTCTCCTGCAGGCATGTTCCCGGTGAAGGTGGCTACACCTGCTTGTATATCCGTTATGTCGAATATCTGCCCGGTAGAGATAGTAGCACCCTCGTCGAACATTCCAAAGACCATCAGTGCGTCGTCGCGTTGGGTGGCGTGGTCTTTGGTCCATGCTGCTTTAATTACTTTGTCGATGTACTGGTGCGACAGACGAGTGTCGTTGGTTTGGTTCAGTCTTGCCTTTACGGTGACTGTTTTTCCTGTTTCCGCGTGTGGCGGTTGGTTCACTTCGATTTCTTCCCGGGAGCATGCACCCAGATTAGCGAGCAAAATAACTGCTGCTGCGTACGATAGGATTTTGTTTGCCTTCATTTTTGTTTTCTTTGTTATATGGAACTAAAATTGATTCTTTGACAAAGAAAAACAAAAGAAAGATACTAAATGTGACACACATTCCGAGCTTGTGACACACGTTCCGAAAGATTAGGACTTAGTGTTAAAAAGACGGATTTTTGTAGGAATTGCTGTTCTTTTTGGCGATGAAATCGGTGAAATGGAGAGAAAAGTGAAGTTGTTTCGAAAGAATAGGTATTAACCACAGGTTAACAGATTTATTCGTTAACCTGTGGTTGACTGTAATAAATATTCAGGCTTGTTTACACTGTCCGACCCTTCAGTGTTGCCGGTGTGGCATCCGTTATGGTTACGGTTACGTAATCGCCTATTTTGTACCCACCGCGGTCAAATACGACTACTTTGTTTTGCTCGGTGCGACCGAAAAGTTGTTCGCGCGAACGTTTTGAAATCCCTTCGACAAGAACTTCGTATGTTTTGCCAATGTTGCGGGCATTGCTTGCCGCCGATAGCTTGGTTTGGAATGCGATGATTTCGTTGAGGCGAGCTATCTTTACCTCTTCGGGAACATCGTCGGCGAGATGCTTAGAAGCATACGTGCCCGGTCGCTCGGAGTACTTAAACATAAAGGCAGAGTCGTAACCACACGCCTCCATCAGCGAGAGTGAGGCTTGGTGGTCTTCTTCGGTTTCGGAATGGAACCCCGAGAAAATGTCGGTACTTAGTCCGCAGTCGGGAATGATGCGGCGAATAGCGGCTACTCGTTCCAGGTACCATTCGCGGTCGTATTTGCGATTCATTAGTTTAAGAATGCGCGAGCTTCCGCTCTGCACCGGCAAGTGAATATGTTTGCACACATTAGGAACCTGTGCAATAACCTCCAGTGTTTCGTCACTCATATCTTTGGGGTGTGAGGTGGTAAAGCGTACACGCATGGTTGGAGCGGTTTCGGCTACCAAGCGTAGCAACATAGGGAAAGTGATTGTTTCTTCTCCTTTCTCAAAACGATACGAGTTTACATTCTGTCCCAGTAGCGTTACTTCTTTATAACCTTTAGCGGCAAGGTCGCGCACTTCGTTGAGAATGCTTTCTACATCGCGACTTCGCTCTCGTCCGCGTGTGTAGGGTACAATACAATAGGTGCAGAAATTATTGCACCCCCTCATAATAGATACAAAACCCGATATGTGATTTCCACAAACGCGCGAAGGAATTACATCGCGGTAGGTTTCTGTTGTAGATAGCTCTACATTAATTGCCTTTTCGCCTGCTTCTACAGCAGCAATCAGGTCGGGTAGCGAGAGGTATGCGTCGGGTCCTACTACCAAATCCACATGATGATTCTCTATCAGGTCGTCTTTTACACGCTCTGCCATACAACCCAGTACCCCTACAATGAAGCCTTTTTTCTTTTTCTTAAGCGAGTGGAAATACTCCAGTCTGTTGAGGATTTTTTGTTCGGCATTGTCGCGAATAGAGCAAGTGTTGAGGAACACCGCATCGGCATCGTCGAGCGACTCAATAGTTATATACCCTGCCATTTGCATGACCGATGCGATAACTTCGCTATCAGCCACATTCATTTGGCAACCATACGTCTCAATAAACAATTTTTTACTGTCGTTTGCTACAGTTGCAGATTTAAAGTCTGCTCCCGTTGATTCTTTCATTTTTCTAAAGTCTTTGATGTTTTACTAATAATATGCTTGCAAAGATAGGTCTTTCGATGGTAATGAATAGGTATATTTAATCTTAAAATAGCTGCAATAAGCCTTTTAGAACGCAGCCTTGTGATAATAAATGTTAATTAGTTGAACTTTTGCATTCGAGAATTTTGCTTAGTTGATTAAAATGTTCAATTTTGTCCAATGAAAGAAACATTAGATTTTTTCATAGTTAAGGTTTAGGTTAAAAAAATTAAGGGGAGCTGTGAAGCTGCCCTTTTTTCATTTAAATACTTGGCTGCTATTAGATTTAATCCCTATCTTTGGCATACTTTTTTGAAATAAATTATGGGAGAAAGTATTTTATCTACAGTTTTATTTATCGGCTTCATTATTATTATGGTTGTAAGAACTCTTAATAAAAAGGCTGATGAGCTTGAAGCGCAACAAAAAGCAGCAAGTCCCGATGATATAGAGATGGAATATGAGACATTCGAAGCAGAACCGGAAGTAAAAGTTCCTGAACAAACTTTGCCTATCGAAACTCTCGTTTCTTCCCACTCTGTGCGACAACAAAAAACAAAAAAACATTCAGTTCCCACTCCACGCGAACAAGAACCCCATCCGCGCGAAGAATTTGACATAACTTCCATTGATGAAGTGCGTCGTGGCATTATCTGGTCCGAAATTCTAAAAAGAAAGTATTAATCAATCTTACATAAGAAAAAAACAACAAAATTATGTCATTTAAGTTTTTAACTGCTGCCGAAGCAGCAAGTATCGTAAAGAATGGCTATATTGTGGGTATCAGCGGTTTTACACCTGCAGGTTCTCCTAAAGCCACTACAGCAGAGATAGCGAAAATAGCCGAAGAAGAGCACGCTAAAGGGAATCCTTATCAAATCAGTATACTAAGCGGTGCTTCTACCGGCGACTCGTGCGACGGTGTACTTACCCGTGCCAAGGCGTTGAAATATCGCGCTCCTTATACTACCAACAGCGACTTCCGCAAAGCGGTAAACAATGGAGAGATTGCTTATAATGATATCCACTTGTCTCAAATGGCACAAGAAATTCGTTTCGGGTTCTTTGGTAACGTAGATGTGGCTATTGTTGAGGCTTGTGATGTAACAGCCGATGGTAAAATTTATCTTACGGCAGCAGGTGGTATTACACCGACAATTTGTGCCAAAGCTGATAAGATTATCGTTGAACTCAATAGCGCGCATAGTAAGAATATGATTGGTATGCACGACGTGTACCAACCTCTTGATCCTCCTTACCGTCGCGAGATACCTATTTATAAAGCAAGCGATCGTGTTGGTACTACTTATGTGCAAGTCGATCCGAAGAAGATTGTTGGTGTTGTAGAGGTAAATATGCCCGATGAAGCACGCGGTTTTACGGCTCCCGATCCTATTACAGAACAAATTGGCGTAAACGTAGCTAACTTCCTGGCGTCGGATATGAAGAGAGGTATCATTCCTTCTACTTTCTTGCCATTGCAGTCGGGTGTGGGTAATATCGCCAATGCGGTACTGGGTGCGCTTGGTCGCGACAAAACCATTCCTAATTTTGAGATGTACACTGAAGTAATTCAAGATTCGGTGATCGATTTGATGAAAGAAGGACGTATTAAATTTGGTAGTACCTGTTCATTGTCGGTAACTAACGAGTGTCTGGATGAAATCTATGCCAATATGGATTTCTATCGCGATAAGTTGGTGCTTCGTCCGTCGGAAATTTCTAACAATCCGGAAGTAGTTCGTCGTTTGGGTGTTATCTCTATGAATACTGCCATCGAAGCGGATATTTATGGAAACATCAACTCTACTCATATAGCAGGTACGAAAATGATGAATGGTCTTGGTGGCTCGGGCGATTTTACCCGCAATGCCTATATCTCTATCTACTCGTGTCCATCTACTGCGAAGAATGGTGCTATCAGCTCTATTGTTCCGATGGTATCACATGCCGACCATAGCGAGCACTCTGTAAACATCCTGATTACCGAACAAGGTATTGCCGACTTGCGTGGAAAGAGCCCGGCAGAAAGAGCGCGCACAATTATCGAAAACTGTGCGCACCCCGACTATAAGAATATTTTATGGGATTATTTGAAAATTGCGACTAAAGGACAAACCAGTCACAGCATGAGAGGCGCGTTGGCCATGCATGCTACGTTGCTCGAAACCGGTGATATGAAGAATATCAACTGGGCAGACTACGTGAAGTAAGCGGTTTATTCGCAAAGTAGTTCGCATATAGCATCTTGAAAAGATCTTGCACGGGCACTTGTCAGCGTATTCTGATTCATAATAGAAAAGGCTAACACGTGCCCGTTCTTTGTTTTCGCATAGCCCGCCAATGTAGAGATACCCGAAATACTTCCTGTCTTTGCCGCTATGTTCAGATAAGCGTTTGTGCCTCTTCCCATGCGGCTCTTTAAAGTGCCGTCTGCTCCACCAATCGGTAACGTTTTATAGAATTTGCGGAACAGGTCTGTATCAGCATAAGCGTACTTCAGCAAATCCACAAAGAGAGCAGGAGAAAGAAGATTGTAATCTGATAGTCCACAAGCATCTCCCAACTCATATTTTTTAGGGTCGTGTCCAACTTTCTCTATCAGTTCCTTTATCATTTCCAATCCTTCCTCCGTTGATGTTTTTTTCTTACCGGTACGGGTCGATGCAATCTTACAGAGCAATGCTTCGGTTGCCATGTTGTCGCTATCCTTCATGATATCACGCAACACATCATCTACTGTTTGTTCCAGGCAAGTTACCAGTACAGCGGTAGAATCGGAGGTAAATTCGGCATACTCATAGTTGCTGTCCAGTTCAATTCCTTTCTGCTGTAAGCGCTCTACAAGGGTGTGCATAAAGAAATTCTGCGTGGTGTACATATTCACTGTTCCTGTTCGTTGACGATCTACGTTTCCGGTTACAATGATTTCGTTTCCGTTTTCAAGCCAGTTGCGCGAAACGCGGAATTTATCCGCATCCGGTGTGCCGGATTTAGTTTCGTTGATTAATGTGTAGAAACCCGATTGTGGCACAAGGCTGAGTGTAGCTGGTTGGCCTGTCGCATTCGGTTTTGCGGTTACCTCTACAATTCCTTTGTTGAACATGAGTGGAGTTAGGTAGGGCTGATAATAATAAGGTGTATCATCCCACGACCAGCCACTGCCCCAGTAAAGTGAATCTTTCATAGATACATCACCGTAAATTTTCCCCTTGATAGATGAGAAAGGAAGAGCGGCAATTTCCTCTACCAATATATTCATAGAGGAGTCGTTGAACTGCGGGTCGTAACCTCCCACAACATACAAATCTCCGTACAGTGTGTTGTTTTTAACGTCTCCTTTGTACCACACATTGGTGCGAAAAGGTTCCTCACCATCGGGCTGTGTAAGCGCGGTAAGCACAGTGAGTATTTTCATGTTGGATGCTGGGCGACAGAGTTTCTTCTCTTGATACTGATACAAATATTCTTTGGTGTGCAAATTATAGATACAAATGCCTACTTGCGACTCTTCGGGAAGTTTCTCGGCAAGCAGTTTATCTATTCGTTCGTGTAAGGATGCTTGTCCCCAAGCAGGTAATAGCCCAAAGGAGAAGACAAGGAGTGTTAGTAAAATACGTGTGTTCATAAGGCTTCTCTAAAAATTTCGCATACTGTGGGGTGAGGGAATACAATCTTCTTCCAGGCTTCGGCAGTGAGGCGTTGTTCTACTGCCATACCGGCAAGGGTAATGATTTCTGAGGCTGGATTGCCCAATACATGTGCACCAAGAATGGTTTCGTCTTCGGCAACCAACACTTTGCAAATACCGTTTACTCCTTCATTCTCGGCAACAAAACGTCCTGAATAAGCCATCGGGAGTTTGAGCGATTTGTAAGAAATACCTTTAGCTTGCAGGGACTCTTCCGTTTCGCCCACACCTGCAATTTCGGGATTGGTGTATACCACACCCGGAATGGCGCGATAGCTCATACTGTCTTGTTTCCCTAAGATGGCATGTACGGCAACCTCTGCTTCGCGTACGGCGGTATGTGCCAAGAGCGAGAATCCGGTTAAGTCGCCACATACATATACACCGGGTACGGAGGTTTGCATTTGTTCGTCTACAAGGATGTTACCTCTTTCAGTTCTCTTTAATGCAAGATTTTCTAATCCGATGTTGTTCCCTGCCGGACGACGTCCTGTACTAACAATTACTCTCTCGGCAATAATTGTTTCTGCACCGTTCTCGTTTTCATATGCTACACCTATTTTGCCGTCTTCGTTAGAAAGTGCTTTCACCTTGCTACTCAACAAGAACTTAATACCTTTCTTGGCATACTCTGCACGTAGTGCGGTAGCAAGTTCTTTATCCATGCCGAAGAGAATCTCGTCGAGCATTTCTACTACAGTTACTTCTGTTCCCAAACTATTGAAGAATGAAGCAAACTCCATACCGATAACTCCTCCACCTATTATTATAAGAGAAGCAGGAAGCTCTTTATTATCGAGCGCATCGCGATGTGTCCAGTAGTTTACTTCCTGAATACCGGGAATGGGAGGGATGGCAGTTACCGATCCGGTACAAATAATCAGATTCTCGCACTGGTAGATTTCCTCACCACATTTCACAGTATGCTTGTCTACCACAGAGGCTTCTCCTGTTACAATTTGTACATGGTGGGCGGTGAGTTTAGCTTTCACTCCCAACACCAGTTTGCGAACAACCTTTGTTTTGCGTGCAATAATCTTCGATAAATCGAAAGAAACATCGGTGGCGCTTATTCCATATTTGCTGGCGTGGCATGCCGAGTCAAATGTTTTGGCAGAGTAAAGAAGGGTTTTGGTAGGAATGCATCCTTCATTGAGGCATACACCTCCAAGACTGTTTTTTTCAAAAATAACAACTGTAAGTCCGGCTTTCCCGGCAGCTTCGGCAGCGGTGTATCCGGCTGGTCCACCGCCAATAATGGCTACGTCAAATTTCATAAAGTATTTATTTAATTATAATGTTCTTGCTTGCTAAGCAGTAAATTTATAAATTCTTTCTTTTTTAGAGGTGTAACCGCTACGTGTCTATTCGTTCCGTATGTAATCAGAATATACTCGGTTATGGAGAATTTACCGAACCGGGCCGAGTGTCTTAATTCCACCTCGTGAATCTCTTTCAGGTGAATAACTTTTGGTTTTCCATATCTGCCAGTGGAGATAATCAGTTCGTTTTCGGATGTGAGTGTGTAGGTGGTGTGAATTACCCGTTCGATGGCAAATACTACCAACAGCATGCATAGAATGGCTATAATAATGATTTTCTCCCAAAGCAGGAAGAAGGTTAGTGCACCCAGTATCAATAAATAGAGGTATTGATACCAGCTAATCTTTGCCTGAAAGACTCGATTCATAATCGTTCGCGGTTTTGCCTGCAAGTTAATACATTTATTTTAATTAATCCTATTTAGGTTTACACACAAGAGTTATTTTCTACCTTTGCGCAAAATATAATGCGTCTATGATTAAGAAATTCGATTTCCTAGTAATCGGTTCAGGCATTGCCGGTATGAGTTTTGCATTGAAAGTAGCCAACAAAGGACGTGTTGCACTTGTTTGCAAGACGGAGTTGGAAGAGGCAAATACCTATTTTGCACAAGGTGGTATTGCTTCTGTAACAAATACATTAGTCGATAATTTCGAGAAACATATTGAAGACACCATGATTGCTGGTGATTGGCTGAGTAGTAGAGAGGCGGTAGAGAAAGTAGTTATGGAGGCTCCCTCGCAAATCCACGAATTGATCAACTGGGGAGTGGACTTCGATAAGAACGAGCAAGGCGAATTCGATTTGCACCGGGAAGGAGGACACTCGGAGTTTCGCATTCTGCACCATAAAGACCGCACAGGTGCCGAGATTCAGGATAGCCTTATCGAGGCTGTAAAAAGTCATCCCGGCATCGAAATATTTGAAAACCATTTTGCCATTGAGATACTTACGCAACATCATCTTGGCGAAACTATTACCCGCCAAACGCCCGACATTAAGTGCTATGGCGCTTATATTCTTGATTTGAAGAGTGGTAAAGTAGATACTTTCCTTTCTAAAATCACCCTTATGGCAACCGGAGGCATTGGTGCTGTGTATCAAACTACCACCAATCCGCTTGTTGCAACAGGCGATGGCATTGCTATGGTATATCGCGCCAAAGGAACGGTAAAGGATATGGAGTTTGTGCAATTCCACCCCACTGCTTTGTATCATCCGGGTGATCGCCCCTCTTTCCTTATTACAGAGGCTATGCGCGGATATGGAGCTGTATTACGCACTATGGATGGCAAAGAGTTTATGCAAAAGTACGACTCACGTCTTTCGCTTGCTCCACGTGATATTGTAGCACGTGCTATCGATAATGAGATGAAAAATCGTGGCGATGATTTTGTTTACTTAGATGTAACCCACAAAGATGCCGAAGAGACCAAACGTCATTTTCCTACCATCTACGAAAAGTGCCTTTCGCTGGGCATTGATATAACCAAAGATTATATCCCTGTAGCTCCTGCGGCGCACTATCTTTGTGGAGGGATTAAGGTAGACCTGAATGCACAGTCGTCTATCGAGCGGCTTTATGCAGTGGGCGAGTGCTCTTGTACCGGTCTGCATGGAGGAAACCGTTTGGCATCCAACTCTCTGATAGAAGCGGTAGTCTATGCCGATGCTGCCGCCAAACACAGCCTTGCAAAATTAACGCAATATAATTACAACGAACAGATTCCCGAGTGGAACGATGAAGGAACACGCTCGCCCGAAGAGATGATTCTTATCAGTCAAAGCCTCAAGGAAGTAAATCAAATAATGAGTGCCTATGTGGGTATTGTTCGTTCCGACCTTCGTTTGAAACGTGCATGGGATAGGCTCGACTTAATCTACGAAGAAACAGAGAGTTTGTTCAAGCGTAGCTTTGTGCAGCGTGATATTTGTGAGCTTCGTAATCTCATTAATGTAGGTTATCTTATCATGCGACAAGCTATAGAGCGCAAAGAGAGTCGCGGCTTGCACTATACCATTGATTATCCGCAGGTGAAGTAAAGTTGTGCCAACGCGTTGGCACCGCAGTGCAACTGCGCTGGCAAAAGTTTGCCAACGCGTTGGCAAAAACCTATAGCTGACAACTATTACATTCTTTCGGGAACTTCAATACCCAATAATCCCATTGCTAAACGAATAACCTTTGCTACGTTGCTCGAAAGTGTTATGCGGAAAAGTTTTACTGCTTCATTCTCTTCGCGTAGAATACTGAAGTCATGGTAGAATTGGTTGTACTCTTTTACCAAATCATAGGTGTAGTTGGCAATGATTGACGGGCTGTAGTCTTCGCCTGCCTGTTTTACGATAGCGGCAAAGTCGGCTATGAGTTGAATCAATCCTTCTTCCTTTTCGCTGAGTTCCATATTGGTAGCCAGGGTAGTAGGTATGGCAATACCTGCTTCGGTTGCTTTACGTAATACCGACTGGATACGTGCGTAGGTGTATTGAATGAACGGACCTGTATTGCCGTTGAAGTCGATTGATTCTTTCGGATTGAAAGTCATATTCTTGCGGGCATCCACTTTTAATATAAAGTACTTCAAAGCACCCATACCTACAATGCGTGCAATGTTGTCGGCTTCTTCGGGAGTGCAACTGTCTAGTTTGCCTAACTCTTGTGAGGTTTCTTTGGCAGTTGCCACCATCTCTTCTACCAAGTCATCGGCATCTACTACGGTTCCTTCGCGAGATTTCATCTTTCCTTCGGGTAGCTCTACCATACCGTAAGAGAAATGTACCAGTCCTTTGCCCCATTTGAAGCCAAGTTTATCGAGTAAGATAGAAAGCACCTGGAAGTGGTAGTTTTGCTCGTTACCTACCACATAAATCATTTTGTCGATAGGATAGTCGTCGAAGCGAAGCTTAGCTGTACCAATGTCTTGTGTCATATAAACAGATGTCCCGTCGGCACGGAGCAGCAACTTATGGTCGAGTCCTTCGGGGGTGAGGTCTGCCCATACAGAAGAGTCTTCTTTTTGATAGAACGCACCACTCTTAAGTCCTTCTAAGACTTTGTCTTTTCCTTCGAGGTAAGTCTCTGACTCATAGTAAATTTTATCGAAGTTTACCCCCAGCTTCTTATAAGTTTCGTCGAAACCGGCATATACCCATTCGTTCATCATTGACCACAATGCGCGTACTTCGGTATCGCCTGCTTCCCACTTCACGAGCATCTCGCGCGCTTCGTTCATCAAAGGCGAAGCTGCTTCTGCTTCTTCTTTTGACATACCTTTTGCCATTAAATCGGCTACTTCGGCTTTATAATGTTTGTCGAATGATACATAATAATCGCCTACCAAGTGGTCTCCTTTTTTGCCGGACGACTCGGGTGTTTCGCCATTTCCATATTTTTGCCATGCCAACATAGACTTACAGATATGAATACCGCGGTCGTTTACAATATTGGTCATTATCACCTTGTTACCGTTGGCAGCCATTACATTGGCAAGTGCTTTTCCTAAAAGGTTGTTACGAACATGTCCCAGATGAAGTGGCTTGTTTGTGTTTGGCGAAGAGTATTCAATCATTACCAGTGGCGAAGCATCTGTAGCTGTGCAAATACCGTAGTTCGCTTCTTGATGAATACTGTTCAGTAATTCAATCCAAAGAGTAGAGGCTATGGTTAGATTAAGAAATCCTTTGATCACATTGAACTTGTCAACAGCGGGGTCGTTGGCTTGTAGGTACTCGCCAATTTCTTGTGCTGTCTGTTCCGGTCCTTTCTTTGACATACGTAAGAAAGGAAAGACAACCAACGTAAGATGCCCTTCAAATTCCTTTTTTGTTTTTTGCAACTGTATCTGTGCTTCCGCAATCTCTTGTCCGTACAACTCCTTCAATCCTTTTGCGATGGAGTCGGTAAGTTTCTTCTCTATATTCATAGCCCGTTTGTATTTACTGGGCGCAAAGATACAAAAAACAATAAAGGAATATATCTGTTAAGAAGGTTAAAAACTTCAATATTCTCAACACAGAGCGAATAATAGGGAAACTACTTTAGCAAATTGGAGAGTTCGAGCCCCGCTTTAAACTTTGCGACTTTTGTCTCCGGGATGATAATTGACGCTTTCGTGGTAGGATTGATACCTGGTCTTTCTTGCCGGATGATGACACTAAAAGTACCAAAACCAGCTAATGAAACCTTGTCACCATCTACTAATGCTTTGATAACGGAAGAGATAAAAGCATTTAAGGCTTTCTTTGATTCGGTCTTGTTTAGACCAGATTCAGTGGATATTGCACTGATTAATTCTGCTTTGTTCATAACTAAGTTAACTGTTAGGTTGTTTTTAATAAAAGGAACTCTCCAACCCTGCTACTATATCTCATAGTAATAGGTTTGGTGTTTTCTTGATAAAACAAAAAACAGCGCCTAAATCCTAAAAAAGAATGAATAGAGAACAATAAAACAGCATTCTAACAAAATTTTATTACTACATTTGTCTTTTATGTGTTTAATTACTTTCAATTGTTTTTAAGATGAATAATATACCAGCAGTAACTAAAAATTTACTAATCATCAATGCGTTGCTCTTCTTCGCAACCTTCGTAGCCGAGAAATACGGCATTGATTTGAACAATATTCTTGGACTACACTTCTTTATGTCCGATGCGTTTAACCCTATTCAGCTAGTAACTTATATGTTTATGCATGGTGGTTTTGAGCATCTCTTCTTCAATATGTTTGCAGTGTGGATGTTTGGACGTATACTGGAGCATGTGTGGGGAGCTAAGCGCTTCCTGTTTTATTACTTGCTTTGCGGAGTAGGGGCAGGGCTGATACAAGAAGTTGTACAATATATTCACTATGCCACAGTATTGGCACCTTACACTAGTGTTAGTCTTGGTACTGAGATTATAACTATGGCTGAATATCTAGATAAAATGGTTACCATAGGTGCATCGGGTTCTGTTTATGCCATTTTGTTAGCGTTTGGGATGCTTTTTCCTAATGAGAAAATATTCATCATGTTTATTCCCATTCCTATTAAGGCGAAATATTTTGTGATGGGTTATGCGGCAATTGAACTTTATCTTGGCTTATCAAACAGAGTAGGCGACAATGTGGCACACTTCGCTCATCTTGGAGGAATGATATTTGGCTTTATTCTAATAATGTACTGGCGCAAAAAGTATACGAACTATGGCGGATATTATAACTGATATTAAAAACGCCTACAAGCGGGGCAACGCTTTTATTCAGCTGATATTTATCAATGTAGGAGTTTTTTTTGTTACGGCACTGGTAGGGGTGGCATTAATGCTCTTCAACAGGAGCGCGTCGGGATTTTGGGAACTTTTTCAACTTCCGGCATCGTTTGGGCGCTTTATTTACCAACCGTGGTCTATCTTTACTTATATGTTTATGCATGCCGACTTGTTGCACATACTCTTCAATATGTTGTGGCTGTACTGGTTTGGTTCGCTATTCCTTTATTTCTTTTCGGCTAAACATTTGCGGGGGGTATATCTATTAGGGGGTATTTGTGGCGGACTTCTGTATATGATTTCCTACAACCTATTCCCTTATTTTGCTCCAATGGTCGACCACTCATTGATGGTAGGAGCCTCGGCTTCTATTCTTGCAATTGTTACGGCAGTGGCTTATCGTGAACCTAATTATCCCGTAAGGTTGTTACTCTTTGGCACAATGAAACTGAAGTATCTTGCTTTGTTTGTTGTATTAACCGATTTGTTGTTTTTAACTTCGAGTAACGCAGGTGGACATATTGCTCACTTGGGGGGTGCTTTGGCTGGTTTGTTTTTTGCTGCTATGCTTCAGAAGGGAACGGACTTGACGCTTTGGATAAACAAGGCACTTGATGGATTGTCGCCTCTTCTGAATAAAAAGAACTGGAAAATGAAGTCTAAAAAAAGTAAGCCAACGATGAATGTGCATTACAATCGTAATCCTAAGGATTTTGATTACAATGCGCAAAAGAAAAAACAGTCGGAAGAAATAGATCGTATTCTGGATAAAATAAAGAAATCGGGTTACGAGAACCTGACCACTGAAGAGAAAAAAAGTTTGTTTGACGCAAGTAAGAAATGAAAAAGATAGGGAATTTAGCGCTTGGGATTATATTTGTAGTAAATATACTATTTGTAGGCGGACTGCTCTTCGCTGCATTCAGTCCTTATATAAATCCTGTATCATTTCCCATACTCTCCTGTGCCGGCTTGACGTTTCCGATATTTCTTACGATTAATTGTTGTTTTGTTCTTTTTTGGTTCATATTGCGTTGGAAATATGCCATGCTTTCGGTGCTGGCTATGTTGATTTGTTGTGTGCAAATCAAAACATATATACCAATTAATTTCTCTTCAAACAAGACTCCCGAAGGTACTATAAAGCTGCTTTCGTATAATGTAATGGCTTTTGGCGATTTGAAGAAAACAGCCGGACAGAATGACATCTTGACTTATATTAAGAATAGCAATGCGGATGTTATATGTTTGCAGGAATTTATCGTAGCATCAAACCGCAAGTATCTTACGCGTGAAAATATTAATAAAGAACTAAAGAACTATCCATACCGTGACGAAGTGAAACTCGGAGAGGCAAATACTAACGGATTGGCTTTCTACTCAAAGTTCCCTATTCTCTCCAGTCGGCGAATAAATTATGAAAGTGAACATAACGGTTCGATTGTGTACGAAATAAAGGTTGGAAATGATACAATTGTTGTTATCAACAATCATTTAGAATCAAACAAATTGAGTAATGAAGATAAAGGAATCTATAAAGAATTGATTACAAGCCCAGAAACGGCACAAATGAAACAGGGCGCTATGCGTTTGCTGAAAAAATTGGGCGAGGCTGCTGTTATTCGTAGCAAGCAAGCCGATGCTATTGCGAAGGAAATTGCAAATTCACCTCATAAAACGGTGATTTGCTGTGGAGACTTCAATGAATCTCCTATATCATATTCGCATCGGGTGATTTCAGAGAACCTGACTGATGCTTTTGTACAATCGGGTACAGGGCTTGGTATCTCTTACAACCGAGGTGGATTCTATTTTAGAATTGATAATATTTTAATTAGTAAAAACTTGAAATCATATAGTTGTACGGTCGATCGCTCTATTAAGACATCCGATCATTACCCTATGTGGTGCTATATCTCTAAAAACTAACCAACCGAAAGGTTCTAAATAATATTGCTATGATTAATCGTCAATTACTTCATCCGGAAAGTATTGTAGTAGTAGGTGCTTCTAACAACCTGCATAAACCGGGCGGAGCTATCCTAAGAAATTTGATAACTGGGGGTTATAAAGGAGAACTGAGGGCTGTAAACCCGAAAGAAGAAAAAGTGCAAAATGTGGTGTCTTACGCAAATGTAAGTGAACTACCGGATACCGACTTGGCAATCTTGGCAATACCAGCTAAGCTTTGTCCTGATACAGTTGAGGTACTTGCTGCAACAAAGCAAACGCGTGCGTTCATAATACTATCTGCTGGCTTTGGCGAAGAAACGCACGAAGGCGCTTTGCTCGAAGAACAAATACTCAATACGGTAAATCGTTATGGCGCGGCACTTATCGGGCCTAACTGTATTGGTGTTCTTAACACCTGTCATCACAGTGTTTTTACGCAACCTATCCCAAACCTCAATCCGCAAGGGGTGGATTTGATTTCCAGCTCGGGAGCTACAGCAGTCTTTATTTTAGAGTCGGCTGTGATAAAGGGGTTACAATTCAATTCCGTTTGGTCGGTTGGCAATGCCAAGCAAATAGGCGTGGAAGATGTACTTCAATATATGGACGAGCACTTTGACCCGGCGAAAGACTCGGATATTAAGCTGATTTATATAGAAAGCATTAAAGATCCGGATCGTTTATTGTTCCATGCTTCTTCACTCATCCGGAAAGGATGTAAGATTGCAGCAATTAAGGCAGGAAGTTCGGAAAGTGGTATGCGGGCAGCTTCTTCACATACGGGTGCTATTGCCAGCTCGGATTCGGCAGTGGAAGCATTGTTCCGCAAAGCGGGAATCGTTCGATGTCACTCGCGTGAAGAGTTGACAACAGTGGGCTGTATCTTTACTTTGCCCGAGCTGAAAGGACGCAATTTTGCTATCGTAACACATGCCGGAGGTCCTGGTGTAATGCTTGCCGATGCCCTTTCTAAAGGTGGACTTGTTGTTCCTAAATTGGAGGGACCTGTTGCCGAAGAACTAAAAGGTAAATTATTCCCAGGTGCTTCTGTTGGTAATCCAATTGATATACTTGCTACAGGAACGCCAGAGCATTTGAGTATTGTTATTGACTATTGCGAGAAGAAATTTAAGAACATAGACGCTATTTTGGCAATCTTTGGTACACCCGGATTGGTTACCATGTTCGAGACATATGAGGTGTTGCATCAGAAGATGAATAGTTGTAAAAAACCCATATTCCCGGTACTCCCTTCTATTCATACTGCAGGCAAAGAGGTTGAGGAGTTCTTGAAGAAAGGACATGTGAACTTTGCCGACGAGGTAACTTTAGGGACGGCACTTTCGCGCATCATGAATACCTCTTGTCCGGCAACCAACGAAATAGAACTTTATGGGGTGGATGTTCCGCTCATCAGACGCATTATCGACGAAATCCCGGAAAATGGTTATATCCAGCCGCATTATGTACAAGCACTTCTAAAGGCAGCAGGTATTCCTATCGTTGAGGAGATTGTGACAGATAACCGTGAAGAACTTATTGCCGCTGCCGAAAGAATAGGTTTCCCTATTGTAGCCAAAGTGGTGGGACCTGTACATAAATCAGATGTGGGCGGTGTAGTGCTCAATATCCAGAGCAGTAAGCATTTAGCTCTTGAGTTTGAACGAATGATGGCAATTCCCGATGCACACGCTATAATGATACAACCTATGTTGAAAGGAACGGAGTTGTTTATCGGAGCAAAGTATGAAGAGAAATTCGGGCATGTGGTGCTTTGCGGACTGGGTGGTATATTTGTAGAGATACTAAAAGATGTTTCTTCGGGTTTGGCACCATTGAGTTACGAAGAGGCTTACTCCATGATTCGTTCATTGCGTGCTTACAAAATAATCAAAGGGGCACGTGGTCAGAAAGGAGTAAATGAGGATAAGTTTGCCGAAATTATAGTTCGTTTGTCTACGTTGCTCCGCTTTGCTACAGAGATAAAGGAAATGGATATTAACCCGTTGTTAGGAACAGAAAAAGATATAATAGCGGTGGATGCTCGAATACGAATTGAGAAATAAAAGAAAGAAAGCCCTGAAGCAGAATTGTTTCAGGGCTTTCTCTTTATGCTTATTATCCGGCCCAGTTCTCTCTATCCAGATTTCGATACCCAATAGCTTCTCCTAAGTGCGAAGAAAGTATTTGTTCACTTCCTTCTAAATCGGCAATGGTGCGTGCTACCTTTAGGATACGATCGTATGCCCGTGCTGAAAGGTTCAGACGGTTCATGGCATTCTTTAGCAGAATGAGTCCGTTCTCATCAGGCTGTGCATGAATGGATAACAACCTGCTGGTCATTTGTGCATTGCAATAAATGCCCGGTGTGTCTTTGAATCGTTCCTCTTGTATTTTTCGAGCGTGTACTACTCGTTCCCTAATTGCTTCACTAGGCTCTCCTTGCCTGTTGTCTGATATCTTTTCGAAAGGAACAGGGACAATCTCAACCTGTATATCAATGCGGTCGAGTAGTGGACCCGAGATACGGTTTAAGTATTTTTGTACCTGTCCGGGACTGCACACGCAGAGTTTTGTAGGGTGGTTGTAGTAGCCGCAAGGGCAAGGGTTCATAGAAGCAATGAGCATAAAGCTTGCCGGATACTCAATGCTCCACTTAACACGCGAAATAGTAATGTTTCTATCTTCGAGTGGCTGTCTTAGCACTTCCAATACAGTTCTGTTAAATTCGGCAAGCTCATCAAGGAACAAAACTCCATTATGGGCTAGACTAATCTCTCCGGGTTGTGGATAAGCACCGCCACCTACTAATGCTGTTGATGAAATAGTGTGGTGCGGATCGCGAAATGGTCGCTTGGTTATTAACGAAGTGTTGCGGCTAAGTTTGCCGGCAACGGAGTGTATTTTGGTTGTTTCCAGGCTCTCTCCTAACGAAAGAGGTGGAAGGATGGAAGGGAGGCGTTTAGCCATCATTGATTTTCCACTTCCGGGAGCACCTACCATAATTAAATTGTGACCACCACTTGCTGCAACTTCTAATGCACGCTTTACATTTTCTTGTCCTTTAACTTCCGAAAAGTCAAAGTCGTACATGTTTTGTTGAGCAAAGAACTCCTCACGCGTATTTACAACTATAGGTTGTAGCTCGCGCTCATTATTGAAAAACTCGATGACCTCTTTGATGTTTGTTACTCCATATACGTCAAGGTCATTTACTACCGCTGCTTCCCGTGCATTTTGTTGTGGTACAATCATCCCTTTGAAACCTTCTTTTCTTGCCGAAATAGCAATGGGCAAAGCTCCTTTAATGGGTTGAATAGTACCGTCTAAACTCAACTCGCCCATGATGAGAAATTGTGAAAGCTTCTCGGATGAAATAGTTTCAGAAGCAGCAAGTATACCAACGGCTAAAGGCAGGTCGTACGCCGAACCTTCTTTGCGGATATCTGCCGGAGCCATATTGATGGTTAAGTTACTTGTTGGCATTTTATAGCCATTTACCTGTAATGCCGAGATAATACGGCGATGACTCTCTTTAACGGCAGAGTCGGGTAGTCCTACCAAGTAGAACATACATCCTCTTGAACTATTGACTTCAATAGTAATTATTGTCGCGTCTATACCCTGTACAGCCGCTCCATACACTTTTACCAGCATAAAATAATTTTAGAAATTGGAGGGAACTTGCTAGTTCTTATCTTTTTTTAGAAGTTCATCCAATTTAGTTTTTAATTCTTCTCCTTTTATTCCACGAGCTACAATCCTGCCTGTGTTATTGATAAGTACATTTTCGGGTACCTCTAGAATAGTGTATTGCTTTACAACAGTTGAATTCCAACTGGAGAAATCGCACAACTGCTGCCACGACAAAGTGTCGTTTTTTATAGCAGTTATCCACGATTCTCTGTCGGTGTCCAGAGAAATACTCAATATTGCAAAACCTTCATTTTTCTTGTATTGCTTATAGATAGCGCGCAACTCAGCATTTGACGCTTGACAGGAATCACTCCATGAAGCCCAGAAATTTACTAATAATACCTTATTGCGCAAATCGTATCGGCTTATTTTCTTTCCGGTGCTATCGGGTACGCTAAAGGATGGAGCCATTTTACCTATCTCCATTTTCTCGTTCTCATTAATCTTTTCAAGAAGCTTTTTTGTGAATATCATGTCTTGAAGTTCTCCGTCCATGTAAGAGATGAAATCTTTGATTTTGTCCATCTTAGGGGTAGCTTTCTGCACAAGATATCTATCCAACAGGTACAGGCAAACTGGCGATTTCTGGTTTTGACGGATAAAACTTTCGATGCAGCTTTCAATGATGCTGTCGGTCGGTTCTGCTAATGAAGCAACTGTATTATTAAAGACAGTGAGTTCCTGATTGTATTTACTTCCGCTTATATTTATACTGTCGGGAGAGGTTAAATCTCCTTTGATGCGGATATTGCTTCCTTTTTCTAAGAAGAGAGGATATTCATTACCGGCAAAAAGCAATGAAGAGAGGGTGGTGGTGTCTACCGCAACGGTATGTACAAATTTGTTGTCATGAACATAAATAGTATCCAGTATTGCAAACGTATTTTCATACTGACCATATAGATAAATGGTGTCATTTTTCAATCCTGCTATCTCGCCTTGTATCTTTACTGTCTGAAGGGTGTCTTTCTCACCGCATCCAAGTAGGCAAAGCGCGATTGTCAATATGAAACAGATATTCTTCATGTTTAATTCTTAAATTTTATGCGAATGTAGGAATTTTATTGTTATGTACAAAAAAAGGTTGTTTGCCCGATGGCAAACAACCTTTTCTATATATTTACTTCTATGACTTATTTGATCAGTTTCAAGAAGTCTGAGTTAGTTACGTATTTTGCAAACTCAAGATCGCTAGCTGCTTTAGAAGCCAATGAAGAATCTTTAGCGATAGCGCTCTTCAAGCTATTGATAGCCATTGAAGAGTTGTCTGTTCTTGCACCTAATACAGCTTTCAAGTAGTCTGTATATGCATCAGGAGCTTTAATACCAGCCAATGTGGTGTTTGCTTTATTGTAATTTTTAGCAAGGATTTGAGCCAAAGCGGCACTGTTTGTTTTAGTGTCACCAAATGCGTTTACTGCTCTTTCGTATTGTCCTTGAGCTACATAAAGGTTACCCAATGCTTCGTTCAACTCTTGTGTACCCGAAGCTTTGCCAAGTGCAGTTTCTGCAGCAGCTTTGTCGCCTTTAGCAAGAGCTAGAAGACCTTGATTCAAGTTTACTTCAGGAGATGCTTTTACAGAAGCAGCTTTCTTATAGAAAGATTCAGCTTTAGCTTTGTCACCAGCTTGGTAAGCAAGAATACCAAGGTTGTTATAAGCACGGTAGTCGTTAGGGAACAACTGAGTTGCTTTTGTGTAAATGCTTTCTTTTGTTGCAGCGCTGTTAGTCAAAGTTGCAGCATAAAGAAGTTCTTCTACTGTAAGTTCTTTGGCATTTGTTGCAGCTAGGTTAGCAATTTCTTCGTCAGATTTACCAATGATTTCGTAATTCAAAGTCAAACGAGAACGTCTCAACTGAGGAAGGATATCGTCAGCAAGGTTTTTGTAAACAGAAGAGATGTTTTTGATTTCTCTTTCTCTTTGTTCTGGATCTTTGTACATTGAAAGAACGCGCAAGATAAGTTCTTTGTCTTGGATATTTGATTTAGATACCAATTCTTGGAAACCTTCCCAGTCTTGTGCTGTGTATTTAGCATCAACAGTTGCGTCAACTTTAGCTTTCTTCAATTCTTTTTGAAGGTATTTTTCTGTGTTTTCTTCACGTTTGCCAGCTAATTTTTCATTCAAGCTTACACCACCGTCAGGAGAAGCGTATGCAGAAATTTCAATGTTGTTGATGTTCATGTTCTCAGCGGCGTCAACAGCAGAGATTTGTTCTTTCAAAGATTTTATTCCTTCTGATTTTAATTCTTTAGAACGAAGTTCTGCTTGTTGGATAAGGAACATGATATTAGCTTGTTGAGCTTCTTTGATGATTCGTTGGAATGCGTCAGCTCCAAGAGCTGTGTTTGCGCTACCAACTGTATTGCCAATCAATTCGGAAGTAGAGATAACACCATCTGCAACTTTAACAGCAGGAATAGTGATTACTTTATTGCCTTTTGAAGCTTTAAACTCAAGATATAATTCAGACTTAGCCATTTCAGGAACATAGTCAAAATTAGCTCTCATAGTGTAGTTACCACCCATTTTATAAGAAATAGTTTGGTCGTTACCTTCAACTTTTTCGCCTTGGAAAACAGAAGTTTGTCCTTTAGCTTCTCCGCCATTCCATTTTAATACAGGAGTTACTTCAACAACAGCTTTTTTGTTGAAATAGGCTTCTGGGAACTTGCCATTGATAGTTACTGGAACTTTTCCACCTACTGCTTCTAATACTTGTGGGGTACAAGTGAAATAGTCAGCAGACAGTTCGCCCATTTTGTTGCTACATGAAGAAAGCGCAACAACCACTATTGCTAATAGTGGCAAATACATTTTTTTAATCATCGTAATGCTCATTAAAGGTTTGTAATTTTATAATTATTAATTTCGATAGTTTTCCATGCTATGCAAAGATATTTATTTATTTGATATTTTGTTAAATTGCTAAGGCAAATTAGTATAAATTTAAGGAATTAGATATCCATTTAACGTAGGAAAGGCTAAAACTGTTCAAGGAACGGGCGTAAATTTCTACTTTTCTTCTTTATACCAATCTGAATACATCAGGTAGTTGTGGGCTATTTTCTGATTTAACTCCTTTGCTTGCTCTGGGTCTACCTTCTTGATGAATTTAGCTGGAACTCCACCCCAAATGCTTCCCGGTTCAATGATTGTTTTACTTAATACCAACGATCCGGCAGCTACGATGGCTCCTTCTCCCACAATAGCATCGTCCAGCAATGTAGACCCCATCCCTATGAGTGCATAGTCTTTGATATGTGCACCATGTATGGTAACATTGTGCCCTACAGAGACATGATTTCCAATTTCTATTGTTGATTTCTGGTAAAGTGTATGCAGCACGCTGCCATCTTGTATGTTTACTCCATTGCCAATGTGGATAGAATTAACATCTCCTCGCAATACGGTACAGTACCAAATACTACAATCATCACCTATTACTACATCTCCTATTATAGTTGCGTTTTCTGCCAAGAAGCAGTTTTTGCCGATTTGTGGGGTAAATCCTCTTACTTTTCTGATTAATGCCATAATGTTATAATTCGGTTGTTTTTTCTCTTAACCAAGCTCTTTCTTCTTCGCTTAGGCTGGGTGATAAATTATTATATACTTTTAGATGATAGTTGTTTAGCCATTCTATCTCTTCGCTGCTTAAAAGCTTTTTGATAATTCCTTCTTTGCAAATAGGGCAGAGTGTTACGGTTTCAAAATGATAATAATCGCCGTACATCCCTACTGACTCTTTTTTTACAAGAATAAGGTTCTCAATGCGTATCCCGTGACTACCGGCTTTGTATACTCCCGGTTCGTTGGATGTGAGCATGCCGGGTTGAAGCGTTATCGGGTTTTCGTTCATGCGGATGCTCTGAGGACCTTCGTGTACGTTGAGGAAATGTCCAATGCCATGTCCTGTGCCATGCAGAAAATTCATCCCTCTCTTCCAAAGTGGCATGCGAGCCAGTACATCTAGCTGAGCGCCACGTGTACCCGCTGGGAACTTGGCGGAGGCAAGTGCAATGTGTCCTTTTAAAACAAGGGTGTAATCAATCTTTTCTTCTTCGGTAAGACTACCGAGCGCGATGGTACGGGTTATGTCTGTAGTACCATCCAGATATTGCGCTCCCGAATCGAGTAGAAGGAAGCCCTCGGGCTTTAGAACTGAACAAGTTTCGGGGGTGGCGGTGTAGTGCACAATAGCTGCATGTTCGCTATAGCCGGCAATGGTTTCGAAGCTTTCGCCCATAAACAGATCTTGTTGGGCGCGAAAACCACGTAACTTTTCTGCAACGCTTATTTCTGTTTCTTTCTCGGTTTGCACAGCTTCTTCCAGCCATTTGAGGAATTTAACAAGAGCTACACCGTCTTTCTTCATGCATGAGTGCACACCGGCTATCTCTTTTTCATTTCGTATGGATTTTAGTATTTGCACGGGAGAGGTTGCTTCTGTTATTTTGCACTGATGGTTAATGGACGAGTAGACGGCAAAGTTCGTTCGTTCTGCATCAATAAGTATTGTGTTTATATCCAAATTGTTGAGCGAGGTGGTTATATTCATGTAACCTGCTACCGAAACCCCTTGTTCCTTTAAATATTCACTTACTTCGGGTGTGATTTTATCAGGTAACACAAAAAATATACTTTCTTTCTCTGTTATTAATAGGTAGCTGATAACAACTGGATTGAAATTGATATCGCTACCACGCAGATTTAGCGTCCAGGCTATTTCGTCAAGAGCAGATAAAAGTATACCTTGACAGTTTAATCGGTTCACTTCATTACGAATATCTGCAATCTTTTCTTTGCATGATTTGCCGCAATATTTTGTGTCATAAATATATGCGGGATTCTGAGGAATGGGTAGTCTTTCATTCCAGATTTCATCAAACGGATTACAGTTTGTACGCAATGTGAGTTTGTTGTTCAGTAATTCTGCCTCAAGTCTTCTTACGCTATTGATTGAAAAAACACTGCCATTTATTCCTACCACACTTCCTTGCGATAATGTGTTGCATAGAAATTGGTTGATAGTTGGGGTTTCGGGCAGCATTTCTTTGTATAGTGTAATTCCTGTCCCATTCAATTGTTCGGTTGCTTGAATGAAATAACGTGAGTCTGTCCACAATCCAACTTCTTTTGCTGTTATAACGATAGTCCCTGCCGATCCGGTAAACCCCGAAATCCATTCGCGGCATTTCCAGTATGGGGCAACATATTCGCTTAAGTGTGCGTCTGAACTTGGTATAACGAATGCATCTATGCCGTTTTTTTTAATCCATTTCCTCAATAGAAAGATTCGAGTGGCAATATTTTCTTTCATGGCCTCTATAAATTAATGTATAAGATACAAATCTACAAAAAGAGGCTGTAATGTGAAATGAATTTGCTGAAAAGGTGTGCTAAAATGCGATATGCACTCCAAGCTACAAATGTTATAAGTAAATATTCTAAGCTTTAGCCAGTATATATGTATAATAATATAACCATTCAGCAACCTGTTGAAGTCTGATTTATTTATGGACTATTAACTTTTAAGTTTCTGTAAAATAGGTGGCATTTACTTTGGTTATATCGTAGAAATGGCAGTACGAAAGATTTTATTTTCCGATGCAGCATTTTAAACTTTGTGTTAACCACTAAGAGTGGTAGTGGTTACCATATTGGGTGTCGGTGGTTACCACTTCGGGTAAAAATGGTAACCGTTTTTAGTCGATTTTGCACAAAAATAGAGGCGAAAAACCCCGTGGTTTCCCGCCTCTCTATGTATATACTATCTGTATATCTTTGCTATACTAAAGATAACCTTTTTGTGGGACATTTCCAAATCCGAATTAACGTTCTACAACCTATCCGCAGAGGGGTTTGTGTGATATTTATACTTTTTCAATATCACTATGCAAAAATATAGTCAGTGTGAAATGTAGGTATGCACAACTTATAATCTAATGTTCTATTTAAAAATTAATTCCACCAACAGGTATTGATCTGTCTATGTTAGTAGTTTGATAAGACTGTGCAAACGCAAAAAAACAAAATTATGTTTGGTCGGTAAAGAAAGTATGTGTACTTTTGCCCCGCTAAAGTGCATAGAAATATAATAATTAAAAAAATATAGTTAAAAATGATTGTAGTTCCAGTTAAAGAAGGCGAGAACATAGAAAAAGCGCTGAAAAAATTTAAGAGAAAATTCGAAAAAACAGGTGTTGTTAAAGAATTGAGACGTAGACAACAGTTTGATAAACCTTCTGTTGTGAATAGATTAAAGAAAGAGCGCGCAGTTTACGTTCAGCAACTTCAACAAATAGAGGATTAATTATTCATAATTATTTGAATTATTAAATTCTTTTTCTTACATTCGTTGCAGTATAAATGATGTAACGTATGTTGATAGATTCTTTTCTTGATTATCTTCGGTACGAGCGCAATTACTCCGAAAATACCATAGTAGGATATGGTGAGGATATTGCTCAACTTCGGGAATATATTCAAGAAGAGAATGTTTCTTTTGATCCAGCCGAAGTTGAACCGGCTCAGATTCGTGAATGGGTAATCTACTTGATGAATGCTGGTTATGCTGCGAGTTCGGTGAATAGAAAGCTGAGTTCGCTGCGTTCTTTTTATCGGTTTTTGTTGAGAAGAGGGGAAGTAACGAAAAATCCATTGTTGAAAATAGTGGCTCCCAAAAAGAAAAAAGCGCTTCCGGTATTTTATAAAGAATCCGACATGGAAAAAGTACTGGATGTGACGAATTACGATGATGATTTTTGGGGCTGCCGCGATAGGTTGATTCTCGAAATGTTTTATTCCACAGGGATTCGGCTTTCAGAGTTGGTGAATTTGAATAATGCTGATGTTGATATCTTCTCTTTGCAACTGAAAGTTACCGGTAAGCGGAATAAGCAACGGTTAATTCCATTTGGTGATGTATTAAAAGAGTTAATACTGCGGTATATCGACAAAAGAAATGAAGAGTTTTTTGGAGAAACAGCAGCTTTCTTTCTGAATAAAAAAGGGGAGCGTTTGTCTAAGAAGTCGGTCTATGTTTTAGTGAAAAAGAATCTATCGGGAGTAGTTACGCAGAAGAAAAGAGCTCCTCATGCATTGAGGCATACTTTTGCAACAGCAATGCTAAATGGTGGTGCCGAGCTTGGCGCAGTAAAAGATTTGTTGGGGCATAGTAGCTTGGCGGCTACGGAGGTTTATACGCATACTACGTTCGAGGAACTAAAAAAGAATTATAAACAAGCTCATCCCAGAGCTTAAAAAAAGGAGGTTGTTATGGAAATAAGAATTCAATCAATTCACTTTGATGCTTCAGAACAATTACAAGCATTCATTCAAAAAAAAGCCGCAAAACTGGAAAAGTTTTATGATGATATAAAAACCGTGGAGGTTTCGTTGAAGGTAGTTAAGCCCGAGAGTGCTACAAACAAAGAAGCTGGAATTAAAATCTATGCTCCAAATGCAGAGTTTTATGCCAGCAAGGTGTGTAATACTTTCGAGGAAGCTGTTGATGAGGGCCTTGAGGCTTTGGAAAAACAGCTTGCTAAGCATAAAGAAAAGACAAGAAAAAAATAAAAAAAATGCGTTTTCTTTGCGGGAAAGAAATAAATAACTAAATTTGCAGCCGTTTCGCTCGTGTTTGAGTGTAACGGTTGCATTTTTTTACGAAACGCCTCTTTAGCTCAGTTGGCCAGAGCACGTGATTTGTAATCTCGGGGTCGTTGGTTCGAATCCGACAAGAGGCTCAAGGAAAAGTATTGAAAGGGCAGTTACCAGAGTGGCCAAATGGGTCTGACTGTAACTCAGATAGCTTACGCTTACGGTGGTTCGAATCCATCACTGCCCACGAGCTTACAGCTCTGATTGAAAACGTTACACCTTATTATATAATAAGTATTGTGCGTTTCTCAAAAACTTTTGCGGAAGTAGCTCAGTTGATAGAGCATTAGCCTTCCAAGCTGAGGGTCGCGGGTTTGAGCCCCGTCTTCCGCTCTTTTTTGCTGTTATAGCTCAGTGGTAGAGCACTTCCTTGGTAAGGAAGAGGTCCCGGGTTCAAATCCCGGTAACAGCTCATTAAATAATGAAATGCTGATTATTAATTATAATAAATAAACAAGTAAAGCTATGGCTAAAGAGAAATTTAATCGTTCCAAACCGCATGTTAACATCGGTACTATTGGTCACGTTGACCATGGTAAAACCACTTTGACAGCTGCCATTACTACAGTATTGGCTAAAAATGGTCTTTCAGAATTGCGTTCTTTCGACTCAATCGATAATGCACCTGAAGAAAAAGAAAGAGGTATTACTATTAATACTTCGCACGTTGAATACGAAACAGCTAACCGTCACTACGCTCACGTAGACTGTCCGGGTCACGCTGACTACGTAAAGAACATGGTAACTGGTGCTGCTCAGATGGATGGTGCTATCATTGTAGTTGCTGCAACTGATGGTCCTATGCCTCAAACTCGCGAACACATCCTTTTGGCTCGTCAGGTAAACGTTCCTAAGTTGGTTGTATTCATGAACAAATGTGATATGGTTGATGACGAAGAAATGTTGGAACTGGTAGAAATGGAAATGAGAGAACTCCTTTCATTCTATGACTTTGACGGTGACAATACTCCAGTTATCCGTGGTTCTGCTCTTGGTGCATTGAACGGTGTTGCTAAATGGGAAGAACAAGTTATGGAATTGATGAATGCTGTTGATACTTGGATTCCATTGCCTCCACGTGATGTTGACAAACCATTCTTGATGCCTGTTGAAGACGTATTCTCGATCACAGGTCGTGGTACTGTTGCTACAGGTCGTATCGAAGCTGGTATCATCAAATCTGGTGAAGAAGTTCAAATCATCGGTCTTGGTTCAGAAGCTAAGAAATCAGTTGTTACAGGAGTAGAAATGTTCCGTAAGATTCTTGACTCAGGTGAAGCTGGTGATAACGTAGGTTTGTTGCTTCGTGGTATCGACAAGAACGAAATCAAACGTGGTATGGTTATCTGTCACCCAGGAAAAATTACTCCTCATAGTGCATTCAAAGCTGAGGTGTATATCTTGAAGAAAGAAGAAGGTGGACGTCACACTCCATTCCACAACAAGTATCGTCCTCAATTCTATTTGCGTACATTGGACATCACAGGTGAAATTACTCTTCCTGAAGGAACTGAAATGGTAATGCCTGGTGATAACGTAACAATTAACGTAGAGTTGATCTATCCGGTTGCATTGAATGTAGGTCTTCGTTTCGCTATCCGCGAAGGTGGTCGTACAGTAGGTGCTGGTCAGATTACTGAGATAGCATAATAATAATATAATTCAGTTCCTGTGTTATGCAGGAACTGAATTGTCTATAAACGGGAGTAGCTCAGTTGGTAGAGCACTGGTCTCCAAAACCAGGTGTCGGGAGTTCGAGCCTCTCCTCCCGTGCTAATTTTATTGAGATGAAAAAGATAATTAATTATATCAAAGAATCTTATAACGAACTTGTGCATAAAGTTTCGTGGCCTACGTTTTCTGAACTAACTAATAGTGCAGTAGTTGTTTTATATGCTTCCCTACTTATTGCATTGTTGGTGTTTGCGATGGACTCTGGTTTTCAAGCTTTAATGGGAAAAATCATCTATCCACATTAATAGAATGTCTGAGGTTGAAAAAAAATGGTATGTTTTACGTGCCATAAGCGGAAAAGAATCCAAGGTAAGAGAATACCTTGAGGCTGACATTAAGAACAGCGATCTTGGCGAATATGTATCTCAGGTACTAATTCCAACCGAAAAAGTATATCAGGTTCGCAATGGTAAAAAAGTTGTGAAAGAGAAAAGTTATTTGCCTGGATACGTTTTGGTTGAGGCTGCTCTTGTTGGTGAGGTTTCTCATCGATTAAGAAGTACGCCTAATGTGATAGGTTTTCTTGGCGGTTCAGAAAAACCGGTTCCATTAAGACAATCAGAAGTTAATCGCATACTAGGAACAGTAGACGAGCTTCAAGATGTGGGTGAAGATATTAATATCCCATATGTTGTAGGCGAAACAGTAAAGGTTACTTTTGGGCCATTTAGCGGATTCAATGGTGTCATTGAAGAAGTGAATACGGAAAAGAAGAAACTAAAGGTTATGGTGAAAATATTCGGCCGGAAGACTCCGCTCGAGTTGGGCTTTATGCAAGTAGAGAAAGAATAATACAGGTGTTACGCTGTTTGTTCTCTCATTAATATTTATATATAATTCAAATCAAAATGGCTAAAGAAGTTGCTGGACTAATCAAATTACAGATTAAAGGTGGCGCGGCAAATCCATCACCCCCAGTAGGACCTGCATTAGGTTCGAAAGGGATTAATATTATGGAGTTTTGCAAGCAATTCAACGCCAGAACCCAAGACAGAGCAGGAAAAATATTACCTGTAATCATTACTTATTATGCAGATAAGTCTTTTGACTTTGTCATAAAGACTCCTCCTGTTGCTATTCAATTACTTGAAGTAGCTAAGGTAAAGAGTGGTTCTGCTGAGCCAAATCGTAAGAAAGTTGCCGAGTTGACTTGGGAACAAGTTCGTACGATTGCTCAAGATAAAATGGTGGACTTAAACTGTTTCACTATTGAAGCTGCGATGAGAATGGTTGCTGGTACAGCTAGAAGTATGGGTATTGCAGTAAAAGGGGAATTCCCTACAAATAATTAATAAAACTTCGATTTATAATGGGTAAACTTACGAAAAATCAAAAGTTGGCTGCCGGAAAAATTGAAGCAGGGAAAGCATACTCGTTGAAAGAAGCTGCATCGTTAGTAAAAGAAATTACATTTACTAAATTTGATGCTTCCTTAGATATTGATGTACGTTTAGGTGTTGATCCACGTAAAGCTAACCAAATGGTGAGAGGGGTTGTTTCTCTTCCTCATGGAACTGGTAAGGATGTACGTGTATTGGTGCTTTGTACACCTGATGCTGAAGCTGCTGCAAAAGAAGCTGGTGCTGATTATGTTGGTCTTGACGAGTATATTGAAAAGATCAAAGGTGGATGGACTGATATTGATGTTATCATCACTATGCCATCTATCATGGCTAAAATTGGAGCTTTAGGGCGTGTGCTTGGTCCTCGTGGACTGATGCCAAATCCTAAAAGTGGTACGGTTACAATGGATGTTGCGAAAGCTGTGAAAGAAGTAAAACAAGGTAAAATTGACTTTAAAGTTGACAAAGCCGGTATTGTTCATGCTTCTGTTGGTAAAGTATCATTTGACGAAGAAAAAATTCGTGAAAATGCAAAAGAGTTTATTGCAACTCTTTTGAAACTTAAACCTACTGCAGCCAAGGGTACATATATTAAGAGCATTTATCTTTCTAGCACTATGAGTGCAGGTATTAAGATTGATCCTAAATCAGTTGAAGAAATTTAATAAATTAAAAGATCATGAAGAAGGAAGATAAAAATGTAATAATTGAGCAGATCGCTGCGACAATAAAGGAATATGGTCACTTCTATTTAGTTGACATGACAGCAATGAATGCTGCGTCGACAAGTGCATTGAGAAGAGCTTGTAATAAATCAGAAATCAAATTGTTGGTTGTGAAGAATACACTTCTTAGAAAAGCGCTTGAAACATTGGAAGAAGACTTTTCTCCACTTTTTGATACTCTTAAAGGATCAACTTCAATCATGTTTAGCAATGTAGCTAACGTGCCTGCAAAGTTGATTAAGGAAGTAGCTAAAGATGGTATTCCTGGGCTGAAAGCAGCTTATGCTGAAGAAAGCTTCTATGTTGGTGCTGATCAATTAGACGCTCTAATCTCAATCAAGAGTAAAAATGAAGTTATTGCTGATGTTATTGCTTTACTGCAATCTCCAGCGAAGAATGTTATTTCTGCTCTTCAATCAGGTGGTGACACCATTCACGGGGTTCTGAAAACTCTTGGTGAAAGATAATTATAAACACTTTTGTATAAACATTAAAATTTAAAATAAAATGGCAGATTTGAAAGCTTTTGCAGAACAATTAGTTAACTTGACAGTAAAAGAAGTTAATGAACTTGCAACTATCCTTAAAGAAGAATATGGTATTGAACCTGCTGCTGCAGCTGTTGCTGTTGCTGCTCCTGCTGCTGGTGGTGGTGCTGCTGCCGCAGAAGAAAAAACTTCATTCGATGTAGTATTGAAAAGTGCTGGTGCAGCTAAATTGCAAGTGGTTAAAGCCGTTAAAGAAGCTTGCGGTCTTGGTTTGAAAGAAGCTAAAGACATGGTAGACGGTGCTCCAAGTGTAGTGAAAGAAGGTGCAGCTAAAGATGAAGCTGAAGCCTTGAAGAAAGCATTGGAAGAAGCTGGAGCTGAAGTTGAGCTTAAATAAGACTACCTGGTTCTCAGGTCATTCGGTTAGGAATCCTCTTTAAAAGAGGGTTCTTAGCCTTTTTGTATATATATTTAAAATAAGTTCTACAAATTCATTACCAGATGTCTTCAAATAAAGTAAATCAAAGAATTAATTTTGCAACAACAAAGAATCCACTTGAATATTTGGATTTTCTGGATGTGCAGTTGAAGTCATTTCAAGACTTTTTACAACTGGACACACCACCAGAAAAGCGTAAGAATGAAGGACTGTACAAAGTATTTGCTGAAAATTTTCCAATAGCAGATACAAGAAACAATTTTGTTCTAGAGTTTCTGGATTACTATATTGATCCGCCGCGCTATACTATTGAAGATTGTATAGAGCGTGGGCTTACCTATAGTGTCCCTCTAAAAGCAAAATTGAAATTATATTGTACCGATCCAGAACACGAAGATTTTGATACGGTAATTCAGGATGTATTTTTGGGAACAATCCCTTATATGACTGAAAGAGCTACATTTGTTATAAATGGAGCAGAGCGTGTTGTTGTATCACAACTTCATCGCTCACCGGGAGTGTTCTTCGGACAGAGTATTCATGCTAATGGCACAAAATTGTATTCAGCTCGTATAATACCATTCAAAGGCTCTTGGATCGAATTTGCTACAGACATAAACAATGTGATGTATGCATATATTGATCGTAAGAAGAAATTGCCGGTTACTACGCTGTTGAGGGCTATTGGCTTTGAAAACGACAAAGATATTCTTGAAATATTTAATTTAGCTGAAGATATTAAAGTAAACAAGACAAATCTTAAAAAGGTTGTTGGTCGTAAACTTGCGGCTCGCGTTTTGAAGACTTGGATTGAAGATTTTGTAGACGAAGATACTGGCGAAGTTGTTTCAATTGAGCGTAACGAAGTGATTATCGACCGTGAAACAGTTCTTGCCGCAGAGCATATTGACGAAATCCTGGATTCGGGTGTACAAACGATTCTTCTTCATAAAGACGAACCCAATCAGTCTGATTATTCCATTATATATAATACACTTCAAAAGGATCCAAGTAACTCGGAGAAAGAAGCTGTTTTATATATATATCGTCAGTTGCGTAATGCTGACCCTGCCGATGATGCAAGTGCGCGCGAGGTTATTAATAATTTGTTCTTTTCAGAAAAGAGATATGACCTTGGCGATGTTGGTCGATATAGAGTAAACAAGAAGTTAGGCTTGTCAACAGATGTTGATGTAAAAGTACTAACAAAAGAAGATATTATTGAGATCATTAAGTATCTGATTGAATTGATTAATTCCAAAGCAGATGTTGATGACATTGACCACTTAAGCAATAGACGTGTTCGTACTGTGGGCGAACAACTATCCAATCAATTTGCAGTTGGATTGGCTCGTATGTCTCGTACCATTCGCGAACGTATGAATGTTAGGGATAATGAAGTCTTTACTCCAATTGATTTGATTAATGCAAAAACGATTTCTTCTGTAATCAATACATTCTTTGGTACAAATGCATTATCTCAGTTTATGGATCAAACAAATCCACTGGCTGAGGTTACCCATAAAAGACGTATGTCTGCACTTGGACCTGGTGGACTTTCTCGCGAAAGAGCAGGTTTTGAGGTACGTGACGTTCACTATACACACTATGGTCGCCTTTGTCCGATTGAAACGCCTGAAGGACCAAACATTGGTTTGATCTCTTCTTTATGCGTATATGCTAAGATTAATGATCTTGGTTTTATCGAGACTCCATACCGTAAGGTAGCTAATGGGAAAGTTGATATTTCAGAGAACGGAATCATTTATTTGACAGCCGAAGAAGAGGAAGATAAGATTATCGCCCAAGGTAACGCACCTTTGGATAATGAAGGCAAATTTATTCGCAACCGTGTAAAAGCGCGTCAAGATGCGGACTATCCACTTGTTGAACCAGAACAGGTTGACTTGATGGACGTTGCTCCGCAACAAATAGCTTCTATTGCTGCTTCGTTAATTCCTTTCCTTGAACATGATGATGCCAACCGTGCTTTGATGGGTTCTAACATGATGCGCCAAGCTGTGCCTTTGTTAAGAACAGAAGCGCCTATTGTTGGAACAGGTATTGAAAATCAATTGGTAAAGGATTCTCGTACTCAGATTGTAGCTGAAGGTGAAGGAGTCGTTGACTATGTTGATGCTGCTACAATAAAGGTATTGTATGACCGTACGAGCGACGAAGAGTTTGTAAGTTTTGAACCTGCACTAAAGGAATATAAACTGCCGAAGTTTAGAAAAACCAACCAAAACATGACTATTGACCTTCGTCCTATTTGCGAAAAGGGTGATCGTGTTACAAAAGGTCAAATCCTAACAGAAGGTTACTCAACCGAAGATGGTGAGTTGGCGTTAGGAAAGAACTTACTGGTTGCTTATATGCCTTGGAAAGGGTATAACTATGAAGATGCGATCGTATTGAACGAACGTGTAGTTCGTGAAGATATTTTGACTTCTGTTCATGTTGAAGAATATACGCTTGAGGTGCGTGAAACAAAACGTGGAATGGAAGAGTTAACATCTGATATTCCTAATGTAAGCGAAGAAGCAACAAAGGATTTGGATGAGAACGGAATCGTTAGAATTGGTGCTCGTATCCAACCGGGAGATATTCTTATTGGTAAAATTACTCCAAAAGGTGAATCAGATCCTTCTCCTGAAGAAAAATTACTTCGTGCAATTTTTGGAGACAAAGCAGGTGATGTAAAAGATGCTTCTTTAAAAGCCTCACCTTCACTAAATGGGGTAGTAATCGACAAGAAATTGTTCTCTCGCGTAATGAAGAGCCGCAGCTCTAAATTGGCAGATAAAGCTTTATTGCCTAAGATAGATGATGAGTTTGAGTCTAAAGTAGCAGAGTTGCGTGGCATACTGGTTAAAAAATTGATGAAGCTAACCGAAGGTAAGGTTTCTCAAGGGGTTAAAGATTACTTAGGAGCTGATGTGATTGCAAAGAATGCAAAATTTAGCGCATCTGACTTTACTTCACTTGATTTTAACTCTATCCAATTGAGTGATTGGACAGATGATGCTTATACGAATAAGCTTATTCGCGATCTTATTCTTAACTATTTGAAGAAATACAAAGAACTGGATGCAGAGCTTAAACGCAAGAAGTTTAGCATTACTATTGGTGATGAGCTTCCTGCCGGAATTATTCAAATGGCAAAGGTTTACATCGCTAAAAAACGTAAAATTGGTGTTGGCGATAAAATGGCAGGACGCCACGGTAATAAAGGTATTGTTTCGCGTGTTGTTCGTCAAGAGGATATGCCATTCTTAGCTGACGGAACACCAGTTGATATTGTGTTAAACCCACTAGGTGTACCTTCCCGTATGAATATTGGACAGATATTTGAAGCTGTTTTGGGTTCTGCCGGAAAGAAACTTGGTATCAAGTTTGCAACTCCTATTTTTGATGGTGCTACTCTTGAAGACCTTTCATCGTGGACAGACAAAGCTGGATTGCCTCGTTATGGTAAAACATACTTGTGCGATGGTGGTACTGGAGAACAATTTGACCAGCCTGCAACAGTTGGTGTTACATACATGCTGAAACTTGGACACATGGTTGAAGACAAGATGCATGCCCGTTCTATCGGTCCTTATTCGCTTATTACTCAACAACCATTAGGTGGTAAGGCACAATTCGGTGGACAACGTTTCGGAGAAATGGAAGTTTGGGCACTTGAAGCATTTGGTGCATCACATATCTTGCAAGAGATTCTGACTATCAAATCGGACGATGTGATTGGGCGCTCCAAAGCTTATGAAGCAATCGTGAAAGGCGAATCAATGCCGCAACCCGGTATACCTGAATCTTTAAACGTGTTATTGCACGAGCTTAGAGGTCTTGGCTTAAGCGTAAATCTAGAATGATAAGCACTTTTTAGAGAACACGTTATCAATAGAGACATTATAAAACTGTAGATTAAATAATAATATGGCTTTTAGAAAAGAAAATAAAGTAAAGAGTAATTTCTCGAAGATCTCAATCGGTTTGTCTTCCCCTGAAGAAATTCTGGAGAATTCAAGCGGTGAAGTATTGAAGCCTGAAACTATAAATTATCGTACTTATAAACCCGAGCGCGACGGTTTGTTCTGTGAACGTATCTTTGGTCCTATCAAAGACTACGAATGCCACTGCGGTAAGTATAAAAGAATTCGCTATAAAGGAATTGTTTGCGACCGTTGTGGGGTTGAGGTTACAGAAAAGAAAGTTCGTCGTGAGCGTACAGGTCATATCCAATTGGTTGTGCCTGTTGCACATATCTGGTATTTCCGTTCACTTCCCAATAAGATTGGATATCTATTGGGACTTCCAACGAAAAAACTTGATTCTATCATTTATTACGAGCGATATGTTGTAATACAACCAGGTATTAAAGAAGAGGACGGTGTTGTAGCTTTAGATTTGTTGTCTGAAGAAGAATATTTAGATATTCTGGACACACTTCCAAAAGAAAACCAATATCTCGAAGACTCAGATCCCAATAAGTTTATTGCTAAAATGGGTGCTGAAGCTATCTATGATTTGCTATCTCGTCTTGACTTGGATGCATTATCGTATGATTTGAGACACCGTGCTAGCAATGATACATCTCAACAACGTAAGAATGAAGCCTTGAAACGCTTGCAGGTTGTTGAATCATTCCGTGCCTCTCGTGGACGTAATAAGCCGGAGTGGATGATCGTACGTGTTGTTCCGGTTATTCCACCAGAACTTCGCCCATTGGTTCCTTTGGATGGTGGTCGTTTTGCAACCTCCGACTTGAATGACTTGTACAGAAGAGTTATTATACGTAACAATCGTCTGAAGAGACTTATTGAAATCAAAGCTCCGGAAGTTATTCTGCGTAACGAGAAGCGTATGTTGCAAGAATCTGTTGATTCATTGTTTGACAATTCTCGTAAATCAAGTGCAGTTAAGACCGATGCAAATCGTCCTTTAAAATCTCTTTCTGATAGCTTGAAAGGTAAGCAAGGACGTTTCCGCCAAAACTTATTGGGTAAGCGTGTTGACTACTCGGCTCGTTCGGTAATTGTTGTTGGTCCGGAACTTAAGATGCATGAGTGTGGTATACCTAAATTGATGGCAGCGGAATTATATAAGCCATTTATTATTCGTAAGCTTATTGAAAGAGGTATCGTAAAGACAGTTAAGTCTGCAAAGAAAATAGTAGATCGCAAAGAAGCGGTTATTTGGGATATCTTAGAACATGTAATGAAAGGGCATCCTGTTCTTTTGAACCGTGCTCCAACTTTGCACCGTCTAGGTATTCAGGCGTTTCAGCCTAAAATGATTGAGGGTAAAGCAATTCAGTTGCACCCACTTTCTTGTACAGCGTTTAACGCCGACTTTGATGGTGACCAAATGGCTGTTCACTTGCCTTTGAGCAATGAAGCGGTTTTGGAGGCGCAAATGTTGATGTTGGCTTCTCATAATATTCTTAACCCTGCCAATGGTGCTCCTATTACCGTTCCTTCTCAGGATATGGTGCTTGGGCTGTATTATATTACAAAATTGCGCAAAGGAGCGAAAGGTGAAGGTTTAACTTTCTACGGACCAGAAGAAGCTTTGATTGCTTACAATGAAGGTAAGGTTGATATTCACGCTCCGGTAAAAGTAATTGTAAAGGACTTGGATGATAATGGCAATATTGTTGATGTAATGCGCGAAACATCTGTTGGTCGTGTTATTGTTAATGAGATTGTTCCACCTGAAGTAGGCTATATCAATACAATTATCTCTAAGAAATCTCTTCGTGATATTATTAGTGATGTAATTAAAGCTTGCGGAGTTGCTCGTACAGCAGATTTCCTTGATGGAATTAAGGATTTGGGATATCGTATGGCATTCCAAGGCGGTCTATCATTCAACTTGGGGGATATTATTATTCCTGAAGCGAAAGAGACACTTGTTCAGCGTGGTTATGACGAAGTAGAACAAGTTATCAATAACTATAATATGGGATTCATTACCAATAATGAACGCTATAATCAAGTAATTGATATCTGGACGCATATAAACTCTGAATTGACTGAAATCTTGATGAAGACTATTACTAATGACGATCAAGGTTTTAATTCTGTATTTATGATGCTTGATTCAGGAGCTCGTGGTTCTAGAGAACAGATTCGTCAGCTTTCTGGTATGCGTGGTTTGATGGCCAAGCCTCAAAAAGCAGGTGCCGAAGGCGGTCAAATTATTGAGAATCCTATTTTGTCTAACTTTAAAGAAGGGCTTTCAGTGCTTGAGTACTTTATCTCTACGCACGGTGCTCGTAAAGGTTTGGCGGATACTGCACTTAAAACAGCGGATGCTGGTTATTTGACTCGTCGTCTTGTAGACGTTTCGCACGATGTGATTGTAAACGAAGAAGACTGCGGTACGTTACGTGGACTTGTTTGTACAGACCTTAAAAACAACGATGAAGTTGTTGCTACGTTGTACGAACGTATCTTAGGTCGCGTTTCTGTTCATGATATTATTCATCCTACAACAGGTGAAATTATTATTACCGGTGGTGAGGAAATCACAGAAGATATTGCGAAAATAATTGCTCAGTCGCCAATTGAAAGTGTTGAAATACGTTCAGTACTTACTTGCGAGTCAAAGAAAGGTGTATGCGCAAAATGTTATGGCCGTAATCTGGCTACAAACAGAATGGTTCAAAGAGGTGAAGCCGTAGGAGTTATTGCAGCTCAATCAATCGGTGAGCCGGGAACACAGCTGACACTTCGTACGTTCCATGCTGGGGGTACTGCTTCTAATATTGCAGCTAATGCAACGATCATAGCGAAGAATGACTCACGCGTTGAGTTTGAAGAATTGCGTACTGTTGATACAGTTGATGAACTTGGTGTAGCATCAAAAATAGTAGTTGGTCGTTTGGCCGAAGTACGTTTCATTGATGTAAACACCGGAATTGTATTATCAACTCACAATATCCCATATGGCTCAACCTTGTATGTTGGTGATAGAGATTTGGTAAAGAAAGGCGATCAGATTGCAAAATGGGATCCATTTAATGCCGTAATCATAACTGAAGCTACGGGTCGCGTTGAGTTCGAAGGTGTAATTGAAAATATTACCTATAAGATAGAATCTGACGAAACTACAGGTTTACGCGAAATTATCATTATTGAATCTAAGGACAAGACAAAAGTACCTTCTGCTCATATTTTTGATGAAAGTGGTGAACTGATTCGTACATACAACCTTCCTGTAGGCGGACACGTTACAGTAGAGAATGGACAAAAAGTTAAGGCTGGAGAAGTTATCGTGAAAATACCACGTGCCGTAGGTAAAGCGGGTGATATCACGGGAGGTCTTCCACGTGTAACCGAGTTGTTCGAAGCGCGTAATCCATCTAACCCCGCAGTCGTTTCCGAAATTGATGGTGAGGTTACAATGGGTAAGATTAAGCGTGGTAACCGTGAAATTGTAGTTACATCTAAGACCGGCGAAGTTAAGAAATATCTTGTGGCATTATCTAAACAAATTCTTGTGCAAGAAAATGACTATGTTCGTGCAGGTACTCCATTGTCTGACGGTGCTACTACTCCTGCAGATATATTGGCAATTAAAGGTCCTACAGCGGTACAAGAATATATAGTGAATGAAGTACAAGATGTATATCGTCTACAAGGTGTGAAGATCAATGATAAGCACTTTGAGATTATTGTACGTCAGATGATGCGTAAAGTAGAAATTGATGAGCCGGGAGATACTCGTTTCTTGGAGCAACAGATAGTTGACAAACTTGAGTTCATGGAAGAAAACGATCGTATCTGGGGCAAAAAAGTTGTTGTTGATGCAGGTGATTCTCAAACTATGCAAGCAGGACAAATTGTTACAGCTCGTAAATTGAGAGACGAAAATAGTATGTTGAAACGTCGTGACCTTAAGCTGGTCGATGTACGTGATGCAGTACCTGCTACATCAACTCAGATCTTGCAAGGTATTACAAGAGCTGCATTGCAAACATCCAGCTTTATGTCGGCAGCTTCATTCCAGGAAACAACAAAAGTACTGAACGAAGCAGCAATTAACGGAAAAGTTGATAGACTTGAAGGTATGAAGGAAAACGTAATTTGCGGACACCTTATTCCTGCAGGAACCGGACAACGCGAGTTCGACAAGATCATCGTTGGTTCTAAAGAAGAATATGAACGTATACTAGCAAACAAGAAAACAGTTCTTGATTACGAAGCATAATTGTTCAAATATCAATAAAAGCGAAAAGGGCGTTTCTCACGAGACGCCCTTTCCTTATTTAAGTTAGTGGTATTAGACGAAATCTTCGCCCAATTTTATTTGTGTATCATTCACATATTTTCTAATAACCTGCTCTTCTTCTTTTTTGCAGATAAGTAACACATTGTCTGATTCTGCTATAAGATATCCTTCCAATCCATCTATAACAGCCAACTTGCCTTTGGGTAAAGCAACTATATTGTTGCGGCTATTATAAAGTAACGAATCTCCTTTCAATACTACATTTCCCTCTGTGTCTTTCGGAGAGAGATCATACAAGGAATTCCATGTACCTAAATCCGACCAGCCAAAATCACCTAGAGAAACATACACATTGTCGGCTTTCTCCATGATACCTATGTCTATTGAAACGTTTGGGCAAGCAGGGAAATTCTTATCAATAAATGCCTTTTCGTTAGCAGTAGCATAAACGCCATTGCCTAAAGCAAGTATGTTGCTAAGCTCGGGCAGCAATTTTTCTCCGGCTTCAATAATGCTATTTACATTCCAAAGGAAAAGACCCGAGTTCCAATAAAACTCACCACTTTCCAAAAAAACCTTAGCCAGTTCAAGTTCTGGTTTCTCGGTAAATGTTTTTACTTTATAGAAATTTTCTTCTTCTTGTTCCGCAACCTGAATGTAGCCATAACCAGTTTCTGGTCTATTGGGCTTTATCCCCAAGGTTAGTAATTTATTCGATTTGGAAACAAATTCCAACCCTTTTTTTACGGCATCAAGGAATTCATCTTCTTTTAGAATAAGATGATCCGAAGGAGCTACCACAATGTTTGCCTTGGGATTCAGTGCTCTGATGTGGTAAGAAGCCCAAGCAATGCAAGGAGCCGTATTGCGTCTGGTAGGCTCTAATAGTATCTGGCTTTCGTCCAACAAAGGGAGCTGTTCCTTTATGAGGTCAGCATACATATCGTTGGTCACAATCAGAATGTTTTCTGCAGGGATTACTTTGCTGAATCGATCGAATGTTTGTTGCAACAGCGAACGACCCGTTCCGAAGAAATCCAAAAATTGTTTGGGAAGAGTCTTTCTGCTGAATGGCCAAAAGCGACTGCCAATTCCTCCCCCCATAATTACACAATAATTGTCTTTGTTTATCATCAGCTTAACTATATTAAAGTATTTGCGAATGTAGTAAATATTTATAAATACCTCCTTATCTCTTTCTTGTTTTATCTTTTTTTAGGTGAAAAATGGAAGAAACTATTGCATAGTAACAAAAAAGACTTAACTTTGCACCGCAATTAAGCCCAGATGGCGGAATCGGTAGACGCGCTGGTCTCAAACACCAGTGGATTCACTTCCATCCCGGTTCGACCCCGGGTCTGGGTACTGAAGCGGAGAGAGTTGAAAAATTCTCTCCGCTTTCCTTTTTCTTCCCTCGTAACTCATTGGTTTGCTGATAGATTAAGTCAAGTACCTTGTTGTAGGAATTGGTTCGATATTCTTTTCCGTCAAACTCTACTTTTTCGGGAAACATCGAACCTATTAGCTTTATTTTGACTGAAACGGGAGCATCCCTAAGATATCTATCTATATTGTTAATCAGACAGATAGAATACTCCAGTTTTGGTTCGATACTAGAACGGCTAGGGGTCTGAAATGTTTTAATGCGTTGCTCTAACGTTAAGACTTCTTTTTTGTATCGCTCTATTATACGGCTATATTGTTCTTTGTTAAGCTCTCCGTCAAGATACTTATCTTCAGTGTTATCCATTCGTTGAGAAATTCTAGATAACTCCTCTTTGAGCTTTTTCTCTTCGTTTTTCAGCTCTTTTTTACTATCATCTTGAAGCTCTTTCAATATCTCGGTATAAAGCTGCATGATAGCTTTATTTGCCTTTAGGCAACTCACGTACTTTGCGAACCCCTCATTTACTTCTTCAGCCCTTACGCGTAGATGTTTTGCATTGTGGCTACAGTTGTAGTAGGTATATTTGCCACCATTACCCGAACTTGTTGCGCCAGTTAAACTGTGACCACAAACGGGACAAGTTAAGAACTTACGTAGGAACAAATCAGGATTAATCGCTTTACTTAGTTTCGGGAGTTTCTTCCTACTGCCATCCAATATCTCTTGAACTTTACCAAATGTAGCTTCGTCAATCAATGCTTCGTGTTTCCCGCTTATGATTTGCATAGGTTCGTCTTTGTAAGCTGGAACTCTAATTTTACCAATATAGAACGGGTTTCTCAGCATATCAAAGAATGAACTCTCGGGGATATTTTTTGCTATTCTTCGGCGGATGCAGCAAGGTGTTTCAAGTCCTTTAGCCACTTCTTTGAATATACTTCTTATCTGCAGTGCTTTACTTTCGTCTATTTCAACGTGAGTAGAATGCTTGTCAGTTCGTACATTTATGTAACCTCGCGGTGCTTTGTTGGCACATTTGCCTTTGAGTAGAGTTTCGCGAATTCCGTCCCGTGTTCGTTTGCTTATTTTAGAGTTTTCAGCTTGTGCACTACCACAGTAAACCCCAATTAAAGTTGACCAGTCTGAACTATTAAAATCGATAGGATTCTCTATGGAGTTGACTGAAACGCCTATTTCACTAAACTTGCGAATGTACGTAAAAGCAAACTCTGCATTTCGGGTAAACCTATCCCAACGCAGAAAAAGAATTTGCTTTACACTATTCTTATTTCTCTTGCAATAATCGTATATCCACTTCATTTCAGGACGACATAAATCGTGATGTTTTGCCGAAAAATCCTCTTTTCGGCAAGCTACTACAGTGTAGTGATTATTATAGCAATAAGCTCTTAGTGACTTTTCTTGGTAGTCTAAGCTGGTACCCTCTGCTTGTTCATCTGAACTAACTCTACAATATATTATTACATTCATATTACTCTCGATTGTTTTTTTTATTATTATTTTCTTCTTCTTCTTGTATTTCTATCTCTGCGATTTGATACAAGAATGCTCTTAGTTTTTTTATTTCTTCATCATTATATTTTCTTTTGTCTGTATTTAAGAGTGATTTACATTGTGCTAATGTTAACATCTTTGAAGATATTTTTCGCTTACCATGTGGAATGGTTTATTCTTGGCATTTAATGGTTATCCAACAACGGCAAATCACTTCGGTGATAGATGCCTAACCGTTGCCTTTGGGTGTTTAAGCCCGTCTTATAGGATAATCATGAATCAATTATTACTATTCTATCTGTATTAGTTTTTGACATTTTCTAAGTGTGTTTATACTTGTTCCTGTTATTTTGCTTATGTTTCTAAGTGAGTAACCTTTCTTTAGAAGCTTTAATTCTTCGACATATTGATTTTTCATAGCTTCTTCGGACTTTTGATAACCCTGTTTACGCCCGACTTTTCCACCATTGGACCGAAAGTTCTTGTAACCACTTTCCACTCGTTCGCGAATGGTTTTGCGCTCCATGCGTGCGACTTCGGCAAGAATGGTAATAAGGAATTGGCTTATAGGGTTTATCTTACCTTCATCTGTTAAGGTTTCGATATTGTAGTTCTGAATGTGGAGGCTAATACCTTTGTCGTTTAATAACTTTATTACTTCTAGTACTTGCAAAGTATCGCGTCCTAAGCGGGACAGCTCGGTGACAAGCACTTTGTTTATACTATTAGTTTTAGCAAAATCAACCATCCGAAGAAGTTCTATTCGTTCCTTGTTACTTTTTGCTCCGCTGACTTTCTCGGTGAATATAGCCTCAACGCTCCATCCACTCTTTGACGCTAACTCTGTAAGTTCGTTAACTTGTCTCTCATACTCTTGTGCAATCGTAGATACTCTCGCAAATATTATTACTTTCTTCATTTTGTTTTATATGCTAATTATTATGATGCAAATATACATAAAAGATAATTAAGAATCAAGTATAAATTGGCCTATATTCAAATATTATGCAAAATATTTGTTTTATATAGCAAAATGGACTATTTTTGCCAATCAAATTGAGAATATGGAAAAAATAATTGCCGAAAACATAAAGCGAATATGCAAGGAACAAGGGAAGCAGCTTAAAGACCTTGCTGCTGAAATGGGTATAGACCCACCATCTCTGAATAGGGCTATGTATGGAAATCCTCAACTAAGTACGCTTGAAAAAGCAGCTTTTGCGCTTGGTGTTTCGTGTAAAAGTCTATTTGAACCCATAAATGAAGACAGCATGGAGGGGTATATAAAAGTAGGTAGCAAAATATACCAATTTAATAGCAAAGAGGAGTTAGAATTCATAATAAACAAAAGATAGCCATCAATATCCTTAGAGAGGTCTTCGACTGCCCCTTTTTAATAGATGGGAATATGGCTCACATTGTGGGCTATATTTTGGCGGGATATAATCAATATAATTTTTTAGATTAGAATAATACAAAAAAGCGTATCAATATCGTCTTTAATATAGATTATATTGATACGTTTTAATATTAACACTAATATCTTGATTTTTAATACATTCTGATTTGAATATTATGTTTGTAAGGGGTGGTTGTTATAACCTTGCTAAATTGATTCTCGTCCTAAAAGTTGCTCCCATAATATATGCTTTTTCCCCTTCCTAAATTGGATTACACTGTTTAAGTGATGGAAGAAGAGTTCTTCCCGAACGGCATCATTAAGGAATCCATAAAAACGCTTCCAGTCGTTTTCCTGTGATTGGAAGTATTCTTTTATTTGTTCGTAGTTGAGATGTACTTCAGTGCGGTATAACTTAGTTGGATTACCATAGTAGGCAAGAATATAATCTTTCCCTGAGCTATTGCGTATCTCCGCCTCTTTGTCATAGCTAATTATCGTAGTACCTTTTGCCTTGTCACGAATTGCTTTTTTCTGCTTAATATTGACCGTCATGTATTTGTCGCGGTTAAGACTACCACTTAGCGTGTAAGAGATTTCAGGTCTGTCTTTGTCTCGGTCTTTTACTAATTTTCCATTTAACATGGTTGTCACGTGCTTGTCTCGTATGAGTCTCTTTACTTGGTTACTTACATTGAAAGGTGTGTCAAGGGCTAAGTCGATGCTGGTCACATTGTGCGCAACTAATCCTAGCGTTGCATCTATATAGCTAAGATAATGCAAGTTATCCGAATAAAACGTCCGATTGTTGAGACTTATCCAGGCTTTAGTCTTTCCATTGTCATGAGTGTTACTTTCTGTAAGCCCACGATTAAGGTTAAACTTCAACTGGCCAAACTCAATATCCTCGATACCATTATAGGCTACAATGTTGTAGATATTTTGATAGTATCGTCCTTCTACTCGGTAAAGCTTAAACTCGTTAAGGTCGTAGCATTCTCCGAAGTTCAACTTACTTAGTTGTTCATAGTGATGAGGTTTTTCGACCTCATAGCATACTGTTAGTGCGTCAATTATTACTTTCCTTTTGCATACCCGTTTCATTGTTGTCTTGGTTTATACTCTTGTTATTATTCTCAGGCTTGTTAGGTATGGTTTCCCAATAAGCTCTCATACTATCACTGATAGCTTGCTTATGACTATCTGTCATACTTCGGCCTCGTAGTCTTTGACTAATGCGTAACTTAGTGGCATCGTCTAATTGTCTAAATTGTCTGTTCATAGTAATATTATTTTGTATATAAATATTAGGTTAGATAAGAAAAGTAGCTATAGTAGGAAATATTTTCCTAATAATTTATTTCAGGGAAAAACGGAAAACCGTTTTATCCTACCTCTGCTAAGTAGAATAAATAATTAGCGGAACAAGATACCTACATATCTCTCCTATGAGTGATTGTGCGGGCTGTTTGCTCGTAGAAGGTGTGCTGTCTCCTTGTCTGTTAGATGTGTTTATCTATTAAAATTTGTTTTGCTCGGCTCAGGAATAACTTCGCGAAGTTCCCAGATTAAATCCAAATCATGCAAAAATTGGTTCGAGAATAGAACGTTTAAGGGTACAGAAAACGCCTCTTAATCACTTGATTTTGGGGCGTTCTTCTTTTGTTGGGTAGTCAAAAGCAACACAACTCTATCTTTTTAGGATTTATGCACTTCCAACTCAATACAAATCATCCTTCTTTATTTTCAGCCCTGTCAGATTGAATACCATCATACATAAATCCTGTATATCACCCCCACACCATCGGTCAACAATATGATATTTCCCTGAAATATTTGCTTCCAGAATCCATTGTGAGCCGTCGAATCCCATCTCATTGTCAACTGCGGGCATCTGCCAGAACTTTTTGGTTTGTAGTTTTTGGATTACTTTCTGCCAGTCGGCTTCACTTATTATTTTCTTTTTGTTCACGACTAGTTTTCCTGGCTCATATCCGCCTGCACCATCTGCTTTTTTCCAATATACTGTAATTGTACCTTTGTTGTTTTCAAGCCTTACTGCAATGGGGTTATGAAAGGTGCGAAGCCATGTAAAGCGGATTACGTCTACATCTACGTTGTTACACAACATGCGTTCTTTCATCGCTTGGAGATGTTTGGAATACCATTCGATTCTAGATATAGAACACTCTGTTGCCCATAATATATCTATGGAATAATTTGTTTCCCAACCAGAAGGTAATGGTGAAAAATTAAAAGCATCTTTGTTGTGAACGGTGCTGAAAGCAAGTAGCGGGAAATAGAGTTCCTCGCAGAATTTCTGTTCTTGCAATGTTGCAACTTTGTGTGGTTTGCCTTGGTAATTGTAAAGCTGAATCAACATTGCCCATGTATTAGGATTATTACAGCTATTCTCGGAAAGTTTTTCCATATACGTAACAGCATTTTCAGCATAATGGTCGAGGTTTGTTTTCTTGCGTTCGCCGTTGTACTCCTTGTTGAAGGAATCGTAGTAATTCTTTCCTAGTGTATATGTTATTTCTTTGTTCTTGGGGTCAATACGATGTCCTTTTTCGGCATAAGCTATCAGGGCAGAGTGGCTGAGGTTTTCATATCTGCCGAGTTCTACTCTGTAAAGATAGGGAACCGCGCTTTTTGGATGCTTTTGTGTTAGGTAGTTGTAAAATACTCGTATCGAGTCTTTAGACTCTTTGGAGTAATATTCTACTATATAACTAACGGCTACAAAGTTGAGCGAGTCAGCCTCTAGCAGTTTCCATGCTTTATCCATTTTTCTGCCCCATTTTTCTCCGCGATTTATGATGCGAAGGTCGAATTCCTGTTCTTCAATAGTTTGTGAGAACGCTGGTAGAGATACTAGGATGGCTAACAATGGTAGAAGAGTTTTTTTCATGGGATGATGTTTGATGTTTTGGGGTAAAGATAGGAAAATAATGTTTATTCAGTCTATACCATTCTCAGCAAATTGTCATGTTGTTGCCTCCGGACTCGAGGATTTTAATGAAAAAGTATGATGCGTGAGAGGGTTTTCTTTTTACCTTTGGTGCAACTTATAAATCAATACCCATGAACCCAACTCTCACTTATTTTAGTGCTACTTTTACTACGAAGCGAATAGTGACTCTACTTGCCGAACAATTTCAGGGCGAAACTGTGATACACGATATAACGCTTACACCTCTTGTGAACGAGGTTTCTTTAGCTGCCGATGATCTTCTTATTGTTGGGATACCTGTTTATGCCGGACGTGTTCCCGCATTGGCAGCCGAGCGGTTGGCTAAGTTCAAAGGCCATAATACTCCAGCCGTTATAGTTTGTGTGTATGGCAATAGAGATTATGACGATGCGTTGTTGGAACTTAAAGATATTGTTGAAACTAATGGTTTTCGTGTTGTTTCTGCAGGCGCATTCATCGCGCAACACTCTATTTTCCCTGAGGTGGGGCATAACCGACCAGATGCTGCTGACCTAAAACTCATTCAGGAGTTTGGAAGCAAAAGTGCAAAAATAATTGCTAATCTACCTGTAACTATGCAACAAACAAATATACAGGTGGAAGGTAACAAACCATACAAAACTCCTAAAGCAGTTCCTCTACATCCGCGAACAAACAAAAAATGTAACGCGTGTGGTGCATGTGCCAAACAATGTCCTATGAATGCAATCCCTGAAACTACTCCACGCAAAACTCTAAACGATAAATGTATAGCTTGCGGACGATGCATCACTATTTGTCCACAACATGCAAGGCACTTTGGTGGGGTATTATATAAACTGGCTGGGCGTTCTTTCGTACAGGCAAACGCTGCACGTAGGGAGCCACATCTGTTTTACTAAACATAAGAAGCAGTTTTGAATTTCCAAGAGTGAATGTATAGGGTGTTTTGGCTTCTCTTTTTAATTATATTCCAATAACCATTCAAATACATTTTTATGTAAGATTCCTGCTCTACTTTGTGGGAAAGATTCTGTTGTAAGCAAAAATTTCGGATAATTGTCTTTTACTGTTTCTAATGGTTTGAATTCTCGTTCTTCTGTTTCTGTATTTGATATTTTCCACGAAACTTGGTAATACTCTACTTCTCCATTCCGATTTTTCACTACAAAATCTATTTCTCCGTTGCGTAGTGCGCCAATCCAAACTTTATACCCTCTCCGCAAAAGTTCGAGATAGACTACATTTTCAAGAATATGTCCTCTGTCTGCTGTTCTGTCTCGCCCCACTAAAACATTTAACAACCCAACATCGACGAGGTAGTATTTCTCCTGCGTTGCTAATTGCTTTTTACCTTTTATATCGAAACGATGCACTTTGTAAAAAACAAAACTTTCAACTAAATAATCGATAAATTTTTCTACTGTATCTCGATGAACACTTTGATTATCTGCTTTTAATGCTTTTGAAATACCATTCGGTGAAATTGGACTGCCAATGTTTGCTGCTACAAATTTAGCGACATTTTCAAAAGCTCGTTTATCGTAAATTTTATAGCGTTGTGTTATGTCTTTCTCAATGATTGTGGCATATAATGCTTCAAGGTATTCGTAAATCTTATCAAAACCTTCTTCTCGCAGCTCAACACCTTTGGGTAATGAGGTCTCATTTACATAATCGTAAAACAACGCTTCATAATTCAAATACTTATTGTTTGTATCAATACCTCTGATTTCCAAGTACTCGAAAAATGAAAAAGGCAAAATTGAAATTTCAATATATCTTCCACTAAGCAGAGTTGCTAATTCGCTCGAGAGCAAAATTAGCAATTCTTGCAATAATTTCGTTTTGTGCTAATTTCTTTTTCCGTGTTGAGCATTTCGAAGTCTAAACATATAGTCTATTGCTCAATAGATTATTTACCTGCAACATGCACGGTGCTTTCTTCATAAAATCCTGCCATAACATCAGGAAAAATTGTTCTTTGATGAATAATCCTCTATTTGCGGTTTTTTTTATCCTGCATCAGATGGTTATTTCCTTTATGTTTGTCTGTACGATGGCTATGCAAGCTCTTGTAATCTGATCTATTTAAGTCGCTAACTCTTTACAAATAATAGAAACTGTTTAAGTTTTCCACAGAATGATTAACATAGGATGCTTTCGTTTTTTCTTTAGCACTCTTTTTGTCTGTTTCTTCTCTTTTTTGCAGCTCAAATAGCCCGCTATTATCGCTTTAAAAAGAAAACAAACAGCCTAAAAATAGCACCAAATAAAAGAACGAGCAAAACTTAAACAGTTTCTAATGAATCGGACGAAAGTCTATTTACCAAAACAATTATTTATGAAGAAGAGTTTTCTGTTTGTGTTAGCATTTCTGCTACATCTGGGAGCCTTAAGTGCTCAAACAAAAATTCCTGCTTTCCCAACAGCCGAGGGTTATGGTATATGGGTAACAGGCGGTAGAGGCGGTAAGGTAGTTGCCGTTACTAACTTAGAAGATAATGCCACAACTCCCGTGGAAGGTAGTCTGCGTTGGGCTTTAAATCAGCACTCGGGGCATCCACTTACAATTGTATTCAATGTGTCGGGTACTATTGACTTAAAGGGGAATAATCTAAAGAAGCAACGAAACAATCTGACTATTGCCGGACAAACAGCTCCGGGCGATGGAATCTGTATTCGTGGCGGATGCGTAAATTTAGGAAAAAGTCGCAATGTGATTATCCGTCACGTGCGGTTTAGAATAGGTATGGGACCCGAAGATTCATTCGTAGCCGGCGCAAGTCTCAATATCGAAAATGGTGGCGAGTGGATTATCGACCACTGCTCTTTCTCTTGGTCTGCCGAAGAAAATATCAACTTCTACGACAACGATAATACCACCCTGCAATGGTGCCTTATTGCCGAGGGGCTTTACAATGCCGGACATGGTAAAGGCAATCGTGGCTATGGTGCCGTTATAGGTGGAAAAACCGCAACCTATCATCACAACCTGATAGCACACTCGGTGAGCCGTTCGCCACGTTATGGTGCAACGACCAAAAACGACAAACACATGTTACTCGATTATGTGAATAATGTTCATTACAACTGGGGCAAGTCTAATGCTATTTATGGAGGTGATAACCGACAAGGAACCGATGGCTTGTTTCTCATTAATGTAGTCAACAATTACTACAGACCGGGTCCGGCATATCCGGGCACAAGCAAATCTTATCTTGCCGATGCCAGTATCTGGACCAGCGAACCGGTTCAGGGCAGAGACCAAGCCTTTTGGCACATGTCGGGCAATTACATAGAGGGCACACACAGCCTGCATCCTAAGATAAACGCCAACAACTACGAAGGATTAAAGCTAGAGAAGTTTCAAGAAACCTATCTCGACTTTACACTTACCGAGATCAAGAGTGATAAAATGTTTGAAGTCCCTTACCCCGTGAAGACCGAAACGGCAGCCGAAGCATTGGTGAGTGTCTTGGCTAAGGTAGGTGCCTTTCCACGCGATGCGGTGGATACCCGTGTGCTTCATGAAACAAATACAGGAACAGCTACTGCATCGTCCAGTTTCAGTGGGTATAAAGTAACAGGTATTGTTGACCGACCGGCAGACTCAGGCGGGTATCCGCAGTTGAATACTTACAACATTCTTACCGACACCGACAAAGATGGTATGCCCGATGAGTGGGAAACACTCAATGGATTAAATCCCAATGATGCCGAGGATAGAAACCGGGTAACAGTGAGTGGCTATACAGCTTTGGAGGTTTACCTGAATAGCCTGTGTGGCGAAAAGATAGATTTGGAGTTCGCGCCAACATCTATCAATCATGTAGAAAAAGATGTTGAAGTTTCCGTCAGGGTAGTGCATGATTCTCTTAAAGTACTCTCTCCTCAGCCACCGGTACAAGCCTATGTTTACACTCTTTCGGGTCAGTTGGTAGCAACAGAAGTCAACGGCGCTTCGTCGGTAGATGTTTCAGGGCTGAGTTCCGGTTTCTATGTTGTAGAGTTGCGCTTTGCCAATAAGCTAACAAAGAATCTGAAATTCTTTAAGTAAGAAACATTTGTGTAGAGCGAATTAAATACGCTCTCCAAACGCACTTTTACAAAATAGGTCTTCACCTTCACAAAACGCTGTAAGTTTATGATGGTGAGTTAGTTATGTGTGAAGACCCCCTCTTTTATCCTTCACAGGGTCTTCACAAGCAATTTTCTGACTGTTTTTGTACCAAGAAAACACTGAGAAACAGGTCGAAAAGCAGTCAGAAGTGAGGTGAAAAATAGTCGCAAAAAGAGATTGCTTAAAGGTGTGTTTTGTCAGCCATAGTTTCAGCTCCCGTCAGCCTATACCTCATGCTCCGTCAGCCATAGGCGGATGGGTCGTCAGCTTATGGTTCGTGACCGGTCAGGCTATGGCGGAATTAATTCCGCTATGGTTTTGTTTCCCAACCAAAAACACGACTAATTTAAGTGTGTCTTCACAAGACAAACTATTTTTCTCATTTGTTATTACTATGTTGAGAATAAATTCTCAACATGGCGAGTATTTGTTCTCAACAAGGTGAGTGTTTATTCTCAACAAGGTGAGAATTTGTTTAGTATGTATTATGACTTATACTGAAATTGGTTGTCAGTTTTTTCTGCTTGTTACTAGAAACGTTGTCAAAATATCTCTTTCTATTCTAAAAAGGTTGTCATTCATACTTTATTCTTTCTAAAAAGGTTGACTATTATAAAATAATGGACATTCCGAGTCACCCTTGCTTTCTCGGTAAAAGTTGACTGGGTTCGATAGCCAGTCAACTTTTTGGTAACAATGGCATAAACCTTCGTCACCTTGTTTCTCGGTTTTACAAATATAGTTTATTTTCTTCTTCATTTCTTCTCCTTTTTCCATAAGTTTTCTCCTGGTACCTCACCTTGGTATACTTCCATTGGCTTTTTCATTCCTATGCTCATGTGTGGCCTTTGATAATTATAGAATTGTATCATTTGCCCGATTTCTTTTCTGGCTTGCTCTTCTGATTTGAAAAGTGATTTTGCGTATATCCACTCTGTTTTGAGTATGCCATTCATTCTTTCTGCTACTGCATTGTCGGTGGGTTTGTAATCTTCTGTCATACTGATATCACTCACCCAAATATGATTAGGATAATTGGCACTCACCCCTTTAATCAGATTAGGGTATTTCATATACAAATGATTGGATTTGGTGGTATGACGTGGTTTGCGTGCAGCTAACATGAGTTTTTCTGCACGAAGAAAATTTAGAAAGGCATCCCTGCCACCTATCACTTGATGACCGTAAAGACTTGAAAGTTCAACATACAACTTCAAACCACCCATTCCGGGGGCTTGAGAACGGTAATAAGATATAGCCTCCAATAAAACGTTTCTCAATTGAGATCTGGTTACTAAATTCTTTTTCTTTTTATAATAAGCCTGGCGAGTCTTGCCAAACAGACCGCAAAGAGTATCCAAATTTATATCCGTATACTCATCACGGAGGCTGATTACTGCTTGGCACCACCTTTTTTTAAGATGGAGATCCCTTCTTCTTTTTCAGTGATCTTAATTAATTCCTCAAAGGCACGAGAACGGAGTTTTTCCATTTCTAATGCTTTCTTCAAACCAAGAACCTGATCACGAAGAACTTCTTCTTTTGTTTTCTTACGATTCTTCATCTGGCAACGAGATATGGTTTCAATATCCAAAGATAGAGATTCAGAATCAACGGGGTAGCGATCCATCCAGGAAAGTAAGAGCTTGCTACAACTCAAACCCCATTTGTGGACGGTAAAACGTAAAGACATAC
>NZ_QVML01000016.1 GCF_010501015.1 Bacteroides sp. 214 | reverse complement strand
GATATGAATGACAACCTTTTTAGAATGAAAAGATATATTGCGACAACCTTTTTAGTAACAAGCAGTAAAAACTGACAACCACTTTCAGTATAAGTCATATATCAATAGTACAATTATCTCTTCACAACTGTGATGATATATCGGCACATATGTGAAGAGATATCGTCACAACTGTGAAGAGATATCATCACATATGTGAAGAGATGAAAAGCACTATTCAAAACGAGTAAGAATGCAGTGCAAAAAGCACGAAGAAACAGTAGCTAAAAATCTGTGTTGAAATAGCACAAAACGAAAGAGCTAGTAGGTTAAGAATAATAAGCTATAAAAAATGGCAGTACAATTTGAGTTTTATGAGAATCCGTCTAAAGCAGACGAGGGGAAAGAAGAAAAAGGGGGTTCATGCGCGTGTCATATCTCGCGAATAGGTAGTGAATACCCTGTGAAGGCAAAAAGAGGGGGTCTTCACACGTAACCAGCTCGCTGTTATCTACTTACAGCGGTTTGTGAATGTGAAGACCTATTCCTTAAAATGGTTTATGAGTGGTAACAGGGCGCTATTCCCAGTTTAGAATTACCTTGCCACATTCGCCACCATCCATCACATCGAATCCTTTTTGGAACTCATCTATTGAGTAGTGATGGGTAATGATGGGAGACAGGTCGATACCGGTAATTAGCATTTGCTCCATCTGATACCATGTTTCCCACATTTCGCGTCCATAGATACCTTTCAGCGTCAATGCTTTGAAGATTACTTTATCCCAATCGACACCCGTTCCTTCGGGTTGAATGCCAAGCATGGAAATCTTTGAGCCGTTGTACATAGCGGCAAGCATTTCGTTGAATGCTTTGGGCGATCCCGACATCTCCAAGCCAACATCAAAACCACTCATCTTCAACTGCTTCATGGCTTGTTCTACTGTTTCGCCTTTGGCGGGGTTGATGGTCAGCGTAGCTCCCATACGCTTGGCAATATCCAAACGATAATCGCTAAGGTCGCTCACCACAATATATCTTGCACCGGCAAACCTGCAAATAGCCGTAGCCATTGACCCTATCAATCCGGCACCGGTTATCAAAACATCTTCGCCAATAATAGGAAATGAAAGCGCTGTGTGTGTAGCATTGCCAAAGGGGTCCATAATAGCTGCCATATCATCGGAGATACGCGGATCGAGCTTAACTACGTTTTCGGAAGGAATGGAAAGATATTCGGCAAAAGCACCGTCGCGATTTACACCTACGCCGATGATGTTTTCGCAAACATGTTTCTTTCCGCGACGGCAGTTGCGGCAATGTCCGCAAGCTATGTGACCTTCGCCGGTTACCCGGTCGCCTATTTTGAGATTCTCGACTCCTTTTCCCATATCAACAACCTCGCCCACATATTCGTGACCGATAGTCATCGGAGTCTTAATTGTTTTCTGCGACCAGGCATCCCACCTATATATATGTAAGTCGGTGCCGCAGATAGCGGTTTTCTTTATCTTAATCAGTACATCATTAACTCCAATGGTTGGCATCGGAACATCTTCCATCCACAAACCTTTTTCCGGGCGAAGTTTTACTAAAGCTTTCATTTTGTCATCAATTTAGATTCAAACTTATTTAATATAAGCAAAATTATAGCTTTTCTTCGATAGTACAACGGAGTAATGCTAACAAAATAACAAAACAGAGTACTAAAAAGAGTGAAAAGGCAAGAGGTGTTAAGAAACTGTTTCTAAAACGGGAATATCAGTGGAAGTACAAATATCATCACAATACCCATGATAATTTGCAACGGCAAACCAACTTTAATATAATCCATAAACGTATAATTCCCGGGATTCATCACCAATGCATTGGGGGGTGTAGAAAACGGCGAAGCAAAACACATACTCGCGGCAACCGTTACGGCAAACAAGAACGGGAAAGGACTTAAATCCATTTGCATGGCGGCGCTCAGCGCGATGGGTGCCATCAATACAGCCGTTGCCGTGTTACTGATAAACATGGTCATGAGCGAAGTTGTAAAATAGATACCTGCCATCAAAACATAGGGACTGTAGTCGCCAAGTCCGCTAACGAGTGCACCCGACACCAGTTCGGAAGCACCGGTTTTCTCCAACGCCAGCGACATAGGTAGCATGGCGGCAATAAGCACAATGCTCTCCCAGTTGATGGTTTTATAAGCTTCTTCCACATTGCGGAAACAACCCGTCAGCACCATTAAAATAGCAGCAATCAATACAGCGATAACAGGAGAAACAGGGATGAAGTCGAACATCATCGTAACAACCATTAAAATCATAATTGCCGCTGCAACCGGAGCTTTATGGTCTAGCGTAACTTTAGCAGCTTCTGTCAGAGGTTGCCCAAGCACCACCCATTCGGATTGATCTTCGCTCAAACGGGCAATATCTATCCATGCACCTTGCACCAACAGCACATCTCCCGAATGCATATTTGTATCTTTCAACTCGCGCAGGATATAGCGTCCATTGCGTTTGATACCTAATATATTAATACCATAATTTTCTCGAAACCCCGATGCCGATACCGGTTTATTGATGAGTTTGGAGTTATCCATTAATAAAATCTCGGCGATTCCAATTTCGGTAAATGCCAGATTCTCTTGCCGGGAAGCACTACCACCTTCTATTTGGTGTGTATCCAGCAGTTTGTTTCCGGTTTCATTGACAAAGCGCTCTACGTTCTCGAACTCGCCAAGCACATAAAGAATATCGTCTGCCGACACCACCGTACTTGCACCCGCAAGTTCCTGACTCATGGTTTTGAAAAACTTGCGCGAGGTAGAAAGGCGACGTACTTCGAGCACGGAGATATTATAGTTTTTAGTAATGCCAAGCTCTTGCAATGTTTTATCGACAAGCGAAGAACCCTTCTCTACCTGAATACGGTATAAATTGTTTGACAAGCGATATTCGCCAGCCAGTTCTTTCAATGTTTTGCCTTTCTTTTTTCCTTTTCCCTTCTGTCCTCTCTTACTCAACACCATGTTGCTCAATGGAACAAGCACAATCAGTCCTACCGCAAGGCAAACCAAGCCAACGGGAGTAAACGAAAAGAAAGAAAGGCTTTTGTAACCGGCATCAACCATTACGTTGTTTATAATAAGGTTGGGCGGTGTACCAATTAAGGTCATCATACCACCCATGCTACTGGCAAAAGCCAACGGCATCAACAAACGACTTACATTTATATTGCCACTCGCCGCCATGCTTACTACGATAGGCAGCATCAACGCCACCGTACCTGTATTGCTTACAAAAGCTCCGATAACAGAGGTCACCAACATGATTAGTATAAACAATTTCAACTCGTTGGTTCCTGCCAAGTTCAGGATACGGCTACTTATCATCTTCGCCAAGCCGGTTTTGAAGATAGCACCTCCCACCACAAAAAGCCCCACCATCATGATAACGACAGAGTTAGAGAAACCGGTCAGAGCCTCCTCGGGTGTAAGCACACCAGTAAGGGTTAGCAACACCAAGGCGCACAAAGCCACCACGTCCGAGCGTATTTTGCCACTTACAAAAAAGATGGCAGAAACAATAAGAATTGCAACTGTTATATAAATACCCATTGATTTTATGAATTATTTGTTAGCAAAAGAGTTAAGTCCTATCCTATTTCAGCATTTTATCAATCTTCGCTACCAGCTCATTAAACTCTTGTTCATTGAACAAGCGGGTAAGCATAATTATTTCCCCGTTTTTATCGATCAACACATTGCGGGTAATTCCCGACTGACGAAGTGCATACAATGCAAAGATATCTGCACCCGGGTCTAACCCCAGCGGGTAAGTTACCCCCACCTGCTGACCAAATTTTATCACTTTATCCAACGGTTCGTCGCGGTCTATACCAATCAAGGCGAAGTTCGCATTGTCTTTATGCTTCTGCCAGATATCTTTTTCAATGTAAGGCATCTCCTTGCGGCAAACACCACACCAACTTGCGGTAAACTGCAACATAACTAATTTACCACGCAACGAAGAGAGTTTTACCGACTCACCCGTAGTAAGAGTTATCGTAAAATCGGGTGCATAATCGCCCACTTTAACAATGTATCCTACTTTGTCGGCAATTGGTTCGGTAGTAGTTTGCTGTGCGTAAACAGAGCTACTCAACAATAAAAACAGGGAAATAAGCAGATTAAAAGTCTTCTTTTTCATAAATAGTAACTTAACTTAAGGCAAAGCTACAACAAATATCAGAAATTCTCTACGCGTTGAGAATAAATACTTGACGCTTTAAGTCTTTATTCTCAACGCGTAGAGAATCTGTACTTATCCGTTTACCTTTTTATAATCTGCCAAGAATTGTGCCAAGCCGGAGTCTGTCAACGGATGCTTCAGCAAACCTTTAATAGCACTTAGCGGACAAGTAGCTACATCGGCACCTACTTCCACACATTGTATTATGTGGCGTGTGTGACGAATGGATGCCGCCAATACCTGCGTAGGATAGTCGTAGTAACGATACATTTCAACAATTTCGCCTACCAAGGCAACACCATTTTCGCTAACATCGTCGAGCCTGCCCACAAAAGGAGAAACATAGGTTGCCCCTGCTTTTGCCGCCAGCAACGCTTGTCCGGTAGAGAATACAAGAGTACAATTAGTGCGGATGCCATTGGAAGAAAAATACTTGATAGCCCGGATGCCATCAGCAATACAGGGAACTTTTACGACAATGTTGGGATGCAGCGCAACAAGCTCTTTACCCTCTCTAATCATTCCTTCGTAATCGGTTGCAATTACTTCGGCACTTACATCGCCTTGCACAAGGTTACAAATCTCCACATAGTGTTTGTGTTGGTTCTCTACTCCGCTAATACCTTCTTTTGCCATGAGCGAAGGGTTGGTAGTTACGCCGTCGAGCACACCGAGTTCGTGTGCCTCTTTGATTTGCGCCAGGTTGGCGGTGTCAATAAAGAATTTCATATGTATATTTATTAATGGTGATACTCACAAAAATAAAAGAACTATTCCTAAACAACAATTCTTTAGCAAAAGAAGTTCTATCTTTGCGCCGAAAAGTTATTCTTTATGGGAAACAGGTTTATCTTAAGTATCATATTCATTATCATCCTATTACTTTCGGCTTGTGGCAAACAAAAAGAGCAACGAACGGAACAGGCAAACGCGCAGGGAAAAAGCATTGAAATAACTCACGCGGAGCTGTTTACAATTACAGTTCAAGAGAGCTACACCACCGTTAGCGTGCTGAATCCGTGGAAAACAGGCGAAGTATATGATACTTACTACCTTGTGACCGACAACGACACGCCCACCCCAGCCAACGGAAGGAAAGTAACCATTCCCATCACCCGGTTAATGACAAACTCCGCCACCCATCTCGGATTTCTTGAGTTACTGAACGAACTCGATGTGATTAGCGGAATCTGTAGCCCCGACTTCATCTATAACCCTACCGTACGTGAAGCTGTTAAAGCCGGAAGAGTTCAAGATATGGGAGATGCCTTTAACCTCAACATTGAGAAACTCCTGTTGCTACACCCCCAAGCTGTAATGACTACTGCTTATAATGCCGATGACGAGAACAGCAAAAAGATGAGACAAACCGGATTAACGGTTATTTATAACATTGAATGGCAAGAAAAAACATTGCTTGGCAGAGCAGAATGGATAAAATTTGTAGGTGCTTTCTTCAACAAATCTGCCCTTGCCGATAGCGTTTTTCAAACGATTGAAGCGCAATACAATAAAGTAAAAGCACTTGCCACCACACAAAGCCACCAGCCCACCATACTTTCGGGACAAGACTTCCGTGGCAGTTGGTCTATGCCGGGCGGACAAAGTTATAGCGGACAGCTTTTTCGTGATGCGGGCGGCAACTATTACTACAAGAAAGACACCAGTAGCGGAAGCATCAGCAGTACTATTGAAGAAGCATTGGTACACTTCAATAAAGCCGAAGTATGGGTAGGTGCACAAGCCTCTACACTGGAAGAACTTGGAAAAACCGATAGCAAATACAAACTCTTCGACGCATTCAAAAGCGGAAATGTGTATAACAACAACAAACGCATGAACGCCACCGGAGGGAATGATTTCTGGGAAAGTGGCGTAGCTCGCCCCGACCTTTTGCTCAGTGATATGATTAAGGTATTGCATCCCGAACTGCTACCCAACTACGAATTTACTTACTTCAACCGCCTTGCCCCATGAAGAAACTATTTGTTTTTTTAGTAGTATTGCTTGTATTGGCGTTGACAGCCGACATTCTTTTTGGAAGTATAAGCCTACAGCTAAGTGATATCTGGGCTACTCTTACCGGGAAAAGCGAAAATGAAATATACCGCGAAATTATCCTTAACCACCGCCTACCCAAAGCATTAACCGCGATTCTTACCGGTATTGCTTTATCGACTGCCGGTGTATTGATGCAAACTGTTTTTCACAATCCATTGGCAGGACCTGATGTTCTTGGGGTTACTTCGGGAGCAAGTTTGGGAGTAGCACTGCTGACACTAGGCTCTGCTTCTCTTCCTCTTTGGATGATTGCAGGATGGGGACAAGTAGCAGCAGCTATTATCGGTGCGGCATGCGTGTTACTATTGGTTATTATTGTCTCCATTAAAATACCACAAACTGTTTCCTTATTAATAATAGGAATGATGTTCGGTAACTTTGCCGGAGCAATTGTCAGCATTCTGCAAAGCGTGAGTAATCCTGATACACTAAAACTTTTCGTAACATGGACCTTTGGCAGTTTATCTGCTGTGGGTTGGGAGTATATGCGTGTTATGCTTCCGGTTATTGCCATTGGAGTAGTAATGGCACTGTTGCTTCAAAAACAACTTAATATTTTTCTGCTGGGACAAAACTACGCGGCAGGTTTGGGTATTTCTGTATCGCGTCTGCGGTTGTATGCGATACTGGCAACCGCGTTACTTGCCGGTACATCTACCGCTTTTACTGGCCCTATCGCCTTTATTGGCATTACTATTCCACATATTGCCCGCGGACTTTTCCGCACGTCCAATCACCGCATTATACTTCCGGCTTCAATGCTTATAGGCGCAGTGATTATGTTGCTGTGCGATTTGGTTTCGCAACTGCCCGGCAGCCAGTCTACACTACCTATAAATGCAGTAACAGCTTTATTCGGTGCACCGGTTATTATTTGGATTATCAGCAAAAATAAGGGGTAAAGAAACTACAGTTTCACAGCTTTTCCCACACTTCGCGATTCGTTTTGCAGACGATCTAACGCTGTCACTACATATCTGTATTTAGTTTTCCCGTTCTCGTAAGGCAATTTCAAGAAAGGTTCGGAGGTAATAGCAACAATATTCGCCGGATTATTGATGTCTACTTTTTGTTTGTTTTCAAAGCGATATACCACATAACGAACAGCTCTATCCATTTCGCTGGATGCTTTGGGTGGTGTCCAGAAAAGGATATAGCCATCGGCTGTCCATACTGGTTTTAGCTTCTTCACCTTGCCAGGAGCTACATTGTCGATAAAGTCGAATACAGGGGGTAAAGCCGGATATTTGTAATACTCCGCTTTTAGAGCATCTGCATAATTGCCTTCATTGGTAATAATTCCATTTGCCGGCCATTGACAGGCACCACCAATGGATTGGAAAGAACGTTCGAGCTTCATCTTCAAAGGGAGCTGATTAATAGCGGGATTGTCGGGGTCGGCATTCTTCACGGTGTTGGAGATAGATTGCCCGATGAAAAGCGGACGGTTTTCGTTATTCTTAGCCCACCACTCTACCAAGACTCCATAGTCAGCACGAGGGTGTCCTACATGCCAGTAAAGTTGCGGGATGTTGTAATCTATCCAACCTTCGCGCGCCCAAAGCAATACATCAGCATAAAGGTCGTCGTAATTGGCAAGAGCTTGTGTGTTACTTCCTAATGGATCTGCACTTTGATTGCGATAGACGCCAAAAGGACTTACACCAAACTTCACCCATGGTTTGGTGGCACGTACTGTTTCGTGAATTTGCTTGATGAGTACGTTTACATTGTTACGACGCCAGTCTGCTTTATTGGCAAAACCCGCACCATAGCGAGCATAGTTAGCATCATCCGGATAGGCTTCCTGGGTAGGGTACGGATAAAAATAATCGTCCATATGAATGGCGTCGAGATCGTAACGAGCTACCATGTCGGCTACTACTTTACAAATATGTTCCCGGCTTTGAGAGAGTGCAGGGTCAAAGAAAAGCTTGTTGTCGTATTGCACAAACCATTCGGGATGTGCATGATAGATATGACTGGGATGAAGTTCATTGGCAATATTTGTTTTTACCCGATAAGGATTAATCCACGCATGAAACTCCATAGCACGTTTGTGACACTCAGTAATCATAAATGCCATAGGATCCCAATAAGGATTGGGTGCTTGTCCTTGCACACCAGTAAGGAAACGGCTCCATGGCTCGTAAGGCGATTCATACAAAGCATCGGCTTCGGGGCGTACCTGAAAGAGAATAGCGTTAATACCTGCCGCTTGCAATATGTCAAGCTCTTTAATAAGGCGCTGTTGCATAGCTTCGGAACTCATGCCACGATAAAGTTCCGTAACGGTTGGAATCCACGCGCCACGAAATTCGCGTTTAGGATAACGTTGTTCTTGTTGTGCAAAAAGCGAGCCTGTGATACAAAGAACGAGTAGTAAAAGCTTATATTTCATACGATTCGGTATTACATTTAGAACGCAAAGATAAACGTTTATTTGTATTTACCCGATTTCTATTTCAGTAATAAATAGTACCTTTGCGGGGATTTTTTAGTTTGAAGAATATGTCGGAAAGCAAATACATAAGTGTAAAGGGAGCAAGAGTTAACAACCTGAAGAATATTGATGTTGCCATTCCGCGCAACAAGTTGGTGGTAATTACCGGCTTGTCGGGCTCAGGGAAGTCATCGCTTGCCTTCGACACACTCTATGCCGAAGGGCAACGCCGCTATGTGGAAAGCCTTTCGTCTTATGCCCGCCAGTTCCTTGGACGAATGAGTAAACCGGAATGTGATTTCATTAAGGGTATTCCGCCTGCTATTGCCATTGAACAAAAAGTTAGTAGCCGCAATCCACGTTCCACCGTAGGTACCAGCACCGAAGTGTACGAATATCTACGTTTACTTTATGCCCGCATCGGAAAGACTTTTAGTCCAATAAGTGGCGAAGAGGTAAAAAAGCACAGTACCGAAGACATTGTAAACTGCATGACAAGCCATCCTGAAGGTACGCGTTATACTGTACTTTCGGTTTTCCGTATAGGCAACAATCGCACTGCGTCAGAGCAACTCGATATCTACCTCAAACAAGGGTTTAACCGTCTGGAAGTAAATGGCGAAATGATTCGCATAGACGAATACACCTATAAAGAGGATGATATTATTTACCTCCTAATAGACCGTATGACGGTAAGCAACAGCAAAGACGCTATTAGCCGCCTTACCGATTCTGCCGAAACAGCGATGTACGAAGGAGATGGCATCTGCATGTTACGCTTTTATGCAGAAGATGCCACCAGCAAGTTATACACCTTCAGTACTAAGTTCGAAGCCGACGGCATACTCTTTGAAGAGCCTAATGATCAGATGTTTTCTTTCAACTCGCCCATTGGAGCATGTCCCACATGCGAAGGATTTGGCAAGGTTATCGGTATCGATGAACATCTGGTTATACCGAATCGTGTACTTTCTGTATATGACGGGGCGGTGGTTTGTTGGCGAGGCGACGTTATGGGCGAATGGAAAAATGAATTTATCCGGGCAGCATATGATGTTAAGTTCCCTATATTTACCCCTTATTACGAACTGACCGACAAAGAACGCCACATTCTCTGGAATGGAGACGGAGGATCACTTCATGGCATTAACGAGTTCTTTAAGATGGTTCAGGAGAACCAATACAAAATACAATATCGTGTAATGCTTGCCCGATATCGCGGCAAAACAACCTGTCCTACCTGCCATGGCACCCGGCTGAAACCCGAAGCGGGATATGTACGTGTAGGCGGTAAACCGATTAGCGAATTAGTGGATTTACCAATTACGGAACTACAAGATTTTTTTCGCTTATTAAAGCTCGATAAGCACGATGCAGCCATTGCCAAACGTATTCTCACAGAGATAACCAGCAGACTGAGTTTCTTGGTGGATGTAGGGTTAGGCTACTTAACAATGAACAGGTTAAGCAACTCACTCTCGGGAGGTGAGAGCCAGCGTATCAACCTCGCTACCTCATTAGGGAGCAGTCTGGTAGGTAGTTTATATATTCTCGACGAACCAAGTATCGGACTACACAGTCGCGACACCGACAAACTGATTCGCGTGTTGCGCCAATTGCAAACACTCGGCAACACTGTTGTTATAGTGGAGCATGATGAAGAAATCATCCGTGCTGCCGACTACATCATCGACTTAGGTCCCGATGCCGGGCGATTGGGTGGAGAAGTTGTGTATGAAGGTGACATGAAAGAACTGAAAAAGGGTAGTAAAAGTCACACCGTGCACTACCTGCTTGGAGAAGAAGAGATTCCTGTACCACTGCATCGCCGCCCATGGAACAACTACATTGAAATAACAGGTGCTCGCGAAAACAACCTGAAAGGTATTGACGTACGCTTTCCACTCAATGTGATGACGGTAGTAAGCGGAGTCTCTGGCTCAGGGAAAAGCACATTGGTACGCGATATTTTGTATCGGGCCCTTAAGCGCGAACTGGATGAGTGTAGCGACCGGCCAGGCGAGTTTATAAGTATGGGAGGAGATATTAAAAGTTTGCGCAATGTGGAGTTTATAGATCAGAACCCTATAGGAAAGTCTAGTCGGAGCAACCCTGTGACCTACATTAAGGCTTATGATGACATCAGAAAACTATGGGCAGAGCAGCCACTCGCCAAGCAAATGGGCTATACCGCAGGCTTCTTCAGCTTTAACAGCGAAGGTGGGCGATGTGAAGAATGTAAAGGTGACGGTACTGTAACAGTAGAAATGCAGTTCATGGCAGACTTAGTATTGGAGTGCGAAAGTTGTCATGGCAAGCGTTTCAAAAGCGATGTGCTCGAAGTGAAATACCACGACGTAAGCATCTATGAGTTACTGAACATGACGGTAAACCAAGCAGTAGAATTCTTCACCAAATACGGTCAAAAAAAGATATTAAAGAAACTGGCACCGCTACAGGCAGTTGGGTTAGGATACATTAAATTGGGACAAGCCTCTTCTACCCTTTCGGGTGGAGAAAACCAACGCTTAAAATTAGCTTATTACCTTAGTCAAGAGAAAGTAGACCCTACCCTCTTTATCTTTGATGAACCTACTACGGGGCTACATTTCCATGACATCCGCAAACTGCTCGAAGCGTTCGATGCGTTGATTTTACGCGGACATACCATTGTTATTATCGAGCACAACATGGATGTTATAAAATGTGCCGATTATGTGATAGACCTAGGTCCTGAAGGAGGCAAACAAGGAGGAAACCTGATTGTTTGCGGAACACCGGAAGAAGTAGCAGCGTGTGGAGCAAGCTATACAGGACAATTCCTAAAAGAGAAACTTGCGTGATTTGTACTATTTTTGGGCTTCACTTTTACACTAAATGAAGTCTGTTTTCATAAGAAACGAGGCTCACTTCGCTTGAAAGTGAGCCTCGTTTCTTAAGGATATATATAGCTTCTTCTTTTAGAAATAAATTCCAAATCCAACTTTAAGCCCAAAGTTATCATACTTAAATCCATCCAGATTCAAATCGTAGTACACAGCAGGCTCTATCGTTACAGTTCGGGTAATAAAGAAAGCATAGCCTACTTCGGCGTTAAAAAGATAATTGGTATCTGAATCACCACCTAAAGAATTGCTAAGACTAAGATGATTCATCTTAAACCCAACACCTGCATAGACACCACATTTATCGAAATAATAACGACCTCCTACTCCCAATGCATAAACATCGAAAGAGTCTTGCCACTGTGCACCAAGTGTTACCAAAAGTGCCACATTATCCATCAAGAAGTTACCTCCTTGCGCTACAATCCCAAAGGTAGTATCGCTACCCTTGCTATGCGATAAGTCCAAACCTGTTATCGAGGGGTTTACAATCCATTTTCCTTGTTCAAACTGTGCGTGAGCCGACAGCGATGCCACCAACAGACAGCAAATGATCATAATTTTCTTCATTGTTTCTTCGTTTTTAATTAGTTATTATTTTCTCTTTCTCGTCTCTCTTTAAATTGCTCTTTTTTGCGGAGTACAAACCACAAAGCAGCAACAATTACGTAGGAAGCAGCTAGCGTGATGTACTTCTCCGTATCGCCAATCTCTGTATTGCGTGGCAGGAAGTAAACAGCCATTGCTGTTACATAAATAAGCAAGGCAAGTGCAAGCCAAGTAGATTTCTTTAGTTTCTTTTTCATTTTATTTTTGTTTACGGAATCATACTGATTTCTTACGCGTTAAAAACTAAGCAAAAATAAGACAATCAACCGAATAATCGTAAACTAAACGACCATTTTGCTAACTTTGTAGAGTTTTTAATGAAAAATAAGTATGCACAAATTCTTTCTCTTATTTTTTCTTTCATTGTTTTCAATGGTAATGACCGCCCAGCCCAAATACGAAGTAAGGGCTGCCTGGATAACTACAGCATACGCTTTAGACTGGCCAAAGACGCGTGCAACTTCCACTGCACAAACAAAGAAACAACAAGAAGAATTACTGCAAATACTCGATAAGCTACAGGAAGCCAACTTCAACACCGTGCTTTTTCAAGCTCGTACGCGGGGGGATGTATTTTACAAATCTGCTATTGAGTCGTATAGCGCATTACTTACAGGGAAAGTAGGAAAGACACCCGGATACGACCCACTGAAATTTGTCGTTGAAGAATGTCACAAGCGAGGAATGGAATGTCATGCGTGGATTGTGGGTATTCCTTTGGGAAATAACAAACAAGTGGCGAGCCTTGGCGCACGGTCGGTTACAAAAAAGAGCTCAGGCATTTGCGTAAGACAACGGGGTAACTGGTACCTCAATCCCGGCAATCCAAAAACCAAAGAATACCTGATGGAGTTGGCAAACGAGATTGTAGACAATTACGACATAGACGGTATCCATCTGGATTACCTGCGCTATCCTGAAAATATGCAAGGTTTTGCCGACGCAAAGGAGTTCAAGCAGTATGGCAAAGGTAAGAGTATCACCCAATGGAGACGAGATAACATCACTGAAATAGTGCGTCATATATATAAAGGTGTAAAAGCAAAAAAACCGTGGGTAAAGGTTAGCACTTCGCCTGTAGGGAAGTTTCGCGATACCACAAGATACCCATCCAAAAATTGGAACGCCTACCACACTGTACACCAAGATGTACAGCAGTGGCTTTCCGAAGGTATACAAGACCAGATTTACCCTATGATGTACTTCCGCGAAAACGATTTTTTCCCCTTTGCACTCGACTGGCAGGAGCAGAGCAACGGTCGTCATATTATTCCCGGATTGGGTATTTACTTTCTTCACCCCAATGATGGCAATTGGAGTATTGACGACATTGAACGCCAGCTCCGCTTTATCCGCAAGCATCAGCTTGCCGGCAAAGCACACTATCGCGTGGAGTTTTTAATAAATAACACACAAGGTATCTACGACAAGCTTGCTAGCCATTATTACACGACTCCGGCGCTTCAACCTCCTATGCCATGGCTAGACAATGTAGCTCCTACTCCTCCCACCTCCCTTACTGCAATTCGACAAGAAGGTTATGTAACCCTCTCGTGGCAGGCTGCCACAGACAATGATGTAAGCAACACTCCTTATTATATTATATATGGTTCGGATTCGTTTCCAGTAGACACCGACAGCCCCATAAATATCATCGCACAACGAATTAAAGAGACCAATTACACCTATGCTCCTTTATTGCCATGGAAGAATTATGCCTATTACGCGGTTTCGGCTGTAGACAGGTTTGGGAATGAAAGTGAGGCCACTCAATGTATTTGCGGAAATTGACTACGCACCACTACGGTAGCTGCATACTGAGAGCTGGCAGTAACAGGAACCAAGGGGAAGGATCCTTCTTTAATTTTCTCTTGAGTATATACCAATGGTAATTTCTCAACATCTTCTTGAGGGTTAAACGCTACACTTACACCCGGTTTAACAATATCAATTTGGAATGTTCCTATTGAAGCCGGATGCAAATAGTTATCGCAGATTTTATGTGCAACAACCCCCATGGTCGTACGCAAATTAATCTCCACGCAAGGATGCAAGTAACAAGTAGATCTATTGTCAGAAGCACTACAAATCATCATATCCACACCTAAAAAGCCATTATAAAAGGAAGGCAGGGCAAGCGACAGCTCCTTTTCTATAGCCATTCTAACCGCCCTTAAAGTTTCTTGTGCAACATATGTATTTAATTCTTTTTCTATTAGCTCATCGGGCATTTGTATATTTCCAGTATATACTCCCTTGTTTGAAGTTACAAATAGTGAATAACCATAAAAGCGTACAGAGTTTTTATCACTGTAAAATAGCATAGAACAATCACGTACTTTCTTATACATTGGTTCGGCAACAACCCCACCTTGCTGTTTTAATACATTAATACACCAATTGGCTATTGGTTTGTCAAAACTACCTTTGCACCAGCAAAGTCCTTTTCCGCTACCCGACAAAGGCATTTTCAAAACAGCGTCAGGATGTTGCATGACAAACTCCCGCAACTCTTCGAGTGTGGTAAGGTAATGTGATTCTCCACAACAATTAGCGTCCATCAAGAGCTTGGGGAGTAATGCAGAGGCGAATTTTCTGTTGGAATAAGTACGAATAAGATCTAATGTTTCTTTTGGAGGCAGCAACCTTTCTGAAACGCCCAGCTTCAATAGTCTGTTCTTCAGTGAAGCATTCCATCCCCATGGCACAATATTGAAAGATTGACCCGACAATTCTTTCTCCGTTATTAACCGTGGAAGATGAGGGAATCGCTTGCGCATCTCTTCCGCAAAGACCAAATTATATTTTGATGGAGCCAACACATAGTCGTTAGCATCAGCATACCAAAGAGGCAACAGCGCCATCTCGGCAGCCATCTTTCTCGCCGACTCGGGCGCCATGTAGTTAGGATCATTATTGGCAAGTGCCAAGTCATGATCAGGGTTAAAGATATACAAATTGGGACTCTTCATGTTGCAGAATATTTTTGCATACGCAAAGATAACGCCTTTAAAACATAAACTTATCTAATAAGCCGACATTTTGCTATCTCTACTTTGCAAATAGCAAATAAAGAATTATATTTGCAAGCCGATAAAACCGATAAAGATGGAAGCATTTTACCGTACCCATGCATATCTTGTAGAACACGCCAAAGCGCCCGTTCGAAGAGACCTCATGAATGAGATTGATTGGAACGACAGGCTCATTGGTATAAAAGGTACGCGCGGCGTTGGGAAAACTACATTCTTGCTGCAATATGCTAAAGAAAATTTCGGAACAGATCGTTCTTGCCTCTTTATCAACATGAATAATCTCTATTTTTCTGCCAATACCATTGTGGATTTCGCTGGAGAGTTTCGCAAGCGAGGCGGTAAAGTATTGCTTATTGACCAAGTCTTTAAGTATCCCGATTGGAGCAAAGAGCTACGTGCCTGTTATGATCTCTACCCCGACTTAAAAATCGTTTTTACCGGCTCATCAGTCATGCGCCTGAAAGAAGAGAACCTTGAACTTCGCGATATAGTTAAGAGTTATAACTTGCGAGGGTTTTCGTTTCGCGAATTTGTAAACCTTCAAACAGGTATGGACTTCCCGGCTTATACACTCAATGATATTTTGCAAAATCATGAGCAGATAGCACGCACAGTGTTATCCAAAGTTCATCCTCTCAATTATTTTCAAGACTATTTGCACCATGGCTTTTATCCGTTCTTCCTCGAAGAACGCAATTTCTCGGAAAATCTACTCAAAACCATGAACATGATGATAGAAGTAGATATACTTCTGTTAAAACAAATAGAGCTAAAATACCTATCGAAAATAAAGAAATTATTATATCTACTGGCTGTTGACGAGCCAAAGGCTCCGAACGTAAGTCAGTTGGCTAACGACATACAAACATCGCGCGCTACAGTCATGAACTACATTAAGTATCTGGCGGATGCACGATTAATTAACATGGTTTATCCCCACGGTGAAGAGTTTCCTAAAAAACCCGCGAAGATTATGATGCACAACACCAATCTGATGTACTCAATCTATCCGGTAACAGTGAAAGAACAGGATGTGCTCGACACGTTCTTTCTCAACACCATGTACAAAGATCACAAGCTATACAAAGGTGATAAAAACATATCGTTCCTTGTGAACGACAATATACCCTTTAAGATTTGCTACGAGGGACAACGCGTGAAGAACAACCCGAAGGTAACCTATGCCATGCATAAAATGGAAATAGGTAGAGGAAACCAAATACCACTCTGGTTGTTTGGATTTTTATATTAGAATGTACAACCTATAAATGATTTATTTACTTAATATATTTTTAATTTAGTTATGGCTAAACAAAAAAAGTTTTTAACATGTGATGGTAATCAGGCAGCTGCGCATATCTCGTATATGTTCTCTGAAGTTGCTGCTATCTACCCAATCACCCCTTCTTCGACTATGGCAGAGTACGTAGACGAGTGGGCTGCAAAAGGTCGTAAAAACATCTTCGGCGAAACAGTATTGGTACAAGAAATGCAATCGGAAGGTGGTGCCGCAGGTGCACTTCACGGTTCACTTCAGGCAGGTGCGTTGACTACTACGTACACAGCTTCTCAGGGTCTGTTATTGATGATCCCGAATATGTACAAAATTGCCGGTGAGTTGCTTCCTTGCGTATTCCACGTATCGGCTCGCGCATTGGCATCTCATGCACTTTCTATCTTTGGTGACCACCAAGACGTTATGGCTACTCGCCAAACAGGTTTCGCTATGCTTGCCGAAGGTTCTGTACAAGAAGTTATGGACCTTGCCGCTGTAGCGCATCTTTCTACGCTTAAAGCTCGCGTTCCTTTCGTAAACTTCTTTGATGGCTTCCGTACTTCACACGAAATCCAAAAGATTGAAGTACTCGAAAACGAAGATTTGGCTCACCTTATTGACCAAAAAGTATTGGCTGAATTCCGTCAACGCGCATTGAACCCCAATGCACCTGTTGCTCGTGGTATGGCCGAAAATCCTGATGTTTATTTCCAACACAGAGAGTCGTGCAATTCGTACTATGATGCTGTTCCTGCTATCGTAGAAGAATACATGAACGAACTTTCGGCTATTACCGGACGTAAATATGGCTTGTTTGACTATTACGGTGCAGAAGATGCTGACCGTGTAATTATCGCTATGGGTTCAGTAACAGAAGCTGCTCGCGAAGCTATTGACCACATGCGTGCCGAAGGCGAAAAAGTAGGTTTGGTTGCCGTACACTTGTACCGTCCATTCTCTGCAAAACACTTCTTGGCTGCTGTGCCTAAAACTGCGAAACGTATCGCTGTTTTGGACAGAACAAAAGAACCGGGAGCAAACGGCGAACCACTTTATCTGGACGTAAAAGACTGTTTCTATGGAACAGAAAACGCGCCGGTAATCGTAGGTGGTCGTTACGGTCTTTCTTCAAAAGATACTACTCCTGCTCAAATCATCTCTGTATTTGAAAACTTGGCATTGCCCGAACCAAAGAATCACTTTACCTTTGGTATTGTTGATGATGTTACATTTACCTCTCTTCCTCAAAAAGAAGAAATCGCACTTGGTGGCGAAGGAATGTACGAAGCTAAATTCTACGGATTGGGAGCTGATGGTACAGTAGGTGCTAACAAGAACTCAATTAAAATTATTGGTGATAACACTAATAAATATTGCCAGGCATACTTCTCGTACGACTCTAAGAAGTCGGGCGGTTTTACCTGCTCACACCTTCGCTTTGGCGACCATCCTATTCGTTCTACTTATTTGGTAAATACACCTAACTTCGTAGCTTGCCACGTACAAGCTTACTTGAAGATGTATGACGTAACACGTGGTCTTCGTCCAAACGGTACATTCCTTTTGAACACCATCTGGAGTGGAGAAGAATTGGGTAAGCATTTACCTAACCGCGTAAAACGCTACCTGGCAAAGAATAACATTACAACATACTACATTAATGCTACTGAAATTGCAATGGAAATTGGCTTGGGCAACCGCACCAACACCATCTTGCAATCAGCATTCTTCCGTATCACTCAGGTTATTCCGGTAGACTTGGCTATTGAGCAAATGAAGAAATTCATTGTGAAGTCTTACGGAAACAAGGGCGAAAGCATAGTAAACATGAACTACGCTGCAGTAGATCGTGGTGGCGAATACAAGCAACTTACTATTGACCCAGCATGGGCTAACTTACCTAACGACGAAGTGGAAGCTAACGACAATCCGGCTTTCATCAACGAAGTGGTATTCCCTATCAATGCACAAGACGGAGACTTACTTCCGGTATCTGCATTCAAAGGTCGCGAAGACGGAACATGGAATCAAGGAACTTCTCAATACGAAAAACGCGGTGTAGCTGCTTTCGTTCCTGAATGGAATCCTGAAACTTGTATTCAATGTAACAAGTGTGCATACGTTTGTCCTCACGCTGCTATCCGTCCGTTCGTACTGGATGCCGAAGAGCAAAAAGGTGCTAACTTCCCTTCATTGAAAGCTGTTGGTAAGCAATTTGCAGACATGACATTCCGTATCCAAGTTGATCCACTAGACTGTTTAGGTTGTGGTAACTGTGAGGATGTTTGTCCGGGTAATCCTAAGAAAGGCGGCAAAGCTCTTTCTATGCAACCACTTGATACTCAATTGGCAGAAGCTGCTAACTGGGATTACTGTACAAAACAAGTGAAGACTAAACAACACTTGGTAGATGTAGCATCAAACGTGAAGAACTCACAGTTTGCTACACCATTGTTTGAATTCTCGGGAGCTTGTTCGGGTTGTGGAGAAACTCCATACGTGAAGTTGGTAACTCAGTTGTTTGGCGACCGTCAGATAGTAGCTAATGCAACAGGTTGTACCTCTATCTACTCGGGTTCTGTGCCATCTACTCCTTATACTATGAACGATGCAGGACAAGGTCCGGCTTGGGCTAACTCACTGTTCGAAGACTTCTGCGAATATGGTTTAGGTATGGAGCTGGCTAACAAGAAAATGCGCGAACGCATTATTATCTTGATGAACCAGGCACTTGCTTCTGATAGCTGTCCTGCTGAAAACAAAGAGCTTTACACAGCATGGATTGAAAACATGAACGATGCTGAAAAGAGCAAAGAGTTGGCAGCGAAGATCATTCCGATGCTAGAAGCTACAAAAGATAAATGCGACATCTGCAAAGGTATCTACGATTTGAAACAATACTTAGTAAAACGTTCACAATGGATTATCGGTGGTGACGGTGCTTCGTATGATATTGGTTACGGTGGTCTTGACCACGTGATTTCTACCGGCGAGAATGTAAACATCCTGGTACTCGATACCGAAGTTTACTCAAACACAGGTGGACAATCGTCAAAAGCTACCCCAGTAGGTGCAATCGCTAAGTTTGCTGCTTCGGGCAAGAAAATTCGTAAGAAAGATCTTGGTTTGATGGCTACAACTTACGGCTACGTATATGTTGCTCAAATCGCTATGGGTGCCGACCAAGCACAAACTTTGAAGGCTATCCGCGAAGCAGAAGCATATCCGGGACCATCATTGATTATTGCTTACGCACCTTGTATCAACCACGGTTTGAGAGCCGGTATGGGCAAATCGCAAGCCGAAGAAGAACGTGCGGTAGAAAGTGGTTACTGGCATTTGTGGCGTTTCAACCCAGCTTTGGAAGCCGAAGGAAAGAACCCATTCATGCTCGACTCTAAAGAGCCCGAGTGGTCTAAGTTCCAAGACTTCTTAAAGGGTGAAGTTCGTTACACTTCATTGTTGAAACAATACCCAGCCGAAGCTGTTGAATTATTCCAAGCAGCCGAAGCAAATGCAAAATGGAGATACAACAATTACAAACGCTTAGCAAACCAAACATTTGGTGATGCTGCCGAGTAATTAAGAAGTTACTTCAATAAATAGAATCAGGGATGTGCCGAAAGGTGCATCCCTTTTTTTGTTTCTTATATGGTGGAATTACTTTTTTGACTATGGCTGACGAGTCATGAGCCATAGGCTGACGAGTCATGAGACTATGGCTGACAGGGCACGAGCCATAGGCGGACAATCATTGAAGCTATGGCTGATAACCGAAGAAGTACAGGCAGCTTATTTTCTCACTGATTTTCACTTCGTTTCTCACTGATTTTTTGATCGTTTCTCACTGATTTTTGATGTAAAATACACTGAGAAATTCCCGTGAAGAAGCTGTGAAGGATAAAAGAGAGGGTCTTCACACGTAACTCACTCACCAGCATAAAGTTACAGCGTTTTGTGAAGGTGAAGACCTATTCCATCAAACTCCATTTGGAGTATGTATTACTCTATTGGGCGGATAATATTAACGAGATATTTCCTGCAACAAGCGGTCTAAATCTCCCGTCCAATCCGTGCCATTAATTGGCTGCAGAGTAAAGAAACCAAGTTGTTTTCCCATCTCTACATTAGCAGTTCCATCGTCAATAAATACAGACTCGGCAGGATTTATACCATCATTTATTAAGATATCGAAGATTTCTTTATGCGGTTTCACCACATCGAGTTGATAAGAAAGATAGAGCTTATCAAAGTAAGCATCGAGCGGTTTGCCAAGCTCTGAAAAATCTTCACTTCTTGCCCAACTCATAATAAAAGGATTGGTATTGCTAAGTATATAAAGGTTATATCCCTGCTTTCTTAATTTTTCCAGATATTCTAAGCGATAGACAGGCACATATGTAAAAAAGCCCATCCATGCCTCTTTTGCCTCTTCCATTGTAATTTCTTTTCCGGTAAGAGCACTTAGTTTGGCACGAAATTCTTCCGCGCTAATGCTGCCATCTTCTACTTCGAGGAAAATACCGTTTTGATGATATTGGTCTAGTAAATCATCCGCATTTGCCACGCCCACTTTTTCAAAAGCTTTTACTGCGCTAGTGCGGCTTATATCGCCTATCACTCCACCAAAATCGAAAATCAAATTCTTTATCATCTTTTATTATTTTTCCTACAAAGGTAATGAAAGTAGAACGCAATATCAAACAAGTTTATTTTTTGCCAAATGTATTATATTTCTTTCCACCTCCAACGAGATTTATCCATATCAACCGTACCATTCCGTCTGAAAATAACACCTTCGTTGAGCAATAATTGTCGTTGTTCTTCCCAGCCGGGAGCTAAACGTCCTTGCGCATTCACCACTCTATGACAAGGCAAGCTCAATCCTTCAGGGACTATTCGCAACGCACGCCCCACCATTCTGGAATAAGCAGGTTTCCCCAATAACTCAGCAATCTCACCATAAGAAATCACCGAGCCGGAAGGAATTACCGTTAACACTTCATATACTTCCCGAAAGAAAGTCTCTTTGTCTATTTTCATTATCAAACATCATACGTTAAAATTAACTTCTCAAAGTTCAAAAGCAAGCGTTCGTTTTTCCTGAATTGAGTCCATAAAGAGCGTAAAAACATATCATTAGCACAAAATAAGTCATAATTCATCATAAACATTCAATGTTTTTCATCAAAATATTGTTTTTATTACAAAAACAGCACTATATTTGTTTGCCGACAATAACAGTCTAATATGAGTACATTGGGTTATCGATTTCGTTTTGTTTATTTATTTTTATTAGTCTTTCTTCTTCATTCATTTGCATGTAACGCGTGGGCGCAAAAAACGCCACAACAAGAGAGAGAAGACAGCATTTTGAATATCTACAATAAAAAATGTGTGGAGTTAGTTGCCGACCCCATTGTGTTGTCTGTATCAGACACATTTTTCAATTTGGCAAAACAGTACAACCGCATCCATGAGCAATCCGTGGCTTTGGTGGCAAAGTTGGATCACTACTACTATGGTAGCAATCCACACAAGACCGACAGTATCATTGCCTGGGTAAACCGTGTTAAGCGACATGCAAAAGAGACACACGACCAGAATGCATATTATTTCGTATGGGGACAGCGTCTTATTAACCATTATATTGGCCGGGGCGAATACCATATTGCCTTATTTGAGGCTGAAAAAATGATGAAGGAGGCCGAAGCCGAAGAGTATATGGAAGGGATTGCCAATTGCTACTCTTGTATGGCAAACATTTACACAGCCAAAGGAATTACAACAAAAGGTGTAGAATTCTTGCAGAAAGAAATAGACCTGTTCGAGAGCCATGAAGGTCTCAAGAGATTCAACATTTCATTGCATTACAGTGATGCAGCCAAGTATTATATAGAACTAGGGCAAAAAGAAAAAGCACCTGCACTCTTGAAGCGCGCCACGGAACAAGCCCAAACCAACTATCATCGCGTAACTGCAAAGATGGCTTACATCCTGTTATACTTAGCTGATAATGATATCGCTTTAGCCAGCAAAACACTTAAAGAGTGCGAAGAACTCTTTGAAAACGATTTGAGGTTACAACGTCATAAAAGCTATCTCTATGAAGTAGAAATGACCTATTATCGCCACATTAAAGAGTACGACAAAGCACTTGCCGCACTTCAGCAAAGGGTGGACTTAATCAAAGGAAAAAGCGAAACCAGTACGCTTACCCGAATGGCAAGACCACAAGCCGACATTTATTGGGAAATGGGGCAGAAAGAAAAAGCCGCAGAATTATACCGCACCTACTTAGATGTGCTGGATCAAGATAAAATACACAACGAAGAAATTACCACGGCAGAATATGCCACACTGCTCGATATACAAAAAATCAATGCCGAAAAGAAAGAACTGGAGATGCTTTCGCAAGAAAGAGAGTTGCAAAATGTACGTATCATTGTATTCTTCTTGGTTACTTTGTTGGCTCTTATCATTTTCTTCCTATACAAACAACGGAAGTTGAACCGACAATTAAAAAAATCGAAAGACGAACTATTAGAGAAAAACATCATCCTCGAAGCTGCAGAGAAAGAGCTGCGTATAGCCAAAGATATTGCCGAAGAGAGCAGCCGGATGAAAACTATTTTCATACAGAACATGTCGCACGAAATACGTACTCCGCTTAATTCCATCGTAGGATTCTCGGCAGTACTTGCCGGTATGTTTGCCGAAGAGGATGAAGATGTACAAAGTTTTGCCAAATTAATAGAAGATAATAGCCAGTTGCTATTAAAACTAATCAGTGATATTCTTGAGATATCTGCGCTTGATGGTTCGGAACAAGGATTCCCACTATCACCAGTGGACATCAACACTTGTTGTGAAGAGTGTGTCAAAGCTGTAAAATCAGCTACAAAAGAAGGAGTTAGTGTTGTATTTAAATCGAACTATCAGAGTCTAACCACTGAAAGTAATCTCGAAAAACTGTCACTTGCTCTTACTAATATACTTAGCAACGCTGTTAAGTTTACCGAACAAGGAGAAGTAGTACTTTCGTGCGAAGTTGAAAAGAATAAAATTCTCTTGAGTATAACCGACACAGGCGTAGGAATACCCGCAGAAAAGCAGGAGCAAATCTTCGAACGTTTTGTGAAATTGAACGAATTTGTACAAGGAACCGGGTTAGGACTTCCTATTTCCCGGATCATTGCAGAAAAACTGGGTGGCAGCTTGATTTTAGACAAGAATTACACAAATGGAAGCCGATTTGTATTAAGTATCCCGTTAAAATAAAGTGAAATTCAAAGCATGCAAAGAAATAGGATTATCATATTTATATTATCTGTTATATTCCTACTACCAATCAATGTCGTTGCACAAAGCAAAAACGAGATTGCTCCTATAGATAGTGCGATATATGCCTATTATAAAAGATGCTTAGAGTTAGTACAAGATTCGATAGTGCTGTCTATGAGCGACACACTGTACCATATGGCAGAGCAAGAGGGTGACAAGCGAATGCAAGCAGTGGCACTATCCACCAAATTAGAATATTACTACTATGGTAATAACATACCCAATAAAAAAGACAGCATTATAGCTTGGGTAGACAGAGTAAAGCAGTTTGCAAAAAAAACAAATCAACCTAAATATTACTATTTCGCTTGGAGTAGTAGGCTTATTTACTACTACCTCCACATCAACAACCTTCATTTAGCCCTCAACGAAGCGGAGAAAATGCTAAGGGATGCTCAAGCAGAGAACAACTTAGATGGAATTATGACATGCTACAACAGTATGGCTGCCATTTATGAAAAAAAAGGGTTGTTATCAAGAGCTTTGGAATACACATTACTCGAAATCGAATTGTTTGAAAATAATGAAATTGAAAAATATAACATTAGTGGCAGATATTGCAGTGCAGTCGATATACTAACTGAATTAAAACAATTCGACAAAATTCCTCTTTTTTTAGACAAAGCAAAAAAGTACTCCAAAACGGACCTGCACCATTTGCAATATCTAACTCACTATATAGATTACGACATTGCCATAAACAAGCCAGAAGATGCTTATAGGAAAATAGAGGAAGCTAGCGAACTCTTCAAAAATAACAAGGCATTGGCACCACATCTTCATATATTACATCACACTCAATTTACTTACTACAGATACATAAAAGACTTTGAGAAGGCATTGTCTTATTTAGACTTGTGGAGGAGCGAAGTGAATCAACGAAGAGACAACTCTGCCAACTCTGCCTATAGTTTAAGGAAAGCAGACCTATTTTGGGATAACCATAAAAAAGCAGAATCGGCCGACCTTTACAAAGAGTATATAGAGTTCTTAGATCAAGAAAAAATTGAAGCCGAGCAAATAACTACTGCGGAGTTCTCTACGCTTCTGAACATTCAGAAGCTAAACGCAGAAAAACAAGAATTGGAGAACATTGCTCGCCAAAAGAAACTGCAACACACTCGCATCACACTGGGATTACTTTCAATAATATTACTAGTAGTAATTTACTTCTCGTATAACCAAATCAAGACAAACAAAATTCTGAAATTATCTAAGTCGAAGCTAGACAAAAAAAACAGCATCTTGGAAAAAGCGCAAAAAGAGTTGCGTATAGCCAAAGAGGTTGCTGAAGAAAACAGCCGACTGAAAACAGTTTTCATTCAGAACATGTCGCACGAAATACGTACACCCCTCAACTCTATTGTAGGATTCTCAGCAGTGTTATCGGGCATGTTCGAAGATAAAGATGAGGAAGTTAAAACTTATGCGTCGCTTATTGAGGAAAACAGCCAAGTATTGCTAAGACTTATCGACAACATCCTTACGATTTCTGCATTGGATGGTTCGAAACAAATGTTTCCTGTTGCACTTATGGATGTAAACCAGTGCTGTAAGGATTGTATCAGCAAATTTGAAAAAGAAATGCCGCAAGAAGTAGCACTGATATTCGAATCCGGCAGAGAAGTACTACGTGTTGAAAGCAATTTGGAGCATATAACATTAGCTTTAAATCACTTACTTAGTAACGCTATTAAGTTTACCAAAGAAGGTAAAGTAATGCTTACATACGACTATAACGACAAAAAAGGACTGCTCACCTTTACAGTTACCGATACAGGGATAGGTATTCCAGTAGAGGAACAGCAAAAGGTATTTGAACGCTTCTTCAAATTAGATGAATTTACACAAGGAACAGGACTTGGTCTATCTATCTCTCATATCATTGCAGAGCGATTTGGTGGAAAAGTAGTCATTGACATGGAGTACACCGGTGGATGCCGTGTTCACTTTACAGTTCCGGCTAAAGTTTGTTCCTGACGAAAAGCCAATCCTTTTAATCTTTATTAACCAACCAAGCGACATCTTTTCCCATAGTAATGCGTCTAATAATATATAAAGACAATTGCTTATATGGGAAAGAATTTGTTAATCTTATGTCTTACAGTATTCCTTTTTTGCTCATGCGAAAGAATGGAATCAGATTTCTTAAATGAACCCGATGTTAAGACGTTCGTCAAACAAATAAGAGAAGGTTCGTACAATGTGAAAGACAATTATGGCGACATCACGCTGCCCAACTTCTACTCCGACCACATACCCGAACTATTAGAGCATGTAGATGACATGAGTTCAATACCCAGTTATCCTGTGTCGCCTATCTCTTTGTCTGTTGGAAACAGGAAATTAGGGATATGTCTTCTGTGGACAATAGAGGGTATCCGGCAAGGTGTAAAATACCCTTCGTTAAGCCCTACCCTTATGGTTTACACAACTCCCGATAAACAGGATGTGCGCGAAGTTACCAATGAAGAAGCAATAGCTGTGGCTACTCTTTACAAAAAATGGTGGAAGGGTGAATACCCTTACAATATTCGCCACGATAAATTTACCATTGACCCATTGGAAGGTACGGATTATGCTTGGTTTTGATTATTCCTCTCTCTTTTAAGATTACAATTAATAGCTCTCACTTGCTTCATAGCAAAGTACAAAAAAGAAAGCGTTCGGATGACTCCGAACGCTTTCTTTTATAGAGCAAATTGCGATTATTTTCTGTAATACGCTAAATCATCTTTGTCGAACTTACGAATGAAGTTTATGTGTTTTTCAACTTCCGATTCAGCATAACGAGTGTACACCTGAGCTGAAGTACCAAAGAGCTCACTACTTCTGGAAGCATCTTGCAACAACAAATGTCCCATAATAATGTCGGCAGCCATTTCTACCAAACGACGAGCACAGAAGTCCAAATATTCCTGATCTTTTTCTTCTGTTACTTGAGTCACTGTAGCAGCATACTTACAAGCCATCTCTTTCAGACGATCTTTCAAGCCTTCCAATTCGGGAGCTACCGGCATTGCTTCATATTCGTGAATACGTGCCAGGTACGAGCCATTGGTTACATAACGAATAGCTGCCACTACTTGTAGCTGTGTAGTACCTTCATAAATGGAAGTAATACGCGCATCGCGATAAATACGTTCGCAAGCATAGTCTTTCATAAAGCCCGAACCACCATGAATCTGGATACAGTCGTACGCATTTTGGTTAGCATACTCACTACCCATACCCTTGGCAAGCGGAGTCAAACTATCTGCCATCTTAGCAAATGTTTTTTGTTCCTGACGTTCTTCGGGAGTTAGCTTACGTTCTTTAGCAATGTCATCCAAAGCCTTGTAAACATCTACAAAACGAGTGGTTTCATATAACAAAGAGCGAGAAGCTTCGAGTTTTGCTTTCATCAACGCAAGCATTTCTGATACTGCGGGGAATTCGATAATAGCTTTTCCAAACTGGCGGCGATCTTTAGCATATGCCAATCCTTCATTGTAAGCAGCTTGACTAAGGCCTACCGACTGTGCGGCAATACCTAAACGGGCGCCATTCATCAATGCCATTACATACTTAATCAAACCTAGTTTGCGATCTCCGCAAAGTTCTGCTTTAGCATTTTTATACACGAGTTCGCAAGTAGGTGAACCTTTAATACCCATTTTGTTCTCAATGCGACGAACGGTAACACCACCATTTTGCTTGTCGTAGATAAACATAGAGAGTCCGCGACCATCGCGTGTACCTTCTTCCGAACGGGCAAGTACCAAGTGAATATCCGCATCACCATTGGTAATGAAGCGCTTCACTCCGTTAAGGTACCAGCAATTATCTTTTTCACTAAAGGTAGCTTTGAGCATTACAGCTTGCAAGTCAGATCCTGCGTCAGGCTCCGTCAAGTCCATCGACATCGTTTCACCCGCACAAATACGAGGAATGAAGCGTGACTTTTGGTCTTCGTTGGCAAATTCGTAAATGGTTTCGGCACAATCTTGTAAGCCCCACAGGTTTTCAAAACCCGCATCGGCTGTACTTACCATATCAGCAGCCATCATGTAAGGAACATTCGAGAAGTTCAAACCACCGTAACGGCGAGGCATAGCCATACCCATAAGTCCGGCTTTTTTAGTTGCATCCAAGTTCAACGCGGTGCCGCTAGCATAGGTTACTCTTCCGCCTGCTACGGTAGGACCTTCATGGTCTACACCTTCGGCATTAGGTGCTACTATATCCGCACAGATTTCGCCAACAATATCCAGTACTTTGTCGTAGCTGTCTATTGTATCTTCAAAATCGTAAGGAGCGTAATCAAATTTATCTTTATCGGCATAGTTGCGCTCTTTGAGCTCAACAATTCTCTTCATCATCGGATGACCCAGATGATGCTTTAATTCGGGAGTATCTTGATAAAAGTTTGCCATTATTTACTGTTTTTCTTATAGAACTTAATCATCTTTGGAACAACTTCTTCAATCGTTCCGGTAATCACGTAGTCGGCAATTGCATTGATTGGTGCATCGGGATCGTTATTGATAGAGATTATCATCGAGCTTTCCTGCATTCCGGCAATGTGCTGTATTTGTCCTGAGATACCACAAGCAATGTAGAGTTTAGGACGTACGGTAACACCTGTCTGGCCAATCTGACGGTCATGATCCGCATAACCTGAGTCTACCGCTGCACGGCTTGCACCTACTTCAGCATTTAAGACCTTTGCCAAGTCGAACAATAAATCAAAGTTTTCTTTCGACCCCACACCGTAACCACCAGCAACCACGATTGGCGAACCTTTCAAGTTGTGCTTGGCTTTTTCTATGTGACGTTCGATAACCTTTACTACAAAATCGGTGTCGTTTACAAACTTCTTCACGTCGTGGTTCACCACTTCTCCTTTGTAGTTCGCGTCTATTATTTCTTTCTTCATTACCCCTTCGCGAACGGTTGCCATTTGCGGACGTTGTTCGGGATTGATAATTGTGGCTACAATGTTTCCACCAAAAGCAGGACGAATCTGATACAACAGGTTTTTGTAGTTGATGTTGTTCTTCTTATCTTCGTGATCACCGATTTCGAGCGAAGTACAGTCGGCAGTTAAACCGCTATGCAACGCTGATGAAACGCGTGGCCCTAAGTCGCGACCAATAACGGTAGCACCCATAAGACAGATTTGTGGTTTCTCTTCTTTGAAAAGATTTACCAAGATAGATGTATGTGGAAGCGATGTGTATGGATACAATCCCTTGCCATCAAATAAATGCAATTTATCTACCCCGTAAGGAAGCACTTGCTTATCTATATCTTTTAAATTCGTACCGATAACAATCGCTTCGAGCTTGCATCCCAGTTCGTTGGCAAGCGAGCGACCTTTTGTCAATAACTCAAGACTGACATCTACTACGGTACTTTCTTCTATTTCGCAATATACAAATAGGTTATTCATATTCTTAATCGTAGTTTGTTAGCCAATCGTATGGTTAGCCAAAAGTTCAACAATCAAATCTTCTATATCACGGTCGCTTCCACTCATGGTTTTGTTTTCCTTTGCTTGGAATACGATATTCTGAATGGTCTTCACCTTTGTTGGAGAACCCGAAAGTCCACATTGCTCCAAATCGGCATTTACATCATTCACACTCCACTCGGACAGGTTGAGATAGTCGCAGCGATCGTACAGCTCGGTATAGTCCATAGTAGCACGTTGTTTCTCGGTTACAGTTTTGGCGTGTTTGTACTTCTGTACCAACTTCGCGTTGCGCGGACGGCAAGGTGCAGCCGAGCTGTTAACCGTAAGTACGATAGGCAGCGGACCTTCCACTACTTCTACCCCACCATCGATATGACGTTTCACGGTAATTTTTCCGTTTTCTACTTTCAACACCTCTTCGGTGTAGGTTATTTGTGTGAGTCCCAGCTTTTCGGCAACTTGCGGACCTACTTGAGCAGTATCTCCATCAATAGCCTGACGTCCACCGATAATAATATCGTACTCGCCTATTTTCTTGATAGCTGTGGCAAGTGCATAGGAAGTAGCCAGCGTATCGGCACCGGCAAAAGCACGGTCGGTAAGCAGGTAACCACCATCGGCACCACGATAAAGTCCTTCACGAATAATTTCGGCAGCTCTATCAGGTCCCATTGTTAGCATGGTGATTGTAGAGCCCGGGTGTGCATCTTTCAGTCGAAGCGCTTGTTCAAGAGCGTTCAAGTCTTCCGGATTGAAGATAGCTGGAAGTGCCGCACGATTTACAGTTCCGTCGGCTTTCATGGCATCTTTCCCCACATTTCTAGTATCGGGTACTTGTTTTGCCAAGACAACAATTTTCAAACTCATGTTACTTTGTTATTTGGTATTAGTATTTTAGTAATTATTTTACCGGATGCAAAATTAAACAAACCCTTTGTTCCACAAAGAAATAAACCAAAAAAATGCACATTATTAAGACTTTTGCGCAATCTTTCAATGGTTTCTTACTTCTTAGATTGCGCCTCCAGTTTTATTATTTTCACGATATCCGATGGTATTCCAATGCTATATCCTACCGAAGAATATACCGTTCCACCATTATTGGTAAGATACAGTGCCAATGGGAAGTTGTTTGTAAACTGTACCTGAGCCGCCTCAGCAGCAGCTTTCAACAGCAAGCGGCCATCATCTTTAGCCCAAACTGTCTGTGCAGGCAGGTTTGCAAAACGATTGGGGGCAAAGGCTTTGGTCATCTTATCATCAGGAACAAGCATTACTACCGCCCCACCCCATGCTTCTATTTCCTCTTTCTCTGCTGGGAAGTCTTGCAAAATATGCTTGGTAGGTTCTTTGTCCGGATCGGCAAAAATAAGAATGGCACCCTTACCTTTACCCAATTCTTTGAGTGTGGTTTTGGTATTGTCCATAAGATAAACAATGGAATTCATATCTACCACACCTTTTACAAAGAGTAGCCCTTCGAGTTCGGGAAGTTTCACGGTAAGTGTCTGCGGTTTGTCGGGAGCTATGCTAAAGTATTGTGTAGCAATAGCCGTTGAGCCATTATTAGCACGACTGCCTACAAAAAGGCGATAGTAACCTTCGTTGAGAGAAATTGTTGCCGGAAACTTACCGAATATTGCAGCGTCATCCAGTTTTAGAACCTGAAAGTCTCCATCTTCAAAGCGTGCCAGCGTAAAGTGTGTTTCGTACGCCGGTTTTATAACATTTGTAGGATGGCTCAACAAAGTTAGATTTCCTTTGGGTGTCGCCTCGCTTATAATCTCTTCGGTATCAAACAGAACGTCAATCCACTCATTGCGCCAGTATTGCGGGCGGGCAGTTGCCGGATCGAGCCTTGAGGGGCAACCAAAAGAGCGGCACAATGCTACAAAATAAATATCCCGCGAACGGTTGTCGGCAACCTTCAGTTCGTGTACACCCTGCGGATTTTGACGACAATTGTAGTAGTTATCCTCATTCCTTATTATAATAGAGGAGTTGACATACTTTATGATATCTTCGACCGTAGCTATTTGCGGATTGGCATCAAAAAAGCGATTGAAATATCCTCTCCATGGCTGAATCAGTTCATAGCCGATGCGTGGCGAAAGTACGGTAGTCGCATACAACTCTTTAGGGATATCTGCAGCAGCGCCCCGTTGCGTATTCAAATGATCGCTTAAGTAATGGGCTGGCGTATCTCGCAAATCTTTATCGCGCAAGGAAGCAAGAAAAGCGTTCAGTTCAGGATGTGACTTCTCTTTACGCAAGAACTTTTCTATCTCTTGCCAGTTGCCTTGCGAAGCAAAAATGGTTTTCCAAACAACCTCGTGTGATAGTCCTGTTTCCGTGGCAATGATAGCCGCATATTCTTCTTTTGGGAAAGTAGCCATATAAGCATTGCGTATGGAGTCCTCGTATGCCAAGCGAACCGCATTGCCGGCAACCAACTCTGTCGGAAGCTCCTCAAAGGGTTGTTCCTTAGGAGCAGCAATGGAATAATCCTCAGTATAATCCGCACCGGGAGTCTTATCCAACACCACAGCAACGGTGTCATCACCAGGCGAAGATTTGGCATAGCCATACTTCCCGTCTTTAGAGGCCCATACCATTACATCTCCCATTCCAGTTTCAAGAATGGCACGTCCGTTTTCATCACTCGCCATTGTTACCAACGGATAGAGCTGAGCGTAGTTATAAATCTTGAATTGCACCTTTGCGCCTGCCACATGGTTACCATCAGTATCGAGTATCTCAACGTGCGCCATGCGGGTATTGGTGTAGTTAGTCAATGTATTAATAACAGAATAAAGCGGTGTTTCCACATTTTTTGTTTCGGGACCGTTATACTCTCCATACACAGTGGTATGCGTCATCATAGCACGTTTTACCGGGCCATCGAACCAAGCTACGTTCAACTTGGGCTCGGGTTCGCAAGCACCGAGGTATTGCCACTTGCCATCTATCCAAACTTCTACCCACGCATGGTTATTATCAGTATGCGCCCAACGTGGCGTATAACACTGACGGGCAGGAATGCCCACTGCCCGAAGTGCGGTGGTGGTGAAGGTAGATTCTTCTCCACAACGACCCCATGATGTTTTCATCAAGGCGAGTGGTGCGGAAGTGCGCGCGTCTGTTGCACGATATGTAACCAGTTCATGACACCAATGGTTTACTTCGAGAGCGGCATCGTACATAGAAAGGTCTTTCACCCTATCCTTCAATAAGTCAAAGAAAACATCACGGGCATCGTCCATATATTCGTTATTTACACGATATACCAATACAAAATGGCGGAACACTTCTTCGGGCATACTACTACCCCACGAGAAATAATCGCGTGCCCGAAACGCACCGTCTACTTGCCGAAGGAAATACTCACCGTTATACTCCGACAAATCGCAAAGTGGCATATAGGCATAGAGAAATTCCAATGCTTCGCGCTGTTCCGTGGTTAGCGAAGAATCCATAACGCCAAAGAGGACTTCACTTCTTCCCGCAGCCAACTCCTTGCGCTCCAAGAAATCTTTGTGTACACGGGTACGGTATTTACTGTCGGTAAGGAAATGTTTTTCTCCGCCACACGAGGCGAACAGCAGTGCCAGGCAAGACACTAAAAGGATACGAATTGATTTCATAGCACATTATTTATGTAGATTACAGTTTTAAGGATTTAGTGGCGTCGACAACTGCCTTTACTTTGTCCGGATCGGTAAGATAGCGCGAGTAATCTGCCCAAGCAGGATGTTTAAGGTGGCTTTCGTACTTACTGCGAAAAGTACCGTGAATTTCCTTGCATCCGGTACGGGTTATTATATTTGTTGCATTTCCGGGAGTTACCCCCGAACCGGGCATAATGATGATTCGCCCGGCAGCTTGTTTTATTAGTTTCTTCAGAGTTTCCACCCCTTCTTCGGCTGTGGCTTTTCCGCCCGAAGTAAGCAAGCGGTCGCACCCTAAAGTGATAATATTTTCCAAAGCTTCTTCCTGGTTATTGCAAACATCAAACGCACGATGAAAGGTTACGCTCATTTTATAGGTACGCGCTATCTCTGCCAACACATTACAACGTACCATATCCACACTGCCATCGGGTGTAAGCATACCTATAACCACGCCATCACATTTATTTTCTCCGCACATTTCTATGTCCTTACACATTGCCGAGAATTCTTCTTCACTATAAACGAAGTCGCCTCCGCGTGGTCTGATAATGACATTCAAATTTATATTCAGCGCATTGCGCAGTTCCGCAATTTGACCAACCGATGGTGTGGTTCCGCCTTCGCTCATATTATCGCAAAATTCTACGCGCCAAGCACCACATGCCTGCGCTGTCATTGCCGACGCAATAGAGTCAACGCACACCTCTACCTTTACCTGAGGCTCTTCCATATCTATTAGTTTAAAGAGAGGTAAATATAGTGTTTATTCATGATTTCAACAAGACATATTGCGCTTTTGAAATGGTAAATAAACGTTTTCGCACTGTAATGCCCTTGCGTTGCAAATAGCAATTTCGAGGATATGCTAAAAGAGAAGGGTAAGTATGTAAAATATTATCTTAATTTTCTATTGCAAACAAACTTGTAAAAACTGCAATTTATTTACAAACAACCCCTCCCAGAAGGCACTGTGGAGAGGTTTTTGTAAATGCAGCATTTGATAACTTCGAAATGCAGCAAACCACTTAATCGAAATGCTGCATTTCGATTACGACAAATGCAGCATTTGTAAGTGGCAGTTTGCGAGATGTTTTGTGGATATAAATAATATTTACTAATCAAGACAATTAGAAGCCCATTGGCAAAAGCACCGAATAACATAAACAGAAACACGGATATGCCGATGAAATAAGCCGTTTCGTAGATTAGGATAAATATAGAGAATCATAAATAAAAAGAGGCACATCTCTTGACGCGCCTCTATCTATTAGTATGCTGGAAGGGATTATTTAATCCCGAGCTTCTTCTTTACATCTGCCGGTATGGCATCTTTATGCAACAGGATGTTCATGGTTTTATACTTCGTAAATGCTTTAGAAGCATACCATGTTCCCTTGTACTTATTATTGGTTCCCCAAGAATTTTTAACCATGTAGTACTCTTTACCATTTTGGTCTTTGGCTATACCATAGATAAGCATACCGTGATCGTCGGTTGTTTCCCAATTATCGTACGCCATTTGACGTATTTCCTGCGTAATTTCTCTTTCGGGCAATGGTCTTGCAGTTGCCTCTTTCTTCTTATCGGCAGGGGTTAAGCCCGTCCAACGTGCCATATCCGAACCGGTTAGTTCTGTGTTTTCCATATTAGGAGCCACGGCAATACCGTCGCGACTAAAACCAACTTCGCTTACATCGGCAGCCCACATAAGGGTATATCCTTTAGCTATGGCATTGTCTATAACAGCAATAAGTTCGTCAATTGGCAGATTCCACGACAAGCCGTTACGCCAATTATCGGGCACTTCTACAGCAAACTGCGTATAGAAAGGATGATGAGTGAATGAAGCTAAAGAAACATAATCGTCTGCGTTAAGTCCCAAAGAGGCGGCAAATGATTTAGGAGTGTATTCTTTTCCTTTATATGTAAACTTCTCCGGACAAGCGCCTAGGTATGTATCATAAATAGCCGTAAGACCATTTTTCCATACTGGAGTGAGTTTTGCATGTCTTCCTTTAGCAATAGCATTAACATAACCACCGGCAACCGCATCTATTTCGGAGTGGATAGGCAGTGTGTCGCCATACATTATTCCTTCCATAGCTTCTTGAGGAACTATACCGTAATGCTTCAAACAATAAACAACATCTTCCGAACTTCCACCCGGGCTAAATGAGCCTTCGCCATGTAAACGTACATATCTCTCAGCGCGGTCGAGCATTGTATGATGCACCACAAACATTTCGGCAAGATCATACTCACCTTTCCCCATGCGAAGCAATTCAGATTCAAGGAGTGCCAAACCCGAAAAACTCCAGCACGTACTGGAACGGTTTTGATTCTTAATCGGGGTGATAGCAAGTTCTTTTACGGTGGTAAATTCAAAACCATCCTTTGGTTTCTCTTGTGCATTAACTCCTAAGATAAATGCGCAAAGTGTAACTGCAATTAGTGCTCTTTTCATAAAAAAATAGTTTTTATTATATCACAAAGATATAGTTTATCTATAAAAAACGGACTTCTTCCTTGTAGAAAAAATGTGAATAACTTTTTTTTGGTACTTTTGTAGGGCAACAAAAGCGAGTTACATGAGAGAGATTATTTTGAACGAGAAGTCTGGCTTGGTACTTGAGGGAGGGGGCATGCGTGGTGTTTTCACTTCCGGTGTACTCGATTACCTGATGGACCACAACATACGTTTTCCATATACGATAGGTGTTTCCGCCGGTGCATGCAACGGACTATCCTATATGTCAGGGCAGCGAGGCAGAGCTAAATACAGCAATATAGATTTGTTGGAGAAGTACAAATATATCGGATTAAAACACTTGCTCAAGAAGCGAAACATCATGGATTTCGATCTACTCTTTACGGAATTCCCCGAACATATACTGCCTTATGACTACGAAGCTTACTTCGCTTCGCCCGAACGTTATGTAATGATTACCACCAACTGCATTACCGGCGAAGCCAATTATTTTGAAGAGAAGCAAGATAAAAAGAGGGTTATCGATATTGTAAAAGCATCGAGCAGTCTCCCGATTGTTTGTCCTATTACCTATGTAGATGGCATACCTATGCTCGATGGAGGCATTGTAGATTCCATTCCTTTACAACGCGCTATTGATGACGGGTTTACAAATAACGTGGTAGTACTTACCCGAAACCGCGGATATCGCAAACAAAGCAAAGACATCAAGGTTCCTTCCTTTATTTATAGGAAATATCCTAACCTGCGCCATGCGTTAAACATGCGAAGCATTGTTTACAATGCCCAGCTAGAAATGGTGGAGCGTATGGAAGACGAGGGTACAATTACTGTAATACGCCCCGAACAACCGGTCGTAGTAGACAGGATGGAAAAAGATGCCACAAAACTCACAGCCCTCTACAAAGAAGGTTATGAGTGTGCCACAAAAGCGTTCAGGAAATAGGGGTTAAAGGATAACTATCACGAAGAGAATTATCACAACAACGTGTATTCCTATTAATATGGCATTATTAATCAGCCTATACTTAGTATAAGCCGTATTCTTTGAACTCATGCGAAATGTTGTTGATTACTAATTTATTCCGGCAACAAACAGTGCAGCCAATGCACCGTAGAATATAAATATTAAGATAAATCCTACAACCATGAGGATTAATGAAGCTTTGGCAAAATTAGCCTTACTAACGGGAGTGCTACTGCTAAATGCCCACACCAGCAACATGATAATTCCAACTAAGGGAATTGCTATTAAAATTAATGTAATCAACCAATCACCAACAGTCATTAACGATTGATTTCTTGTGGGGTACTCTTGATTTTCCATAAAATAGTTGTTTTGTTAGCAAATTGCTTATTGCTATTATGTTAGAATTTTCGACAAGATATAAAGATTTATTGAATTATACAAATTTTTGCAAACTTGTAGGTAAAAAACGACAAACAACATCATAAAAAAGGGAGCAGTCAATACAACCGCTCCCTCTATATCTGCATCTTTTATAACAAATGTTACTTGAGTCCTCTGTTTTTCAATAAGGCATCCGTACCCGGCTTCTTTCCACGGAAGTTTATATACATATCCATCGCATCATCAATACCGCCCGGAGTTAGTACATACTTACGGAATTTCTGAGCAACTTCCTGATTGAACAAGTCGCCCGTTTCAACAAAAGCCTGATATGCGTCACAGTCAAGCACTTCTGCCCAAATATAACTATAATAACCAGCAGTATAACCTCCACCCATTGTGTGGTTGAAATAAGTAGTACGGTAACGTGGAGGAATTTGTGTCAACAATCCACGCGCACCCAGCACTTTTTGTTCAAAAGCCAGTACATCAAAGTCGGCTGATACATCTTTCAATACATGAAAATCCATATCTAGGTAAGAAGCAGCCAGGTATTCTGTTGTTGCAAATCCTTGTCCGTACTTCCCGCTTTGGCTCATTTTCTCTATCAACTCGGCAGGAATCATCTCTCCTGTTTCATAGTGCTTGGCATATACTTTCAGCACTTCGGGTTCAAAAGCCCAATGCTCCATTACCTGCGAGGGAAGTTCCACAAAGTCACGTGGTACACCTCCTACCCCTTTATAGTTTACATCTTTGAATAATCCGTGCAACGCATGACCGAACTCATGGAAAAGAGTTTCGGCTTCATCTGCGTTAAGTAGCGCGGGTTGTCCTTCGGCAGGTTGACTAAAATTGCACACAACGGTAACAAGTGGAGTAATCTTTTTACCATTTTCATATCCTTGCGAACGATAGCTACCACACCAAGCGCCACTTTTTTTGTTAGCGCGTGGGAAGTAGTCCATAAACAACACGCCCAAGTGAGTACCATCTTTATCTTTACAGTCGAAAGCTTCGGCATCAGGGTGTGGCAATGGAACATTCTTCAATGGAGTAAATGTTACTCCATACAATTTATTGGATACATAGAACACGCCATCGCGTACATTTTCGAGTTTCAGATAAGGACGTATTTGACTATCATCCAAATCATATTTAGCTTTCTTTGCCCGTTCAAAATAATACGACCAGTCCCAACCTTCTGCTTTGAAATTCTTTCCGTTCTTATCTATTTCTTTTTGAATATCAGCAAGCTCTTCCTTTGCCTTCTTCAAAGCGGGTGTCCATAATTCATCCAATAAATCAAATACACTCTTTGAGTTCTTTGCCATTCTATCTTCCAGAACGAAAGAAGCATAGTCATCATAACCCATTAGCGCTGCTTTTTCAAGGCGTTTGGCAATTAATTCTTTAACAGCTTTTTTGTTGTCATTACCATTGTCATTATTACCTCTATTAATATAAGCATTAAATATTTCCTCTCTCAACGAACGGTTTTCGGCATTTTGCAAGAAAGGGAGTACACTTGGTTTGTGCAAAGTAAACACCCATTTGCCTTTTAATCCAGCTGCTTCAGCTGCTTTTGCTGCATTGGCTATTTGAGTACTTGTAAGTCCGGCCAAGTCTTTTTCACTATCAACAACTAGTTTATATGCAGCTTCTTCATTACGCATATTTTGTCCAAAAACAATTTGCGACATAGAAAGATCCGAGTTCAATTTACGAAGAATAGCTTGCTTTTCTTCGGGAAGATTAGCCCCACCTCTTATAAAATTTTTGTAGGTTTCTTCAAGCAATTTTGTCTGCTCCTTATCCAAACCAAGCTCATTCTTCTTTTCATAAACAGCTTTAACACGTGCAAACAACACAGGATTAAGCCAAATATCATCACTATATGTCGAAGTCAGAGGAGATATTTCCTTGCTTAAAGTATCTAGCTGGGCAGTTGTATTGGCAGAAGTAAGTCCATAAAACACAGAGGAAACCTTACGTAACAATTTTCCGGATTCGTCCATTGCAACAATTGTATTCTCGAATGTCGGTGCTTCCGGATTTTGACAAATCGCATTTATTTCTGCTCTTCCTTCTTCCATCCCTTTCAAGAAAGCCGGCATATAATGTTCAAACTTTATATCTTCAAAAGGAGGTATTCCATATGGTGTGGTGTACTCCGTAAAAAACGGATTCACATCAGCCCCCTTCTTAGAAGGAGAATCACAAGCACTAACTACAGCAGCAAGTGAAATAGCAATCATAATTTTCTTCATTTTTAATTCATTTAAGATACAATTAAGTACAAATATATGCAAAAAAAGAATTATAGGTTACCCAATCCGACAAAAAGGACTGGCTGTAAACTTCTTACACGCATATATTTGCAGGGAATAATATCAACAAAACATTTAAGCTGAGTTTTTAAGACCCTTAACAAAAGACATCTTGCTCCTTAGTGACTAAGTAGCAAGATGCTTTTGTTGTTCATGTCCCTATGACTTTTTTACATCTCCGCAACATAACCTTGTGATTTTTTTCTACATTTGTCGTCATATAAAGTAAAAACACTATTTTAAGAACTTTTATGAAAGCAATCAAGTATTTATTTCTTCTTGCAATCTTAGCCATTACAGCTCCAACATATGGACAAGGGCTAAAAGCTTTTAAGCTAAAAAACGGGCTTTCCGTATATATATGGGAAGACAGTGAACAATCCGACGTATACGGTATGGTAGGCGTACGCGCGGGCTCCGTTAACGACCCTGAGCAATACACCGGATTAGCGCATTATCTGGAACACCTCCTATTTAAAGGAACCGAGAAAATCGGAACATTAGATTGGCAGAAAGAAGAACCAATCTATAAGCAAATCATAGCTAAATATGATGAAATGGCCGAAGCTACAGACCCTGCAAAGAAAGAAGCCATTAACAAAGAAATCAACGAGTTAACAATTCAACAGGCACAACACAGCGTTTCTAATGAGTTTTCGAACCTTATGGAAAGTATGGGTGGTAAGGACGTAAATGCCGGTACAATCTATGATTATACTGTATACTATAACTCTTTCCCTGCATACCAAATAAACAAATGGTTGGAGATTTCTTCTCAACGCTTACTCAACCCTGTATTCCGTACTTTCCAAACAGAATTGGAAACTGTTTACGAAGAGTACAACCGTTTTGTAGACAACCAATACAGAGCTGTGTCTAACTTTGTATTAAGCAAAGCATTCGAAGGTCACCCCTATTCTCGTGCAGTACTTGGTTTACCCGAACATCTAAAAAACCCACGTATCAGCGAATTAATCAAGTTCTATGAAGATTGGTACGTACCCGAAAATATGGTATTAATCTTAGTCGGCAATGTTAAAGCACAAGAAGTTAGTGGTCGTATCAACGCCAGTTTCGGTCGTTTAGCAGCAAAACCTACTCCTGAACGCAAAACATACCCTGATTTAGAAATAAAAGGACGCGTACAACACAGTGCTAAAATAGGCATGAGTCCAAGTGTGAATTTAATCTTCAAAGGAATTCCTAAAGGTCATCCAGATGAAAGAGCATTGGAGATTGCGATGTCACTGTTAAGCAACAGTAGCCGCACAGGTACGCTCGATAAGTTAGTTATTGATGGTGAATTACTTTCTGCCTATGGTTATCCACTTTCACTACGCGAACAAGGAAGATGTCTTGTATCGGCAACTCCATTCTATGACAGGAATCAACGTAGATATGAATCAAACAGAGCTACAGAAAGGAAACTTCTGAAATCCATGGAAAAGATTGTAAATGGTGACTTTGAGCAATGGACTGTAGATGCTATAAAAATAGAGATGTGCCGCCTATTTGACTTAGGCATGGAATCTGAATCGCAAAAGGCCAATATACTGTTTGATGCCTTTGTTAATGAAGTGGATTTAGGTACTGCTCTTGGTTATAAAGAAGAGGTAATGGCAGTAACCATTGAAGATATTAAGCGTGTAGCTAAAGAATACTTAACAGGAAACTTCCTTGCCATTCATACTGAAAAAGGGAAAGACCATAAGAAAGAAAAATTAGAGAAGCCCGGTTTTAAGGCTGTTGAATCTCCACAAGGTCAGCAATCTTTATATGCACAACAGTTCAAAAACATGCCAATTGGTAAGGTAAGCGAAAACTTCATGAACTTCGATGAAGTACAAACAAAACCAATCAATGAAAAATCTAAATTCTTCTACACTCAAAATAAAGAGAATGAAGTATTTAGCTTGATTCTTCGTTATGGTGTAGGAACACGCGAATTGCCACAACTGGGTATTGCCGCCAACCTAATGAACAATGCCGGTATAATGGGTGCTTTCACTCCGCAAGAATTGAAAGAAGAGTTCAGTAAACTACATGTTACCAGCCGTGTAAGCGCTTCAGATGATTATCTAACAATCAGCATGTCGGGTTATGAAACAAATTTGGCAGAAGCTTGCCAACTATTATCTCGCCAGATATTAATGCCCCAGTTGGACGAAAAGCAATTGAACAACAGTATTGGTAGTATATTAAGTAGCAGGTCTGTTCGTAAAGAAGACCCGTCATCACTGGCAAATGCACTAAGAGAGTACATCCGCTATCAAAATAAATCTGATTTTATTGATGAGATAACCGATAAAGAAATTATTGAATTACAAATTTCTAAGTTAACGGGAGACATCAATCGTGCATCCAACTACGAAGCAGAGATTCATTATACCGGTACATTGCCGTTAGATGATGTTTATCAGATATTAAGTTTGAACTTGCCGCTGGTTGCTAATGAGCGTCCATCAAATTCGCCACAAGTAAAACCTTTTGTTGAAGTAACAGAAAACACCGTTTACTTCTTACCAAATAGTGATGTAGAGCAAGCACAGATTATGTTCTTTATGCCAACAAGCGAGTATAAAAAAGAAGATGATGTATTGCGCGATGCTTTCTATCAATACTTTTCGGGTAGCTTTAACGGATTGGTATTAACCGAACTACGCGAAAAACGCTCAATGGTTTACACCGCCGGTGGTTCTATTGCTACTCCTGCTCTGCTAGGACACCCAACATGTTTCTTAGGAAGCATCGGAACACAAAACGACAAGGCTATCGAAGCGCTTACCATTTACATGGATTTATTGCGCAACATGCCCGAAAACGCAGACCGTATTGATAACATTAAGAGCTACATGCGCCAGGAAGTATTAACAACGCATCCAAGCTTTAGATACAAATCGCAGGTTTATCAATCTCTCAGAAGAATGGGCTACGATCAAGACCCTGCCATCGAGAACTTACCTAAGATTGACGCACTTACTTTCGAAGATATTGTGAAATTCTACAAAGAAACAGTAAAAGACAAACCCATTGTTATTGCTATCATGGGTAATCCTAAAAACATCAAAGTAGAAGACTTGAATAAATTCGGCAAAGTGGTTCGCTTAAATGAAAGAAGATTGTTCAACACGAAAGACACCATGTTCTAAGAATTGTTGAACTTATTATAAATTAAGAATAATCGCGCAATCTTTTAACAGAGGTTGCGCGATTTTTATATTCAATCAGGTTGTATTCCTATTTTATTTATACATTTGTATTGGTCTATCTTTTTTGACCTTTTGAAACACTTTGTTTAACCAAATTTTAAAGAATATGAAAACGACCGGCTATTTACTATTAATACTATTTTCTGGAATTATCCTTTCGTGTAATAATGATGAAGATTCATCTCTACCTAATACACTTTACCCTACCAAAGGAGCTAAGGCGGGGAGAACAAGAATGTTTGTTGGCAATAAAGAGATTACTGATAAAAGAGTCATTGAAAAATTCACAGCCAATGCACGCTATATGCATTGGGACCCGGATTGGGATTTTGGGTACGTAAGATTCCACTCTAGTGATAGTGCCTCTTTTTCCTATGATTCTTTTAAGTATGGTATTGAGAAGCAGGAAAAAAAAATCTATTTTACGTCTGCAAGTCCAATATACTTCCCAAAAAACGAAAATGATATTCCAATACGTTTTCTTAAATACAAAAGTTCATCCTATACACCTATTTACATGGGGTATCAAATTATTGGACAAGCTGCACCCGAGATACGAGTTGGTTATGGCCATTACCGTCGCATTGAATTAGGAATTCTGACATACAAATATGTAAACAGATCATGGATATCCGAGGGTAGTCTCTACAATGAATTTGATTACTCTGCCGATTTGGGTTTAAGAGAACAAGACACCCTTGCTATTCAAGAATACAGGGTAGTATACACCAGATGACGCGCCTTAGTCTCATCTCCCCTCAGCCATAGTCTCACGATCCGTCGTCCATAGTCTCACGATCCGTCGTCCATAGTCTCACGACCCGTCGTCCATAGGCGCATATCCCGTCAACCATAAGGAGAGAAACCACTGTTTTCTTTTGCATTGCAAATGTGCCTGAGCCTCTATTTAAAAAGAGTTGAGGAGGGCTATTTATCGAAAATAAGGAGAAAACAACTTTCTTTTTGTTACTTTTCATACAAACAACAGGCTATTTCAAGCCTACGAACAGCAATTATTTCGTCGTTCTACAAACATTTCCTATCAAAAAGTATTGCTAATTCTATTTATTTTAATATATTGCACCCTTTCAGCAATACCTTAAATAGAGAATAAACCATGAAAAAAGTAACAACCACCGATGTTATTGATTGGGCGAAGCTGTTTCTAAAGCAAGCCGATGAAGAACTAACTCAAGAAGAGGTTAAAGAACAAAAGAAGTATGCTTCATTAGTACAAACCCCTGAGTATAAAACATTTCTCTCGAAGATGCTCGACGAATCATCACAGATTCGCAACAACACCATTCTTAACCGGCGTGTTCGCGAACTGATAAAAGAGAACGGAACACCTACTTTCTTTAATTCGTTCGATCAATTACTCATCAAGGCTTATATGCTGTTTGGATACTGGTTTCCTTTCATCGCTATGCCTATCTTTAAGTATAAGTTGCGTGAACAAACCAACAAAATCATCATTGCCGAAGAGCGTCCCAAACTAACTAAACACCTGAAAGGTCGCTGGCAAAGTCGCATCGGACAAAACGTTAATTTACTGGGCGAGGTAGTATTGGGAGATGGCGAAGCCGATAAGCGTTACGAGCATTACCTCGAAGCCTTAGCAGAACCGGATATTAACTACATTTCTATCAAGTTATCGGGTATCTATGCACAAATTCGCGCATTGGGCTACGAGCAAAATATGGCTGAACTGACCGAGTTGGTTTCTACCGTTTACCGCGAAGCTATGAGGCATCCTTATATAGACCCTGATGGCAAGAAACGAGCCAAGTTCGTTAATCTCGACATGGAAGAGTACAAAGACACTCAATTAACGATGGATATCTTCATCGCTGTACTCTCCAAACCCGAATTTAAGAACTACGAAGCAGGCGTGGTAATACAAGCCTATCTTCCTGACGCAGAGCATTTACAACGTCGCTTACTCGATTTCGCAAAAAAACGCGTTGCCGAAGGTGGAGCACCATTAAAGATGCGTTTGGTAAAGGGAGCAAACTTACAAATGGAGAGCGTTATCTCTTCGGCTAAAGGCTGGGAAAACCCTGTATATCCTACCAAGGTAGAGGTAGATGCCAACTATATGCACATTCTCGATATTGCTTTGCAACCCGAAAACATCAAAGCTGTACGTGTAGGTGTTGCTTCGCACAATTACTTTACCATTGCTTATGCCCACCTGCTTGCCGAACAAAACGGAGTGAGTGAATATGTAACTTTCGAGATGCTGGAAGGAATGGCAAATAATCTACCACGTGTGATGCGTAAGCTGCAAAAGCAAATTATTCTCTATACCCCCGTAGTGAAAGCCGACCATTTCCTCAATGCTATTTCGTATCTGGTACGCCGGTTGGACGAGAATACAGGCAAAGATAACTTCCTAAGCTACACCTTCAACCTGAAATTGGATGGCCCGCATTGGCACTTCCTTGCCGAGCAATTCGAAAAGGCATACGCTCTGAAAGACAGCGTAAACGTAACCCCATATAGGACACAAGACCGCACACAAATGGTTACGTACGAGCCTATTAGCGATTTTTTCAATGAGCCGGATACAGACTTAGAACTTTCACAAAACCGGCAATGGGCGTTGGATGCACTGAAAAAGTGGGAAGCTATGCGACCGGAAGAATTTACCATCCCTGTGCAAATTGGCGATAAAGAAATAAAAACGGAGCACAAACGTGCGTATAAAGATAGGAGTAAGAATGACAGCGTAACCTTCTGCGAGGTCTATTTATCGTCTATGGAGCATGTAAAGGAAATCATGACCATAGCCGAACAGGATGCTTCGAAATGGCGCGCTACGCCACTTGATAAACGTACGGAAATACTGCACAAGACAGCGATAAACATAGCCAACAAGCGTGGTGACTTGATAGGCTGCATGTCTGCCATTACAGGTAAGACTTTTACCGAAGGAGATGTGGAGGTGTCTGAAGCAATTGACTTCTGCCGATTCTATCCACTCAGCATGAAAACATTCGAAGAACTACCTAGCGTAACATACAATGCCAAAGGTATTGTGTTGGTTATTCCCCCTTGGAACTTCCCATTGGCTATTCCGGTGGGAGGAGTAGCAGCAGCACTTGCCGGTGGCAACACCGTAATCTTGAAGCCAGCCACGGTTGCCATGCCTGTTGCCTGGGAGTTTGCAAAATGTTTCTGGGAAGCCGGTGTACCTAAGGATGCATTGCAGGTGATTTGCACTGCAGATAGAGAATCATTAGGATACGTTACCAATCATCCTGCTATCAAACATACTATTCTTACAGGCGGAACCGACACTGCTTTTCGTTTGTTGAAGAGCAATCCACGCACACCATTATCTGCCGAAACAGGTGGAAAAAACGTTATCATCGTAACCGAAAACGGCGACCAAGACCATGCTATTCTCAACATTGTAGCCTCAGCATTTGGTAATGCAGGTCAGAAGTGTTCGGCTTGTTCCCTACTCTTCTTGGCTAAAAACATTTATAATGACGAATCTTTCAAATCCAAACTTAAAGATGCAGTATACAGTATGAGAACCGGTAGCGCTTGGGATCCAATGACTGTAGTAGGCCCTATGATTGAGAATACCAACGAGAAATTGCATCATGCTATAGAAGAACTGGAGCCGGGTGAGTCATGGTTAGTTGCCCCCGAGTATGTGGATGAGCAGAAATATATTCTCCGTCCTACTGTGAAATGGGGAGTAAAACCGGGTAGTTTTACTTTCGAAAATGAGCTGTTTGCACCGTTACTTAGTGTAGTTTGTATAGACAATCTAGAGCAAGGCATTGAGTATGCCAACCGTAGCGAATATGGATTGACATCGGGCTTGCAAAGTCTAAATGAAGAAGAACAGTTACTCTGGAAGAACAGTATCGAAGCGGGCAATCTTTATATCAATAGAGGAATTACAGGTGCCATTGTTCGCCGACAGCCTTTTGGTGGCATGAAACGTTCGGCATTTGGTGGTGGCATCAAAGCAGGAGGAAGCAACTATGTATCTTGCTTCGTCAATTTCGAGGAGAAGCCTGTTAGCGATCGCCTTGCATACGCCCGCGAGAGCTACTACAAAGCATACATGAACGAGTTTTCGGTAGAGAGAGATGTTAGTCATATCTACGGCGAAGAAAACATATTCCGCTATCTGCCGTTAAAAAACATGGGGTTCAGAGTCCGCATGAACGATACCATGGAAGATATCATGATGGTTTGCACTGCTGCACATTTATGCCATACAACGATAGACATCAGTATGCCGCCACAGCTTGAAATGTTAGATGAGTTAGTACAAAAAACAGCTTCGCTTGCTTGTCTCACCATTAAGCAAGAAACGGACGAAGAATTTGTTCTACAAATGGATAAGTACGAACGCATTCGTACCACAACAAACGAATTGTCCGACGAATTCTATCATAAAGCCGCCGAACTGGGTAAGCATATTGCCTCAGACAAGCCTTGTGTAGAAGGACGCATCGAGTTATTAAACTACCTGAAAGAACAAAGCGTGACAACAGAATATCATCGTTATGGTAGTATTTTTGATGATACACGGATGTATTAAGTCGTAAATAATATTTACTTTTGCCCTGATTAGAATTAAAACTACTTCTAATCAGGGTTTTTTATTTCCAATCAATCAAGTTTTAACCATATATGAAGAAGAAACATCTACTATTTATTGCATTACTAGTCATTAGTCTTAATAGTTTTTCTCAAAATCATGAGCTTAGCATCGGACTAAATACGGGTTACTCATTCTTTACTGGCAATTCAAGCGGTCATACAACCTTCCTCAATGCTGCCGGAACTTCCGATGTCTACACCAACTCTCCTATGGGTAAGAAGTTCACACCTTCATTTGGTATAAGTGCCAATTACAGATTTGTTTTTCTGCGTTACTTTATGGTAGGAGCCGAAATTGGTTATGAAGATTTGCGTACTAAGATTTCGCTTGTTGGCGATAATACCGGCAGAACCATTCTTAACAATCATTTCCTGAATGGACATCCATTCATCGGGTTGCGGCTTCCCCTCAAAAATATTTCATTTGATTTAACCGTTGGATTGGACTTTGCCAAATCCCTGAAATGCAAAGAATATGGAAAATACAAAGATGGAAGTGGACACGAGATTAAGTTTACCAATACGCGAGACGGCTATATAGATTCCGATGTTCGTCCACGCATTGATTTAAGTGTAAACTATAAGAAGTTTGTCTTCTTCACAGGAGCATCTTTCGGCTCGAAGAACTATTATGAAGACTGGATAGGAGGAGATTTTGAAGCATATCTGAATACCATTCGGATTGGTGCAAGGTATCGGATATTTTAATTTGCATGTTCCAAACATAAATTCTACCTTTGCGCCCGAAATAATAAACAACCAAAAAGTTGTGTAACCTCATCGGAGGGCGAAGAAAAAGCCGGATAAGATGACTGGGTAAAACCAATCAGCTTATCCGGTTTTTTTGAATAGATTAAGAATATGGAAAGAGATGCTATTGACTTGGGAACGTTAAAAGTTTCCACTCTGTTTAGAAAATTATTTGTGCCTACACTATTAGGAATGCTCAGCATGTCTGCGGTTACGGCCATTGATGGGATATTTGTAGGACATGGCGTTGGTAGTGATGGTATTGCCGCAGTAAATCTTTGTATTCCGCTGTTAATGCTATTTACAGGAGTGGGATTGATGGTAGGTTTTGGTAGCTCAGTGGTAGCATCTATACACTTATCAAGAAACAAAGTAAAAGTAGCTCGTCTTAATGTAACGCAAGCACTATTTTTCGTTACGTTAATTACACTTATTCCCTCTATCATTATAATGATTTTCGTGGATCAAACGGCTCTATTGCTTGGTTCGTCACAACACCTTCTGCCCCAAGTAAAAGAGTATCTATTGTGGTTTGTCCCCGCGCTGACCTTTCAGATGTGGATTGCTATTTCTCTATTTATTATCCGGTTAGATGGTGCTCCACAATTGGCTATGTGGTGTAGTATGATTACGGCTTTTGTTAATGTAATACTGGACTGGTTATTTATTTTCCCGTTGGGTTGGGGCGTAAAGGGAGCGGCTCTCGCCACTACCATAAGCATTGTGATAGGTGGTGTCATTGCTATTACTTACCTGCTTTTCTTTGCGCGTACACTGCGCCTGCATCCTCTTAAATGGAGTAAGAACAGTCTAAAGCTCTCCATTCGTAACATTAATTACCAATGTCGCATCGGGTCATCGGCATTTTTGGGAGAGGCTACACTTGCTACATTGATGTTTGTTGGTAATCAGATTTTCATGCGTTATCTGGGCGATGACGGTGTGGGTGCATTCGGCATCGGTTGTTATTATATTCCATTTGTATTTATGGTAGGCAATGCCATTGCGCAATCGGCACAACCCATTATCAGTTATAATTTTGGTGCACAGCAATTAACCCGTGTAGTATCAACGGGAAGAATATCTCTTTTTACCGCCATCGTTTGCGGAACAATTGTAACAAGCATCTTTGTCTTTTTCCCCGACCTTTTGGTAGGGCTTTTTCTTGCACCCGGCAACGCCTCTTCTCAAATAGCTATTGACGGTTTTCCTTACTTTGCCGTGGGGTTTATCTTTTTCATTGTCAACCTATCGGTTATTGGTTACTACCAAAGTCTGGAAAGAATAAAGATAGCAACCGCTTTCGCGCTGCTACGAGGTTTCGTGTTTTTAATACCAAGCTTCATCATTATGCCAAAGCTATTGGAGTCGGTAGGTATATGGCTTGCCATGCCCCTATCCGAAATACTAACTACTATGGTTGTTATAGGGGTATATTTGTACAAGAAAAGATGAAGCGGTATCTGTTTATTTCTTACTTTTGCCGCCAATCATAATCTGTAGCACAATGTCCTTGAACCTCAAAAACTTAAAAGCTCACCTTGCTCTTTTAGTCGCCGCTGCCATATGGGGGCTCATGGCTCCTGTAGGCAAGCTTGCAATGGATGCCGGCATCTCAAATTTATCTCTTGCTGCCATGCGCATGGTGGGTGCCGCGGTTTGCTTCTGGCTTGTTTCTCCTTTGGGTGTAAAAGAGCAAATAAGTAAGCGCGATTATCTATTGATTTTCTTTGCCGCGCTAATGAGCATTGTGTTCAACCAAGGCGTATTTATATTCGGGTTATCGCTCACTACACCGGTAGATGCGTCTATCATAACGACCTTTCTCCCTATTATCACAATGATATTGGCTGCCTTGTTCTTAAAAGAGCCGATTACAACAACAAAAGCATTAGGTGTTATTTTAGGTGCTATTGGTGCGGTAATGTTGATACTATTCAGTCATGGAGATGCGGGTACATCGGGTAATATCTGGGGAGATTTACTGGTACTCGTGGCGCAGTTCAGCTTCGCCTGTTATCTTACCATTTTTAAAGGACTAATTGCACGCTATCATGTAATTACCTTAATGAAGTGGATGTTTACCTATGCCGCTATTTGTTTTATCCCCATCGCTTACAATGATTTATCTATAACGTTTAATCAAGATTTTCCTGTTGAAGTTTGGTTGCAAGTGGGTTATGTGGTACTGTTCGGTACATTCTTTGCTTATATATTAATGGTAGTAGGGCAAAAAAGCCTTCGCCCTACCATCGTGAGTATGTATAACTATGTGCAACCTATTGTAGGAGCCGGGGTTTCGGTATTTATTGGTATCGGAACATTCGGGTGGACAAAAGCACTGGCGTCATTGTTGATATTTGCAGGGGTATACGTAGTGACGCAAAGCAAATCGAGAGAGGAAATAAAAGCTTAGCTATTTCCTCAAAATTCCTTCCTCAACACTTTTATTTATCAGTTCCTCTGCATACTTCCAAATAGTTTCAGATCCTTTTCTTATGACCTGTTTATTGAAGTAAACCGTGTCATAGCTCACATCAAACTCTTTCCACGTACCACCCTGATTGGATGTGTTTTGCAGCAACGGTTCCAGTCTATCCATTGCTTTGGCAAACTTAGCTTCGGGGGTGGTGCCTGCTTCGAACTCTTCCCACAAGGCTATTAATTCGGCAGCAAGCTCGCTGGGCAGTAAACCAAATATTCGCTGAGCAGCAAGTCGCTCTTCGGCAGTATTGTCGTGACTTTTCCGAGTATCATAAAGGAAAGTGTCGCCGGCATCAATCTCTACAACATCGTGAATGAGTACCATCTTCACTACTTTCAATATATCAATAGGTTCGTTGGCATATTCTGCCAGCACCATTGCCATCATAGCTAAGTGCCAACAATGTTCAGCATCGTTTTCGCATCGATCACTATTGAACAACTTTGTTTTGCGTTGAATATACTTTATCTTGTCGATTTCTTTTATAAAAGCAATTTGCTGAATGAGGTGATTAGGATACATATTCTATCTATTTTTACTATAACAATTTAATACTATTAAGGCATCCAGCCGAGACTGTTTGTTAACGGATTTGTTTTTCGCCATTGTAAGAGTTCTTCGTATGTTTTTACGTTTCCTGTAAAAACTGCATGATACACTTCAATCCCTGGAATCAATGCATTTTTTGGCATATCATACTTTATTTGAAGTATCGTTTTACGAAGTTCGGGGGTTAGTTTTCCGGCTATTGTATCTGTTACTTTCTCAACCACGCCATCGTACATAGAGCCCTTACGGATGTGTATCAGGTCTAACTTCCAACAATCCTTGTTTTTGTCTTCAAACAAAGCATGCCATTCAATACATTCCTCCTCTGTTTCAAGCCCGTTTTTATATTGAATCTCGGTCAGATTCATCCGTTCCGCAAGCTTTGCCATAACCGAAAAACTATCCGAAACGGAAACTTTTTCAGTGTAAACATGGATGTCGATATCCTTATGTATCAGCAATCCTGTTTTCGCTGACCCAACCATATATACTTCGGCTCCAATAGCTTCCCACAATTGAATTAGTTTGGAGTTTTCAAGTATTTCGAAGGCTGTTTTTTGAATTTCTTGTGAGTATTTGAGTATGTCCATATAAACAAAGTTACAAAAAGAATATAAACGCCCTAAAAATAGCACTAAATAAAAGAACAAGCAAAAATTAAACAGTTTCTTAGTAAAAACTGTATTTTTGCAATCTAACAAAGTTTCAATTTCGTAGTAATATGATTCAAGATATTTTTCCCAATCGCCTTAATACCGACTACCAGATTCTCAGTCCAAAAGCAAACGATTTTTTACTCGTTTACAACGACAGCAAGGTGCTGTTAAATAGAACAAACCTGCAATTACCTACCGTAGCCAATATAGAAGAAGCATATTCTATCGGCAACGAGCAGTACATCTATCTCTTTGCCATTGACGAGATGAGATTCTTCCTCTCGCAAGACAAACTTCCCGAAACAAATCATTTATACTACCACGATATACGTTCATTGCGAAGTCATAAACCCAAATGGCTTTGTTTTGCCGCAGCCACAGGAATGCACCTTAGCCACTGGTACGAGAACAACCAATTTTGTGGCAAGTGTGGCAGTCTTACTGTTGCCAAAGAAGACGAAAGAGCTGTGTGCTGCACAGCATGTGATTCTATTATTTATCCGCGTATCAACCCTGTGGTAATTGTAGGTATTACAGATGGAGAAAGATTGTTGTTAGGCAAAAACATGAATTCGGTATACAAACACTATGGTCTCATATCGGGGTTTATAGAGATTGCCGAAACAGTTGAAGAAGCAGTAAAGCGAGAAACGATGGAAGAAGTAGGACTAAAAGTAAAAAACATACGCTACTACAAAAGCCAGCCTTGGGCTTTTTCCGAATCAATGTTAATGGGCTTCTTTGCTGAGGTGGATGGTAATACTACGCCCTATCTGGATGGAAAAGAACTAACGGAAGCTGTTTGGGTAAACAGGGAAGAGCTGCCGTTGGGCGATTCGCATGTTAGCCTTACTTGGGAAATGATTGAAAGTTTCCGCTTACATCGGGTTTAGTGCAAACGGATAACTAACTTGCAAAGGAACAAACAAAATGCAATATGGAAAAAGAGAATAAAGAGAAACAGGTTCTATATATCACCCACATAGAAACCGAATTGGGTTTGATGGTTACTGCAGCTACCAATAAAGGGATATGCATGTTTGAGTTTGCCGACTATAAGTTAATAGATTTAGAGCTTCGGCAATTGGAAGAAATATTTAAAGCACCACTTGTGCAAGGAAACAGTACGCACTTTGACACACTCAAAACTCAACTTGATGAATACTTCAAAGGAAAGCGCAGAACTTTCGACATTCCGTTGGACTTGGCAGGTACCGAATTTCAGAAAAAAGTATGGCTTTCTTTATTGAAAATTCCATACGGAGAGACAACAACTTACGGCAAACAAGCCGAACTGATAGGAAAGCCTTCTTCTGTAAGAGCAGTAGCCAATGCCAATGGAAAAAACAAGATATCCATCATCTTACCTTGTCACAGGGTTATCGGTATTGATGGCTCTCTTACAGGATACGGCGGAGGTATATGGAGAAAGAAGAAGCTACTGGATTTCGAAAAAGAGCAGATAGAAAAACTTCGATAACTATCTGAAAAGAAATAATCGCTAAATACACCTTATTTTAATAAGCAAAAAGAGACTTTTTGCCAACACATTGGCAATGTTTTGCCAACGCGTTGGCACAACATTGCCAACAGCGTGGCAAAAACAGCATAAAATATGCAATAATTTAAAAGAAACTATTGTGCAGTTATTTTATCTAAGATATTATAACTTTTGCACTAGACTCGCGCCCGTCAGCATATTTAACCCTAACGATTACAATCATCGAGCTGTAGTTACCTGTACTAACCTCAGCCTGCTGGCTGTTACATTGAAGCGTGTTGATACATACTCCTTGTAAATTATAAACAGATATACTATTAATCAGTGCATTTGAGTTTACTTTAATCGTATTTGATTGTCTGTCAAAATAAGCCGTGGTCTTCAACTCATCAGCAGTTATTTCTTTAGCCACAGATGTTATGGCGTTTTTATTCTGATTTTCTGTTATATTACTAACCAAGCTATTCAAATAGATTTCTAAGTTAGTATATCCCTCACTGTTTGTTAAGTTGCCGTCGGCGGGGTTATTTTTATCCAATCCATTCGCATCTTCCCAATCGTCGGGCATACCATCTTTATCCGTATCAATCGGCGCCGTGGCTGTAGATGAAGGTAGCCATGGAGTCCAATCATCAGAAGCATTTGCCGGTTTGGTATCGTAAGGTGTGTTAATAAATCCAGGTTTATTCCCGCTAGAAGTAAAACTTGCTTTACGCTCGCGAATATCTTCAACAATCCGGCTGTCGGCATCATCACGGCTCAATGAACATCCGGCATAAGCCAAGACCTGTTCGTACGCCTTGTCGGCAGAGTGAGTAGTAATTTCGCCTGCATCAAGAGGCTTAGCCAAGCGGATGGTGTCCATGGTGGTTTGTGTCCACGTATAATCAACTCCCGAGCCATTCGTTGTTTGCTCATAAACTCCTTTTGTCCAATTATCGGCAGTAACATCCGGATGTCCTTCCATCGTATTTCCATCAATATAGAACTTTCCCCAGACATGCAGCATCGGAGCAAATGCCGGAAAGGTTTCTATGTAAGATGTTGTGCGAATGCCAATCCCGGCAATTCTGTACTGCACTTTGCTGGATGCCTGATCTGTAGCCGGCCCCGGTTTATAGTAGTTATTGACTAAATTAACGTTCATCCCTTCGCCGCCGTAACAACCATTGCCTGCCCAATTATAAAACACATTATTACGTATATCTACATATTCATCTTTTTGAGTTCCTGCACGAGGCCCTAAGCGAGGAGTTCTGCTTTCGCAATGCGCAATGATATTATGGTGATAGGAAGCTTTATTTCCACCCCAGTTTCCACCATAGCAGTGAGTTCCTTTTTCATGTTTAGATACTCGCAATGCTTCGGATACTAAACACCATTGCACCGTAGAATTTCTCATTCCGTAAACAGAAAGCCCTTCATCTACACTCCAACTAACGGAGCAATGATCAACAATGATATTGCTTTTATCCATACCACCCAATCCGTCGGGTTCTCCCATACTCTCATCTCCCGGTCGGAAGCGAATGTAGCGAATAATAACATTATTGGAGCTGATAGTAAATCCAAATCCTGCAATACAAATACCATTACCCGGAGCCGTTTGTCCGGCTATTGTTACATAATCACCTCCGGTTCCTAATCCTTGCTTTAGTTGAATGGTTCCGGAAACGTCGAAAACAATGGTTCTCGGACCGGCTTGTTGCAAAGCCCAACGCAAAGAACCTTCGATGAGAGGTTGTGAAGATGCGTTATCTTCTAATGTGGTAACACGATAAACGTTACCTCCACGACCACCAACTGTGAATCGTCCATGTCCTTCGGCTCCCGGAAAAGCTAAAATCGGATCGGGAATTTCTGCACCGCTGGGCGATAAGACAATCTTACAGAAAGCATGCGTTTCGGCGGTTATCCCCACGCTGAAGGATGTTGCCGGATTTGTTTCAGAAATCTCGGACAGAGTAAGAACCGTACAGTTGGCTACCGTACGATTACCGGCAGCAACGTCTGCTCCACAATCTGCAAACACATACGGAGTAGCAAGAGTGGTACTCTTTTCTCCATCAATAGTTATTGAATTAATGGTGGTGCTTCCTGTTTTACGAGGCCAACCATAAATCGTTACTTTAGTCGCGACATAGCCCTGTGGCATGGTAAAAGTACCTCCACCGAACTTAAAAATTCGAGAGGAGATTCCTCCTGTGATTGCAGACACAGCCGCACTATAGTCATTACTGCTAAACGTGGAGCAAGTCGACGATACTATCAAATCGTCTAAACTTGTTGACCCCTCTGTGAAAGTTCCATTACCAACAACCCATACTGTTTTGGATTGAGCAAGAATTGAGATACAAGATGTTGTGATTAAGCAACAGAGAATACATGTAAACTGAAAAAAAGATTTGTATGTTTTCATTTTCATCGTGTAAAAAGGTTGTTATTTATAAAAGACGCTGTAAAGTTAGACTTGCTTTCATGTAACAAAGGGTATTTTTTGGTCTATATTGTGTGTTTTTTATTATTGGCAAATATACAGGCTACCGAAAGAGACTATGAATGTAAAATATTATCTTAATAAAAGAAATCTACAGCATCTGCGAAAAGTCTGAATTATTTACAAAAAACCACACCCACAAGGTACTGTAAGGCTGTTTTTACAAATGCTGCATTTGATGAGTTCGAAATGCAGCAAACCACTTAACCGAAATGCTGCATTTCAATCAAGCAAAATGCAGCATTTCGATTAAGTGGTTTGCTGCATATTTTTGAAATGTAACATTTTATTTAGTTACAGAAACGCAAATTGCCCGTCTTTACAGATACGAACCAACACTAAAAAGCAAAGATATTTATGAATACATTCAGCTACCCACTTCTTCCTGTAGATATTATTTTTCATCCATCATGGTGGAACAAACACACAGGTATTACCTTCGATGAGGACTTTTTCTATAATCCCAAACGACGGGTAGAGGACGAGCGACGAATGGAACAGGAGCTTTATGATCGCTTTGGCGAGTTCGGCTTGGGTGCAGACAAAGACAAGGACCTACCGCAAATCGGAGCTGTTCACCTGGCAGCCGGGTACCTCCTTTCAGAGATGCTGGGTTGCAAAATTGAATATTCGAACAATTCTTCGCCTCAGGTAATATGCCCCTACCGCGAGGACTTTGAGATTGACGAAGAAGCTGCTTTTGAGAATGCAGCTTTCAAAAAATTACTAAAACTGATAGATGAGCTCAAATCTCGCTATGGCTATGTTTGCGGCGACATCAACTGGGGAGGTGTACTGAATCTTGCCATTGACCTCAAAGGAGAGAATGCGCTGATGGATATGATTATACAGCCCGAAGAGTGTCAACGCTATTTCCAGAAAATAGCACATGTGGTAGAGCGTTTCTTTACCTTTATACAATCGCAAAGCCACACCAACTCCATCTCGGTCAACCGAGTAGTGCGCCACATCAAACAGCCGGTGTACTTACACTCAGAGTGTACCCATACCATGATTTCGGAAGAAGACTACCGGAAATTTCTATTTCCTATTGATGTAGAGTGGAGCCAAAAATACCGCCCGTATGGCATTCATTATTGTGGCCGCGATCCACACCGTCACGCACCCATCTATGGTGAACTACCCCACCTCGACTTTTTCGATTTGGGTAGCGGAGGCGACATCGCCGAGATACGCAAACATCTTCCCAACACATTATTAAATATCCGATTAGATCCCACAAGCATCAACAGTCATTCGCACGCCGAAATAGAACAAATTATCACAGAAGGCATAACAGCATCTGCCAATCCGCACCTGACAGGCGTTTGCTGCATCAATATGGATGCGACAACGGACGACGAAAAAGTACGGACAATATTTAGGGTGGTGCAGAAATTGCGCAGTTAATTAGTCAGTAGAAAATCATTCGGGTAAACTCAAAAAGGAATAAGTTTGAATTTCTTATCTTTGCAGAATGAAAACAGAACGCATACTATCGAAGTTTAACAACGAGCTCAAGTTAAAAGGCTTCAAAGCATTTCAGATTGACGACGATTGTAACGAGACACGCACCTACAGTCGCAAAGATTTTTATAAGATTTGTCTTACTACCGGCAAAAGTATTATCAACTATGCCGACAGAAGTTTTGAACAGGAAGGAACCATTCTGTTTTTCGGAAATCCGCATATTCCTTATTCATGGGAAACTATATCAACTTACAAGGGGTATACCTGCCTTTTCTCGGAAGATTTCCTAAAGCAGTACGATCGTTCGGAGAGCCTACTTCAATCTCCGTTCTTTAAAATTGACGGAACGCCTGTCTTGGAAATATCAGAAGAACAAAGACTGTTTCTGAACTCTCTCTTCCAAAAAATGATTGAAGAACAAGAGAATGATTATACGTTTAAAGATGAACTTATCCGCAACTATATCAGCCTGATTATCCATGAAGCATTAAAGCTGCAACCCTCAGAGCATTACCATCAAGCGAAAAAAGCAAGCGCCCGGATTACCTCTGTATTCCTTGAACTGTTGGAAAGACAATTTCCGATCGAGACATTCGACAGCCCGTTGCAATTGCGAACAGCTCAGGATTACGCCAACTACCTAAATGTACACACCAATTATCTGAACCGCGCGGTGAAAGAAATCACAGGCAAGCCAACCACCACACATATTACAGAACGGATTATTGCCGAAGCAAAAGCCTTATTGCAGCATACAGACTGGAATATCTCGGAAGTTGCTTATGCTCTCGGTTTTGACTATCCGACTTACTTCAATAACTTCTTCAAGAAACAAACGGGAACAAACCCGAAGTCCCTTCGAGAAAAGGCAGTTTGAATTTCTTAATTATCGGTTTGAATTTTGTTAACAGGAAAACCTGATTAACCCTGATCTTTGCATCAAATAAGACAAAGACAGTATATGAAGAAAATAACACTAATAGCTTTACTCGTGAGCGGAATGCTCACTTCATGCGTAAACAATAAGACGGCCGATAATAGTCAAACAAATGATATAAGTATGGAAAAGTTAGAGTTAACAACAACATGGGATAAAGTATTCCCCCAAAGCGATAAAGTCAATCACAGTAAGGTAACCTTCCGCAACCGTTACGGCATTACGCTTGCTGCCGATATGTATGTGCCAAAGAATGCGAACGGGAAAATGGCGGCTATTGCCATAAGCGGGCCTTTCGGTGCAGTGAAAGAACAGGTTTCCGGCCTATACGCACAAACGATGGCGGAACGTGGTTTTCTGACTATTGCTTTTGATCCGTCTTATACTGGTGAAAGCGGAGGTGAGCCTCGTTATGTAGCTTCGCCCGATATTAATACGGAGGATTTCAGTGCGGCGGTGGATTTTCTTACTACATTGGATAATGTAGACCCTGAACGTATCGGCATCATCGGTATTTGTGGTTGGGGAGGTCTGGCGATTAATGCTGCCGCTATGGATACCCGCATCAAGGCTTCCGTAGCATCTACCATGTACGATATAAGCCGTGTAAGTGCTAACGGTTACAACGATTCTATGGACGAGGATGCCCGTTATAAACTTCGCGAGCAACTTAATGCTCAACGCACAGCCGATGCAAAAAACGGTACATATGCGTTGGCCGGTGGTGTGATTGACCCATTACCGGAGGATGCGCCTCAGTTTGTGAAAGATTATTATAGCTATTATAAAACAGAACGTGGCTATCACGAACGTTCGCTTAACTCGAACAAGGGTTGGAATGTAACATCTTCGCTTTCTTTCATCAATATGCCGCAGCTTTCATACGCCGGAGAAATCCGCAATGCGGTATTGATTATACACGGCGAGAAAGCCCATTCTCGCTATATGGGAGAAGATGCTTTCAAAATGCTCAAAGAGAATAACAAAGAGTTAATGATAATCCCGGGAGCTAGTCATGTGGACTTATACGACCGCACCGACATTATACCATTTGATAAGCTGGATTCTTTTTTTAAGGAGTATTTGAAATGAAATCTCTATTTTGCTTATTACTAATCGTAACCATTTCAACAACAACGATTATGGCACAGACCAAAGTAAAACAAACAGCCGGGAGGGAGCAGTTGGGCGATTTCGCACCCAAGTTCGCAGAACTGAACGATGATGTTCTTTTCGGCGAAGTATGGAGCCGCACAGATAAACTCGGTTTACGCGACCGAAGTATGATTACTGTAACAGCTCTTGTCAGCATGGGTATTACCGATTCTTCTTTGAAATATCACCTTCTGTCGGCTAAAAACAATGGGATTACACGCACGGAAATTGCAGAAGTGTTAACCCATATCGGCTTTTATGCCGGATGGCCAAAAGTGTGGGCAGCATTCCGTTTGGCAAAGGAAGTCTGGACAGAGGATACAGATGTCGCCGATGCAAAGGCCGCATTTGAGCAGGAGATGCTGTTCCCTATCGGCAACCCTAACGATGCCTTTGCGCAGTATTTCATCGGTCAAAGTTATCTTGCTCCGTTATCGCAGGAGCAGGTCGGTATTTATAACGTAACCTTCGAACCACGCTGTCGCAATAATTGGCATATACACCACGCCACCAAAGGCGGTGGACAGATCCTTGTCTGCATAACCGGAGAAGGTTGGTATCAAGAGTGGGGCAAACCTGCGCAGTTGCTCAAACCCGGCGATGTGGTCAACATACCGCAAGGTGTAAAGCATTGGCACGGAGCGACAGCCGACAGTTGGTTTGCGCACCTGGCTATCGAAGTGCCGGGCGAGAAAGGAAATAATGAATGGCTGGAAGCCGTAAGTGATGAAGAATATGATAAATTAACAAGAAACGAATAACATGAAGAAGAATATTTTAGTAGCCTACTTCTCTTGTAGCGGGACAACAAAGAGGACAGCAAATAAATTGGCGGCAAATATGGATGCCGACCTTTACGAAATAGTACCCGAAATACCGTACTCGGCAGCAGACCTGAACTGGAACGACAAGGCGAGCCGCAGTTCGGTAGAAATGCGCGACCCGGCATCACGCCCGGCCATAGCGGGAAGGCTTGACAATGTAGAGCAATACGATACGATCTACATCGGATTTCCCGTATGGTGGTACATTGCGCCGACCATTATTAATACGTTTATTGAGAGCTACGACCTTTCGGGCAAGACTCTTATACCCTTTGCCACTTCCGGAGGAAGCGGAATTGAGAACTGCGAGAAAAATCTTCGTAAAGCATATCCCCAGCTCGACTGGAAAGCCGGCAAACTCCTGAAAGGATAACTATTATCATAAAATACAAACAAATGAAACATCTGATTATAACTATTATGTGTGTCCTGTCGGCGACATGGATATACGCCCAGGAGAAGAAAGTAATGGTAGCCTATTTCTCCTGTACAGGTAATACCGAGACAGTGGCTAAAGCCATTGCTCAGGCTACAGACGCAACACTATACCGTATTCAACCTCAAACAGCTTATTCATCTGCCGACCTTGACTGGCGTAACAAGGAGAGCCGCAGCAGTAAAGAGATGAATGACGCTGCTTCACGCCCCGCACTGGCAGACAAAAATGCGAAGGCGGAAACCTACGATGTGATATTCCTCGGTTATCCGATATGGTGGAATTTATGTCCGCGTATCATCAACACGTTTATCGAAAGCTATAAGCTGGATGGGAAGACTGTCATACCGTTTGCCACGTCGGGCAGCAGTTCCATACAGAACAGTGTAAAAGAATTGAAGGAACAATATAATAAAATCAACTGGCACACTGGAAAACTATTCAACGACGGTACTTCTGGTGTCAAGAAATGGGCTGAAGAGGTAATTGCAGTTCAATAATAACAGTGCATTCGAAACTGTCTAAAACTAAAAATCTTGCAATCCAAACTTAGAAATAGGATTGCAAGATTTATTTATTTTTCATCAGGCTTTTGTGTGTTGCTTCAGTTTCTTCATTGCCCAATCATAGTGACTCGATGTGGCAGAAATACAATAACTCCCTAGGTTAGTTGTCCCGGTCCACGGAAAGTACTTCTTCGTAAACAACTCCTCATCGGTAAGTGGCCCAATAAGCTGCATCACATCGGTATGACTTTCTTTCAAAAGTGTAACCGCTTCTTCCAACGGAGTTGCTTGGTGCTTTTTCCAAAACTCAACATTCATCTGTGGATATGTTTTCCAGTTATAAGGCTCGGGCAGAAAGCTAACCATATTGCCAGCTTGATTGGAACGAAGCCAATTCAATAATAATTGGTGCCACTCATATAGATGTATCAATACATCGCGCAGATTCTTATCTCTATCATCAAAAGAAAATGCACCTAGCTGTTTTTCATCTGGCATGGAATCAATCAGCTTCCACAGTTTATCAAACTGGCTGTTAGCAGCTACTATCAAATCCTGCTTATTGGTTGGTCTTGCCATAATCTATTATTTATTAGAAATTGAAACACAAAAATAGTGTATTAAAAGCACTTCCTTTTAATCCCATGATAAATTCTTATCGTGGTTAAATAACATATCTATTTTGTGTTTATATTAAAACCTTTTTTTACTCCTAGTCAATCTCTCCCGCAAACGATAAAATAAATAATACACAAGCGGAATAATTACCAATGAAAGGAACATTGAACATATAAGTCCGCCTATCAACACCCATCCTAGCCCGTTTTTCCATTCAGCTCCGGCTCCGTGGGCTATAGCTATTGGAATCATGCCGACTACAGTAGAGATTGTTGTCAGCAAGATAGGACGAAAACGGCGGCTTGTAGCCTCCAGAAGCGCCTCTTTGATAGCTACACCCTGTTCCAATTGTTGATTGATAAAATCGACCACCAATATTCCGTTTCGGGAAACCAATCCAATTAATATAAGGATTCCGAGCATGGTGATGATTCCAAGCGGAGTCATTGTCAGTCCGAGTGTAAAAAATACTCCGATAATGGCCAACGGTATGGAGAGGATAATTACAAACGGATGAGTATAGCTGTTATAAAGCAAAACCATAAGAAGATATACTAATATCAAAGAAATCAGCATCACGGTTCCTAAATCGCCAAAACCTTCTTCCTGATTCTCCATATCCCCGGCATACTTTATTTGTCTCGAATCCGGCAGTTCGAGACCCTCTATTGTTGCCATCACATCATCGCCCACATCACCACTCGGACGACCTACAACCATAAAGTTCCAGACACTGAATTATAGTTCTGTAAAAACATATTTAGTGGCATCTATTTTTGTTGTCGGCAATATCCTTTTACCACAACTATGTCATTTAGTACCTAATGGCGGATTGATATTCTTACCTATCTACTTCTTCACACTTGTCGGAGCATATAAGTATGGTTGGAAAGCAGGTTTGCTGATTGCTGTTCTTTCTCCGTTAATCAACTCCTTATTATTTGGAATGCCTGCTCCTACTGTGTTGCCAGCTATTATAGCAAAATCCGTTCTATTGGCTGTTGCTGCAGGACTTGCAGCCAACTATTTCAAACGGATTTCTATTCTTATTTTAGCTTTAGTCGTGTTATCCTATCAAATTACAGGAACATTGGTTGAATGGATATTAGTAGAAGATTTTATGGCTGCAATTCAGGACTTTCGTATAGCAATACCGGGCATATTATTACAAGTATTTGGTGGGTATTTTGTCATAAATCTACTTTCTAAATAGAATATTTATGAGCTGAATCTTGAAAAATCAACTGAAATGAAAGAATATTTATCTCAAAAACTAAAAGAAGTTCATCTCGAACTGGAGTCAATAGATATGGACGGTGATATTTCTATTGAAGTTGCAGTTTCTATGATAGAATATTTAGAAAAATGCTTGATAGATATACGAAAAAAAATCCTTTCTCTGAAAAATGTAGAAGAGGAAGATGAGATTGTTTTTTTCAAAGAAATTAAACCCGAAATACTTGGATTTGTATTGTATTTCAATAAAATACATACTATTGAACTAAAATGCCCAAATGGTAGGGTAATGATTTGGTAACGGAACTCTGTCCGACTTTGGTTTTTTAATGACTTTAGTGTGTCCTAAAGGGATATAAAAAAAAGCCTGTAAAATGCTATTTTACAGGCTTTTTGTCTTCGCAATCGACTGATTGTCAGTCTTTTAAGCGGTATGGACGGGACTCGAACCCGCGACCCCCTGCGTGACAGGCAGGTATTCTAACCAACTGAACTACCACACCAAATTACTCTTTCAAGTAACAATCTCTCTCGATTGCGGATGCAAATGTAGCGCTTTTTTTGAAACATGCAAAATAATTAAGCGGATTCTTTTATTCGTTTCTTAATTACCTCCCACAGAAATCATAATAGAATGCTATAAGTATCCGAAAGAAGAATCATAAAGTTTATGTAGATTCAAAACGCTTTCTAAAAACGCAATAAATTTTTCTCCAACATATTATATGTATAATAATATAACCATTCAAGAACCTATTTAAGGTTGATTTATTTATAGAGTATTAACTTTTAAGTTTCTATTAAATAAAGGGTTTTTGTTTTGGTTATATCGCAAAAAATGCAATGCGAAAGATTTTATTTTCCGATGCAGCGTTTTAAACTTTGTGGTTACCACTAAGAGCAATAGTGGTTACCACTTTGGGTGTCGGTGGTTACCACTTCGACTAAAAGCGGTAACCGTTTTTAGTCGATTTCGCGAAAAAAGAGAGGCGAAAAACCCCATGGTTCCCCGCCTCTACATTTATATACTATCTGTATATCTTTGCTATACTAAAGATAACTTTTTTGAGCGACATTTCCAAATCCGAATTAACGTTCTACAACCTATCCGCAAGAGGGTTTGTGTGATATTTATACTACTTAAATCAATTCAGCTAACGGGATATGCAAGATAATTTTTGAACAAAAACCTTTTCTTTTTGTTTTCACAAAAAGTACTGAGTTCTTCTAACTTTCTTACTTGATTTAATAATATTATTTAATACTACAGGATGTTGGTCTATTTCTGTAACAAATAATAAAAAGAGAGAAAAGAGAGACAGCAAATTAGCATTATTCAGAAGAAATTTATAACTTTAGAATCATAACCAAAAACCAAGGCATGAACGAAGTAGAAAGCAAAAAGACAGAAGCAAATGCGAGCAAAATTCAGAGCATTCTGAACTACTCAACAGTTAGTATTTCAATACAAGAACTGTGCAACAAATTGGCTCTATCGTTCGAAGAAGTCATCCTAGCAATAAGATGGCTATCAAAGGAAATCAATATCGGATTGTCCGTAGAAGAAGAACAGCTGCTATTGATACCATCAAGGATTTAATAGAATATAAGTAAAAAAAGGAAGCCCCAAGTTATTTCAAATAGACTTTGGGGCTTCCTTTTTTATTTTCAATCACACTTCTTTGATATTTTTAAACACTTCAGCTAATTCAATTTCTAAAATATTGTTTATAATTCATAACCAAATGCAGATAAATAGAAAAACGCAAAGATAAAACATTAATAAAATAATCACAATCAACTAATATTCAGGAATAAACAACAAACACATCTACTCACAAGCAAACAATCTATTTACATCATTTAAGACTTGATATTTTATAAATACAACTAAATATTTTGTAATAACTATTAATTAATCGAGGTTCATTGCTATTTATCTCTTCAAGTTTTCTTAATTTGTTATAGTAATACGAAGATATTTTAACCTTGAAAGTCACAATAAGCAATGAAACTCAATCAATGCCTACTCATCGCAACGTTGTTCATCATCGCCTCTACCAATGTAAAAGCTGATGAATGGATACGGGTTAATCAATTGGGCTATTTACCAAACACGAAGAAAGTCGCTGTGTTTATGAGTGAAGAAGAAACTCTTGTGAAAGAGTATACGCTTGTTGATGCATTCTCTAGAAAAAACGTAAAAACCTTCCAAGCCCCTAAAGCAACCGGAAAACTTGGACAAATGAAAGTCACCTACCGACTAGACTTTAGTGACTTTAACGAAACGGGGGTCTATTACCTTGTAGCCGGAAAGGCTAAATCTCCGGCATTTCCTATCAACAACCATGTATATAATGGGACAGCCGACTTCCTGTTGACATACATGAGGCAACAACGGTGTGGCTTTAATCCTTTCCTCAAGGATAGTTGCCATACACATGATGGCTACATCATTTACCACCCCACCAAGACGGGGCAACGCATCGATGTTACCGGCGGATGGCACGATGCTACAGACTATCTGCAATACACTACTACATCTGCCAATGCCATTTACCAAATGATGTTTGCTTATCAGCAGAACCCGGAAGCGTTTACCGATGCGTACGATGCCAACGGACTACCTGGAGCAAACGGTATCCCCGACATTGTAGATGAGATAAAGTGGGGGCTTGACTGGCTTGACAAAATGAACCCTGAGAAGGGAGAAATGTACAATCAGATAGCTGATGATAGAGATCACGCAGGAATGCGACTTCCTAACGAAGACCTGGTTGATTATGACTACGGACCGGGGAAAGGTCGCCCAGTGTACTTTGTTAGTGGAGAAAAGCAAATACGCGGAAAGTTCGTAAATGCCACGACCGGAACTGCCAGCACAGCAGGAAAATTTGCTTCATGCTTTGCACTTGGTTCTCAAATTCTGAAGGAGTTCTATCCTGAATTTGCAGCAAAGATTGGCGCAAAAGCCGATGATGCTTATCAACACGGTGTAGAACATCCCGGTGCTTGTCAAACAGCCTCTGTAAAATCTCCTTATATATATGAGGAAGACAACTGGGTAGACGACATGGAGCTTGCTGCCGCAGAGATGTACATGATGACCAAAGATTCCAAATACTTGGATCAAGCCGTTGAATATGGGCGCCGCGAACCGGTTACCCCATGGATGGGAGCAGATAGTGCGCGTCACTATCAATGGTATCCGTTTATGAATATGGGGCACTACTGGTTAGCAAGCGCATCGAACAACGAGCGGTTAAATAAGGAGTTCGCTCGAAACATGCGCACAGGAATACAACGTACATACGAGAAGGCGGTGGAAAGTCCTTTCATGCATGGCATTCCTTACATCTGGTGTTCCAATAATCTAACTACTGCTATGCTTACCCAATGCCGCTTGTACCGCGAACTTACCGGAGACACCAAGTATGAAGAGATGGAAGCTGCCATGCGCGACTGGCTTTTTGGTTGCAACCCATGGGGAACAAGTATGATTGTGGAGTTGCCACTATGGGGAGATCATCCTTCACAACCGCACTCATCGTATCTCAACGCTGGTTTGGGAAATACACCCGGCGGCATTGTTGACGGACCCGTATACACGAATATCTTCCGCAACCTGCGCGGTGTACAACTAGCCGACGGCGAAGCATATGAACGTTTTCAGCCCGGCCTGATGGTTTACCATGATGGTATTCATGACTACTCTACAAATGAGCCAACTATGGACGGTACGGCTTGCCTTACCTATTACCTCTCTGCTTTGCAAAAAGATGGCATGAAAGTAGCCGGTACAAGAAACGATAAAAACATTTACGCACACGACGGCATCATCAAAACCGACCCTAGTAAGAAGCAAGTTACGTTGATTTTCACTGCTGCCGACAAAGCTGATGGTTCGGAGACAATCATTAAGACCCTGAAAAATAACAAAGTCAAAGGTGCATTCTTCTTTACCGGAGATTTCTTTAAGATGTTTCCCGATGTGGTTCAGCAACTAAAAACAGAAGGGCATTACATTGGTGCTCATAGCTATGCGCACCCTCTCTATTGTTCATGGGAAGACCGAAATAATACCCTTATTACCTACGATGAATTTGTTGAAGATTTAACAAAGAACTATCAGCAACTCCACGAAGCAGGTATAAAATATACAGATGCACTGCTGTTTGTTCCACCCTACGAACATTACAACAAGGAAATTGCCGCATGGACAAGGAGTTTAGGATTGCATTTGCTAAATTTCACTGCAGGCACGCTGACTAATGCGGACTATACCACTCCTAACATGAAGAATTATCGAAGCAGTCGGGAGATTTATGACAGACTCATGTCGGTCGAAGCCAAAGAAGGATTGAACGGGCACATCATATTAATCCATTTAGGAACCAGCGATGCACGCACTGACAAGTTTTACAATGGTTATTTGGATAAGATGATAAAAGCATTGAAGAAAAAAGGCTATACATTTGCGCCATTGCGCGAAGCTGTAGGATTATAATAAATTTCCATAAGTTTTAAAGGTTAGTTTATATTATGTATTAGTTCTAGGAGAAAAGAATTTTCAGCACACAAAAGAACCGACTGAATCTCACCCCCAATAGATTCAGTTAACACAAAAGTCTGTACCTGCGAAGGTGCAGACTTTTATGTTTATCTATATGTTTTAACCGCCTCATAAAAGGCCTTAATAAATACATCGATATCCTCTTGTGTCGTATCAAACGAAGTTACCAGCCTAATTTCATTATTCGCTTCGTTCCAGAAGTAAAAGAAATAAAACTCCAACAACTTATCAATAATGGCACGAGGCATAGTCAGAAAGAGCTGATTACTTTCCACCTTTTGCGTAAAGCAAACATAAGAAGATTTATTCAACGCTTCATAGAGTTTACCAGCCATAGAATTGGCATGTTGTGCGTTTTTCAACCAGAGTTCATCGGTAAGATAAGCTGTGAATTGACAAGAAAGATAACGCATTTTCGAAGCTAGTTGAGCAGATTGCTTGCGAACAAACAATGCTTCCTGACGTAGGGATTGATCGAAAACAATAACACACTCCCCTATCATCAATCCATTCTTCGTACCTCCAAAAGTCAACGCATCGATACCACAATCCACCGTTAGCTCACGCAAGGAGAGATTCTGTGCAGCACAAGCATTGGCTATGCGCGCTCCATCCATAACCACTTTTATGTTGTAGTCGTACGCCAAATTGGTAATAGCTTTCAATTCATCGACAGTGTAGATAGTTCCAAGCTCGGTACATTGCGAAAGATAAATTACCCCTGGCTGCGAGTGATGCTGATCGCCAAAGCCAGTTAAGTACGGACGAATGAGTTCGGGAGTAAGCTTACCATCAGGCGTTTGTATCGGACGAATAGTACAACCGGTACTTTTCACAGGACCGCCACACTCATCCACAAAAATATGCGATGTTTCGGCACAAAGTATCGAGTTGTATGGACGCAAAAGCAACTGTAACGCTACAATATTACTGCCCGTACCATTAAACACAAAAAACGGTTCGCAATTATCTCCGAATGTTTGTTTGATTTTCGCGACAGCCTCATTCGTCCAGCGGTCGCTTCCATAACCTAAGGCATGGTCTTGATTGGCAGCACAAATAGCGTCTATCACCAATGGATGCACGCCCGAATTATTATCTGATGCAAAGCTTCTCATATATCTATTGTTTTAGCTTTGCAAAGGAATATATTTTTGCGGAAACTTAGAAATTGTTTTGAATTTTATTCTGAGATAAATTAGTTCTATTTTTTGTTTAGCTATTGCTTTATTAAAAGGAGCATAGCGGGCTATGCGACTGAAAAAAAAGCTATAGATAAGCGAAAAAGAGGGCTAATTTAACCAGATATAAACAGTAATAGATTACTCCATAAAATTCAGAACGGTTTCTTACTACTACCCAACTGTTTTTCTTCGTTTACTCCGTAGCCAATAGTCTAAGAAAAGCAGCAACAACACCAACACACCTATATAGAGATAAAAAAGGAACAATGGAATGGTAGCTTCTGTTTTTTCGATTTGCGGCATAGGCAGAGACAAATCCACTTCCAAATAGAAAAACACAAAATAAACAGCCATACCTAGAAAAAATGAGGCAGCAGCCACAAGCCATGTCCACGCAAGCAACACCCTGCGTTTACGCTGTTTTACAGCCTCGTGTTGCACTTTCTGCATCATCACGTGCGTAAAGTTAGAAGGTAAACCACCCTTTTCCCTTCTCTTTAAAGCCTCTTTCAGCATATTGTCATTCATATCCTTGCGTATTAAGTATCACATATAATTTCTTTCGGGCACGATGAAGCTTCACTTTTACATTAGCAGCGGTAAAGTTCATAATGAGTGCCACCTCTTCAATGGATTTTTCTTCGTAATAGAAAAGCGTAATAATAGCCTTCTCCTCCACATTTAGTTTTTCAATAGCACGAGTGAGGTGCATAATGCGTTCCTCATCATTGGTAGGAAGAAGCAAAGTATCCGCTTTTTCGTCGGGCACATTGTTTATTGTATTCTCTTCTATATACAAAAACTCTTGCTTGCGTTTGCGCATAAACGACAACGCTTGGTTACACGCAATGCGATAGAGCCATGTCGAAAACGTTGACTCATTACGATAACCCGACAGACTCCGAAATGCTTTCAAGAAAGAATCTTGTACAATTTCTTCGGCATCTTCGGGCGACGAAACGATTTGTACCACCAATACATAAACAGGGCGGCTGTAACGCTCGAGAAAGAATCTAAAACAACTCCGTCTCTCCATTCAATATCCGCTTTATGTATAACGTTTCTTCTGTGGCTTTCATTGTATAAGGTTAGACGCATACATATAAAGAAAGGTTACACTGGCAGCATTATTTTTCTATTTATGAAGTTTCTTACTTAAAAGTGTAACCTTTGATAATTATAGTGCGTCAAACAGTGCAAAGAACGATATTAATCACTTAAAAAAAGAATAGTTATGATGCAATTTCTTTCAATACCTGTTGTAGTTGGTATTTGCGTTTACGGAACGTACAAATTATTTGAGTTATTTGCGCACCGTCGCGAGCGATTGAATTTAATTGAGAAACTCGATGCCTCGATGTTTGTCAATGGGAGCAACAATGGGGTTCAATTGCCGGTATTTAGCAATTCGAGTTTTTCTTTTAGTGCACTAAAGATGGGGTGTTTGCTTGTAGGATTGGGACTTGGTCTGTTAGTTGGTTATCTTATTTGCTTGAATTCGATTCCTGACTATTTAGAATTAGATAATAAGAAGTGGATAATACGTGAAGCTATCAGTTTGATTTACGGGGCATCCGTATTGTTCTTTGGCGGATTTGGGTTGCTTACAGCTTTTCTCATTGAGATGAATATAGCCAAAAAGGAGAAAAAAAACTAAAAATTGCAGACGAGTACATTTCAAAATAACTCCCGAGCAACTTCATGGTTGTTCGGGAGTTACGCTTCAGAGCTTAGCCAATAAACACGTTTACAGGCAAATAAACATACAAGCAATCTTCCAACTCTTCCAGCTCAATCCGTGCTTCGTGCGCCAGCCATCCCAGCGCCGCCCCAAATTCTTCTTCTTTTAGCCCGGACTTGTGCTTCAATTCTTGATAACTCAGCCGAGAGTTGATTCGTAGCAAAGCCCTCACATTTTCAGCATGTGAGGCAATTTCATTTTTGTTCATGCTTCAACGCTTATTAATAAGTTATACAAAAGGTTAGTCCATAAACAAAAATAAGAAGAGTAAACCAATTTACCACAGATGTTTGACAAATTGCTTACAAAGGGACAAAAGAAACAGAGTTATCGAACAAAGCTCATTAGTATATATTAAAAAAACTGTCCAAAAGGTTACCCCTCCAGACAGTTTCAATAAGCTTTATTTTCTTGGATTACATCATTCCACCCATGCCGCCCATACCACCTGGCATTGGCATTTCGGGTTTGTCTTCCTTCTTCTCTACTATCACACACTCGGTAGTAAGGAACATTCCGGCAATAGAAGCTGCATTTTCGAGTGCAACACGTGTTACCTTAGCAGGATCTACCACACCGGCTGCGTGCATGTCTTGATATTCGTCAGTGCGAGCATTGTAGCCAAACTCACCTTTTCCTTCGCGTACTTTCTGCACTACCACAGCACCTTCTTTACCTGCGTTAGCAACGATTTGGCGAAGAGGTTCTTCTATAGCACGCTTAATAATACCAATACCGGTTGTTTCGTCGGCATTGTCACCTTTCATACCTTCTAGTTTGTCGATAGCACGAATGTAACACACGCCACCACCGGGAACAATACCTTCTTCGATAGCCGCACGAGTTGCACAAAGCGCGTCGTCTACACGGTCTTTCTTTTCTTTCATCTCTACTTCGCTCACTGCACCTACGTAAAGTACTGCAACACCACCCGACAACTTAGCCAGACGTTCTTGCAGTTTTTCTTTGTCGTAGTCTGAAGTAGTGGTAGCGATTTGCGATTTGATTTGGTTCACACGCATCTCGATATTCGACTTTTGTCCGGCACCATTTACGATGGTTGTGTTATCTTTAGACACAGTTACCTTTTCGCAAGTACCAAGCATTTCGAGAGTTGCCTGCTCAAGTGTCAAACCTTTTTCTTCGCTGATTACAAGACCACCAGTAAGGATAGCGATATCTTCCAACATCTCTTTTCTTCTATCACCAAAGCCCGGAGCTTTCACTGCACATATCTTTAATTGAGAGCGCAAACGATTTACTACTAAGGTAGTAAGTGCTTCACTGTCTACATCTTCGGCAATAATCAACAAAGGACGACCTGTTTGTACGGCAGGTTCCAGAATAGGAAGCATATCCTTTAAGTTGGAAATTTTCTTATCGTAGATAAGGATGTATGGTTTATCCATTTCCACTTCCATCTTTTCTGTATTGGTTACAAAGTAAGCCGACAGATAACCACGGTCAAACTGCATACCTTCTACAATATCGATGGTAGTATCTGTACCTTTTGCTTCTTCAATCGTGATAACTCCATCTTTAGACACTTTGCGCATAGCTTCGGCAATAAGTTGACCAATCGCAGGGTCGTTGTTTGCCGAGATAGTTGCTACTTGTTCAATCTTATCGTAGTTATCGCCAACTTCCGAAGATTGTGCTTTGATAGCTTCCACTACTTTTGCAACAGCTTTATCTATACCACGTTTCAAATCCATTGGATTTGCACCGGCAGTTACATTCTTCAAGCCTTCAGAAACGATAGCTTGTGCCAATACTGTTGCAGTAGTAGTACCATCTCCTGCATCATCGCCGGTTTTAGAAGCTACTTCTTTTACCAGTTGTGCACCTGCGTTCAGGAATGCATCCGATAATTCTATTTCTTTGGCAACAGTTACCCCGTCTTTAGTTATCTGGGGTGCACCAAATTTCTTTTCAATAATTACATTGCGTCCTTTAGGACCAAGTGTTACTTTTACGGCATTTGCCAATTCATCAACACCTTTTTTGAGTTGATCGCGGGCTTCAATCCCGAAAACTATTTCTTTAGCCATTGTATTTTTAAGTTTTTAAGAATTAATAAATTAAGAAAAGACAGCTACGACATCACTTTGACGCATAATAAGATACTTAACGCCTTCTACTTCAAGCTCTGTTCCGGCATACTTACCATAAAGCACGGTATCACCTACTTTCAGTATCATTTCTTCATCTTTAGTGCCATTACCTACGGCACAAACTTCACCTTTTAAGGGTTTTTCTTTTGCTGTGTCAGGGATAATAATACCGCCAATTGTTTTTTCTTCGGCAGGTGCAGGAAGTATCAGCACTCTATCTGCCAATGGTTTAATGTTCATAATTCTACTTGTTTATTTTATTAGTATATAATATTATTAATGTGTATTTGTATACATTACAAGCTTTGCCAAAACCATGCCAAAGCCCAACAATGACAATCTGTCAGCGGCTATCACACGCATTGATAACAATAGAGGCCAAAGATACTGTAAAAAAGTCATTTACAAAGTTCCGAAGCTTTTCAGTAAAATCCAAAACAGTTTCTTACATTTGCGAAGTAAAATTGATTCTCCCCATGCATAAAAAAGCAGACCAACATACCACCACTACAAAGAAAAACAAGACACTACCCGTTCATTGCATTTGTCGCAACTGCGAAACGGTGGTTATTTCGAGATATTGCCACAACTGCGGACAAGATATTTTTGCAGGAAGAGAGCGAACGATACGAGAAATAACAGGAAATACGTTGGAAACAATTTTTGCTCTTGACAATAAGATTCTAAGAACATTGAAATACTTATTGTTTTTTCCGGGCAGGCTCACGAATGAGTTCTTTGTGGGGAAAGTGGTGAAATATGTATATCCGGCAAAGCTCTTTTGGTTCACCACGCTGATTTTCTTTACAATCCTTGCACTGACTGTGGAAATAAATGATGAAAACGAGAGCGAACTTACAGTTGAAGTTGGCGAAGCGCAAATTACACCAAAAACAGATACAAATGCAAAGAATTCTATAGCAGTATTAAACAAAGAAAGTCAGCAAAATAAAGAAACAGTCGATCGCTTCTTTAGCTACATACCTTATTGTATGCTTTTCCTAGTTCCTATTTTTGCTTTCTTACTATTTACCTTCTTCTACAAGAACAAGAAGTACTACGCGCACCATCTTATATTTTCCATGCACTTCCATGCGTTTACCTTTATCTATTTGGCACTTGTATTAATCATTTTGGAATTAAGCAATATAGAAGAGGCTAACTTTTGGGTTTACGCAGGAGCACCAACCATCTATTTTTTGGTAGCGCTATATATTGTATATCGCCCTAAGAAACGAAACATGTTGTGGAAAGTGCCCACAATTATGCTACTTTATGCCATATTTGCTGCAATTTCCACCTTGGTATTGGTTGTAATTTCATACATTATTACCACCGGAGGCATAGAAATTTTCGAAGAACTTTTTAGCGACTAAATCGCAATTCTTGCAAGCAAAGCTTCGGGAGAAAGAAGTGATTGCTCTCCGGTAGTCATGTTCTTAAGCATAACTTTACCTTCGTTCATCTCATTTTCGCCAACAATAGCAACATACGGTATATTTTTAGCATTGGCATAACTCATCTGTTTCTTCATTTTGGCTGAGTCGGGATATAATTCCGCATTGATACCAGCGGCACGAACCTTAGCAAGAACCGTCATGGCAAATGCAGCTTCTTTCTCTCCAAAATTTACGAAGAAGAGTTGTGTGCCGTTTACAGCTTCTTTGGGGTAGAGTTCTAGCTGATTGAGCACATCGAAAATACGGTCGGCACCAAAAGAAATACCCACACCCGAAACACCTGTCATGCCAAACACTCCTGTCAGGTTGTCATAGCGCCCGCCACCGGTAATGCTTCCGATCTGCACATCAAGGGCTTTTACTTCGAAGATTGCTCCGGTGTAGTAATTCAACCCACGCGCCAAGGTAAGGTCAAGTTCTATTTCGTTCTGCAGGTTGGAATTTTCCAAGGCAGCAAGAATATATTCACTCTCTTCAACACCCTTTACACCAACCTCGCTCGCGGCAAGTACCTCTTTGAGTTTGGAAAGCTTTTCTGCGTTAGTTCCGCTCAACAGGATAATAGGCTGCAACATGTTGATAGCCTCGTTACTGATTCCTTTCTCGGTAAGTTCTTTGTTTACATTTTCGAGTCCAATCTTGTCGAGTTTGTCTATAGCAACGGTAATATCCACAATTTTGTCTGCTTCGCCAATGATTTCGGCAATACCCGAAAGTATCTTGCGGTTGTTTATTTTAATGCAAACACGAATACCAAACTGGGTAAACACCTGGTCGATTATCTGCATCAACTCCACTTCGTTGAGCAACGAATCACTACCTACAACATCGGCATCACATTGGTAAAATTCGCGGTAACGTCCTTTTTGTGGACGGTCGGCACGCCAAACCGGTTGTATCTGATAGCGTTTGAAAGGGAAAGTTATTTCATCGCGGTGCATAACCACATAGCGAGCAAAAGGAACAGTTAGGTCATAGCGCAAACCTTTTTCGCAAAATTTACTTGCCAATTTGGCAGCATCCCGGCTCAACAACTCCTCGTCTGTCAGTCCCGAGAAGTAATTTCCGGAATTTTGTATCTTAAAAAGGAGTTTGTCACCCTCTTCACCATACTTTCCCATAAGTGTAGAGAGCATTTCCATAGAAGGAGTTTCTATCTGCTGATAGCCATACAAGTGATATACATTGCGGATAGTGTTGAAGATATAATTCCTTTTCGCCATTTCAACCGGCGAGAAATCTCTTGTTCCTTTCGGGATACCTGGTTTTGCTGCCATAATTCTATTTCTTTATTTCGAGTGGCAAAGGTAGCAAAATATTAACTCTCACGAGCTCTCCACGAGTAAAATCTCGTCATTTTCTCACTGCATTTCACATCAAAAATCACTGAGAAACAACCACAAAATCACTGAGAAACGAAGTAAAAACCAGTCAGAAAATAAGCTGCTTATACCTCTTCGGTTGTGAGGCATAGTCTCATTGACTGTCTACCTATGGCTCATGAGCCGTCGTCCATAGTCTCATGCTCCGTCATCCATAGGCTCACACTCCGTCGTCCATAGGCAGAAATCGATTCATCCATAGGCAGACAGTCATAAAAAAAGGAGAAAAAGCCTATGCCTCTTCTCCCTATTTTATACTTAAAGAAAATCTCTTTTTCTTAATTCCTTCTGCCTACGAAAATCATTATGTAATAAATTAACGTAGCCAGCGAGCTCAATGCTGCCACCACATATGTATAGGCTGCTGAGCGGAGTGCATCTTCTGCTTGTGTATGGTTACGCGAATTTGAGATACCTGCTCCATTAATCCAGACTAATGCACGCTTACTGGCATCAATCTCTACCGGTAACGTAATAAAGCTGAAGAGTGTGGTGGTGGCAAACAGAATAATACCAATCAGCAATAGCTGTGGAAACGATTGAATCATCAGTATTCCTGCCAAAAGTATCCAGCTCATCCATTGCGAAGCGAAAGACACAATAGGTACCAAGGCACTACGCATTTTTAATGGTGCATACGCTTTGGCATGTTGAACAGCATGTCCACACTCGTGCGCAGCTACAGCAGCAGCCATAATGCTATTACTATTAAACACACCCTCGCTCAGATTAACGGTTTTCGTCATCGGATTATAATGGTCGGTTAGTGTACCCGGTGTGTGCGTAACCTGTACATCATAGATTCCATTGTCATTCAACATTTTCAACGCAACTTCCCTTCCGGTCATTCCGTTAGTGTTGGGCACTTTCGAATATTTCTTAAATTTGCTTTGCAAATTAAGTTGAACAAGGTAGCTTAATAAAGCAAACCCAATAAAAACAATCCAAATCATCGGCATATCTTCTTCTGTTTTTTAGTGATTGACATATTTATTTATACAACTACAAGTACAAATTGTTTGCCAAAATAGAACAAAAAAGCAGGAGAACCAATCAGTCCTCCTGCTTTTTATAAAGTTTTATTTATTTTTCGGTGTAACGCTCTATTGTTTGTGCTCTATCGGGTCCTAAAGAAACAATAGCAATAGGCACTCCCAATTGCTCTTCGAGGAATGACAAGTAAGCGTTAAACTCTTCGGGAAATTCATCTTCGCTCTTCATCTTAGTCATATCCATTTCCCAACCCGGCATCTCTACATAGATTGGTTTTACATCATCTTCGATGCTGTAAGGGAAGTATTCTATCTCTTGTCCTTTTACATCATACGCCACACATGCTTTGATTGTTTCAAAAGTATCAAGCACATCACTCTTCATCATAATTAGCTTGGTTACACCATTAATCATGATAGAATATCTTAATGCTACCAAATCAATCCATCCGCAACGACGTTTACGTCCGGTAACCGAGCCAAACTCATGTCCAAGCGTGCAGATTTTGTCACCTGTTTCATCAAAGAGTTCTGTTGGGAACGGGCCTGAACCAACACGGGTACAATATGCTTTGAAGATTCCAAAAACATCGCCTATCTTATTAGGAGCAATACCCAGTCCGATGCAAGCACCCGCACAAATAGTATTAGAAGAGGTAACATACGGATACGATCCGAAATCAATATCCAACATTGTGCCTTGTGCGCCTTCGCAAAGAATACTCTTACCGGCATAAAGCAAGTTGTTTACCTCGTGTTCGCTATCCACAAACGTGAACTGCTTAAGGTATTCAATCGCCTCCAGCCATTCTTTTTCAATATTGTCTAAGCTATATTCATAACCCAGTGCGTTCAAGACTTGTATATGACGTTGCTTTGCTGCTTCGTATTTTTGTGAGAAGTTCTCCATGATATCTCCGACTCTCAAACCATTGCGGCTAACTTTATCCGTATAAGTAGGGCCAATACCTTTCCCGGTTGTACCTACTTTGGCATCACCTTTGGATGCTTCGTAAGCTGCATCGAGCAAGCGGTGTGTAGGCATTATGAGGTGTGCCTTTTTAGAGATATGTAATCTCTCTTTCAATCCATGACCTGCAGACTCCAACGCTACGGCTTCTGCCTTAAACAAAGCAGGGTCTAACACAACTCCATTACCAATAATATTTACTTTATCGCCTTGAAAGATACCGGATGGAATAGAGCGAAGCACATACTTCTGCCCTTCAAACTCCAATGTATGACCGGCATTAGGTCCTCCCTGAAAACGGGCAACGACATCATAACGTGGAGTCAATACGTCAACAACTTTTCCTTTGCCTTCGTCACCCCATTGCAAACCTAATAGAACATCTACTTTCATTTTCTTTTATTGCTAAGATTATTTCTTCTTTCGTTTATTTTTCCGATCACAAGTAGTACACAATCCATACAGATATAAAGAATAGTGCGACAACTGAAAGCGATTCAGTTTAGCACTTTCAATAGCTTGCTGCAAAGCCAGATTCTGAAATTCAGAAACTTTTCCGCATTGCATACATATTTGATGGTGATGTGTGCTCTTGTTATATGACTTCTCGTATTGAGATGAGCTGGAGAATTGATGTTTTATAACCAATCTGGCGTTGATTAGTAAAACAATCGTATTATAGAGTGTAGCTCTGCTCACGCGGAATTTTTCGTATTCAATCATGCGCGAGTAAAGCGAATCAATGTCAAAGTGCCCCTCTATTGAGTAGATTGTTTCAAGTATAGCAAATCGTTCCGGAGTTTTTCTATGCCCATTGGCAGTTAGGTATTCCGTAAATATTTGCCGTACCGTATCTTTCACCTCTTGGTTAGTCATTCGAGACATTTTTATATTAAAACACCGTCAAAGTTAATCGTTTTTTGTCAACAAACAGAATAATAGTGTGTTTTTTACAGATAATCCACTTCTTCTTTTATCACATTGTAGAGTATTTGCTCGTTTTCATTCTCCGAACCGGCAAATTTCTCAATCATTCGACACAGTCTGAAAGCATTCTCTTCGCTATGTTGCAAATATTTACGCATAGCAAGCAGCGACGCATTCCGCACGTGGTAGCCACCTGTCAAAAAAGCGCAAACTGCTTGATCCAGAAACTCATTCGCTGTGCGTTCTTCCATATCTCCTTTCCGAGAAAGCAAACGTGCAATTGTAAGAAAACCACAAACCTGCATATATTCACGATCGGATGCAATCCAATGGAAAGACTTTGCTGGTGCATAAGAAAGATATTGGAAGAGATTCATACAGGTCATTTCTGCAATTTCTATGTTACGAATCTCTTCCAACCAGATTTCTGCAATCTCAGGATAGAACGTTTCTACCGGTTGTAGCAATCCGGCAAGTATCTTAAACTCACGAATATCTTCTTTCCAGAGGGCTTGTGCCAGCTCATGGTTTTTTTTATAAGATGAGGCAATTTCGCGAATTCTCATGTATTCCACGCCAAAGTTGAGTTTGTAAGTCATTCCTTTCTCGCGCATACTTTGAGAAACAACTCCATTCATACCCATGCGAAGTTGCGTTCTTATTGCCTTTAGTTGTTCGTTAAGTTCCATTGTGGCGTTTATTCATTATAATAAGGAAGATTTCCATGTTCACGACTATAGCGCAACATTTGTTCGGCATAACCCTCAGTGTAAGAAACCTCCACATCAATTATTTCACCATCAGCATTTTGAACCGCAGTATATACTGGGTTGACAAAACCTTTGTAAGGCGAAAGATTTAGTTTCTTATAGCGCTCCAGCACCTCAGTGTGCAACACAGGGTCTACATTGATAGCATATTGCTCTACAATAGCACGGGCTTTATCGAAATCACCGGTAGATTTAATATGTTGTATCTCTTTTAATAATTCGCCAAAAAGCGTACGTAATTTCTGGTAGTCATTGATAACAACAAACGTTTTACCTTCTTTTTGCACCATTTCAACCACCTTGTCTGCCGCGCCGGCTTGGAGCGCCCATCGAGCTATAAGTTGGCGATTGCGCATATGAGATTCTTCAATGTTTGCACCTGGTTCAATACGAACTAATTGTGTCATCAATCCATTCATCATAAAAGAATAGTATTCGGCTTTGTAGGCTTCTTCATTAGGCACAAGACCAAGTTCAACCAATTTGGCATCTGCTATATAATATAAGCCAAACAAGTCGGCACGTGCCTCTTCGATTGTTGCACCGTAAGCTTTCAGTGCATCTGGGTCTACACCAGAAAGCAACTTACCCGAACCATGACCTAAACATTCGTGCAGGTCGGTATGCAAATTGCCTGTAATGTCGCCATATTTTTCCAACAGCGTTTTCTCTTCATTACTATACACAAATTCCTCTTTGAAGCCATTTCCATGCGCTGCTTTGTTGTACGCATCGGTAACATTGCCAATCGTAACCGATTTTGATCCATGCTGTGCACGAATCCAGTTGGCGTTTGGTAAATTAATTCCAATGGCAGTTGCCGGATACAGATCACCGGCAAGGATAGCAGCGGTAATAACTTTTGCGGTAACTCCCTTTACTTCTTCTTTTTTATATTGTGCATCTACAGGCGAGTTGTGTTCAAACCACTGTGCATTGTCGCTGATTAGTTCCGTACGACGCGTAGCTTCTACGTCTTTAAAGTTCACTAATGACTCCCAGCTGGCACGCATGCCCAATGGGTCTCCATAAGTTTCTATAAATCCATTTACAAAATCAATGCGTGAATTTACATCTTTCAACCAAAGAATAGAATAGTCGTCGAATGTTTTCAAATCACCTGTTTCATAGAAAGCGATTAAGCTATTAATTACAGCTTGTTGCTCATTATTCTCGGCAACACCCTCCGCTTTCTTCAGCCAATACACAATCTTTTCTATAGCAGCAGAATAAAGCCCTCCTACTTTCCAAACTTTCTCAACAAGTTCTCCATTTTCCTTTACCAAGCGACTGTTAAGACCATAAGATACAGGCATAGGGTCTTTTATTGCTTTTTTCTTTGCATAAAAAGCTTCAACTTCTTCCTGCGAAACACCAGAATAATAGTTGCATGCAGAAGTCTGCACTAAGTCGGCACCATCAGCCTGATTTACCCTTTTAGGCATAACCGCAGGATCGAAAATAATAGGTAGAATAGCCTCAAGCAACTCATTTGGTGTTTGATCTCCAATTAGCGGAAGTTGCGAGGGAGATAATTTCAAAATTTCTTTGCTAAAAAAGTCCTGTGTGAAGCCCGGAACAAATTTTTCGCTGCCGTAATGATGATGAATACCATTAGAGAACCACACACGTTTCAGATATGTTTCCAACGCTAAATATTCATTATTTTTCTTATCACCCTGATAGTTAATATAAATTTCTTCCAACAGTTTACGTATAGTTAAGTTGTACGCACCGTTTTGATCAAACAAAATATCCCTTCCTTCCAACGCAGCTTGCGAAAGATAGTAAACAAGCTCTTTCTGTTTTAATGAAAGTTCGTCAAAACCAGGAACATAATAACGCAATATCTGCAAATCAGCAAACTGTTCCACAGCATATTTATTACTTTCAGCAGTATTCATTTTTGTTTTCAAATTATTACAAGAAGCCATACAAACAGCTCCGATTATACATAAAAATATTTTTGTTTTCATTTTCTATTAGTGATTAGCTATTTATGTAAAAAAAGAAACCCCGGTTTTGTTCCCGAGGTTTTTCCTAATTCTTAGCACAAGAACGTGATTACTTCTTCTTTCCTCCGTGTTTCTTGCGATACCCGTTTGGAGTTTCCCCCATGTTTTTGTAGAAAGCCGCATAAAATGACTGACGATTCGCAAAGCCAACCATAGCACTTATCTCTTCTACATTCTTATCCGCGTATCTTTTATCGGTCAACATGTGAACTGCGTCTTTAATTCTATGCTCATTCAATAAGCACGAGTAGTTCATACCAAAGCGCGAGTTTACCACAGCCGATAAATAGCGAGTATTGGTCTTCAACTCCTTCGCTAATTCTTTTGCGGAATAATCCTGATCTTTGTATTTCTTCTGAACAACAATAATATTCAAAATCTTGTCATACAATTCATCAGCTAATTCTGGGCGTATCAGAGATCTGTACGCAGCCTTTTTCTCCTTCTTCTCCCTCAGATTATAAGGGCGCTTTTTCGGAGATTCTTTCTTTTCTTGGTTCTCTAAATCACTCATCTAAAAACTGGTTAGGTTTGTTACTGTTTTATACCCTTTTGTACTACAAAGCACATTTAAGGTACAAATATCGGTTTTTTTTTCAAATGTGCAACTATTTCCACTAAATTGTTTATAATTTATTCTACAAATATCTACAACAAAAAGTCTGAAAGTATTTACAGCAAGCAGTTTTAGAGCACACCCCTATCGGCGAAAAAATAAAAGAGAAGTTGGACAAAGAGAACTTAAAAGAGGGGTAAATAACAGACAAAAGAAATACTTTTAGGTGGAATATATTACAACTAATCAACGAAAAACAATTAAAAACAACAACTATTTCATTTCTCAAAATTGACGGTTGGAGTTTATTAGTTGTATTATTTGCATTGAAGAATTAACGGATGAATTTCAGAATGTGGCGCACCCAGTTTTAAAGCTTTTTCAAAATCTCGTCTTGCATCTTTCTTCTTCTTTCTAGCTAGATAGATTTCGCCACGAGAGATATAAGGTTCCGGAGAATTAGGGTCAAGACGAATAGCCTCTTCCAAGTCCATCAACGCAAGTTCCTGTTTCCCATTTTCACTTTCTATATTTGCGCGCATCACATATAAATTCGCGTTTCGAGGATATTGTTCCAATAACACATTTAACTCATCAAGCGATTCTTTAGGACGCCCATCGTGTTGATTTAACAGGACAAGCCCCAGTCTTCCAGAATAGTTAGCTGGGTCGATATTTAACAACTGATTGTAATCTTTTCGCGCGTTTTTGTAATCTCTTCGGGTCATATAAATATGCGCCCGCATCAACAAAGCTTCTTTATTTGTTTTGTCCACGTCAAGCACTTCACAATAATCCACATAAGCTTTATTAGAAAGTCCAACCTCTATATAAGCAACTGCACGATTTAAACGAGTGGACACTAATGTAGGAGAGATATTTAAGGCGTAAGAAAACGACTCAATCGCCGCATCGTATTGCCTTGCACGTTGTTGCATCACTCCTATATTAGAAAAAACAAAAGCATTTCGTGGGTTGGCTGGTTCCATTTTCAAAACTTGCCGAAAGAGTTCTTCGGCTTTAGCCAAACTATCTTTAGCTTCCCACTCCAACGCTTGCTCATACAGTTCCTGATAAGTTTGCCCAAATCCCAGAGAAGGTAAAAGAAGGGCAAAACAGAGAAAAAATAATTGCTTCATTCAAACAAGTTTATCTATAACTTAATGGAGGCAAAGATACATTATCATTACAACATCCATGTCATGACAAAGTCGGAATCCAGCAAATAATACATAATAAATGTTTGATTTTGTGTTGTTCGTGTTTCAAAAACAATAAAGGAAGTATCTCCAAAAGGAGTAGGTTCTATATGCAAATGCTCCTTGAAGTCTACATTTGATTCTCCAATATACTTAAACATAGATTCTTTAGCAGACCAAATCAACAGCCTGCACGTAGTAGAGTTTTCACTAAAGTCAGCTTCCTCTGGCGACAAAAATCTGGGGGCAACTTTATGAATTCGTTCGCTACACCGTTCTATATCAACAGCAACCTTTTTTGTTGGACTAAGAATTACCGCGACATAACCTTTTGTGTGAGAAATACTAACATAAGCTGAGCCATCAGGCAGATAGGGTTTTCCATTGGGGTAATACGCTATCTTTACCAATCTTCCCAATAGCTTGTAAAAAAGCAACCGCACTGTAACCCATTCTATTTTACGATATTCAGAAGAAAAAGTATCCAATTCACTCTGATACATTTCACCTCCATCTGGAAACATAGCAAGCAATTCAGGTAGAGTTTCAGTTAGTTTCCAAATAGCCCATTTGTAATCTGCCTCTACTCTACTTTTATAAATCGGCATGTATTACAAACTTAACCTTAAGGATTCTACGATTATCCAGTTCCAGGACTTCAAATTCATAATTTTCGTACGTAAGTTTCTCGTGAATTTTAGGAAATTCCCCTTTGATTTCGAGTAATAATCCCGCAACGGTATCTGCGTCACCACACAAGTGATCAAAGGTTTCTTCGTCTATCCGCGTAATTTTATAAAAATCCGTAAGTTGAGTTTTTCCTTCAAATACCCAGGTATGATCATTTAATATAGCATATGTACGTTCTTCGTCATCATACTCATCATGTATTTCGCCTACAATTTCTTCAATGATGTCTTCCATAGTAATAATACCCGAAGTTCCACCAAACTCATCGACTACAATAGCAATGTGTATCCTATTCTTCTGAAAATCACGTAGCAGGTCATCAATCATTTTTGTTTCAGGAACAAAATAAGCAGGACGAATAAGCGACTGCCAACGAAACGAGTCTCCTTTATTTATATGCGGAAGCAAATCCTTTATATACAACACCCCTTTAATATTGTCGCGAGAACCTGAATAAACCGGGATACGCGAATAGGCATTATCAATAACACATTGAATAACATCTCTATAAGGTGTTTTAATATCTAAGTCAACCACATCAAGTCGTGAAGTCATTACCTCTTTGGCTGTTTCAGCACCAAACTTTACAATCCCTTCGAGGATCGTATTTTCTTCGGATATCTCATCTTTGTCAGTAAGTTCAAGCGCTTGCGATAGTTCACTGATAGAGATGCCACGTTCTTTTCTCACGACGTGTTTATTTAGAAATGTAGAAGAATGCATTAACAGTGTAGCTAACGGATAAAATAGTTTTTCAAAAAACAACACACCGGAAGCCGCAAAACGCGCAAACGGCAATACTTTTTGAGCAGAGAATACTTTAGGCATAATCTCTCCAAACAACAGCAATAAAAAGGTTAATACAACACTAAGAATCAGAAATTCGGCTAATGGAGAAGAGAAATTAAAGATGCCCATAAAAAAGAAATTACAGAGCATAATAATCGTCACATTAACAAAGTTATTCGTAATGAGTATTGTTGCCAAGAGTCGCTCGGTATTATCCAATAACTTACTGATTTTATCGTCGGATGGATGCTTTCGGGCATCTATTTCATTTTTATCAAAAGGGGATAGCGAGAAGAAAGCAATTTCTGAAGCGGAAGCAAAACCCGAAACTAACAGCAAAATAACCGCTAGCCCAATAGCTACAAGTTCTGCAAAAGAGGGAGGATTTACCGATATACTATTAAAAAAATCTGCCAACCGGCGTAAATAATCGTCTGAGTCCAAGGAAAACATTTTTTAGTTACTACTATATGTTACTCAAAATCACAACAGTTAAACACTCTGTTAACTGCTATGATTTTACTGTAACACTATTAAAAAGGCAAATCATCCGCCGACGTATTAGTGGCAGGCGCCGCCTGTGGTGATGTTGCAGGCTGAGCCGGAGCTGTCGCAGGTTGAGTTTGCGGTGCGCCGGGAGCAGTACTTTTCGAAGATAGCATTTCCATATTGTCTACAAAAATCTCTGTTATATATCTTTTCACTCCAGCTTGATCATCGTAAGAACGAGAACGTATCTTACCTTCTACGTAAAGTTTATCTCCTTTGCGAATGTATTTCTCCGCAGTTTCGGCAAGACCTCTCCAAAGAACAAGATTGTGCCATTCTGTTCTTTCGGGCACTTGCGTCCCATTTGCCAAGGTATAGGCTCTATCCGAAGTCGCCAATGAAAGTGAAGCAACCGCTACACCGCTTTCCGTATATCTTACTTCGGGATCTTTCCCTACATTTCCTAATAGTATTACTTTGTTTACCGACATAGTAGTTTATTAATAAAGTGTATAATATTTATTTGAGTTCAAAAATAAACAGAATAAAAACATTCTGCAAGCATCATTTGTTTTAATATCAAAAAAATCACAAAACTACCCGTTGGCGGAATTAATTCCTCTATAGGATGACCAGTCACGAGCCATAAGATGACGAACCATCTGCCATAGGCACACGGAGCATGAACCTATGGCAGACGACGCACGAGCCATAGGCTGACAGGGCGTGAGACTATGGCTGACAGGTGCATTTAACTAAGAGCTTTAGGCCATCTCCTTTTCTGACTGATTTTCACTTCACTTCTGACTGATTTTCATCTCATTTCTGACTGTGTTTTGCTTCACTTTTGACTGTGTTTTTACCACAAAAACAGTCAGGAAATTGCTTGTGAAGACCCTGTGAAGGATTAAATAGGGGTGGCTTCACACGCAACTTGCTTACTATCAATTGCTTACAGCAATATGTGAATGTGAAGGCCTATTTACTAAAACTACATTTAGAATGTATATTAAGCTGTTGGGCTGGTTAAATATGCACTAATTAATTCCGTCAACGGGCACAAAAGTTTTAATGGTTATCCACAATCAGTTTATCCACTTACATCTTAGAGTGCACAAGTACACTCAAAGCTATTCAAGCGAAAGTAAAAAGTTATGTATCAAACGAGGAACAGCGTAATCATCAATTTCATCACGCCTTATTTTTTTGTATGCAGAAAAAGAACGAGCATTTTCAGGAAGAATAACTTCATAAAAATTAGCATAAATAATCTGATGCGACAACACATGTTTATGACCTGAGGAAAGCAAACGAACAATCGGTTTTTCCGAAGCGTTAACCAATGTATAAAAAGCATCCGAAGCAACAAAAGCATCCGCACTTAGCATAACCTCTGTTTCAACCAACGGCAATTCATAAAGGCCCTTCCATATATCATTCGCTGCACGTCTATGTATAAACGTATACGCGCCTGCGCGTACGTATATATAATTAAAGAAGCGGTCTTTTGTTTTTAATTTGTTTTGCTTAACTGGAAGTTTAGCTACAGCAGCACTTGCATAAGCCACACACCCATCAATCATCGGACAGCTTCCACAATCCGGAGAATTCGGCACACACTGCAAGGCTCCAAACTCCATAATGGCTTGATTATAAGTTGCCGGTCTCGATTTATCCATTAGTTCATCCGCCAATGCGGCAAATATTTTTTTCCCTTGCGTTGAATCAATTGGCACATCTACACCTAAATAGCGAGCAAGCACCCGGTAGACATTACCATCTACAACAGCATAAGGCATATTGTAAGCAAAAGAACAGATAGCTGCAGCCGTATACTCCCCTACTCCTTTCATTGCCAGAACTTCGGAATATGTTCGTGGAAACACACCTTTCAGTTTTTTTGCTGCAGCATGAAGGTTACGAGCGCGAGAGTAATATCCTAAACCTTGCCAATATTTCAGCACTTCATCCTCTTCGGCAGCAGCTAACGTCGTCAAATCTGGGAATCGTTCTATAAAGCGCACAAAATAATCATACCCCTGAGCCACTCTTGTTTGTTGAAGAATTATCTCCGAAATCCAAATAACATATGGGGTTGTGACATCCCTCCAAGGCAATTCACGTTTATTCAATTCATACCACTCGATAACCCTTGTCGAGAACAAAGACCTATTTATTTGTTTACCCATACAATATTTATATCACAAAAGAGAAGCGAAGTTACTCTTACTAAAGGATTTATCAAAAAATAATAGGAATATATTTTTTTGGAAGAGCAAAAAGCCATATATTTGCAGTCCGAAAAAATAGGATTATATACAGATTATAAATAACAATCAATAGATATAGAAATGACAAAAGCAGATATTGTAAATGAGATTGCAAGAAACACAGGATTAGAGAAGACTGAGGTTCTTACTACAATAGAAGCATTTATGGAAACCATAAAGAGTTCTTTGGCGAAAGATGAGAACGTATATCTTCGTGGATTTGGTAGTTTTATTGTGAAGAAAAGAGCACAAAAAATCGCTCGTAATATTTCCAAGAATACAACTATCGTAATTCCGGAACACAACATTCCATCATTTAAGCCAGCCAAGTCTTTTGGTGAATTACTTAAAGAAGAAAAGAAATAAATATATTATTAACTGATTAAAAAAATAAAGCTATGCCAAGCGGAAAGAAGAAAAAAAGACATAAAATGTCTACGCATAAGCGCAAGAAAAGACTAAGAAAGAACAGACATAAAAATAAAAAATAATTTTTAGTCTGAGAAAATACACAAAGAACAAACTTGCAAGGTTACACCTTGAGGTTTGTTCTTTGTGTTAGTAATTATGTGAATCTAAATAATAAAAAAGTGACAAGTGAACTTGTAGTAGATGTACAACCCAAAGAAGTCTCCATAGCTCTGCTTGAAGATAAGAGTCTGGTGGAACTTCAAAACGAAGGAAGAAGTGCTTCTTTCGCTGTGGGTAACATGTATTTAGGACGCGTCAAAAAGTTGATGCCCGGACTAAATGCTTGTTTTGTAGATGTTGGCTATGAAAAGGACGCTTTTCTTCATTATTTAGACTTAGGACCTCAATTTAACTCATTAGAGAAGTTCGTAAAGCAAACTTTAAGCAACAAGAAAAAGCTTAGCCCCATTACTAAAGCAAACATCCTCCCCGACATTGACAAAGATGGCACCATCGCAAACATTCTTAAAGTTGGTCAGGAAGTAATAGTACAGGTGGCAAAGGAACCCATTTCTACGAAAGGACCAAGACTCACTTCCGAGATATCATATGCCGGAAGATACCTCATTTTAATACCTTTCAACGATAAAGTTTCTGTATCCCAAAAAATTAAATCAAGTGAAGAGCGTGCACGTCTTAAGCAACTACTTCAAAGTATTAAGCCCAAAAATTTTGGTGTAATAGTACGAACTGTAGCCGAAGGCAAACGTGTAGCCGAACTTGATACCGAGCTTAAGTTATTGCTGAAACATTGGGAAGAGAGCATGGTAAGAGTCCAAAAGGCAACAAAATATCCCACATTAATATATGAGGAGACAAGCCGAGTGGTAGCCATGTTGCGTGATTTATTTAATCCATCCTTTGAAAACATCCACGTAAACGACGAGACCGTGTTTAACGAGATAAAAGATTATGTATCTCTTATCGCACCCGAACGGGCAAGCATCGTAAAACATTACAAAGGAAACCTTCCTATTTTTGACAACTTCGGCATTACCAAACAAATCAAGTCCTCGTTTGGCAAAACAGTATCTTACAAGAGTGGCGCGTATCTTATCATAGAACATACCGAAGCACTCCATGTAGTAGATGTAAATAGCGGAAATCGCGCCAAGAACGCCAACGGACAAGAAGCCAACGCCCTTGAAGTAAACCTAGGAGCTGCCGACGAGTTGGCACGCCAACTACGACTGAGAGATATGGGCGGCATCATTGTTATTGACTTCATAGACATGGGACATGCCGAAAATCGTCAGAAAGTATACGAACGAATGACTGCTAACATGCAGAAAGATAGAGCAAGACACAACATCCTTCCACTTAGCAAATTCGGATTGATGCAAATTACGCGTCAACGAGTGCGTCCAGCCATGGACGTAAATACATCCGAAGATTGCCCCACGTGTTTTGGCAAAGGAACGATAAAATCGTCCATCCTGTTCACTGATATGTTAGAGAGTAAAATTGGCTACTTAGTCAACAAATTGAAGATAAAGAAATTTTCATTGCACATCCATCCATTCATTGCCGCCTATATAAACAAAGGCTTTTTCTCATTAAAGAGACAATGGCAAATGAAGTATGGATTTGGGATTAAAATTATACCCAACCAAAGCTTAGCTTTCTTGGAGTATAAGTTCTATGAATCCTCCGGAGAAGAGGTAGATATGAAAGAAGAATTGGATAATAAATAACAAGAATAGGCTATCTCATTACGGGATAGCCTATTCTTTTAGATATAAGTAATACATTCGTTTATGACTCCTTTTTAGGCACCGTATGACGCACATGACGTGAAATATTCATGAAAAACGGAGATTCGGATGATAGCACAAAGACAGCAATAGAAGAAATTCGTTTGCTAAAAGAAAGAAAATTAAAAGAAAACATTGAGTTAGCTACAAAACTTCAATGCAAATGAATAATTTTGTGGCTGATAAAGAATACTATCAATAAACAAGCATGTAATGTTATGTCAAAACTGAGATTCAGAGTCGTAGAAAGAGCTTTTAAAAAGAAAGCTGTTGAAGTGCCCACACCCGCAGCACGCCCATCGGAATACTACGCCATGTATGTATTCAACCGCGAAAAAATGTTTAAGTACCTACCCAGCAAAGTGTACGAGAAACTAATCGATGTAATAGACAATGGTGCAACCCTCGACCGTAACATCGCCAACGACGTAGCAAAAGGAATGAAGAACTGGGCTATGGAAATGGGTGTCACCCACTACACGCACTGGTTCCATCCCTTAACCGAAGGTACTGCCGAAAAGCACGATGCTTTCGTGGAACACGATGGCAAAGGTGGTGTGCTTGAAGAATTTTCAGGAAAACTGCTTGTACAACAAGAGCCAGACGCATCGAGTTTCCCCAATGGTGGTATTCGAAACACATTTGAAGCACGTGGATATACAGCCTGGGATCCATCATCACCCGCATTTATCATAGATGATACACTGTGTATTCCTACAATCTTCATCTCCTACACTGGCGAATCACTTGACTACAAAGCTCCTTTGCTAAAATCGCTTCATGCCGTAAACACGGCAGCATTGGATGTTTGCCGTTATTTTTACTCCGACGTAAAAAAGGTATTTACCAACCTCGGCTGGGAGCAAGAGTACTTTCTTATTGACGAAGACCTGTACGCTGCTCGTCCAGATCTATTGCTTACTGGTCGCACGTTGATGGGACACGACAGCGCCAAAAATCAACAGTTGGAAGACCACTATTTCGGTGCTATACCTATGCGCGTGGCAAGCTTTATGAAAGATTTGGAAATAGAGGCTCTTAAATTGGGCATCCCTGTTAAAACCCGCCATAATGAAGTAGCACCCAATCAGTTTGAGCTGGCACCTATTTTTGAAGAATGTAACTTAGCCATCGACCACAACATGTTAGTAATGTCGTTGATGCGTAAAATATCGCGCCGTCACGGTTTCCGTCTGCTGCTGCACGAGAAACCTTTCAAAGGCGTAAATGGCTCGGGCAAACACAACAATTGGTCTCTTGGTACAGACACCGGTGTGTTATTGATGGCACCGGGTAAAACACAAGAAGAAAACCTACGCTTCATCACCTTTGTAGTAAATAGCCTGATGGCAGTTTACAGACATAACGGTTTGTTAAAAGCGAGTATTTCCAGTGCCACAAATGCACATCGCTTAGGCGCTAACGAGGCTCCTCCTGCAATCATTTCGTCTTTCCTTGGCAAGCAACTGTCACAAGTACTCGACTATATTGAGTCCAGCGACAAGGATGAGTTGGTAAATGTAGCTGCCAAGACCGGCCTGAAACTCGACATTCCACATATCCCCGAACTGATGATCGATAACACCGACCGTAACCGCACCTCGCCTTTTGCATTCACCGGAAATCGCTTTGAGTTCCGCGCAGTAGGTTCTGAAGCAAACTGCGCTTCGGCTATGATTGCACTCAACACAGCCGTTGCCGAACAACTTATTTTCTTCAAGAAGGATGTAGATATGCTCATTGCAAAAGGTGAACCCAAAATATCTGCCATCCTCGATGTTATTCGCAAGTACATCAAGATTTGCAAGCCCATTCACTTTGACGGAAATGGTTATAGCGACGAATGGAAAGAAGAGGCGGCACGTCGTGGACTGGATTGCGAAACCAGTGTACCACTCATTTTCGACAATTACCTCAAACCCGAGAGTGTCGCTATGTTTGAGACAGCTGGCGTTATGACCAAGAAAGAGCTTCAAGCGCGTAACGAGGTAAAGTGGGAAACCTATACAAAGAAAATTCAAATCGAATCACGCGTGTTGGGCGACTTGGCTATGAATCACATCGTACCCGTTGCCACCCAATACCAAACAGACCTTATTAATAATGTGTCACAACTAAAAAACCTGTACCCAGATGGGAAATGGCAAAAACTATCTGCCAAGAATCTGGAACTCATAGAGGAAATAGCCGAACACACCGCCTACATCAAAGAACATGTAGATAGCATGGTAGAATCTCGCAAAGCCGCTAACCGGATAGATCACGAACGCGAAAAAGCAATCGCCTATCATGACAACATCGCACCAATGCTCGACGAAATTCGCTACCATATTGATAAACTTGAGTTGATTGTAGACAACGAAATGTGGACACTTCCTAAATACAGAGAGTTACTGTTTATCCGATAGAAATTATCACTATAAACACACAAAAAGAGTATAATACACAATGTTATGCTCTTTTTTTGGAAAGGATTCAAGCCTATGGATCACCGACCATCAGCTTATGGCTGACAGGTCGTGAGCTTATGGCTGACGGGGCATGAGCCTATGGATGAAGGGTCGTGAGCCTATGGACGAAAGGTCATGAGCCATAGGTAGAGGGAGCATGAGACTATGGCTAATCTTCAAGGATATGCGCATCTTCTATATCGCCTTTCTTATCGATAACTGTAGGTTTACGGTTGGTAAAGCGAAGGTAGTTAAACAGTTCGGAAAGCGCATAGACTAACACCGATATGCCGGCAATGATGAATATGGTTTCTTGCGAGTCGCGCGGACTAAGCAAAATAAACAGTCCGGCAAGCAGAATCAGTACAGGTGTAATGTAAAAACCTGCCGACACACTCGTCCATTTACGTGCCGAGAACAAGCCTATCATTTGCTGAAGACCACCAAGCAGCAACACAAAACCCAATATATACATCAATATATTAATGAAAAAGCCCGGTGCCATAATAAGCCACAGCCCCAGCAACAAACTGCCCAACCCTGCAACAGGAAAATAACGAGGTGTATCGTTTTTGCTCTTAGCAAAAAAGCCTATCAGCGAAAAAACACCCGGTACGATAAACAGCACACCTACTGTTATTACTAAATAATCGGCTGCCATGCCCGGCCAAATAACCAACACCAACCCCACTACAAGTGCACAGATAATGCGTATCAATGAGCTGTTTACTGTTTTCATATAAGTTCCTCCTATTTTTATTAGTATGCGAATCTACAAATATAACAACACGCGCCCGATTTTGTAAGAGAAAAAGCATATATTTTCTCTAAAAATACTTCATTTTGTCTTTTTGCCACAACAAACACTAAAATCAAACTAAATATCGAACAACAAAAGCCTTGTATTAAAAACAAATACCTATATTTGCTATCAAAATAACACATTCAGCAACAAGATGAAGACAAGTTATCCTTCCGTACTACTCATATACACTGGCGGAACAATCGGCATGATTGAGAATCCGGACACTGGCGTGTTGGAAGCTTTTAATTTCAACCATTTGCTTAAGCATGTTCCTGAGTTGAAAAAATTCAATTACCAAATTGTATCTTATCAGTTTGATCCCGCCATTGATTCATCCGATATAGAACCATCACACTGGGCCAAATTGGTAAAGATCATCAATCACAACTATGAAAAATTCGATGGATTTGTTATACTTCATGGAACCGATACTATGGCGTATACAGCATCTGCCCTTAGTTTTATGCTTGAAAACCTTAGCAAGCCCGTCATTCTGACTGGCTCTCAACTACCTATTGGCACACTGCGAACCGATGGAAAAGAAAACCTAATTACTGCCATAGAAATCGCAACAACCAAAAACGCAGATGGTACAGCAGTAGTTCCGGAAGTGTGTATTTTTTTCGAAAACCATTTGATGCGCGGAAACAGAACCAGTAAAATAAATTCAGAAGATTTCAATGCGTTTCGTTCTCACAATTATCCAATTTTGGCACGTGCAGGAATACACATCAAGTACGAACCAGATAGAATACGAAAGGCAGATCCATCAAAGCCATTGATACCTCATTACCTATTCGACACTAATGTTGTTATATTAACACTGTTCCCCGGCATAAGTAAAGATGTAGTTACCGCAGTGCTCCATGCTCCTAAAATCAGAGCAGTTATTCTTAAAACTTATGGAACAGGAAATGCCCCACGCAAAGATTGGCTCATCAATTTATTAAAAGAAGCCACAGAAAGAGGTATTGTTATTGTCAACATCACTCAGTGCAGTTCTGGCTGTATAGAGATGGAACGTTATGAAACTGGCATTCAATTATTACAAGCTGGAGTCATCAGTGGATACGACAGCACGGTAGAATCGGCTATAACCAAGTTGATGTATTTATTAGGACATAATTACAGTCAAGAAGAGATAAGAAAAAAGATGTATACCGACCTTGCCGGAGAAATAACATTTCCTGCATATCACTTTAGATAAAATCTCATTAAAGCACTAATTAAACACCCACATTTATAGCTGTTTTTGAGATTAAAATAAAAAAAAGAAGCTATTCCTAAAAATATATTATATATTTGCATCAAGAAGATAACAATTTGCTCACATAATACATTGCCTGAAGTATGAAAAAAAGAATTATGCTAATAGATGACAAAGCTTCAATAGCCAAAGTTGTATCAATCTATCTAAGCAAAGATTATGATTTCACCTATTTTGAAAACCCAATAAAAGCCATTGAATATCTTCAGGGGGGTGACTTTCCTGATTTAATTATTTCGGACATACGCATGCCGGAAATGATGGGAAACGACTTCTTACGTTATATGAAAAAGAATGAACTGTTCAAATCCATTCCAATTATCATGCTCTCCAGCGAGGAAAGTACAACCGAAAGAATTAAGCTATTGGAAGATGGAGCAGCAGACTACATTCTTAAGCCATTCAATCCAATGGAACTAAAAGTGCGTATAAAGAAAATTATTGATTAAGTTAACTCTCCTATATGCAGCACCTTATTTATATAGGGAAAGATAAAGAGTGTATTAAGAATTTTTCGACTTCGAAAGAAAGGACGTTTTATGCTGTATCCGGCTTTAATAAGTTCCTTACAGTTTTTGATGCCATAAGAGAGAAGAACGAAATTGTCGTTTTTTATGAAAATGCCAGCAAAGGAAAAAACCTCGCTGACATTAAAAGAATTAAAAGTAAAGCTCCCGGAGGATATATAGCTCTAGTTGCAGATTCACTACCGCAAGAAGATAATATAGAGTACCTGAAGGCCGGTATCAATAATATTGTTTCGCCAACCGCAGACATTAAGACTATTGATGAGATTTTCAGCTTTATTGAGCAACGCAACATAGAGCACGCGCATCAAAAGTACAGCGGACAAGATGCAATTCATAAATTTAAGCTCCCATTCTGGAAACGTTGTTTCGACATTCTCTTTTCGGGAGCTGCCATTTTATTTTTGTCGCCACTTCTTATTATTACCGCCTTAGCTATCCGATTGGAAAGTAAAGGTGCTGTGATTTACAAATCAAAACGTGTTGGAAGCAACTATAAAGTGTTTGACTTTTTAAAGTTCCGCTCCATGTATACCGGTGCAGACAAACATCTCAAAGATTTCAACAACCTCAATCAATATCAAGGAGAAGAAGAAGAGGAAGAAAATCTTATTGTAGAAACGGGAGACATGCTATTTGGCGATGATGATGATTTAGATTTAGAAAATATCGTTCTAATCTCGGATGACTTTGTTATTGACGAAAACGCATATATCAACAAGAAATCAAAAGATCAGAAAAATTCATTCGTAAAGCTAGAGAATGACCCACGTATCACTAAGGTAGGGCATATTATTCGTAAATATAGCATTGACGAGTTACCGCAGCTAATTAACATCCTCAAAGGAGATATGTCTGTTGTAGGAAACCGCCCTCTCCCACTTTACGAAGCAGAGCTATTAACAAGTGACGAATATATAGATCGCTTCATGGCTCCTGCCGGATTAACAGGACTTTGGCAAGTAGAGAAACGAGGAGATGCAGGTAAAATGTCGGCAGAAGAACGCAAACAATTAGATATAAAATACGCAAAGACCTTCTCTTTCTGGTTAGATGTACGTATTATCTTAAAAACATTTACTGCGTTTATCCAAAAAGAAGACGTATAATTTATAAAAAGCTGACATGATCATGGAAACAATCATTCAGGTAGTCGATTATATCCTCTACTTTTGCATGGGGATAACAGTTCTTTATTTGTTTATATTCGCTGTGGCATCAAAATTCAAAAGAAAGAACAAGTACCCCAAAACAGACAATCTGCACAGATATGCAGTATTGTTTCCTTCTTACAATGAAGATAAAGTTATCTTAGAATCTGTTACAACTTTTCTCAGGCAAACATATCCAGCCGATAAATACGATGTGATTGTTATATCTGACCACATGACGGAGAAAACAGACAACGAATTAAGAGAAGCAGGAGCTACTGTTCTTAAAGCAACTTATCAAGATAGTTCAAAAGCCAAGGCTCTTCAGTTAGCGATGAATTCGTTAGACGAAACGTTATACGATGGCGTTGTTATTATGGATAGCGACAACATTGCCGGATCCTCTTTTTTGCATGACGTTAATAAAGCATTTGATAAGGGATGCCAAGCTATCCAGACACATAGAACAGCAAAAAACAAAAACACAAACACCGCTATGCTGGATGCCGCCAGTGAAGAGATAAACAACTCAATTTTCAGAAGAGGGCATGTAAACATAGGGTTGTCATCAGCACTTATTGGCTCAGGTATGGTTTTTGACTATCACTGGTTCAAGAAAAACATTCTTACGGTTTCAACCGCTGGAGAAGATAAAGAGCTGGAAGCCTTGTTGTTGAAACAAAAAATATTCATTGAATACCTTGAACAAGTTCATGTGTATGACGAAAAAATAGCTAAAGACGATGCTTTTTACAATCAACGCAGACGTTGGTTAGCAGCTAATTATGGAATTTTGGCACACACCTTCGCCGACCTTCCAAAAGCAATCTTCACCGGCAACTGGAGCTATTGCGATAAAATTTTCCAGTGGATGCAGCTTCCACGAGTTATATTATTAGTTGGCATTGGATTTCTTTCATGCCTTATTACATTATATAGTTGGCAAATGTCCCTAAAATGGTGGAGTCTATTACTGTTTTTAATGGTTACATTAGTTATTGCTATCCCTAACTATCTAATGAACAAGGAATTATTACGTTCAGTTTGCAAAGTCCCCAAGTTGGGATTCCTTATGTTTCTCAATCTATTCCGTTTAAGAGGTGTAAATAAGAAATTCATTCATACGGATCACGAATAAAAATCACAATAATTATGAACACTCAACGCCTTAAAGAAAGAATTAAAGAAAACCCTAAGCTAAAAAAGCTAGTTCTTGACTTTATTATGCACCCAATAAAAACTAGACCACAGTGGTGGATACGCCTATTTATGTTCACATATATCAAAAAAGGAAAAAAATCCATCATATATAGAAGTGTAAGAAAAGATTTGCCTCCATTTAATAGATTCTCCTTAGGAGAATATTCTGTCGTTGAAGACTATTGTTGCTTAAATAATGCTGTAGGGGATTTACTTATTGGTAATCATGCCCGTATTGGATTAGGAGCAACAATTATTGGTCCTGTAAAAATCGGGAATTACTCTCATATTGGACAGAGTTCTACGTTAAGTGGACTTAATCATGACTTTGAGGATATAAGTAAACCAATATTCACCCAAGGGGTAACAACGGGGCAAATAATAATAGAAGATGATGTCTGGGTTGGAGCCAATGCGGTTATTCTTCCTGGTGTAACCATCGGCACACACAGTGTGGTAGCTGCCGGTAGCGTAGTAAGCCAATCCATTCCACCTTACTCGGTTTGCGCAGGAGTTCCTGCTAGAGTATTAAAAACATATGATTTTGATGCAAAAGAATGGGTAAAAGTAGCTAAGAAGTAACTACTTCTTGGTAACACTTTTGATAATATACCCAGTTTAAGGGATTTCTAATTAATCAGAACTTCCCTATCTTTGCAAAATCAGATTTAATTAGTTCAATCATAATTTTATTACGTAACCATTTAAGTAAAATAAATAGGACCTTGTCGAAGTGATTCGCCAAGGTCTTTTTATTAGTAAAAGAGTCGTAGATAAACATTTATTAAAAAATATTTCTTAATATGCTTGTTTATTTGCTAATTAATATTGTACATTTGCAGCTCATTACTAACAATATAAAAACTAAGAAATCATGAAAATTTCTATCTGTTCATGGGTCATGCTATGCCTTAGCATTTCAGTCATGACCTCGTGTGTAAACAACATTCCAAGTGAAAAATCCGAAAAAGGAAGAATCCCTATTGGCATTTCTGCTAAAGTCAAACAAGAGAAAACAAGAGTTACTGACACAGCTTTCGAAGAGAATGATGCTATCGGTTTATATGTCACCATTCAGCCAAACACGCTGGAAGATGAGATTTTCATAAGCAACACCAAATTCGTTAATAGTAATCAGGTTTTTACTCCCGAAACAACAAAATACTACCCCGAAGAAAGCGCTATCTGTGATTTCATAGCTTATTATCCATACAAGAAAAAAGGAATTACAGCAGGAACAACTATAATGGATATAACAACAAAAGCAAACCAATCCGAGTGGAGTTCATATTCTATATCTGATTTTCTTACAGCCAAAAACAGTGGAATTGAAGCGACAAAGGATTTTATAAGCATGCAGTTTGACCACAAACTATGCAAAATAAACATTCGCCTAAAGCCGGGAGAAAGTCATACTCCAGCAACTCTTTTAGAATCAAAACCAAGCATCAAACTTGTTGATATATACAGTAAAGCTACTTATGATTTTTCTGCTGATGAGTTTAGCAACCAAAGTAGTATAACAGATATAACTCCATATGGAGAGTGGGAAATAGGCGAAAACGAGTTAGTTGGAAAATGCGCTCTAATCATTCCACAAACATTTAATGCGAAACAAACATTTATAGAAATCGAAGTAAATGAAGAAACGTTCAGAGCAGTAGTTGAAGAAGAGCATGTCTTGGAAAGCGGAAAATCCTTTGATTATCAGATAACACTAGCCGAAAAACTCGCAGTCTCTATTAGTCCAAGTGTAAACGGTTGGGAAGAACCCACTCAGAAAGAAGAAAAAGCTAAGCAAACAACAGTAACAACATCAATATCAATTAATGACCTCCCTTTCTTGAAATCTTCGATTTACAATGTTTTTAGCGGAGGGGTTAAAGTTGCAGAAATCTGCAAAGAATACCTTGTTGGAACCAGTATTACCGCCCAAGCTATTGTGGCCTACCCAACCGCAAAGAACAAAACAAACCTAGCAAAAGGAATCGTGCTAAAAATAATAAACGAAACTGAAGAAAAACATGGAGGGAGCTTAGCTTGGAACACCTCTACCAATACATTTACCTACACTGCAGGCACCTCTTCTCCAATAGAAAAAATTTATATAGCAAAAGACAGCACACTCTGTTTATCCCAGCCAGAAGAGATGCTGTTCATTGACTGTAAAGAATTTACACTCACCGATATACGTGGAACAGAAAGCATCACCTATCCAATTACCAAAATAGGCACACAATATTGGATGGCAGCTAATCTGCAAACGACCAAATACTCGGACGGAACAGCTATTGCACTAAAAGATGATTTTACAGGAACAACAGCAAGGGTTTGTACTCCCGATAATGAGTTTTACTATTACAATATCGCCACTATATCAACGGGGTTAATAGCGCCCAACGGCTGGAGAGTTAGTAGCTCAACAGACTGGGGTACACTGAAAACATACATAGTAAATAATTGTGCAGCTCTAAAAAAAGGCGAAGCATGGAAAACATCAGGACAACCCGCCACGAATCTAACCGGATTCAACATTGATCCTATCGGTTTGTACAACAAGAGTTTTACCAATAGTATTTTTGCAGGATATTGGAGTATGAAGAATGGCTCATCCAGCGAAGCCGAAAAAACCATTATGCTCAGCAGCACAAACAATTCCATAAACGAAGGAGCAGTAACTAATGCATCACTTGGAATTGCCATAAGGTGTATTAAAGAGTAAATCCCTCAAAAGCAATATGAGCTACAACATAATCTGCTTATATTGCGTGGGGGTATAACCGGTGGTTTTCTTAAAGACTTTGTTAAAATACGAAATCGTATCAAATCCACACTCTGTACTAATTTGCACAATGCTCATATCATCCAGAACTAAGAGTTTGCAGGCATGGCTTATTCGCATATCCAATATGTATTTTGTAAGCGATTTACTGGTTTTACTTTTAAAGAAACGACAAAAGGCTGATGGATTCATTGCAGCAAGTGAAGCAACCTCCGCCAGTTCAATGTGTTTTGTGTAATTCTTATTCAGGTAAGAGATAATTTTGTCAATGCGTGCCATATCAAGAATGGGCGCATTGGCATAATCTGTAGTCGAGATAACCTGTCGCGTTGTTATTTCAGACATTTCTTTCAACAACTGCAAAAGTGAAGTTATCTGGTCTATACCTGTTTCATTGGGAAGTGCATCTAACAACTTCACTAACTGTTTGGAGCATCCGGCAGGAAAATAAATTCCCTGTTGAGCCTCTTCAAGCAGTTTTTTTACCTTTATAAATTGCGGATAATGATTGATGGAGTAATGCATAAAATCTTTTTCGAACTGCACAATCGTTCCTTTTACACGCAGTGAATTATCGAGCGCATGAAACACTTCATCACTTTTCATATAATGTGGCAGCGAAGAACCAAACAAAATCACATCACCGGCAACAAACGTTGCGATGCGATTGCCTACAAAACGTTTCCCATAACCTTCTTTTACCAACATAACTTCATACTCCGAATGAAAATGCCATGGGTAAGTAAAGTGTTTATAATCAAAGAAACGCGCTATAATGGGCGATGCCTCTGAAATAGGCAACTGCTCATTCATTATATTTTTCTTAGGCAGCGTCATACAGTAACTCGCTCAAAGAATTATTCTTCTGGCGTTCCAAATGAATTTTTATATTCACTTGGTGTCATTCCAATATGCTTTTTAAAACATTTCCCAAAGTATTTCGGATCGTTAAAGCCAGTCATATAAGCTATCTGCGAAAAGTTATACACATTGCTTTCTATAAGCTGAGCAGCACGCTTGATTCGTATTTCACGAATAAAATCAACAGGGGCCATTCCCACAATCGACTTCAGTTTGCGATAGAAAACGGTTCGGCTAAGCATCATCTTATCTGCAAAATCGTCTATTATAAGGTCTGGATTATCCATATTTGCTTCCAAGAACTCGATTACTTGGTTCATAAATTGCTCGTCATGTGGCATAACTTCGGGCTTAGACGGATTCCAATCTTTTGCCCCGTTAGTTTCTGTTTTGGCAGACAAGCGGTCAACAAATATCTCTTGCAATTGCTTACGTTGAGCAAACAACGCAGCCACCTTAGTCTTGAGGTAAGTTGTACTAAAGGGTTTAGTTATGTAATCGTCTACACCTTGCTCCAGTGCTAAGATTCTATCATCAAGCGAAGATTTGGCTGAGAGCAAAACAATAGGTATATGGCGAATATCGTTGTTCTCCTTAATTTTTTTAATCATCTCCAACCCATCCATAACCGGCATCATCACATCCGATATAATCATATCCGGAATGGTCTTAGCCGCCAGCTTCAGGCCCTCTTCCCCATTTACAGCTTGCAATACGGTGTAGTTTCTCGACAAGATAGTCCGCAGTAGGTTTCGTAGTTCTTGATTATCTTCTACGACCAGAATTGTTGGTCTTTCGTCATCATTAATTTCAGTATCCACCACAGGAACAATCACCTCTTCTGCATCGGGTTCGCTTTGCATCACATCCGTAAGGATTAGTTCCGCTTGCTCGTCATCTTCATAAACACTTTTATCCAAAGGCAAAGTTATACTAAAACAACTTCCCTTGCCAAGTTGACTTTTCACCTCAATATTGCCATGATGCATATCGACGAGTTCTTTTACCAACGACAAGCCTATACCCGATGAAGGTTGCAGCATATTATACTTACTTACAGTTTCAAACCGTTTGAAGAGTGATTCAAGCTTTTCAGGTGCGATACCAATACCTTCATCAATCACCGACACAACTACCTCCTTCTCTTTCTTCTCCACTTTTACCGTAACACTCTTGCCCGGCAGAGTATATTTAAACGCATTTGATAAGAGATTAAAAATCATTTTCTCTACTTTATCACGATCCAACCAGACAAACAACTCTTCTTGATTGGCTTGCAATGAGAACTGCATTTGATTTTCTTCGGCAACCGAACTGAAGCTTTCTGTTATTTTCATTAAGAAAGCAACTAACTCTGTTTCTTCAATCATCAGTTTCATTTTCTTATTCTGTATCTTACGAAAATCGAGAATCTGATTGACTAAACGTAGCATACGCTCGGTGTTCTTACGAACTACCGTAAGATGTTCCCGCGCAGTTGATGATAACTTTTCGCTTTCAAGCACCTCGGTAAGTGGAGTCGAGATAAGTGTAAGCGGGGTGCGCAATTCATGCGATATATCAGTAAAGAACTTCAGCTTGATATTGGATAGTTGTTGTTCCATATCCACCTGATTTCTTAAACGGTATATATAGAAGAACACGTAAATAATGATTAGTGTAAACAAAATGAAGCTAACTGTATAAATAAGCCACGCCCAAGGCGTTTCCCAAAAGGTAGGGACTACATTGACCAATAACGTACGCGTATTATCTACCCATACGCCATCACTATTGGTTGATTTCACCTTCAGTTTGTATTGCCCCGGCGGAAGATTTATGTATCTCGCCTGACGATTACGATCGCTATAGTTCCAGTCATCTTCCAGTCCTTCCAGTTGATATGCATAATTGAGGTTATAAGGGCGCAAAAAGTCCAACGCAGCAAAAATAACCGTAAAGTTTCTTCCTGACTTCCGCAACTTAACCTCCTCCAGATTATCAACAGATGTAGCATAAGGCACACTGTTGATACGTAGATCCGTTAGCATAACAGGTGGTACATATTCATTTTTCCGCATTTCTTCTGGATAAAATTCCAGCACTCCCATATCTGTACCAAATACAAGCTGCCCGGCAGCATTAACAGTAGGTATAGCTTCGGTTATATTCATTTTCTGCCGCAAGAACCGTGTGTCGTAGTTATCAAACAACTCTGTTTCCGAATCAAACTTAGAAAGCGAGTTTTCGGTTGCTACCCAAAGACCACCATCCTCGTCTTCCAACATTGAAAGCACCAAATCAGAGTGCAAGCCTTCATGAATAGAGTAATTCTTGAATGTGATGGATTCACTAAGCAAATTGTTTGTTAGTATTTTATTTATTCCCCCTGTAAATGACAACACAAAAATTTCTTTTTTACTATTCATGTAAATATGCATCACATCGCTACCCACCAAGCTTTCGCGCTCGTCACTCTTGGGCACATTCTTATAGAACTTTATTTCTTCGGGATAATCAAAATTATTAGAGAAAGTAAGCAACCCGAAAGTAGTTCCCAGCATCATCACACCATCTTCTGCTTCTGTAATATAACGAATATTATTGAACTGATTCATGGGGAAATTCTTCAATTTATTACGATGACTAATAAACTGCACATCACCATCCAATGATTCTTTCAGCATGTTGATGCCTCCACCGTATGTACCTACCCAAACATTGTGTTTTGAGTCGGTAAATATGGTATATATATCGTTGCTACTGATACTATAAGGAGATTCGGAATCATATTGAAAGTACTCAATTGTGTACTTCATATCCGTACGCTTTCCTAAGCGTACAAGCCCGGCCGTCTTTGTTCCCATCCAGATATTTCCTCCTTCGCTTTGAGCAAAACAGTAAATAAGTGAAGGAAACTGCACTTTTTCTTTTGTAATATTTCCGCGTGAGTCAAAATATCCCAATAATGTTCCGTCAGGATTATATATCCTAATGTATCCACTCTTCGAGGCTACCCATAACCGTTGGCTTTCATCCCGATAAAGAGCCCTAACCTCAAATCCATCTTCCAACTGCTTCAGCGTGTAATTTTGTGGGAAGAAAGACATTTTCTTTATACCACGCGCACTCACCAGCCAAGCATTTCCCTGCCTGTCTTTGAAACAGAAACGCACCAATGGTGCAAACAAAGATTTCGGATTACCCGGATCGGTATAATAATGTTTTAATTGTTTCTTCTCACGGTCATAATAGCTCAGATTTCCATCATGAGGAATTACCCACAACACACCTTCATTCGTTTCAAATAGCAAGCGGCGATTATTGCGCTCATACTTCACCACTTCATGTTCAGGGGTATATAAGTGTTGTTTTTCGTTTGTTTCCAAATTCACACGAACCACACCTTTCCCATTGGAATATACCCAAATCTCTCCATGACTATCTTCAAACAAAGCAATAGCTTGCGACAAAGGTTGCGTAGCTGTTCGTATATCAATGAGGCGGAATGACTTGCTTTTTGGGTCATACAATACAATTCCTTTGTTGGAAGCTAACGCTATATATCCGCTTTTCAAAACAACGAGAAATCCCACTCGCCCAATATCAAACGGTGCTTCGATAAACCGAACACTCTTGGTTTGTTCGTCATAGTAAGCCAGGTTTTCGGAAGTAGAAACTAAGTAAACCACCCCGTTGTACTCACCAATAGATTTGAATGGGAAGTCGCTATCTACCTTTTTCTGCCCAACAACCGTTACTCCTTTATCGGTAAGTATCCACTCATCACCTTGCGAATCTTTGAATATGGTATATACATTCTCGCCCTTCAGATTTTCGGAAAACGTACTGTAAAGTTCTATACCATCGCTTTCTTTGTATTTCTTTTCGTCTACGCGGTAGCAATAACCCTTATCGCACACAAGCCAGGCTATACCACCCGGAAGTGAATAGATACTGGCTACCTGATTATTTCTCTTTATCTCCTCTTCGAGAGGTCGAAGCACGTCATAAAATTCCTCCGTATACGTATCAAAAATATAAGCACGTTTATCGTATGTCTGACACCAGATATCACCATAAGCCGTTTCAACAATATGTGTGATACGATTACTGGAAAGTGTTGATTCCTTATTTGCCGATGCTTTGAAATTCTTAAACGTATAACCATCAAATTTATTTAAGCCTCCGCGAGTGGCAACCCACATGAAGCCTTTCTTATCTTGTATTACTTCGGTAACGATATCTTGTGGAAGTCCGTCTTCTATGGTATATTCATCTATATGGCAAATAGGAGTTTGAGCATTCGCCATTAACGCAAGAAGCAAAAAAAAGAGTAGGGTTAGTTGTTTCATAACTATCACAGTGTTGTTCATCCGATACAAATATAGATATAAAATCATTAGTGATATTCATTTGATGGGTATTTTATCACTCTAACAAGTTAGGTTAACACATAAGAAGCACTGCATTGTAACCGTCATGTCACTGCATTATTAAGTCATTTGTTGTGTCATAATTATCTCTTCACATATGTGATGATATATCGGCACAGCTGTGAAGATATATCGTCACAATTGTGAAGAGATATCATCACATATGTGAATGACTTATACTGAAAGTGGTTGTCAGTTTTTACTGCTTGTTACTAAAAAGGTTGTCGCAATATATCTTTTCATTCTAAAAAGGTTGTCATTCATA
>NZ_QVML01000015.1 GCF_010501015.1 Bacteroides sp. 214 | reverse complement strand
ATTGATGTTGTTTTATATAACGAAAAAGATAAACGTTTAGTATTTAAATAATGAAAAACTCTATGTATCAGAAAGATACATCTTCCGAACACGACTGGGTTTTACCCCAGGCTAAATATGTCAGGCTTTCAGCCTTCTGCTTGCGGATGTAATTGTATTCAATATTAGGCTTCGTTGTAGGGGGTATCTCAATGTCAGGCTTTCAGCCTTCTGCTTGCAGATATAATTATAAACGAATAAACCCTCGACGAGTAATCGTCGAGGGTTTATTTCTTAAGTGTATAAGTTATAATGACTTAGTGACAGCTTCCTCCGCAATCGCTATCGCAATCGCCGCTATCGCATCCGCAGTTGCAACCGCCTCCGCTCATCATGTTAATCATTCCTTGAATCTCTTCGGGTGTAGCGTCGCGATTTTCAATTACTTCGCCAACGAATGTTAGTACCGAACCGGCAAGTGGGTGGTTCATGTCCATAACAACCACTTCTTCTTTAACTTCTACTACCACGCCATTCATGCGGCGACCTTCGGCATCCATCAATGGAACGATGTTGCCTTCTTTGATCATTTCGGTGTCAATGCGTCCGTCAACTTCAAAGATGTTTTTGGGTAGATCTATCACATACTCGTCAATATACATTCCGTATGCTTCGTCTACAGGTATATCAAAATCAAACTTCTCGCCTTTGGCTAGTTTGGTGATTTCGTTTTCAAAAAAATCGAGTGTCGTACCCATTCCCGAAATGAATTGGAAAGGATGATCCGCCTTTGCTTCTTCTACCATATCGCGGTCGCCGCCTTCGTCGGTAGCATATAGCTTATAGGCTACGGTAATGTACTTGTTTTGGGTTGATTTCATCAGATAATGTTATTAGTGAATTTTCAGAAATTACGCAAAGGTAGCAATAAGTTGCTTTATTAACGAATGCCACTATATATTATCTGCTCCTTTTATATATTAATTAGTTTTGTTGCGCAATGGTTTCAATTTGCTCTATCCCATTTTCTTTCTAATCTCCTCCAACTGCATTTGTATGTAATCGTATTTATCTTCGAGGTCTTCCACCTTTTTGTAATACGTTTCGTGTATGTTCGGTGTCTTTGCCGTGAAGTACCACTCCACACACAATACGCTATGCAGCTCTTCTTCCCGGAGGTTGAAATTGGGGTAAGACACCTTGTCGGGATTGTCTGATGTGCAAACAATAAATCCCATTTGGTTCAGGCGGTTCTTGACGCGTTTTACGTAAGCCAGCCCTTCTGTGGTGCTGATAACGTACACGTACTTGTCTCTCATGTCGTGCCATTCGCTTCGTTCCAGCAGCCTGACAATGAGGTAGCCCGAATCCAGCAGGGTAGGAGCCATGCTTTCTCCCTTCACGCGGATGCAGAAGTATTTCTTGTTGCGTGCCAACATGCTATAGGGTATATTGATGGTATCTGCCACCTCTATATAGCTTGAGTTGTCGTATCCCAATACCCCGGCTGCTGCGGCAATCTCTACTATGGGCACGTGTGCTGTGTCTTGATATTCCCTGATTTGTTTTTCGCACTCTTCTGCCAGGATAGGGCCCTCGCCCAGTAATAGCCATCGGGTGCTCACGCCCAATGACCTTACGATGCGTTCCAATACATCTTGTTTTGGAATGACTCCTTTGTTTATGTACCCTCTGATGTTTCCTTCGCTACTGCCTATGAGTATAGCCAATTTGGTGTTTCGTCCTTGTCCGAAACGCTCTACCAATAGCGCGATTCGTTCGCCTATCGTACCCGTTTTATTCATAATATGCCTTATTGTTGTTTCAAAGGTAGAGATAAACTCAAGAAAAGCAAGTAAATATTCAATAAATACATTTAATGTATATTTTTCGACATAAAAATCGATTGTCTGTATGTTTTTATACAGGTTCTGTATATAGAAGTAACACGTCGAAATATAAAGCGTATTTATGCCTCATTTTTTGTAAGGAATAGTTGTTTGTTTCGTAATTTATTCCGTCTTTTGTGTCATGAAAAAATTCGGCGACTTAACTACCCGCAGAATGACTCTTTTCTAAGCGAACAAAATGAGTAAGTAATAAAATGTAGAACTAGCATTCAGCATAAAAACTGAATTAAAAAAAGAACGAACAATGAAGCAACATGATGCGAAGCCGAGCGGAAGCCGAGCTGAACGCGACCTGAAGAGGAATGAAAACTACTTCCCGCTTGAAACGAATTTAATTAACAGTATACCATTTGCAAAACTAATCGAAGCACATGGGGTAAAAGCCTATGCAATCTATTTGCTTATCTTAAACGAACTACGGATAAGTAGTGATTACAGGTGTGCAAAGAGTACTATAAAAGCATTAGCAAGAAAGTATAAAATACGCTTACCGGAGCTAGAAAGGGTGTTGTGCGACTACAATCTCTTTGAGATAACCAACGAAGAAGATGAAGAGGTTGTCTCATCTCCTTACCTTGACAGAGTGATGGAAATGTACGACAAGAAAAAAGCTCAGTATGCCAAATCGGGTAAGAAAAGAAGTGACAAATCGGAGCGAGATGGCAATGGACGATTTACCAGCGATGCACCAGCATTAGATAAGACTAGATTAGATAATAAGAAAAAAACTACTGTCGTAGTTAAAAAAGACGGCGTCGACGTCGGCAGTAAAATTGGTGTTTTTTTGGGATGGGAGCACCACCTGAACGAAGCCATGAATGACGAAGCATGGGTAGAGCTGATTGCCATGAGGTCGGGCTTGAGTATGCGCTTCATGAAACACCGGGCATTTGTGTTCGAAACCTTCAGGCAGCACGTAAAGACGCAGGGCAGCGAAAGCAGAATATCATCGCTCAGCGAAGCCAAAGCGTACATTGCCAACTACATGCGGCAGGGCACCGTCACGCAGAAACATGTGGCCGAGCTCATTTCGCAGCGCGAAGCCGAAGAGCAAAAAAACTCGCCACACCGCTTCGAAGACGTAGACCCCATAACCGGCGAACGAACCTACTTCGGCTGTCCCATACCACGGCATGCACCACCGCGACCTACCGCAAACGCCGTGTGGAACGAAGTCACCAACAACTGGATGCGCTAACCATCTGCCTATAGCATTTGCCCCGCAAGCCATAAGCATTTGATGCTTGAACCATAGGCATTTAACCCAAATGCCATAGTCTCAGGGAGCAAATGCCATAAGCAAATTGGGCATGGAAAACACTCTTTTTTTATTCACAATAAACTCTGAAAACGATGATAAACTTCGAGAAATTCAACGTACAAACAGGCGGAAAAACCAGTGGACGAATGAAAACATTCTGTCCGCAATGCCGCGACCGCCGCAGTAATAAACGCGATAAATCGCTTAGCGTAAACCTTGACACCGGACTTGCCTATTGCCACTATTGCAACTGGACGCTTAATGCCCGAGACACAAAACCTGCCCCACGCCTGCCCATAGCGCCACCCCAAACCGCTGTGCTGGCGCAGGAGGTGGTGACGTGGTTCTCCACCCGGCGCGCCATTCCGGCAAGCACCCTCATTGCTGCGGGCATCACCTCGGCGGTGGAGTACATGCCGCAAACACGCCAGAAGGAGCTATGCATTTGCTTCAACTACTACGAAGGCAACCGCTTGGTGAACACCAAGTTTCGCGACCTCGCCAAGAACTTCAAGCTCGTGGCAGGTGCCGAAATGATTCCCTACAACATCAACGGCATACTGGGCACGGAAGAGTGCATCATCACCGAAGGCGAAATAGACGCGCTATCCTTCATGGCCATTGGTCGAACGGACGTGATATCTGCCCCCGGTGGTGCCAACCGCAATCTTTCGTGGTTAGACCGCTTTCTGCCCACCCACTTCGACGACAAACGGGTGATTTACATCTGCACCGATACCGACCACAAAGGGCTGGAGCTGCGCGATGAACTGCTGCGTCGCCTCGGAACCGAGCGATGCCGCGTTGTAGACCTCTCACCCTTGAAAGATGCCAACGAGCTGTTGCAGCAATCTCACGGTGCCGATGCCCTGAAGGCTGCCCTTGCCGCTGCTCCGCCTGCGCCACTCGAAGGGGTGTACACCGCCGATGAACTGAGCGACGAGCTGCGCGCCCTCTACGAAAACGGACTGGGTAGCGGCGCCGAAACCGGTTGGGAAAACTTCGACGAGCTATGTACCTTTGAGCCGGGACGCATCTGTGTGCTCACCGGCATACCCGGCTGCGGCAAGTCCGAGTTTGTAGACGAGCTGGTGCTACGCCTCAACCTGCGCCACCACTGGCGCGTGGCCTACTTCAGTCCCGAAAACATGCCCATGGTCTATCATCTGCAAAAGTTGGCAGAGAAGCTCACCGGACGGCGTTTTCATAAAGATTCCATGTCCGATGCCCTCTATCGCGACACCGTTGAGTACCTGCAAGAGAACGTGGTATCTATACTTCCCAAAGACGATTTTACGGTCGATAATATCTTCTCCAAAGCCCGCGAACTCATTTACCGTCGCGGCATACGGGTGTTTGTTATCGACCCCCTCAATAGCATCGACCACCTCGTGGCACGTGGCGAAACAGAAACGCAATACATGAACAGGTTCTTGAACAAACTCACCACCTTTGCCCGTCGCAACCGCTGCTTGGTGATACTGGTGGCGCATCCGCGCAAGATGAACCGCGAGTTGGGCAGCAAATCTGCCGTAGTGCCCGATTTGTACGACATCAGCGGCTCGGCAGCCTTCTTCAACAAGTGCGACTACGGACTGGTGGTGGAGCGAGATCGCGAAGCAAGCGTTACCCGTGTGCACGTAGAGAAGGTGAAGTTCAGGCACTTGGGCGATAAAGGCACTGCCTCCTTCGTGTTCAATGCCAACAACGGACGGTTTGTGCCGCGGGGCATGCCGTTCGATAACCGAAACTGGGTTGTGCCCGGAACGAGCATGGCTCCGCTGTTTGAGAATCCGCAAAATATAGGGTGCAATGAAGGGTAAAGAGATGGACAGCCCGTTTGTGTGCAAGAGTTACACAAAGGATGAATTAGTGAAGCTATACCTGCCCGGTTACACGCTCTCTACGGCGTTGAAAAAGTTTAACGCATGGATAGGGGTTTCGCAAAAGTTCAGAGAAGCGTTTTATGCTTCGGGAGCCACGCTGCAAACCCGTATCTATACCCTCGAACAGGTACGGATTATTGTAGCCCATTTGGGCGAACCCTAACTAAAAACAACAGCCACAACAGGAATATAACGTGTTTTTTGAATTATTTTCTCCTTCCGAGAATAGGTTTGCTTAACTCGGAGTGCCTCCCTTTTCGATGCCTTATCTTTGTGTCAACGAAAGAGGGAAGCGCGCTCCCTCAGACGGAGATTTTAATATCCTTATTGTTACAACTAACCCTAAAATTTAGAAATTTATGAGTATTCCTGTAGTGCGCTGTAAGCGCAATAAAATTGTTAGTGATCCCACCTCTCCGGTATTAAACTACCTCAAACGAGATCCGGGACACGCACGCCTCTACACCATCGACGATGTGGCGTCCGAAACCGAACTAGTTGGCGGTATGAGCGCCGAAGATGTAACCCATGTAATGAAATCTTTCATTCGTTCGCTGCGAAAGATTCTCGTCATGGGCGACAAAGTAAAAATAGCCGGTTTGGGCACTTTCCACATCACCTTCAACTGTCAAGGCACAGAGCTGGAGAAAGACTGCACCGTGCGAAACATTCATCGCGTAAACGTACGCTTTTCGGTAGACAACACATTTCGCCTAGTTAACGATAGCATCGCCACCACACGTGGCGGAGCAAACAATGTGGAGTTCTACATCAAAAGCGAAAAGGATACGTCCGAAAATAGCAACGGTGATGGTGGCGATGGTGGCGACGGCGGCGATTTTGAAGACCCAACCACATAAGCCATACGGCGAAAAGGAAAAAACGTAGGAACAATCTTCGCACTGCCACCCCAAGCGGTACCCAAGCGGGTGGCAGGCGGGAGTTCCGTAAACTATCAGTACAATAATTAAAGAAAGGAGATAATTATGAGTAGAAGAAAGACTTGGGATATAATCCTCAAAGCAATTATCGCTGTAGCCAGTGCCATAGCAGGTGCGCTGGGGGCGAATGCGATGACGTTACTGTAATCAGCAGATGAAAGGGCTCCGAAAAGGGGCCCCTTCTTGTATGCTCTTATCACCACACAATAGTTAGAATAAAAACTTTGAGTTGAGGGGGAGAAATTTGATGAACAACATAATAGGAATTGCATATAATTGCTTAAATTTGCTTGTGAAGGTTACATGGAGTAACTAATATGGAATACGAAATGAATAGTTTAAAAAACAATAGCTGTATATTGATTTTTATCAATATAGTCATTCTCATTCTTGCCTCATGCAGTAGTAACGACTACTTAAAAGAGGCTGTAGAATCAGATGCGTATATATGCCCTTTGATTCATACTGAGAACTCCGAAATAATTCTATTAGCACTCTATTCTGAAACTTTGGTGAGAGAATTAGCGGAAAACTGTCAGGTTAAAAATGCAGAAGACTTTGTTCTGAAATGTTTGAGAGAAGGAACCTCAATACGTGTATCTACGTCTTTCTATGAGAAGTATTCTCAATACAGAATTAAGGCCGACTCATTAATAGATAAAACATATCGCGAGGATGGTATTCGTGGACTATTTGACAACTACATTAAAAAAGGCATTTATGACGATGGACTATATGTTCTCTGGAATGCAGAAGAGATGTTTCCCCTAGTCGGTCATGAACCTTATCCCGCTTTTGGAAAAGACACCAACAAGAATTATCTTATTTACTTATTTTCCAAACATAATCTGTTTTTTCTTTCTGGTTCTGTGGAACATATTTATATGATATATCTCGAATCTAGCATTTCTGACATGAGTGCTTTGCAGTAGTTAATCATTAAAGCAATTAAATCACCCAAGCAGCTACCATCCCACCATTGGTGGTAGCTGCTTACTATCACTATCATCAAAATTACAAACAACGAACTTACCTCACAAGTCGGTTCGTCAAAAACTAAATAAATCATGAATGAAAATTATATAGAACAACCCTTCGAACTCCGCAGTTATGTCAAAGCAGATTTAGTACGACTGTATTTTCCCGGCTATGCTTATAGTACAGCCATTAGAATGTTCAATAGCTGGATGAAGCTGTCTCGGCTTTACGAAAACGATTTAGGTTTGAATAGCATGAATAAATACACGCGCATTTATACCAAGGCGCAAGTAAAGAAGATTGTGGATCATTTTGGGGAGCCGTGATAGCGCTGAAGGTACGTTGTATTTAGCCCGGGGTCAGGGAGCAAAGCGACCGCAACCCTGGGTTTAGGTAATCCACTATCGGCATGGAACTCTGAAAGAGTGACACAAAGAAAAGACAATAGTGTGCCGCTCTTACAGAGCTTAAATTCATGTTGTCGATTCCAACCCTAGGGCTGCACTCGCTTTGCTCGCTGACCGCTGGGCTAAGTATGGCGCGCCTTCAGCGCTTTATGATACTATCAATGGAAGGAAGAGAAGGAGCGAAAAGACATCAATTGCCGTCGGTTTTAACCGACGGAGAGGAGGCAAATACAAACAAGGCTTTAGCCAAAAGAAGGACAAGGTTTGGCTAAAGCCAAGAAAAGGAGATGATTCACAAACCCGGCAGCTAAAGCAACCGGCAATTGATGTCTGATGGCAGGGTAGACGTACTATTGAACTGCAAGAGTGACTGAAAGCGTGTCCTTGCTTTGAGGTGGGCGAGAAATTTCTCTGTTAAGTGATAAAAACCTACTTAAATCCCCTGTTATCTTACGAAAAATCATTTTAATTGCTTTTTATTATTCATTTTGTTTGTGTTTTATAAAAAAGCCTTTACCTTTGTAGCGCAAATGAAAAGAAAAAGCAATTATGAATAGTACATTGTTAAACCTCTCTCTAATTATTATTAACCTCGTGGTGGTCACATCAAGAGCGTGAGAAAGGTTATGTGTATTTGTTTATAATGTATTATGATATAGCAGAAGCCTTTCTCACAGTGTGAGGAGGGCTTTTTTAGTTAATAGATAGTAAGATTCGCTAACATGAAAAAGCAGTTAAGAAGTTCGTTTAGTACCCAAGGGCGTAGAATGGCAGGGGCACGCGCGTTGTGGACAGCCAACGGTATGACCAAAGAACAACTGGGGAAACCTATTATTGCTATTGTGAACTCGTTTACACAGTTTGTGCCGGGGCATGTGCATTTACACCACATCGGTCAGCAGGTGAAGGCGGAGATAGAGAAACTGGGCTGCTTCGCTGCCGAATTTAATACCATCGCCATTGATGATGGAATAGCCATGGGACACGATGGAATGTTGTACTCCCTGCCCTCGCGCGATATTATTGCCGACAGTGTAGAATATATGGTTAATGCGCATAAAGCCGATGCTATGGTGTGCATTAGCAACTGCGATAAAATTACGCCGGGTATGCTTATGGCTGCCATGCGCTTGAATATTCCAGCTGTGTTTGTGTCGGGTGGACCTATGGAAGCCGGAGAACTCAACGGACAGCATCTCGATTTGATTGATGCCATGATAAAATCGGCGGATGAAAGCGTGAGCGACGCTGAGGTAGCAGCTATCGAGGCTAGTGCTTGTCCCTCTTGCGGAAGCTGTTCGGGTATGTTTACTGCTAACTCCATGAATTGCCTGAACGAAGCCATCGGTTTGGCACTTCCCGGCAACGGTACTATTGTTGCTACGCACGCCAATCGCACGCAACTGTTCAAAGATGCCGCGAAACTTATCGTTGAAAATGCCTACAAATACTATCGCGATGGCGACGAAAGTGTATTGCCAAGAAGCATTGCCACACGTGCCGCTTTTCTAAATTCCATGACATTGGATATAGCTATGGGTGGTTCTACCAATACAGTATTGCACCTGCTTGCCATAGCACAAGAGGCAGAGGTGGAATTTACGATGGATGATATTGACGCACTTTCGCGCAAGACCCCCTGCTTGTGTAAAGTAGCACCCAATACGCAAAAATACCACATACAAGATGTAAACCGCGCAGGAGGAATAATCGCCATACTTGCTGAACTGGCAAAAGGTGGTTTGTTGGATACCTCTGTGTTGCGTGTAGATAATATGACGCTTGCCGAAGCCATTGATAAAAACGATATAACAAGCCCGAATGTTGCACCAGAAGCAATACGAAAATATAAAAGTGCTGCTGCCGGAACGTTTAATCTTGTGTTGGGCTCGCAAGATACCTATTATAATACATTGGACAGCGACCGTGCCGAAGGGTGTATTCGCGATATAGAACATGCCTATTCCAAAGATGGCGGGTTAGCTGTATTGAAAGGAAACATTGCACAAGATGGTTGCGTAGTAAAGACTGCCGGTGTAGACGAAAGCATTTGGAAGTTTACAGGTCCTGCCAAAGTATTCGATTCGCAGGAAGCAGCTTGCAATGGCATCCTGCGCGGACGAGTCGTCAGTGGCGATGTTGTTGTCATCACTCACGAAGGGCCCAAAGGCGGGCCGGGCATGCAAGAGATGCTATATCCCACTTCTTACATAAAATCGCGCCACTTAGGCAAGGCATGTGCCTTAATAACCGATGGACGTTTTAGTGGAGGGACTTCGGGGTTGAGTATCGGACATATTTCGCCTGAGGCTGCTGCCGGAGGAAACATAGGAAAGATACAGGATGGCGACATCATCGAGATAAATATACCGGAGAGAATTATTCGGGTACAACTATCGGATGCAGAACTTGCAGCTCGTCCCATGACACCCGTAACCCGCGAACGTTACGTTCCCAAAAGCCTCAAGGCATACGCCAGTATGGTAAGTTCGGCAGATAAAGGAGCAGTTAGATGCCTCCCCCCAACCCCCTCCGAAAGAGGGGGAGAAGGAAAGTAACCCCCACGGGAATATTAAAGTTAGAATAAAAGAAAAATAAATATGGAAGTTCAAGATAAATCAAACTCTTCTCCCTCTCTTTCGGAGAGGGCAGGGGAGAGGCTCACAGGTGCCGAAGCGTTGATGCGCTCCTTGAAGCACCACAATGTAAAACAAATATTCGGCTATCCGGGTGGAACAATTATGCCAGCGTTTGATGCGTTGTACGACTACCGGGATACCTTTAAACATATTCTTGTTCGCCATGAACAAGGTGCCACACATGCTGCGCAAGGTTTTGCACGTGTTTCGGGCGAGGTGGGTGTGTGCTTGGTTACCAGTGGGCCGGGTGCTACCAATACCATAACAGGTATAGCCGATGCTATGATTGACAGTACACCGATTGTAGTTATTGCCGGACAAGTGGCAACTCCTTTTTTGGGTACAGATGCTTTTCAAGAAGTGGATCTTGTAGGTGTAACACAGCCTATCTCCAAATGGAGCTACCAGATACAACGTGCCGAAGATGTGGCATGGGCTGTTTCGCGTGCTTTCTATATTGCGAAAAGTGGTAGACCGGGTCCGGTTGTACTCGATTTTGCTAAAGACGCACAAGTAGGCATGACCGAATACGAACCGATGAAAGTCGATTTTATCCGTAGTTACGACCCCGATCCGGATGTAGACGAGGCGCAACTGCAGGCTGCTATTAAAACAATCAACAATGCTAAAAAGCCTTTAGCCTTAGTAGGGCAGGGTGTGGAGCTTGGTGATGCACAACAAGCATTGGCTGCTTTCTTAGAGAAAGCGGATATTCCTTGTGGATGTACCCTGTTGGGACTTTCTGCAATTCCTTCTGCACATCCATTGAATAAAGGAATGTTGGGTATGCACGGAAATCTGGCGCCCAACATCAAGACCAACGAGTGCGACGTGTTGATTGCGATAGGTATGCGTTTCGACGACCGGGTAACCGGCAAATTAGATACGTATGCCAAACAGGCAACCATTATTCATTTGGATATCGACCCATCCGAATTTAATAAGAATGTAAAGGTAGATATACCGTTACTGGGTAATTGCAGAAAAACATTGCAACGATTAACCGCTGCTATCAACGTTAATAAGCATTCCGAGTGGATTGAAAGTTTTGCCCCGTATGCCGAACAGGAATACAATCAGGTTATCAGCAAGGAGGTATGCCCACAGGAAGGTCCTCTGAACATGGGCGAAGTAGTAAACGCTGTGAGCGAAGCTACTGCCAATGAAGCAATACTTGTTACGGACGTAGGCCAGAACCAGATGATGGCTGCCCGCTATTTCAAATTTACGCAAAAACGCAGCATTGTAACCTCTGGTGGGTTGGGAACAATGGGCTTTTCGCTTCCGGCAGCGGTTGGTGCTACGTTTGGTGCACCTCATCGCACGGTTTGTGCCTTCATGGGTGATGGTGGTTTGCAGATGAATATACAAGAATTGGGCACAGTTATGGAGCAACAAGCGCCGGTGAAGATTGTTTTGTTAAATAACAACTTTTTGGGTAATGTGCGCCAATGGCAAGCCATGTTCTTTAATAGACGTTACTCTTTTACACCGATGGTAAACCCCGATTATATGAAGATAGCAGAGGCGTACAATATACCGTCGCGCAGGGTTGTTGATCGTGAAGAATTGCAAGATGCTATTAAGGAAATGCTGGCCACCGAAGGAGCGTTTATTCTTGAAGCGTGTGTAGTAGAAGAAGGAAATGTATTGCCGATGACTCCTCCGGGCGGTTCGGTAAATCAGATGTTGTTGGAATGTTAAAAAGGTACGAATATGGAGAAAACATTATATACACTCATTGTTCATTCAGAGAATATTGCAGGCTTGCTCAATCAGGTAACGGCAGTGTTTACCCGTCGCCAACTCAATATTGAGAGTCTGAACGTGTCGGCATCGTCCATTAAAGGGATACATAAATACACCATAACCACGTGGACTACCAAAGATATGATTGAAAAGGTAGTGCGACAAATTGAGCGAAAGATAGATGTGCTGCAGGCACACTACTTTACCAATGATGAAATCTATTTTCATGAAATAGCACTATACAAACTTTCTACACCCGAGTTTCAAGAAAATCCATTGGCGTCGAAAGTGATTCGCAGATATAACGCAAGAATTGTAGAGGTGAATCCTGTATTTTCTATTGTGGAGAAGAATGGATTGAGCGAAGAGATAACAGCGCTTTACGATGAATTGAAAGCTTTGAATTGTGTGTTGCAATTTGTGCGATCGGGCAGGGTAGCAATTACTACCAGTTGCTTTGAACGGGTAAATGAATACCTGACAATGCGTGATGAAAAGTATAAAAAACAAGTAGAAGAATTATGAGCAATAAGGAAAAAGTAGGTAGCTATAAGTTTATCGCCGAACCTTTTCATGTAGATTTCAAAGGGAAACTAACATTTGGTGTGTTGGGTAACCACTTCTTGAATTGCGCCGGTTTTCATGCGGCGGATAGAGGATTTGGTATCTCGGAATTGAACGAAGAGAACTACACATGGGTACTTTCGCGATTGGCTATAGAGATGATTGATATGCCCAATCAGAACGAAGCGTTTACCGTGCAAACTTGGGTAGAGAATGTATATCGTTTGTTTACCGACCGTAACTTCGCGGTGCTGAATCAAGATGGCGAGCCCATAGGTTATGCACGTTCGGTGTGGGCGATGATAAATATGAATACACGCAAACCGGTAGATCTGCTGAGTATACATGGTGGCAATATCGCGGATTACGTGGATGATAAAGAGTGTCCTATTGAAAAGCATTCGCGCATAAAAGTTGCCGCACAAGAAATGGTGGATATGTCTATAGCCCGCTACTGCGACATTGATATAAACGGACACGTCAATAGTATTCGCTATATTGAACACATCCTTAACCTGTTCCCGTTACAGTTTTATGAAGTAATGCGCGTACGTCGCTTTGAAATAGCCTACATTGCGGAAGCACGTTATGGCGACGAGCTGAAGTTCTATAAAGAAGAAGTTAGTCCGGTGGAGTATCATGTAGAGGTACGCAGAAACGGCGAAGAGGTGATTTGCAGAGGAAAGGTACTTTTTGAATAATAAAATAAATAACTCAATTAATAATTAAAACAAAGAAACAAATGGCACAAATGAATTTTGGAGGCGTGGTTGAAAACGTAGTAACCCGTGAAGAATTTCCATTAGAAAAGGCACGTGAAGTATTGAAAGATGAAGTTATTGCTGTTATTGGCTATGGCGTTCAAGGACCGGGACAGGCGTTGAACCTACGCGACAATGGCTTTAACGTAATCATCGGTCAGCGTAAAGGTAAAACGTACGACAAGGCAGTAGCCGACGGTTGGGTGCCGGGTGAAACTCTTTTTGAAATTGAAGAAGCTTGCCAGCGCGGTACAATCATCCAATATTTGCTTTCGGATGCAGCTCAGATTGAGTTGTGGCCAACTGTAAAAGCTTGCTTAGCTCCAGGCAAAGCACTCTATTTCTCGCACGGTTTTGGCGTAACATACAAAGAACGTACAGGTATTGTTCCTCCTGCTGATGTAGATGTTATATTGGTAGCTCCCAAAGGTTCGGGTACTTCATTGCGTACCATGTTCCTCGAAGGTCGCGGTTTGAACTCTTCGTACGCTATCTTCCAAGATGCTACGGGCAATGCCTTCAATCGTGTGGTAGCATTAGGTATCGGTGTTGGTTCGGGGTATTTGTTCGAAACAACCTTCGAGCGCGAAGTATATTCAGACCTTACCGGAGAGCGTGGTACATTGATGGGTGCTATTCAAGGAATTTTGTTGGCTCAATACGAAGTATTGCGTGCTAACGGACATACTCCTTCGGAAGCATTTAACGAAACTGTAGAAGAATTGACTCAATCACTAATGCCATTGTTCGCAGCGAAGGGTATGGACTGGATGTATGCCAACTGCTCTACTACTGCTCAACGTGGCGCGTTAGACTGGATGGGACCTTTCCATGATGCCAGCAAACCAGTGTTCGAGAAACTGTATCACGAAGTAAAGGTAGGTAACGAAGCACAACGTTCTATCGATACCAACTCTAAACCCGATTATCGTGAGGGATTGGAAGCAGAACTGAAAGCACTTCGCGAAAGCGAAATGTGGCAGGCAGGTGCGGTAGTTCGCAAGTTGCGTCCTGAAAATAACTAAAAAACATTCCTCCCCGTCCTGTCAAAAAGGGCGGGGAGTTTTTTTGCTCTCTTTTCCTATTACTTCTTTTAACCTCTCTTTTACTCCTATTCACACTATCTTTACTAATTTCGCCGCGACAGTAAATAAATAGTAACGATAAAACTCCTCTAATGATTGAACATTCGGCATTCTCTCGCGCGATTTTCTTTCTTCTCTGTATTGTTTTTTCCCTGCCCATATTCTCTCAAGGATATAAAGTAACCGGCATGGTGACTGATGCTAAAACGCAGGAAACCCTCATCGGTGTATCTCTGCAAGTTAAAGAAAAGCCAACAATAGGCGCAATAACCGATTCACGCGGTTGGTACGATCTTACACTTCCTGCGGGAACTCACACGTTGGTAGTAAACTATTTGGGCTATAATGAAAAAGAAATCAACATTCGCTTAATCGATAAAAACATTCGTCAGCATATTGCTCTTTCTCAATCTTCTATTGAACTGGAAGAGGTTGTTATTACTTCGGAGCGGGTGGATGCCAATGTCAGCGACCCGCAGGTAGGTGTTACCAAGATGGAAATAGCCCAACTTAACAAACTCCCGGTATTGATGGGCGAACGTGATGTTATTAAGTCCCTTGAGTTGATGCCCGGTGTAAGAACTGCTGGCGAAGGTAGTACCGGTTTTTTTGTACGTGGTGGCACCTCCGATCAGAATATGGTGATGCTCGACAATGTCTCGGTCTATAATGCTTCGCATTTAATGGGTTTCTTCTCTACTTTTAACTCCGATGTGATTCGTGACGTAGCACTTTACAAAGGACCTATCCCTGCTCAATACGGTGAACGCCTTTCGGCAATACTCGATGTGCAACAACGTAACGGCGATATGCAGGATTATAAACTGTCGGGTGGTATTGGATTGATTTCCTCTAAACTGAACGTGGAGGGACCAATACAGAAAGGAAAATCATCCTTCTTATTGGGAGCGCGCCGTACGTATGCCGATGCAATAGCTCGTATGTCGGGTGTTGAGAAAGCTGCTGATGCTTACCTCTATTTCTACGACCTTAACATGAAACTCTACTTTGCCCTCACGGAAAAAGATCAACTCTCTGTTTCGGGCTATCTTGGAAGAGATAAAATGATAATGAAAGACTTTGCCGATATGGGCTGGGGCAATGCTTTTGCCAATATTAAATGGACGCATACCATGAACTCTAAATGGCTTCTAAGTACTTCTTTGCAGTACAACCGCTATAGTTATGACTATGGCATAGAAATGGGTATGGACTTGAAGGGCGATGCCAAAATAAGCGATTATGGGTTGAAGCAGGAATATCAATATAAACCAAATGCAAATAACATGTGGAGGTTTGGGTTGCAATCTATCTACCATGATATAGCGCCGGGAGATTATGAACTGACATCCGATTATAAAGATGAGCTCAACTTGCTCCACCGCTATTCGTGGGAAAACGGATTGTATGTATCCAATCAACTCAAATTGAGCGACCGCTTGGAAGTGTTGTACGGTTTACGACTTTCTGCTTTTTCGGCAATGGGAAAGGGTGAGTACTATACGCTCGACGAAGACAAACAAGTGGTGGACAGTACTTGGTACGGTGCGGGCAAATTCGTGAAGACCTACTTCAACCTCGAACCACGTCTTTCAGCGGTGTATAAACTAACCAATGAGTCGTCTCTCAAAGCATCTTATGCACGTACTACGCAGAATATGCACCTGCTTACTTATACCAATCAAGGAACTCCATTCGACCGATGGACATCCAGCTCTAACAATATCAAACCACAGATATCGGATCAATTTACGTTGGGCTACTATCGCAACTTCGCTAACAACAGGTATGAATTTAGCGTAGAAGCGTACTATAAGAATATGCGCAACCAGATAGATTATAAAGATCATGCCGAGTTTGAAGCGTATGATGTGATAGATACCGAGATACTAACCGGTAAAGGACGTGCTTATGGTGTGGAGTTTATGCTTCGTAAGCGGGTGGGGCGACTCAATGGCTGGATTGGTTACACATTGGCAAAATCCGAAAAGAAGATTAACGGGATAAACGAAAATCGCTGGTATAATGCTTATCAGGATCGTACACATGATATTTCCGTTGTTGGCATCTATGAACTAAGTAGAAAGTGGACGCTCTCGGCTTCGTGGGTATATTACACAGGGAATGCCATTACTTATCCAAGTGGTAAGTATCAGATAGAAGGACAGAATGTGATGTACTATGCCGAACGAAACGGATATCGCGCTCCCGATTATCACCGGCTCGATATTGGTGCTACCTTGCAACTCAAGAAGACGGCAAGATACGAATCGGAACTTGCGTTTAGCCTTTACAACGCTTACGGACAGCGCAATGCTTACATGATTCGTTTCAAAACAAACGAGGACGACCCCACGAAGACCTCTGCCTATCGCTATACACTCTTTACTTACGTGCCTTCTATCTCGTGGAATTTCAAGTTTTAACTTTCTTATGATATGACAATGAAATATTTATTTGCTAATATAATTGCCCTGTTGCTTATAGTTTCCTTTGTTTCTTGCGAAGATATTATTGATGTAAACTTGCGTTCGGTAACCCCCGAATTGGTAATAGAAGGGGTCGTTAAACAAGGCTTTCCTGCCGAAGTTCGCATTACTAAAACGAAAGATTTCAATGACGACAATACTTACACTCCTATTACCGATGCTATTGTAACCATAGCCGATGATGCCGGCAATAGAGAACAACTTACGACCGATGCTTCGGGTAAGTATTTAGCCACTACTATTGTTGGGGTAGAACGGAGAACCTACAATCTTACTGTTCTTCATGAAGGTGCGGAATATACCGCAACCTCTACCATGCCACCTGCGGTAGCTATCGATTCACTTACGCAATGGCACTTCCTGATGCACGATTATGACGAACCTATGATTCACTTTGCCGACCCGGTGGGTGAGGAGAACCAATATTACCGCTTCGTATTTGCTATTAACGGCAATTGGGAGAACCTGGAGAAAAGTTTGCTGTCTACAGAGTTTATCGACGGTAATGTAATTCACAACCCCCTCATGTTAGAGCTTATCAACGACCCCGATGATGATGACCCCATAGAAAATGGCGATGTCATTACCGTTGAGATGCAATGTATGGACAAAGCAACCTACAAGTATTTTGAAACATTGTATATGATTGATAACTCGTTGGCAAACCCTACAAGTAATATTAAAGGAGGTGCGTTGGGGTATTTTGGCGCATATTCCTTTAGGCAGGAGCAGATAAAAATAGAATGGTAAGGTGGAATCGCAAGGTGGAATGGTAAGGTGGGATGTATCACAAAAAAGCGCTGAAAGCGCGACATACTTAGCCTAGGGTCAGGGAGTGAAACGAACGTAACCCTAGGTTTTGAATCCGTCAAAAGGAATTTGAGCTCTGTAAGAGCGGCACTGTTTTCTTTGTGTCGCTCTTGCAGAGCTCAATTCCAAATTATGCATCCCCAAGCCCCAGGGCTGCACTCGCTTCACTCCCTGACCCTAGGCTAAGTATGTCAGGCTTTCAGCCTTCATTAATCACAGGTTTACCCTAGGCTAAGTATGTCAGGCTTTCAGCTTTCAGCCCACAGGTTTGCCAAGCCGCTAAACCCTATTTTATAGTAATGAAAGGCAACTGGCTACCGCTGAAGTATTGCGGCATTTTACCATCCCATTTATTTATAGCCATTTCTTGAATTACCAATGGCGAGAGTGATGCTTGCTTAATCATTTGCGCTTCGGCTTCCAGCTTCATACGCTCCAATGTAAAGCGTGCGGCTAATGCGCCTTGTTCGGCAATTTTCTTATCTTCAATTGCTTTGTTGAATTCATCGCTAAAATCATGGTTGGTAATCAGCAATGTTTTTACTAATACACCGTTCCCTTGAATCTGGTCGGCGAAGGTAGTGCGGATACGGTTGGATATCTCTGCTCTTTTTTCTACAAAAGCCTCAATAGGATACTCTGCAATGATAGCATTGATTTTTTCGGCAAGTGTGGGGCGTATCAATGTATTCTCTATGTGCTCGGCATACGTTTGATATACAGTTCCAACTTTCATGGGATCGAGTGAATATACCATTCCAACCTCTACGGCAATGGTTTGAATATCGCTCGAAGAAACTTCGGTATTAAGTGTGAGGTTGCGGTCGCGAATAGACAATATCTGTATATCGTCCATGAACGGAACCTTCATGTGTAGACCTTCGCCTACTACGCCTTCCAATTTACCTAAACGTAACACTACTCCGCGTTCGCCGGTGTTGATTGTGTAGAAACTGGAGAATGCCAAAATCGCCAATAAACCTACGATTGCAATCGTGCTGATTAATCTTTTGCTAACTTCCATGTTGCTTTAATTATGTGTTTCTAAAAAATATGTTGTGCAATATACAAAAAGAATTGAATAAATGTAGGGAAAAGCTATTGCTAATTGTTTCTACGCGTAAAAATCTCCCTACTTTAATTACAAAGGGGTTGTGGTGGTCATGTATTCGTATAGCTTCTTGTAAAACGGGTGTTTACTCAGCGTGGTGCTATCTCCCAATACGACTAACTTCATACGGGCACGCGTAATGGCTACGTTCATTCTTCGTAAATCATTCAGGAAACCTATTTGTCCGTTTTCGTTGGCACGCACAAGGCTGATGAAGATTACGTCGCGCTCTTGCCCCTGAAAGCCATCTACTGTGTTGATGGTAATAACTTGGCGGAATTTACGGAAGAAGTTACTCTCTTTTACTTTCTTGCGTAAGTATTGCACTTGTGCTTTGTAGGGCGAGATGATTCCGAAGTCTATCCGTTCGTTGAGTATGCGTTCTTCGCCAATGCGCTGAATGTATTCCTTGAGCTTCTCCAGACAAAGGTTTGCCTCCTGCTTGTTGATACGTCCGAAGCTCTCGCCGACAAATTCTTCGCGGAACTCACTGTCGGCAGTGTCTATCCACGTCATGGGTGTGTCATAGTCGAGGATGCTGCGATGCTGTACTTCGGGGGCGGCTTGTAACTTTCCGTTGTAAAACCAGTTGGAGGAGAATTGCATAATGGCTTCGTTCATCCTGTATTGCACCTGTAATAGCGATACGGCAGAGGGTTTGCGTGTGGCTATTTTCTCCAAGAGGGTTTTGCTTAGTCCTTCGCGTTCGGCATCGTAACACTTAATGGTTGGGGGTAGCTGCTGATGATCTCCGGCAAGCACTACGCGACTGGCTTTGCGAATGGCAATCCAGCAGGCTGCTTCCAATGCTTGGGCGGCTTCGTCAATGAAAAGAGTGGGGAACTTCCGCCCATTAAGTATTCTATGGTTAGAGCTTACCAATGTGGACGATATGACTCGTGCTTGTGCAAAGAGGTCTTCGTTAATACGTATTTCCAATTCTACGGAGCGTTCCTTGAGTCGGCTCATGCGACTGCGCGCACCTTCTCTTTCGGAATAACTGCCACCACGCATTTTGCTTTGCATCTCACGGATAGATTTGCGTATGTTCCACAAGTCGGAGTAAGCGGGATGGCTTTCGAATTGCCTCTCGTATGTAAAGGAGAGCATTTTGTCGTTTACCCGTGTAGGGTTACCAATGCGTAGTACCGGTACGCCTCTGTCTACCAGCTTCTCCGAAATCCAGTCTACTGCCATATTGCTCTGTGCGCAAACCAATACTTGATGTTCGCGATGCAGAGTTTCGTAGATGGCTTCGACCAATGTAGTTGTCTTACCGGTTCCCGGAGGACCGTGCACTACCATTACATCTTTAGCGCACACCACCTTGTTGACTGCCGCCTCTTGTGTAGCATTCAGCCACGGAAAACGTATCGGGAAGAATTCGCGCCAGCGTGGGGCTTGTGTTCCGATTAATATTTCGCGTAGTTCTGCCAGACGATTGCCTTTGGCGCGGATAACATCTGCCATTGCTTCGAACATGGTGCGGTAGCTTGTTTCATCAAAGTAGAGTTGGATACCGATGCGTTCGCTCACTTGCAGCTCTGCCAATGCTTGTGTTGTTGGCAAGATAACTACCATACGGTCTTCGTCTACATAGCTTACTTGTGCGGTGAAGTTAAAATATCGTATGTCGCCCGCTGGGCTTTGTGTGAAGAAACAGATGGGCTTTCCATATTCAAAGACGTGTTCTATCTCTTTGTCTGCCTGTCTTGTTATTTCGAGTGCCAAGAGGTTCATGGAGTTGTAGTAGCTCCGTTCCTGCTTGATGGGGTACCAACAGAATCCTCGTTTGATTTTTCGTTCAATACCCATTGTGATGGTTTGCCGCTTGAACTCTTCCTTTTCATATTCATACTCCATGCGTAGCAGCGTGAGTTGGTGCTGCAAGTCGGCTTCGGTAGTGGTTCTTCCTATAGGATTCTTGTTGCTCATTGTTGTTGCAAGTTTACCGTTTATTTTAGTTTTCTGCAAATTAATGGGGGTATTTGTTTGTTTCAATCTGCCTATGGCACGAGCACCGAATGCTATAGGCATTTGGGTCGCGAGACTATGGCTCACGACCTTTGAGCCATAGTCTCGCGGGGAAGATGCTTATGGCATAAATTTCCATAGGCACCTTGCTATTTGCTCATATTGTGCCGCTCTTTCAGAGCTTAATCCTGTGTGTCTGTTCTAAACCTAGGGTTACGCGCGCTTCGCTTGCTCACCCTAGGCTAAATATGCCGCGCCTTCAGCGCTATGGCAAGTGGTAAACGCACAAACATACGAATGTACCAACATACGAAAATGCGAATGTGCAAACGTGCGAATGTACAAAAATGCAAACATACAAACGTACGAATGTACCAACATACAAAAATGCAAACGTACAAACATGCGAATGTACAAACGTACAAACATACGAATGTACAAACATACGAATATGCAAACGTACGAATGTACAAACATACGAATGTACCAACATACAAAAATGCAAATGTACAAACATGCGAATGTGCAAACATGCAAACGTACAAACGTGCGAATGTGCAAACGTACAAACATACGAATGTACTAACATACAAAAATGCAAACATACGAATGTATCAATATAGTATCATATAGCGCTGAAAGCGCGACATATTTAGCCTAGGGTGAGCGAGCAAAGCGCGCGTAACCCTAGGTTTAGAAAGACACACAGGAACAAGCTCTGAAAGAGCGGCACAAAATTCAAACTTATTACGTACATTTACACCCCCAACCCAAAAACGATTAAATTATGTCTCAATCCCTATCCCAACTATATGTCCACATCATCTACCACACGAAAGGCGACAACCGTATATATCCAACTGATAAAAATGAACTTTGCGCCTATATCGCAGGTGTAATATCAAAAACAGGTTCTATCCCTATCTGTATTAATGGAATGCCCGACCATATACACGTTTTGTGTATTCTCTCAAAAAACATGGCGTTAGCAGAGTTTGTGAGAACCATAAAGACCGCCAGTAGCAAATGGATGAAGGACCTTAAACCATACTACCGTAACTTTGAATGGCAAAAAGGATACGCAGGTTTTTCTGTTAGCCAATCAGTGCGCGAAGCCACAGCTACGTATATCAAAAATCAGGAGGAGCACCATAAACAACGTACGTTCCAGGAGGAATACATTGTGTTTCTGAAGGAATATGGAATAGAATATGATGAAAAATATTTGTGGACGGATTAATTATTGTGTCGCTCTTTCAGAGCTTAATCCTGTGCGCCTGTTCTAAACCTAGGGTTACGCGCGCTTCGCTTGCTCACCCTAGGCTAAGTATGCCGCGCCTTCAGCGCTATGGCAAGTGGTAAACGCACAAACGTACAAACATACGAATGTACAAACATACGAATATACCAACATACGAATGTACCAACATACAAACATACAAACATGCAAATGTGCAAATGTGCAAACGTACAAACGCACAAACATACGAATGTGCAAATGTGCAAACATACGAATGTACAAACGTGCGAATGTATCAATCTGGTATCATATACCGCTTTCAGCGCTTACTCTAAAAAATTAAGAAATTATCGGACTAAATGGATAGCTCCCGCAACACATTAACGAGGTCGCGGTTGATGGGTTTGTCGTTTTTAATAGCTTTGGAGAATGGAACGTAAACAATTTCGTTGTTCTCTACACCTATCATTACGTTTCGCTGGTCTTCCATAATGGCATCTACGGCAGCACAGCCCAAGCGACTGGCTAAGATGCGGTCGTGTGCAGTGGGGCTTCCTCCACGTTGCAGATGTCCAAGGATAGTAACACGTACGTCGTAGCCCGGGTACTCATTCTTCACACGTTCGGCATAGTGCATGGCTCCTCCGGTTAACTCACTTTCGGCAACGAGCACAATGCTGCTGTTTTTGGATTTGCGGAAACCGTTCTTGATAAATTCTTCCAGTTGGTCTACTTCCGTGCTGAATTCGGGAATGATAGCGGCTTCGGCTCCTGCGGCAATGGCACCATTCAAGGCAAGGAATCCTGCGTCACGTCCCATTACTTCAACAAAGAAGAGTCGTTCGTGCGAGGTTGCTGTGTCGCGAATTTTATCTACGGCATCCAGAATGGTATTGAGTGCGGTGTCATATCCAATGGTCGTGTCGGTACCAAACAGGTCATTGTCGATGGTGCCGGGCAGTCCGATACAAGGAACATCAAACTCTTGCGCGAAGATGCGGGCGCCGGTTAAGGAGCCATCTCCTCCAATAACAACGAGTGCATCAATTTCTTGTGCCTTCATGTTTTCGTATGCCAGCTTACGTCCTTCGGGGGTGGTGAATTCTTTGCAGCGGGCAGTCTTCAGTATAGTTCCTCCCAACTGAATGATGTTACTTACGTTCTGGCTTTTGAATTCTACTATTTCATTGGTGACGAGTCCTTTGTATCCTCTGTATATACCTTTAACACGGAGTCCGTTGTAGATAGCCGCGCGTGTTACCGCACGTATAGCTGCGTTCATACCGGGGGCGTCTCCTCCCGAAGTGAGTATCCCTATACATTTTATTATTCCCATACAATCGTTCTATTTTATAACGCGCAAAGATACGTAAAAGACAAAAAACACGGGTTTATTAAACGCTAATTGACTAAAATAGGAGCTATTTTAGGATAATTTGTTCTTTATTGTAGCAAAGATGTAATATACTGATATATTTCCTCCATCAACCATTTGGGGGTGGACGTGGCTCCGCATATTCCTATGGATTGTACATTCTTGAGTAACGAAACGTCAATTTCGTCTTTGTTATCTACCAAGTAAGTGTTTTTGTTGACTTTAAGACACTCGTCAAACAGCATTTTACCATTCGAACTTTTCTTACCGCTAACGAAGAACACCAAGTCGTGCGAGGCAGCAAAATTGCGGATATTAGGCATGCGGTTGGCTACTTGGCGACAGATGGTGTCGTAGTATTGGAATGTTGCCGCAGGCGAAATACGTGCTTGGATGCTTTTTACTATTTCGCGAAACTCATCAAGCGATTTGGTGGTTTGCGAGTATAAACGGATATCTTTTGTGAAGTCGAGTTTTTCTATCTCTTCGGGCCTTTCTATCACAATAGCTTTGCTCTCGGTTTGCCCTACCAGTCCAAGCACTTCGGCATGACCCTTTTTGCCGTAAATAACGATTTGCTTTTCTTTACTGCTCTCTCCAATAAATTCTTGTTTGATTTTGTTTTGCAGTTGCAGCACTACGGGGCAGGTGGCGTCAATAATTTCAATATCGTTCTTGCGGGCAATCGCGTATGTTTCGGGTGGCTCGCCGTGCGCGCGGAGTAATACCTTGGCGTGACGAAGCTTTTTAAACTCTTCGTGATTAATGGTGATAAGCCCAAGCTCTTTCAGACGCTCCACCTCGCGACTGTTGTGCACAATGTCGCCAAGGCAATAAAGTATATTGCCTTTTGCCAGTTCTTCTTCTGCTTTGTTGATGGCTTTGACTACACCAAAACAAAACCCCGACCCTTTGTCTATTTCTACCTTGATAGTATGTGCCACGATGTTATTATAACGAGGTATTGGTTGCTCTTCGGAAAGCTTGCATGAGCCACTCCTTTTGTTCGGCGATGCTCATGTGGCTGTTGTCGAGTTCTATGGCGTCGTCTGCCTTACGAAGCGGACTAACGTCACGACTTTGGTCTATATGGTCGCGCTCTTTTACATTTGCCAGAATCTCTTCGTAACTCACTTGTTGTCCTTTGGCAGTAAGCTCGTCGAAGCGTCTTTGCGCGCGTGTTTCGGGCGAGGCTGTTACGAATATCTTCAGTTCGGCGTCGGGAAAGACCGTAGTGCCAATGTCTCTGCCATCCATCACAATGCCTTTGGCTTTGCCCATCTCTTGTTGTTGCGCTACCATGGCTTCGCGTACAAAATCCAGTGTGGCAATGGGACTAACCTTTGCCGATACCTCCATACTGCGTATGCGACCTTCTACATTTACACCGTTCAGGTAAGTGTCCGGACGCTGTGTTTGGGCATTGACTTGGAATGAGATGTGAATGTTGTTCATTTGCTTCTTCAGCTCCTCGGCGTTCATTTGTTCACCGTCAAAAATTCCATGTTCTATACTGTATAATGTTACAGCACGATACATAGCGCCACTATCTATGTAAATGTAGCCTATTTCTTTTGCCAGGTCTTTTGCCATGGTACTTTTTCCGCTGGAGGAAAAGCCGTCTATTGCGATTGTTATTTTTTTCATCTGTTCAAATAGAGTGTTATACTACAACACCATTGCTAAGTTAAATAATAAGGAAGAAGCCGAAGTGTGGTACTTGGCATACGCCATGCCCAGCTTAAATCGCTTTACCTGGATGCCTGCACCTACCGAAAACCCTGCTCCATGAGCCGAGTCTTTGATTTTCATTTCGTCTGCTCGCCCAAAATTATATCCCAGTGATACATATAAATTGTTTGTAGGCAGAAAATCTGCTCCTATAATAACATGGTTGGCAAGCTTCTTGTTTACCGCCCCATCCCAGTCATTCAGTTTATTCAATGTGAGTGATATGCGGAAAGGTGCGTGCGCAAACGCTTGACTGACGCCAACCTGAACGTTAACGGGCAGACTTTCGTTCTTGTCTTCGAATGTTTTTATCTGTCCGCCAAGATTGCGTACAACCATAGAGAAAGAGAAACCTTTATCTTCGTTGAGGTAGTTCAGCCCTAAGTCGCTACCGATGGCAAACGAGTTGTATTCGTGATAGTCGGCATAAATAAGGTTTATTTTTACACCGCCGCTCCAATAGTCGCTCAGATCGTATGAGTAGATACCTGCAATAGCAATGTCTTTTGCCGAAAATTCTCCCAGTATGGTGCTCTCGTCATTTGTTTCGTACATCTTTCCGTAATCCATATACTGTGCGGTAACAGCCCACGCAGAGCGTGTTCCTAACAAACGGGAATAAGCAGCGCTTCCTACTTTGGCGCCCTCTATGTAGCTCATATAGTTGAGGTTAAGGCTTTTGTTGCTAACGTACGAAAGGAGTGCCGGGTTGTGTACCGCCATCGTCAGGTCATCTTCAACAATGGATATATTCTCTCCTCCCAGCGCAGCGGCACGCGCCGAAACCGGTAATTCTAAAAAGTGAAATACCTTGTTACTGTTCTGCGCGGTTGCAGGAAACACCATTAGTAAAAGCAGAAATAATAGAAAACTATTTTTTATCATTTTGATTAAAATTCGCGTCAAATATACGCTTTATTAAAATAACTGAATTATATTTGCGCACTCTTTGCTGAATAAGCTAACGTAGAAATTGCGCTTTTGGCGTGCAGGAAGCTTTAAAAAATACAAAAAACATGCGTTTTGTATGAAAAAGAGTTCCATATTGGCACCTATATTAATATTAAGATTATATTTGCCAAAAAGAGAGACACATTTTTTATTTTAATAAATAATATCATGGAAGTTAAAAAATCACCTAAAGCAGATCTTGAAGGAAAGAGATTTACGTGGCTATTGTTAGGCTATGTAATGGTACTTGCCTTTATGTTCGTTGCTTTCGAATGGTCTGAAAGAGACAAGGTAATTGATACAAGCCAGGCATTGACTGAGCATGTATTCGAGGAGGAAATCGTTCCTATAACAGTTCAAGAAGTACAGCCACCGCCACCACCCCCAGAGGTGCCCCAAGCGGCTGAAACCCTCAATATTGTGGAAGACGACGTAGAAGTTGAAAGCAATGTTCAGATTCAGTCGGAAGATACGGGCGAAAAAGTGGAGGTTAAGTACGTAGCTCCTGTTGTTGTAGAAGAAGAAGTTAATGAAGATGAAATCTTTGAAGTTGTAGAACAGTCTCCCGAGTTCCCGGGTGGTATGTCGGCTTTGATGAGCTTCCTCAGCAAAAACATTAAGTACCCTTCTATCGCAGCAGAAAACGGAACGCAAGGTACGGTTACTATTCAGTTCGTTGTTAATCGCGACGGTTCTGTAGTAGATCCGGTTGTATTACGTGGTGTAGACCCTTACTTGGATAAAGAAGCTATGCGCGTAATTAAGACCATGCCTAAGTGGAAACCCGGTATGCAAAGAGGTAAGGCAGTACGTGTAAAATACACTGTGCCAGTAAGATTTAGATTGCAGTAAAATGTAATAAATGAATAGAAAAGGTTGCTTTTAGCAACCTTTTTTTTTGATTTGAATTTTTATCACTATATTAGCGCCTATGTTTACAACAATACAATTACAGGAGCAGATAAATGCATACTTTTCGGCTATGCAGATAGTGAAAGCACCAAAAGGACTTTACGAGCCGATTGAATATATATTGGCAGCAGGTGGAAAACGTATTCGTCCGGTGTTGATGCTTATGGCATATAATCTTTATAAAGATAAGGTAGAAGAAGTATATGCTCCGGCTGCCGGTATCGAAATATTTCATAATTACACATTGCTTCATGACGACCTTATGGATAGGGCGGATATGCGCCGCGGCAGAAAGACTGTACATAAGGTGTGGGATGATAATACCGCAATCCTATCGGGCGATTTGATGCTGGTGTTGGCATATCAATATATTGCAGCTTGTCCTGTTCACTACTTGAAGCAGGTGTTGGACTTATTTAGTGCAACCGCAACAGAAATATGCGAAGGACAACAATACGATGTGGATTTTGAACAGCGCAATGACGTCAAAGAAGAAGAATACATAGAAATGATTCGCTTAAAGACGGCTGTGTTGCTTGCCGCCAGTCTGAAAATGGGAGCAATACAAGGAGGTAGCTCGCAGGAGGATGCCGACTTGTTGTATGAGTTCGGGATAAATGTAGGTCTGGCGTTCCAATTGAAGGATGATTATCTGGATGTATATGGCGATCCGGCTGTGTTTGGCAAGAATATTGGAGGAGATATCCTGTGCGATAAGAAAACATATATGCTTATTAATGTTCTTGAACGTGCAAATCCCGAACAACTTCGGGAGTTAAACCAGTGGATAGGTGCGCAACAAGTTAATCCGCAAGAGAAGATTGCCGCTGTTACGGCAATCTACAACCAGGTGGGCATAAAAGAACTTTGTGAGGAGAAAATGAATTTCTATTATGAAAAAGCAGTTACCGCATTGAATCGCGTTTCTGTTGCACCCGAAAAGAAAAAAGAATTGCAGGAGCTTATACATAATTTGATGTATAGAGAAAAATAAAATAGAATGCCATACAGACGATTACCAAATACAGACCAAGCGAGGTTGCGGGCGTTGCAGACCGCTGTAGATAGGGCGAGCGCTTCTGATATGTACACCATGGTTATCTCTTTGAAAACGCTGACGGAAGCGCGCAACTTTCTGAAACGTTTTGAGGGAGCACAGACATATTATAAGGAGTGTTATGATAATCAGGCAAAGGCAAGCCACAGGCATCAATCGAGTGTGCGGATGGCGCGTTTGTACCTTTCACACTTCATTCAGGTACTGAACATGTCGGTTGTTCGTTCGGAAATAAAAAAGAAGACAAAAGAACTGTATGGGTTGCCCGAAGATAATAATAATGTGCCCGATCTAACCAGTGAAGCTGCAATAGCTGAGTGGGGCAAGAAAGTTATCGCTGGCGAACAACAGCGAATATCTGCTGGGGGGATTCCAATATATAATCCTACTATCGCCAAAGTCAGGGTGCATTACGATATCTTTATGGACGGCTACAACAAGCAAAAGAATCTGCAAGCTATTACTAATCGTAGTTTGTCGGAACTTGCCTCTATGCGCGATGACGCTGATAGAATCATTCTGGATATATGGAATCAAGTGGAAAAGAACTTCGAGGAAGTAACCCCCAACGAGAAACGATTAGATCTTTGTCGTGAATATGGCGTAATATATTATTATAGATCAAATGAGAAGCCAGTTGTTTAATCTGCTTTATGACTTTTATTGATTCCCATTCCCATCTCTATTTAGAAGAATTTTCTGAAGATTTACCTGCTGTTATTGAACGCGCCAAACAGGCGGGAGTTGCTTATGTGTTACTGCCCAACGTAGATAGTACCACCATTGAACCTATGCTGGGCGTTTGCGCCACATACAGGAACTATTGTTTTCCTATGATGGGCTTGCATCCTACATCTGTAGAGTCGGCTACTTATCAAAAAGAGCTAGCCTTGGTGGAGGATTGTTTGAAAAAAGAACATAACTATATAGGTATAGGTGAGATAGGAATAGACCTTTATTGGGATAAAACATATATAAAGGAGCAGCTTTATGTCTTTGAGAAGCAAATCCAGTTGGCACTTGAGTATGATTTGCCCATTGTGGTTCATACGCGCGATGCCTATGATGAGGTTTGCAAAGTTATCTCAATATATAAGGATACTCCGTTGCGGGGAATATTTCATAGTTTCACCGGAACAGAAAAGGATGCGTTGAAACTATTGGATTTTGAACGCTTTATGTTGGGAGTAAATGGAGTGGTTACGTTTAAGAATTCTTCGTTGAGAGATATATTACGCGAAGCTGTTCCATTGAACCGATTAGTCCTTGAAACTGATGCTCCTTATTTAACTCCAGTCCCTTATCGTGGGAAAAGAAACGAGAGTTCTTACTTACAATATGTGTTGCATAAAGTCGCTGAGGTGTATTCGGTGCCTTTGACGGAAGTTGCTGAGCAAACAAAAAAGAATACGCTTTCTGTGTTCGGTGAGCTTGCCTTTTGAACTGTTAGCGGCTTTGTTGAGGTTTTAAAGTTTATTAATTTTGTGGTTTATTTTTGTATAAAACGAGAATAAAATGCTCCTAGATGAAAAAAAAGGATACATTTGTAACTCAAAACGTTTGCACATCGCATTTTTTTTGTAATTTGCGTCCGTTTTTGAAAGTGATGAGGAATTGGAGAGATGCTCGAGTGGTTGAAGAGGCACGCCTGGAAAGCGTGTATACGTCAAAAGCGTATCGCGGGTTCGAATCCCGCTCTCTCCGCAAGGAGAATGAAATAGAGATAATAAATCAATTTTAATATAAGTATAATCAATTAATTAATCTTAAAAAATTAGACACACAATGAAAAAGTTATTTGCAATTGTTGCTGTAATGGGAGTCCTTTTATTTGGCGCAACAGAATTAGCTATGGCTCAAGATGCCGCACAACAAGCTACAGAAGTAGTAAGCGGTGGTATTCACAAAGAACTCAAAATCAAGTTTATTGAAGGTACCGCTTCATTCATGAGTTTGGTAGCTATTGCGTTGGTTATTGGACTTGCATTCTGTATTGAGAGAATTATTTATTTAAGTTTAGCTGAAATCAACTCGAAGAAGTTCATTGCTGCTATCGAAGCATTAATGGAAAAAGGTGATGTAGAAGGTGCTAAAGATTTGGCAAGAAATACAAGAGGCCCAATTGCTTCAATTTACTACCAAGGCTTGATGAGAATAGATCAAGGTATTGATGTAGTAGAAAAGTCGGTTGTTTCTTACGGTGGTGTACAAGCTGGTTACCTTGAAAAAGGTTGCTCTTGGATCACTCTGTTTATCGCTCTTTCTCCTTCATTAGGATTCTTGGGAACTGTAATCGGTATGGTTATGGCGTTTGACAAAATCCAACAAGTAGGTGATATTTCTCCAACAGTTGTTGCTGGTGGTATGAAAGTAGCTTTGATCACAACTATCTTCGGTTTGGTTGCTGCTATTATTCTTCAAATATTCTACAACTTTATCCTTTCTAAGATTGAAGCAATTACAAGTGAAATGGAAGACTCTTCTGTTACATTGCTTGACCTTGTAATCAAATACGATCTTAAATACAAAAAGTAATCGAAAATGAGTAAGTTAACATATAGAGCTTCATATTACGTACTCTATGCACTCTTTGCTGCAATCTTGGTAGTGCTGGGTATGTTTTTCCTCGGCGGTGAAATGGAAGAGCCGCTGGTGTATGAAATGTCTAATCCTAAACATACTGATACATTATTGTATTTGTTGTATGGATTGTTAGGATTTACAATTGTTGTAACGCTTGTTGCTGCTATATTCCAATTTGGTGCTGCATTGAAAGACAATGCTTGGGGAGCAATCAAGTCATTGTTAGGCGTAATCCTGTTTTTCTTGTTACTTGTAGTAACATGGAATCTGGGTAGCGGAGAAGAACTTGAGATTGTAGGTTATGAAGGTTCGGAAAATGTACCTTTCTATTTGAAAATGACCGATATGTTCCTTTATTCTCTTTATTTCTTGATGACATTCACTGTTGTTGCAATGCTTTTCAGTGGAATTAAAAAGAGACTTTCATAGTAGAGTTGTAACTCAATAAAAATAGTGTAGATAATGGCAAGAACCAAAAGGAAAGTTCCTGAAGTAAATTCAAGTTCTACAGCTGACATCGCTTTTATCATTCTTATCTTCTTCTTGGTAACTACTTCTATGGATACCGACAGAGGTTTGGCAAGACGTTTGCCACCTCCACCGGAAGACAACACAGAAGAAACCATTGATGATATTAAGAGACGTAATATTCTTGTTGTCCTATTGAGTGCCGGTGGTGACTTGATGTGTGGCGATGATTATATTCAGGTAGGCGAATTGAAACAACGCGTGAAAGAATTTGTAGCCAATCCATATAATGATGATAAGTTGCCCGAGAAGATTGCTAAAGATGTAAATTTCTTTGGGTCAACAATGGTTACACTTAATCACGTTGTATCATTACAGAATGACCGTGGAACTTTGTACCAAGCTTATATAGATGTTCAGAATGAGGTAGTTGCTGCCTACAATGAGTTAAGAAATGAACTAGCTCAAGAAAAGTGGCAGAAAGACTACAATGCTCTAGACGAAGATAGGCAAAAAGCAATTCGTGAAATTTATCCTCAGCGTATTTCTGAGGCAGAACCTAAAAATTACGGAGGAGGTAAGTAATGGCAAAATTTAATAAAACGGGCAAACGTGAAATGCCCCAATTAAACACGTCTTCGTTACCTGACCTTATCTTTACCTTGTTGTTCTTCTTTATGATTGTAACAACAATGCGTGAGGTAACCTTGAAAGTGCAATTTACAACTCCAACAGCTACCGAGTTAGAAAAGTTGGAAAAGAAATCGTTGGTAACATTTATATATGTAGGTAAACCAACTAAAGAATTGCAAAAAGTAATGGGTACTGAAAGCCGTATTCAGTTGAACGACCAGTTTGCTGAGGTTTCTGAAATACAAGATTATATCTTTCAGGAAAGAGCAAGTATGACTGAGGAAGATGCATCATTGATGACTGTGTCATTGAAAATTGACCAAGAAACAAAGATGGGTATCGTAACCGATATTAAGCAAGCGCTTCGTCAATCTTATGCATTGAAAATTAACTATTCTGCTAACTTACGTCAGTAAGAATACGTTATATCATAAAACTAAAAGGAGAGGTAATTGGTTTGCCTCTCCTTTTTTTGTTACCAAAAATCCAGATGTTTTAGTTATTTATTTACACCATATACTTCTTTGTATAAAGTGGCTTTTATCAGTTCAAAATCTGTTGTATTTACTAAATCGCCATGGACCATTACGTACATAGGGAGTGGTTTTGCACCATGCTTATAGGGAGGTTGTACGTACTCCTCTTTCCATAGTTCAAACCCAAGCCTTTGATAGAAATTTATTCTACGTTCAGACATCTCATCTTCGGGGTACTCCACCTCTAATACTACCGGGTGATTTAGCTGTTGTAGCAGGTGAGCGATTGCTTTTTGCCCGTATCCTCCGTTCCTTAGTTTGCTATCGATGGCAAAATGCTCTACATAATGAAACTTCTCGAAGCTCCAGAAGGTAAGAATACCAATAGGGGTATTATCGTTCAATATAATGTTATAATGAAAGTGCTGCAATGAGTCAACATATTGACGAAGTTCGTTCAGGTCGCGATACTCATCGGATGGGAATGATTGCGTCATCAGTTCCTCGCCATACTTATATAACTCTTTATCGTTGGTGGTAATTTGTTTTAATTTAATCATACTACTCTGTGTAAAAACTAATAATTCGTTTAATTGCTCGTTGGCATACCTTACAAAATGATGGATAACTGTTTGTGCGCATTCTACAATCATCTGCCGGGCGATAGATGTTTTTTGAAGCATAGCCTCCTCCTTCGTAAACGCCTATGGGGTATTTTTGCTTGTCGTTAACCAGGGTGGGGATAGGGGTTTCTTGTTGTAACATGTCTTTCCATTTGGACTCAAAATGAACCAATGTGCTGATGTTCTGTTCCCATGGCTCTACATCAAGCGGATACATATCGCTCATGACATCATTTTCATAAAAATACTCATCGCCCAATCCAGCAAAGCTATGCCCGAACTCGTGTACTACCACTGGTCTGAAATGTTGATGATGCGCTGTCGTCAAGGTGTAAGCATTGTATATGCCGCCTCCACCATACTCTGTTGTATTGGCAAGTATGATGATGTGTTCGTATGGAATGCCGGCAAGTGCATCGTGAATGGCTTTGACATTGGGTGTAGTGAGGTATCTGTCCGAATAGAAAGTACTAAAATGCGAACCAAAAGCAGTTTGCTTCCAATCCTCTTTCGCAGGAACACTTACACCACTGTTTTTTGACGATGAGGCTACTGCGATGATATTGAATTTATTTCTTAACGTGGTAAATGGTTCGTGTGCAAAAATACTCTCGCATGCTATTTGTGCATCTTGGTAGAAAATATCCATTTCTTCTTCTCTATACCCCTCGGCTAAAATAGCCACATCGATGCAATGTTCTTCTTCGCCATTTTTCAGCAAATACTTGAATGGTGTAATGTGGCTATTTCCCTTTCGGTGTATCAATACATCATCTGGTCGAACGGTATGCTTTAACAATGCAACCACCTCTTGACGCATATTCAATAGTGTTATTTCAATTTCTGTCTCTTTCAGTGGATAGGGTAGTAAGAACGTATTTTCGAAGGCTTTGTCCAGTTGCTGTGCCTCCTGGGTACTGAGCCATTCTTGAAAAAGCGAGGAAAAAGAAGTCTTGTAGATGCAAGTTCCGCTTGCTTTGTCGGTCATTGTGATCTGTCCGTTGCCTAGCAATGGTAATTTGTCCAGGTAATGTTTTCTGCCCGCCCACGTGGGGAGTTGACTATATCCGTTCAGTGAAATATGTTGGCTGGTAGCATCACCCGAGAAAATGTAATCCACTCTAAGTGTCTTGTTGATGAAATAATCCTCAAAGACTTGTGCGTTAATACTGGCGAAAAACAAACTGATAAAGAAGAATACGGCTACTGTCCTTTTCATGGTTTATATTTTTTGTTATTACAAATATAGGGAATCTATCTTCCAATTACTTCTTTTTTTGCGTTGAAACTATCAATTCGTAGCAAAAGTTCCGAAAATTTGCATAACTTTGTCATATAAGATTGATAGAATATTGTATTATTGAAAACTTGAAATAAGCTAATATATGGGATACCATCAATTGGACGAATTGGATGAGCAAATTCTGCAAATGATTGCGGGAAATGCAAGAATTCCTTTCTTGGAAGTAGCAAGAGCATGCAATGTATCGGGTGCTGCTATTCATCAACGTGTTCAGAAACTAACAAGTCTAGGAATCCTGAAAGGATCGGAGTATATCATTGATGCAGAGAAAATTGGCTACGAAACCTGTGCCTATATCGGTATTTATCTACGTGAGCCGGAGTCCTTCAATGATGTAATTGCGGCACTTAAAAGAATACCTGAGGTAGTAGAGTGTCATTATACTACTGGCAAATATGATATGTTTATAAAGATATATGCTCGTAACAACCATCACTTGTTAAGCATTATACATGATAAGCTACAGCCACTTGGTTTATCGCGCACAGAAACACTGATATCTTTTCATAATGAAATCAGGCGACAGATTCCGATTGTGCTTGAGGAAGAGAATTATTAGTATATCCAAAAAACACAAAACGCCGCATATGTTACTGTATGCGGCGTTTTTGTTTATATTATACGGAAACTTTTCCTGCTATATGCGGATGTGGATCGTAGTCCTTTAATTCAAAATCCTCAAACTTGAAGCTAAATATATCTTTCACTTCCGGGTTGATAATCATCTGTGGCAATGATCGCGGTGTGCGTGTAAGCTGTAGCTTTACCTGCTCCAGATGATTGAGGTAGATATGTGCATCTCCAAATGTATGAATGAATTCGCCAGCCTGTAGTCCGGTAACCTGTGCAACCATTTGCAACAACAAGGCATACGATGCAATGTTGAAAGGGACTCCCAGAAAAATATCTGCGCTACGCTGATATAGCTGCAAACTCAACTTACCGTTTGCCACATAAAACTGGAAGAAAATGTGACAGGGTGGGAGGTTCATGTTATTTATATCCGCTACATTCCAAGCACTAACCAGCATCCTGCGCGAATCCGGATTATTCTTAATTGTATTTATCACTTCTGTGATTTGGTCTATATGTCCTCCTTGATAATCGGGCCATGAGCGCCATTGATAGCCATAAACATGTCCGAGCTCTCCGTTTTCGTCTGCCCATTCATTCCAAATGCGCACGCCATTATCTTGCAGATACTTAACATTGGTATCTCCTTGCAAGAACCAGAGTAATTCGTGTATGATGGACTTTAGATGTAGCTTTTTGGTAGTAAGACAAGGAAATCCTTGCGACATGTCAAAGCGCATTTGATGACCAAATACACTAATGGTACCTGTGCCGGTGCGATCTTCCTTTTGTGTACCTTCTGCAAGGACTCTATCTAACAAATCTAAATATTGCTTCATGGTTTGAATCTCTTTTTGTAGAACACAAAGGTCGTTTTTTTTTATAAAACTTACAAGAAAGGAGTAAACAAATGGGCAAACCAACAGGTGAATCTCTTCCATTTGGACTTCTTTTTCCAGATGGCTTTGGTCAACACAGTGCTATCTTCCTTATCATCTTCAAAGATAGTGGTGAGTTGTTTTGTAATTCCTTTGTCAAAAAGAAAAGCATTTGTTTCATAATCCCATCGCAGACTTCGGCTGTTCAGGTTGGTAGACCCGATAGTACAGAAAGCGTCGTCTATCATCATGATTTTGGAATGATGAAATCCGCCGTTGTACATAAAAACTTCTGCGCCACGTTTGGATAGTTGCCAACTTTTATAGAGCGAAGCATCCGGTGTAAAGGATATATCCGATTTACTTGATATCATAATTTCTACATCTACCCCACGGTCAATGGCTTTCTTGAGGGCTTTGTTGATAGACTTGGTGGGAACAAAATATGGATTGATGATTTGGATCTTATGCTCTGCCGCATCAATGGACTTTGCGTATGTTCGACGAATAATTTTGGGCGAAACACATGGAATTCTGTCTACAATGGCAATTGCTTCGTGATGATTGGGGTATTCGCTATAATCAATATCCGGGAAGTAATCTTCCCCTTCGATCTTCTGTTTGCTTACTTTGTTCCAAATACTTAAAAATATTTGTTGTAATTCTTTTACCGCATCACCCTCCAGTCGAAGGTGCATATCTCTCCATTCTCCGATTTTGGGTAACCCGTGAATGTAATAATCAGCAACATTCATGCCACCTGTATAGCCTATTCTTCCGTCTATGATAACTATTTTCCGGTGGTCGCGATGAAAAACATGATTGATATATGGAAACTTGATTGGATCAAACTTACGAAGATCTATTCCTTTTGCCCGCACAGCTTTGATGTCTTTCTTTTTTAATGGCTTGCTGTTGGACCAATTTCCAAATGCATCGAACAGGAGTCTAATTTGCACTCCTTCGTTTGCTTTGATTGCCAGCAGGTCGAACAAGGCGTTAGCGATGGAATCATTCCTGAAATTGAAGTACTCCATGTGTATATGGTGTTTGGCTTCTCTGACGGATTGAAAGAGGTCGTTGAATTTTGTTTTACCATCAGGAAGTATTTTACTGGCGTTGTTTGTGGTTGTAGCAATGCCTCTTTGGCGGAGGTAGTCAATAACAACTGAATCGCTCGACGTTTGTCGAGCTTCCTTGCTTACCGCCGTTGCAAAATCGTGGGTGGTTTGCGCTTGTATAGTTCCTGTTAGTAAAACCAGCAGGAACAGTATTCTTCTATATATTGGCAATTTTGTCTGTTTCTAGGTTATTTGGTTATTCGGTGGTGTATGAATTAATTCTCTGGAATCCAAGATAGACCACTACTGTTGCAATGCCCAGCAACGTTGTAATGTCAATAGCGGTAATGCCATGTTGTACAATATTGATAAATGCCTGCTGCAAAGCTCCAAGTATATTTTGTACACCATCGAGGAGGATAAATAAAAGAATGGAAACAACAGCACAAAGTATGGTTAGTATTTGTGCAATTCTTTTATTTTCGCGTCCTGGCAAGTTTTTCATGACACGTGAAGAGAAACCGTTATCTTCAATCTCTTGCTTGTTCTGGTTGAAAAATTCCTTCAACAATATATCATCATTTTCCTTCATAACCGTTTTGTTTTAGGTAACCGGATAGCTTTTCTTTGCCTCTCGACAGGTGCGATTTAACTGTTCCCGTCGGGCAATTTACAATTTCTGCAATCTTTTCTATGGCAGTATCTTCCATATAAAAAAGCGTAATGCAGCTTCGCTCTATCTCTTTCAATGTTTTCATCGCTTCATAGATATCCATTTTTCTACCGATGTTTTCTTGTTCGGTGTGGTGGATGTTGTCTATTTCGCGACTATCAAAATCCGCTGTTTCTTTTCTACTGCGAATATAGTCATAAAAAACATTATATGCAATTCTGTATAACCAAGTAGAAAAACTGGACAAGTTCTTGAACGAGCCCAGATTTGTATATGCTTTTATGAACGTATCTTGTGCTAAGTCATCACTCAATTCGATATCACCGCATGTCAGGTTCTGAAAGAAACGTCTGATTTGCGATTGGTACTTATGTACTAACTGGTCGAAGGCCCTGGTGTTTTTGAACACCACGACCTGTGCGACCAACGATATGTCGTTGAGCTGACTCATTTATTATTTGTTGTTCTGCCCGGTGTAGTAAATGACCACCTGTCCGAATCCAGTAAACATAACCAGTAGTCCTACACATGCTACGCCAAAGTGTCCGGTTAACGCCCAAAGGAAGACGAAGATTCCTGCACCGGCAAACACATTCCCTATTCCTTTTCTGCGTAAGGCGTCGTCACTGAGGTGTTTATCAACACTTTTTAGAAAGTTATCGGGTAGGGGCTGTCCCGACTCTAATGCTTTTTCTATCAGCCTATATTTCTCCTTTCTGTTTTTATTTTTGTAATGAAGCGAGATAAAAACAATGGCTATAGGGAATCCAAATACCATAATTATAGCAAAGATGGATGTCAGGTTGTTATCGTCGAAATTCATCGATACATCTACTTTCTTCTCTCTTTTTGCCTTTTTCTTACTTTTCTCCGAATTGGAGGTAGCACTATCCGGGGTGTCTGTCCAGCTTATTGCTTCATCTTCGGATATACTTTTTTCTACTTTAACGTTTCCTGTGGAGTCGTCAAGAATAACTTCTTGTTGTGCAAATGCTGTGTGTACAACAAAGGCGGTTACTAACAATAATAATATACGTTTCATTTTACTTGGTTTTTTGTTTGGTTTAATCGTTAGACGTAAGAAGTTCCGTTGAAAGTTGCAACGGGTCGCATTTTTTTTGATATTTGCGGTGAAGTTACGTACATTTTGCGACTTCTTCTTTATAAATAATTGGAAATGAACCTACCACACGACTTTGTAGAGCAAATAAAGACTCTTCTGGGAGAAGCTGAAAGTACCCGTTTTTTTCAAGCGCTGCAAGAACCAACGCCTATAAGCATCCGGTTGAATCCGTTGAAACAAACATCTTTGAATTCGCCCATGCTTGCAGATGCTGTGCCTTGGTGTGATGCGGGGTATTTTCTTTCCGAACGGTTAACTTTTACCTTCGACCCGCTTTTTCATGCAGGTTGTTACTATGTGCAAGAGGCGGCATCCATGTTTTTGGAACAAGCAGTGAAGCAATATGTAAAAGATGCGGTGCTGGCTTTAGACCTTTGTGCTGCTCCCGGAGGTAAATCCACGCACTTGCGGAGCTTGCTTCCCGAAGGTAGTCTGCTCGTAGCCAACGAAGTAATACGTAACCGTTCTCAAGTACTTGCCGAAAATCTCACTAAATGGGGGCATCCCGATGTGGTGGTAACAAACAATGATCCGGCTGATTTCGGTAAGTTAGAAAATCAGTTTGATGTAATTTTAACCGATGTTCCTTGTTCCGGCGAAGGAATGTTTCGCAAAGACCCTGCCGCTATTGATGAGTGGAGCTTGGCAAATGTAGAAATATGCTGGCAGCGGCAACGGCGAATACTTGCCGATATTTGGCCTTGCCTAAAACCGGGTGGCGTGCTTATATATAGTACATGTACCTATAATACAAAGGAGAATGAAGAAAACGTAGCTTGGCTTATGACGGAGTTTGGAGCGGAATCATTACAGGTCGAAACACCGGACGAATGGAATATAACCGGCAACCTCTCTACACACAATTTTCCTGTTTATCGCTTTTTGCCACATAAAACTAAAGGAGAAGGTTTCTTTATGGCGATTCTTCGCAAACCAGCCGAGGATATCAATCTGCGTATGGGTGATGTAAAAAACTTATTGAACAAACATCTACGTGTTATTCGCCCGGCAGGCATTGAACCGGGTGTGGTAAAGGGAAAAGATGTCATTCCATCTCATGCGTTGGCAATGAATGCTGTTGGTAAGCCTCTTTCATATCCAACGCATGATTTAACCTACGAACAAGCTATTGCCTACTTGCGTCGCGAGGCGGTGGTGCTCGATTCGTCTGCACCTCGTGGCTATTTGTTGGTAACTTATAAGCAGATTCCGCTTGGATTTGTAAAGAACATAGGTAACCGTGCCAACAACCTTTATCCACAAGAGTGGCGCATACGGAGCGGTTACCTTCCGGAAAATCTAACAACGCTTTTCTCGCGCGATTAATGCTTATGGTTCTTGCTCCGAATGCTTATGGCATTTGCTCTGAATGCTTATAGTATCCGAGTCGAATGCTTATAGTATTTGATCCAAATGCTTATGGCTCTTCGACCAGCTGCTTATAGCTGCTATAATATCCTTAATCGATGCTTAAATATTAATAATATACGGAAATTGTGCTATTTTTGTAGATAATTAGAAATAATAAGAATCCTTAGGTTGGTTATATGAAAGCAATTATTTACTCACTTCTGGCAGCATTCCTCTTTTTGGCTTGCGACTCAAAAGCTCCTTCACAAACAGCTTATGATACACTGAACCGTTCCAACAAGGAACTTGCCGAAAAAGTGAGGCTGTTGCAAGATTCTCTACATCAAAAACATAACTCTTTGCAATATACTCTTGGTGAAGCGGAATTGCTTTACTTGGCAGGAGATAGTGCCGGACTTGCCCATATAAAAACACGCTTAGAGACCGACTCGCTGACCACGGAGCTAATTCGTGTGAATGAAATGTTGTCAAACCTGAGTGAATTACAACATGATATAAATTCGACCGATAGACTGGAACGACAGAAATTTATTGATTTGCTGCATCAGCGCAAGGATATAAACGAAGAGATAACCTGGTACGAAAATACCTTTTTCACCCATACTATTTTGCACAACTTCTTTTCGCTTTATGTTGGTGTGAGCAACAATAACGTATGGATGCGTTTAAGAATGAATTACTATGGTGTGGAAGAGCTTTCATTCTTTAAGACTGCACTCTTGTCCGACAATATTGAGATACCCATCCCCTTTATGGATTCGCGCGATAAGCGTACGGAGTTTCGTGGTGGTTATTATTGCGAATGGATAAACATCTATGTGTCTCACGAACTACTCGAAAAGCTTCGCGTCATTATGAACGACAAACACATCCGTATGGTCTTTACGGGTACTACTACCTATACATACGAAATTACGGCAAATGAGATAAAGGCGATGAAAGAAATGGTGGAGGCATACGACGTGCTTCGCGCGCAGTTCTTACCTTTGCCTTAAGATATCCATCAGTTTCTCCCAGTAATCTGCCAACGCTTGCATAGAAGGAAACAGCATATCGGCACCAGCATTCAATAAAGCGTTGTCATCCAGCGGACCGGTATTTACCGCAATGGTAAAAATACCAGCTGCCACTCCCGATTCTACACCGAGCGGCGCATTTTCTATAACAATGGCTTCGTTGGCTTGCAGATTTCCCTTCTCCAATGCCATAAGGTAAGGTTCCGGGTTTGGCTTTCCGTGCTTTACATCAAAAGCGGTTACCATGCGCTCTTGGCTGAATGTGTTTGGGAAATTATGTTCTAAACGATCTAATAACGAGGCTTGCCCCGAACCAGTAACAATAAAAGGAATTAATCCGCTTGCCTTTACTTTAGCCAACACCTCTGGTGTGCCATCCATAACTTGGGCTTCGGAGTAACTATTGAATAAGGTTGACTTGTCGCTGTATATTTGTTCTATCTCTTCTTGAGTAGCGTTGCGTCCTAGCTCGCGTTGAAAAACAATATTGATGGTAGAAGCTCCTGTACGCCCTTCGTGCATATAAGCCTCTTCTTTACTTAGTGTCATCTGGTGTTGCTTCATGGCTTTGTGCCATGCTTCTGCATGGTAAGGCATTGAATTAAATAGAACGCCGTCCATGTCAAATAGTACTGCTTTTATCATTAAATATATATTGTTATAATCGATCCTGCAAAGGTACAATAAGTTGCTGGAGTATAAAACTCACGATACAACTATTTGGTTTTTTGAAGATTATGTCTATTTTTGCAAAGAGAACAGTGAAAGGGTATATATGAAACATTTATTTGCATTGTTGTGTGTTTGTTTTTTTGTGCTGAGTTGTGCGGATGACCAAGCCAATGCGCCGTTAATAAAGATTGACGGTGTATATATTAATAGCGACAAAACAAACTATAGCCAGCACATAGAGTCTATCCCACAGCTAACTATAGGCGATGTGATTAGTTTTTCATTAACGCTTGATGGCAATGGATATGATCTGAAGACTTTCCTCCTGAAAAATGAGAATCAAGACATAGATATAAACTTGTGTTGCGACGAAGATAAAATGTCGAAGGATTTCTCTGTACCCGAAGAAGGACAGGTGATATTTGTAGATGATATTAACCACATTTCTATAGATATAGATGCAACTGTAGTGAAGTTCTCTGAAGATATGTCTGTGCTTGCTTTTTATCTCTTTTCTAAAGGAAAAGATTCGGAAGGCGCAGTGGTGAAAATACCATTGGAAATGGTAGAGCTTGCAGAATAGTAACTGATATTCATATATAAGAAATGCCCGCAGGACTTCCCGCGGGCATTTCTTATATAGTGTGTTTTGTTTTATTTCAATCTTGCCTGTATTGCTTTCGACTCTTCTTCAAAGCCAGGTTTGTTCAGCAATGCAAACATATTCTTTTTGTATGCTTCAACTCCGGGTTGGTCGAATGGGTTGACTCCCAATACATATCCGCTGATGCCACAACCTACTTCAAAGAAATAGAGTAGCTCACCCAAGTTATATTCATTGATGGTTTCCATAGTAAGGCGAATGTTGGGTACACCACCATCTATATGGGCTATTTGCGTTCCAAGCTCTGCCATCTTGTTTACCTCATCCACACGTTTGCCTGCGAGGAAGTTTAACCCGTCGAGGTTTTCGCTATCCGAAGGAACGGTCAATTTGTTGTGAGTGTGTTCTACCGAGATAACAGTTTCAAAGATGGTGCGTTCGCCGTCTTGAATCCATTGTCCCATGGAGTGTAAATCAGTAGAAAAATCAACAGCAGCAGGGAATATGCCCTTATGCTCTTTGCCTTCCGATTCGCCGTATAGTTGCTTCCACCACTCGCTGATATAGTGTAATTTAGGATTGTAGTTTACTAAAATTTCTATCTTTTTTCCATTCTTGTAGAGCTCATTGCGCACGGCAGCGTAAATAGCAGCGGGGTTCTTAGCAAAAGGAACATCCACACCGCAAGCTTTTTCCATAGCAGTAGCTCCTGCTACAAATTGTACAATGTCAAATCCGGCAACAGCAATAGGGAGTAGACCAACCGGGGTCAATACCGAGAAGCGGCCACCTACATTATCTGGAATGATAAATGATTTGTATCCTTCTTTGTCAGCAGTGATACGCGCAGCTCCTTTTTTTGCATCGGTAATTGCTACAATTACTTTTTTGGCAACTTCTTTACCGCGTTGGTCTTCACATTGTTTCTTCAACAAACGGAAGGCTAAGGCTGTTTCGGTGGTCGTACCCGATTTGGATATATTGATTACGCCAAACTTCTTTCCTTTGAGGAATTCAGTAAGTTCAAATAAGTAATCTTCGCCGATATTGTGTCCGGCATAAATAATAACCGGGTCTTTCTTCTCTTCTTTCAACCAACTGAAGCTATTGGATAGTGCTTCGATAATAGCACGTGCTCCCAAGTAGCTACCGCCAATACCTGCTACCACTACATAATCGCAGTGCTCTCTCAATACTTTGGCTGTATTGTTAATGTCAGCTAAGAAATCTGTTGTGATAGACGAAGGCAAGTGTAACCAACCCAAGAAGTCGTTTCCTTTACCCGTTCCGTTCTCCAAAGCTTCTCTGGCTGCTTTGGCTTTAGCCTCATACGCAGCCACCGAGTCTTTCGATATAAAATCAAAAGTCTTCTCAATGTGTAAAGTAATCATATTGTAAAAGTTTTAAAGATTATCGTTGTTACCTTATCTGAAAGAATCCGTAAGCAGCTTTATCTCAATCGCAGGCGAAATTCGTTCGTATAATATATTGTAAACAGCGTCGAGTATCGGCATGTTCACATGATAATGTTTATTTATCTCTTTTATACATTTGGTGCCGTAGTAGCCCTCTGCGATCATCTCCATTTCTATCTGTGCACTCTTAACGGAATAGCCTTTACCAATCATGGTGCCAAAGTTGCGGTTGCGGCTGAAGCGGGAGTAACCCGTAACCAACAAGTCGCCCAAGTAGGCGGAATCAATAATGTTTCTGTCTATCGGGTAAACCGTATTAAGGAAGCGGTTCATTTCTTGAATAGCATTCGCAATCAGCACAGCCTGAAAGTTATCGCCATATTTCAATCCGCTACAGATACCGGCAGCAATGGAATATACATTTTTCAACACCGAGCCATATTCTATTCCAATAACATCATCACTAACCGAAGTCTTGATGTAGCTGCCACTTAGCTTACGTGCCATAAGACGCGCTTTCTCTTTATCGGGACATGCTATGGTTAAATAAGATAGACGTTCGAGCGCTACTTCTTCGGCATGACAAGGACCTGCAAGAACAGCAATGTTCTCGGCAGGCACATTGTAGGCTTTGTTGAAGTATTCGGATACAATTAAGTTGTCATCGGGTACTATACCTTTAATAGCTGTGATGATAAACTTATCTTTCAGCTTTACTTTCAGCTTTTTGAGATGAAGTTTAAGGTAAGGGGATGGAGTTACAAATATGAGCGTGTCACAATTGGTTACTACCTCATTGATGTTGGAACTGAAGTTAATGCGTTTAGTGTCAAACCGAACACCAGTAAGGTAAGACGGATTGTGCCCCAACCGTTTGAAGTCAGTAATTGTATCATCCCGTCGTATATACCACGTTATTGTTTCTTCCTGCGCCAATACTATCTTTGCGATAGCAGTAGCCCAGCTTCCTCCTCCCATGATGGCTATCTTACCGGGTAGTTTCATGCTTGCTGATTAAGCGTTGATTTTTTTAATCCATTCCGCCACATCGTTAACCGACAAGGCTGCCAACTCCAATTTGTATTTCTTATTGATGCCACAAATGTCTTGGTGTAACTTTTGCGGATTAACATCTTTCATCTCTTCTACCAAGTTGTATCCTGCTTTTTGCAGCACAGGTACCCATGCTTCAGGAACACCCAATTCCATGTACTTAGCGGTAGCGTCTTTTTTGATTGTCTTTTCGGGACGCATTTGCGGAAAGAACAAAACTTCCTGAATGGCTTCTTGTCCCGTCATAAGCATAGTTAGACGGTCCATGCCAATACCCATTCCCGAAGTAGGAGGCATACCATATTCCAGTGAGCGTACAAAGTCAAGGTCGATAAACATCGCTTCATCGTCTCCCTTTTCAGAGAGTTTCATTTGATCTTGGAAACGTCCCAACTGGTCTACCGGGTCGTTTAGTTCAGAGTAAGCGTTAGCTATTTCCTTGCCATTTACCATGAGTTCGAATCGTTCCGTCAAATCCGGATTATTGCGATGACGCTTGGTCAACGGTGACATCTCGATAGGATAGTCAATGATAAATGTGGGTTGTATGTAGTTTCCTTCGCAGAACTCGCCAAAAATTTCATCAATAAGTTTACCCTTGCCCATGGTTTCGTCTACTTCCATGTTGAGCAGCTTGCACACTTCGCGGATTTCTTCTTCGCTCTTTCCCGCTAAGTCATGCCCAGTGAATTCTTTGATAGAATCGAGCATGGTAACTCTTTTATAAGGAGCTTTCAGGTTGATTGTTTTGTCGCCTACTTGCACTTCGGTCGTTCCGTTGGTGTCGAGGCATATCTTTTCAATCATCTGCTCGGTGAATTTCATCATCCAGTTGTAGTCTTTATAGGCTACATATATTTCCATGCAGGTAAACTCTGGGTTGTGGGTTCTGTCCATACCTTCGTTGCGGAAGTTTTTGGAGAACTCATACACTCCCTCAAATCCACCTACGATTAGTCTCTTGAGGTAAAGCTCATTTGCAATACGCAAGTACAATGGCATATCCAACGCATTGTGATGTGTAATGAACGGACGTGCCGCAGCTCCACCGGGTATAGATTGAAGAATAGGGGTTTCTACCTCCATATATCCTTGTGCGTTGAAGTATTCGCGCATGGAGTTGTAAACTTTCGTGCGTTTGATAAAGATATCTTTGATGCCCTCGTTTACTGCTAAGTCCACATAACGCTGACGATAGCGCAATTCAGGATCTTCGAAAGAATCATACGCCACACCGTCTTTGTATTTTACGATAGGTAGTGGCTTGATAGATTTCGCCAACACGGTTAATTTCTTAGCGTGTATGCTGATTTCGCCCATCTGTGTGCGGAACACAACACCTTCTATACCAATAAAATCTCCTAAGTCAAGCAGACGTTTGAATACAACATTGTAAAGGTCCTTGTTCTCACCCGGACAAATATCATCGCGTGTGATGTATACTTGAATACGTCCTTTTGAATCTTGCAACTCTATGAATGACGCTTTCCCCATAACGCGGCAACTCATCATACGACCAGCTACCGAAACCTTGCGAGGTTCGTCTTCATCTTTAAACGTTTCTTTTATTTCTGTGGAATATGCGTTTACATTATATTCTGCTGCCGGATAAGGCTCAATGCCCATTGCGCGAAGTTCATTCATGCTGTTGCGACGAAGAACTTCCTGCTCACTCAGTTCTAATATGTTCATTCTATTGCGTATTTACTCAATTACGAGGCAAAAGTACAAAAGATTTCTCAAATTATTATACAAAAGATTGGGTAATTACGGAAGAGGTGCTTTGTGGATGGCTGCAGAAGACAAAAAAGCGGGAATGTACTACATACACTCCCGCTTTTATAGCTATTTGTATTGTTAGATCTTATTCGTCCAGCAATATCTCCAATATCTGGCAAGCGGCTTTCGATACCGAAGTACCCGGGCCGAAGATAGCTGCTACACCTGCTTTGTAGAGGAAGTCATAGTCTTGTGCGGGGATAACACCTCCGGCAATAACGATGATGTCTTCGCGACCCAACTTCTTGAGCTCTTCAATAATTTGCGGAACAAGTGTTTTATGACCGGCAGCCAATGAAGAAACACCCACGATGTTTACGTCGTTCTCTACTGCTTGGCGAGCTGCTTCGGCAGGAGTTTGGAACAATGGTCCCATGTCTACGTCGAATCCGCAGTCGGCATAACCTGTTGCTACTACTTTGGCTCCACGGTCATGACCGTCTTGCCCCATTTTCGCAACCATAATACGTGGTTGACGACCTTCTTTCTTGGCAAACTTTTCGGCAAGTTCGGTTGCGCGGGCAAAGTCTGCGTCGTTCTTACTTTCTGATGAATACACGCCTGATATGGTTCTGATTACTGCTTTATAACGTCCCACGATTGTTTCGCAGGCATATGAAATCTCGCCTAATGTAGCACGTACACGCGCTGCTTCTACAGCAAGTTCCAATAAGTTACCTTTACCTGTTTCCACACTTTCGGTGATGGCTTTGAGGGCTGCCTGTACTTTGGCTTCATCGCGTCCTTCTTTCAATTCTTTCAGACGTTCGATTTGTTCTTTACGTACGGCTGTGTTGTCAATTTCCAGAATGTCAATCGGATCTTCTTTTTCCAAACGATACTTATTTACGCCTACAATGGTTTGCGTACCAGCATCAATACGTGCTTGTGTACGTGCCGCAGCTTCTTCGATACGCATTTTAGGAATACCGGTTTCAATAGCTTTTGCCATACCACCAAGACTTTCTACTTCTTGGATAAGTTCCCATGCTTTGTGTGCTATCTCATTCGTTAGCGTTTCAACATAGTAAGAACCTCCCCATGGGTCTACATTCTTGGTCACATACGTTTCTTCCTGAATGTAGATTTGTGTATTACGAGCTATACGAGCCGAGAAATCGGTAGGTAATGCAATTGCTTCGTCGAGTGCGTTGGTGTGCAAGGATTGTGTGTGTCCCAATGCGGCAGCCATTGCTTCAATACAGGTACGACCTACGTTGTTGAATGGGTCTTGCTCTGTAAGCGACCATCCCGATGTTTGCGAGTGTGTGCGCAGTGCCAGTGATTTTGGGTTTTTAGGATTGAATTGTTTTACAATCTTCGCCCACAACAAGCGAGCAGCACGCATTTTGGCAATCTCCATGAAATGGTTCATTCCAATAGCCCAGAAGAATGACAAGCGAGGTGCAAATGCATCAATGTCAATTCCGGCGGCAGTACCTGCGCGGAGATATTCCAATCCGTCTGCAAGGGTATATGCCAATTCTATATCGGCGGTAGCACCAGCTTCTTGCATGTGGTAGCCCGAAATAGAGATGGAGTTGAACTTAGGCATCTTTTGCGATGTGTATTCAAAGATGTCCGAAATGATTTTCATTGAGAATGCAGGTGGGTAGATGTATGTGTTACGCACCATAAATTCTTTCAAAATATCATTCTGGATAGTTCCTGCCAGTTCTTCCAGTTTGGCTCCTTGCTCCAAACCGGCATTGATATAGAATGCAAGTACCGGAAGTACAGCGCCATTCATGGTCATAGACACTGACATTTTGTTGAGTGGAATACCGTCGAACAATACTTTCATATTCTCCAACGAGCAGATAGAAACACCTGCTTTACCAACGTCGCCTACCACACGTTCGTGGTCGGGGTCGTAACCGCGGTGTGTTGCCAAGTCAAAGGCAACCGACAACCCTTTTTGACCGGATGCCAAGTTGCGACGATAGAATGCGTTCGACTCTTCGGCAGTAGAGAAACCGGCATATTGGCGGATTGTCCACGGACGAAGTGTGTACATTACAGAATAGGGTCCACGAAGAAACGGAGGGATACCGGCAGCATACTGCAGGTGCTCCATGTTTTCCAAGTCTTCTTTGGTATAAACAGGCTTCACGTTGATGTGCTCCGGAGTTTCCCAAGTAGCAGCAATGTTGTTAGCCTTTTGCCATTCAACTCCGTTGGCGGGTTGAATACCGGCGAAAATATCTATATTTTTAAAATCGGGTTTCATTGTTTCTTTTCTTTTGAAATACTTAGTTTTGCTTAGTTGCACAGAGTCTTTAATTAAAACCAAGTGCTGCTTAGCGTAACTCAGCGTTAAATCTTATTTCAATAATTCTGCATTATAAGCCTTCAATGTATCCAACACGTTCGAACGAACATTGATGAAGTTCTCAATACCTGCCGCTTTCAGTTCATCCATATTGGCAGGAGCACCTGCAACGATAAACATAGCGCGACCGTTCAATGCTTTCAATGCGGGAATAGCATACTCGGCATATTCGTCATCGCTGGAGCAAAGCACCACAATGTCTGCCTTTGCAGCCATAGCGCTCTCTACACCTTCTTCTACGGTTGAAAAACCCAGATTGTCTACAACTTCGTATCCGGCACAAGCCAAGAAGTTGCATGCAAATTGCGCACGAGCTTGACGCATAGCCAGATTACCGATGGTAAGCATGAAGGCCTTTGGACGTTTGCCCGATGTCTCTGTTTCTAAGCGAAGTGCTTCGAACTCGCTGGCGGCGCGGTCAAAGTTCAATACCTCCACTTCTTTTTCACACTCTTCTTTGCCACCACAGCAGCAAGTGCAAGTTGCAGGTTTCTTGTTGCCGGCAACTTCGGTAAAGTTAGGATATTGGTTGGTTCCCAATAGAACTTCTTTACGCTGTGCTATAGCTTTATGACGGTTTTTACCCGTCTCATTGATAGCTTGTTGTACGCTTCCTGCTTTTACAGCTGCGTAGAAACCACCTTCTTCTTGTACTTTAAGGAAGATGTTCCAAGCTTCTTTAGCAATAGAAATAGTGAGATTTTCGATGTAGTATGAACCTGCAGCCGGGTCTACTACTTTGTCAAGATGAGATTCTTCTTTCAACAATAATTGTTGATTGCGGGCAAGACGCTCGGAGAAATCATCGGGTGTTTGATATGTTTTATCAAAAGGAGTTACTGTAATAGAATCTACGCCGGCAAGGGCAGCACTCATAGCTTCGGTTTGTGTACGAAGTAAGTTTACGTGTGCATCAAACAGGGTAAGATTATAGGTTGATGTTTCGGCATGAGCTTGCATACAGGCACTTCCAGTCAAATCTTCGGGTTTGAACTGTGCCACGATGTTTGACCAAAGTAGGCGCGCAGCGCGGAATTTTGCAATTTCGAGGAAGTAGTTGGAACTAATACCAAAGTTGAATTTAATTCTCTTTGCTATGAGGCTGGCAGGAAGACCAATCTCTGTTAGCTGTTGGATATATTCGCAACCCCAAGCCAAGGCGTATCCTAATTCTTGTGAAATGTAGGCACCGGCATTGTTCAACGAAATAGCGTTTACGTTCAGTACGCGGTAAAGTGGGAGTGGCTGGATGGCTTCGATCAATGCTTTAGAAGTTTGCACCAAGTCACCTTTTTCTTTGCCGTTCTTCAGCATTTTGTTGAAGAAGTCATAATTGATAGAACCGCGCAATTCCTTAGAGTTGTAATCTTTTTTGTGAAAGTACGCCACAAGTATCTCAGCAAGTTTAACCACTTGGCGTTGGCAGGTAGAGAAGTTAAGCTCTACGGCTTCGGCGTGAATGTTGTTGAGAAGTGTTTCGATGTATGCTTCGTCCAAATCTTTCCCTTTGATAGAGAAACTCAATGAATCAATGCCCTTACTAAGAATATCCAATGCTTTTGCGTTGGCTTCTTCCGGACATTCGACACAGATTTCTTGACGAATCATCCAACTGTTGTTTTTTCGTGTGCCTCTTAAGTAGGGGTATTCGCCCGGAAGCGCATCGGTAGTTTTCAACCCTTCTAAGTCTTCTTGACGGTAGAAAGGTTTTACTTTGAATCCTTCGTTTGTTTTCCAAACGAGTTTCTTCTCATAATCAGCTCCTTTTAAGTCGGCTGTTACTTTCTCCATCCATTGCTCGGTAGATACGGGAGAAAAGTCAGAGAAGAGTCTTTCTTTTTTGTCTGCCATAGTTCAATTCAAATTTAAAATTGAAGATTATTTAATGTGTTAAATGAATATCCTTTTATTAATAAATTAAGATACAAATATACGGATAAACTTAAAAGGAGTCCCTCTTTTAAGTTTTATTCGCACACTTATTTGACTTTTTGATAGTTGCTCACTTTTTATTCTTTCTCCAGATATATTGTTTGTGTGGGAAACGCAAAGTCGAGCCCGGCTGTATTGAATGCTGTGAGTATCTCCATGTTAGTATTAGAGATAACCGCCTGCTTATCTCCTTTCTTTTCAATGAAGAAAATGAAGGTGATGATGAGTGCTGAGTCGGCAAAGTCCGAGAAGTATACCTTTAGATCTTTGGGCGAAACGTGTTGTACCTTATTGGGTATATTTTGTAAAATATCCATCGCTTCCTTCATCTTTTCGGGCGAGGTATTGTAGGTTAGCCCCAGCTTCATGGTTATTCTTCGCATAGGCTCGGATGAAATATTGACGATTGAGGTATCGGCAACCTTGTAGTTGGGGAAGGTAATGATGCGTTTGTCGTAGTTGCGCATTTTAGTGCTGCGTATGCCAATGTCTATGATAGTGCCTTCATGGCTATCTACCCGTATCACATCTCCAATGGTAAATGGTCTGTCGGTAAGGATGGTAAATGCCGCGAAGATGTTTTTAATCGTATCTTGTGCAGCCAGTGCAAAAGCGATCCCCCCTATACCCAATGTGCTAATCAGCGCAGTGATGTTTACCCCGGTGTTGCTTAATGCAATGGCGGAACCAATGAGCCAGACAATAGTCAGCACTGTTCGCTTGATAATCGGCATCATTCTTGCCTGTATTTTTTTCTCTTGATGTCCTTTGTTTTTTTGCCATTGCTCGTCCAGCAAATTGGAACAGAAACGGGAAATGAGCCATGTAACGTTGAGGATAACCAGTATGGTGTACGATATTTCTATCACATCAAAGAACTCTTTGGAGAGTGTTAGCTGCAATAAAGCTATCCAAAGTCCGAGCAATACGATTCCAAATCTGATGGGCGACTCTATCGAATTGTAGAAAATATCGTCTATCGTATTGGCACTTTTAAGAACTAACGGCTTGATGACTTTTTTAAGAATAACCGAAACGAGTTTCATAACAACGAGTGTGCATAATAACACAATCGCGAAAATTCCCCATTGTTGGACGGAGTTGTCCCAAATCACTGTATCTAACATGTTTTATTATTTTTTTAGTTGACAAAATAAGCACTAATAAAATTATTACGCAACAGTGAATAGCATGAATTGTAGATAATTGTAGACGTGCCTATGGATGAGTGGTCGTCAGCCATAGGCTGACGGGTCGTGAAACTATGGCTGACGGGTCGGATACCATAAGCATTTGAGGTGAATGCCATAAGCATCCGACTCGGATACCATAAGCATTGTAGAAGCTGTCCTTGACTTGTTTCAATTTTTGACTGCATTTTACTTCACTTCTGACTGCATTTTGCATCGTTTTTGACTGCATTTTACTACAAAAAACAGTCAAAATTTCGTGTGAAGGTCTTGTGAAATCAAAAAGGGAGGGTCTTCACAGGTAACTTGTTTGCTGTCATTTGGTTACAGCGTTTTGTGAAGGTGAAGACCTATTTCGTGAAACTTCGTTTGGAGATGTTTTTTACTGTTGCAGCTTCTTCTTCACAAATTCTTCAATCATCGTAGTGGTCTCTTCGATGCCCAGTATAGAAGAGTCTATGCAAAGATGATAAGTTTCTGCTACTCCCCATGTTTTGTAACTGTAGTAGTTGTAGTATTCTGCGCGTTTCTTGTCTGTGCGCAAAATTAAATCTTCGGTTTCGGTTTGCGATAATTGAGTATATTCGCGTACTCGCTTAATGCGATCCTCGCGTGAAGCGGTTATGAATACATTCACAGCACGTGGATGGTCGCGAAGAATATAATCGGCACATCGTCCAACAAACAAGCACGAACGCTCTTCTGCCAATTTGCGAATCACATCGCTTTGAATCTTAAAGATACTATCGTTGTTGAAGTAGTTGGCATAGGGCATGTTATCGGTAAAGAGCGAAAAGCGTGCTCCCCATACACTTCCCATAATGGTTTGTGAAGGTTTCTCGTCAGCTTTCTCAAGAAATTCGGGACAAAGCCCACTCTCTTTTGAGGCGATGTTAATCAGTTCTTTGTCGTAAAACGAGATGCCGAGTCGCTTGGCAAGGCTTTCTCCAATGAGGCGACCACCACTACCTAGTTGGCGACCGATATTGATGACGAATTTATCTTCCATGATGAGGGCTCTTTTTATTGTTGTTTACAAATATAACAAGGATTCTCGCAATTACGAAATAACTTCGCCAGTAATATGCGCCCGCTTAAACTGCCTAAACTGTATCCAAAGCATCACACCCGCTACCAGTGAAGCAACAAAATCCGAAATCGGCATACTAATCCACACTCCTTTTGTACCCCAGAAGTGAGGTAAAATCAGCAAGCACGGAATAAGGAATAAAACCTGTCGGGTAAGCGAAAGGAAGATAGCCTTTCCTGCCATACCTATGCTCTGGAAGAAGTTAGAAGTAACCATTTGGAACCCTACAATGGGGAATACCAACACCACATAGCGGAAGCCTTCGGCAGAAAGACGAATGAGTTCTTGGTCGTTCGTAAAGATAGAAACAGCCAGCTCGGGCAAGAACATGCCGATGATAAAACCAAGTGTGGTAACAACTGTTGCTGCATAAATGGTAAGTTTTAATACTTGTGTAACGCGTGGATACAACTGTGCACCGAAATTATAGCCTGCTATGGGCTGCATCCCCTGGTTAAATCCCATCACAATCATTACAAACAAGAATGCAAGCCGGTTTACAATGCCATATGCACCAATCATTAAATCGCCTCCGTGGCGTTTTAACCCTTGATTGATGAGAATTACTACAAAAGTAGCCGCCAGATTCATCATAAAAGGAGACATGCCAATGTAGATGATACCTTTTACTATCTTACCGTTCCAGTGAAATATCTCTTTGCTGAAATGCAACAACTCATTTTTATTCATGAAGATTTTGATGAGCCATGCCAGCGAAATAACCTGTGCTATGATGGTAGCAATTGCCGCCCCTTGTATGCCCCAATCAAACCAAAAGATGAAGATGGGGTCTAAAATGGTATTGATAACCACAGTAGCAATAGTTGCTGCCATGGCTTGTTTGGGGTGTCCGCAAGCACGAAGCACGGTGTTCAGACCCAGATACAAATGCGTAATGGTGTTGCCAAGGAGAATGATAACCATGTAGTCTTGTGCATAGCCAATGGTTTGATTGCTTGCTCCAAAGAAGTAAAGAATAGGATCTAAGAAAGTAAGTACAACAATGGTAAACAATATACCAATACCGACATTCAGTAGCACCACATTACCCAAAACGTTTTTGGCTGTGTGATAATCTTTTTGTCCGAGCTTTACCGAAACAAGTGTTGCCGCTCCTGCTCCAACCAATGAACCGAATGCTGCTGCCAGATTCATTAAAGGAAACGTAAGAGCCAGACCTGAAATAGCAAAAGTACCCACACCTTGTCCAATGAAGATACTATCTACCATGTTGTAGAGCGAAGAGGCGGTCATCGCAATAATTGCCGGAATGGCATACTGCATAAGGAGTTTTCCTATTTTCTCGGTACCAAGTGCGGTGGGAGTATGTTGAGTTGTCATTATATGAGGTTTTTTGAAAAAGTGCACAAAGGTACGGATTAAACCTTTTGGAAAGGTTAATTGTGTGTGAAATATCCCCAATAATTCTCTCTGTGATACTGCTGTGTAAAGAGGCTATGTGCAAGAAAAGCGCTCATTTTGAGCGCTTTTCTAAAAAACTAAACATCATCCTCAACGGTATCAAGCTTTAGTTTGTCGCTATCATCACGTCTTTCGAAGTACTGTTTTCTCAGTGGATTGATGCGAGCGGCTTTGTCGCGCGTACGGTTTCTGAATATATCGATTCCGGTATAGATAGCCTGACGGAAAGAATCTTCCGAAGCGGTTCCCTTTCCTGCTATGTCGTAAGCAGTTCCATGTGCCGGTGAGGTACGCACAATGGGCAGGCCGGCAGTATAGTTCACGCCATCTTCCATCGCAAAAATCTTAAAAGGAGCTAAGCCTTGATCGTGATACATTGCTAAGATACCATCGAAACTGGCAAAATGTCCTGAACCCATAAAGCCATCGGCAGGGTAGGGACCGTAACAAAGAATACCTTTGTTAGACATCTCTTTCAAGGCGGGAATGATAATCTCTTGTTCTTCGGTACCTATTAAACCTTCATCTCCGGCGTGCGGATTGAGGGCAAGAACAGCTATACGTGGTTTGCTAATGCCGAAGTCGTGTTTTAGAGAGTCACTGAATATTTTTAACTTCGTCTGAATGGCTTCTTTGGTAATACCCGACGCTACATCTTTGATAGGGATATGACCTGTAACCAACGCAATGCGGAAATCATTCTTCATCAAAATCATCAGTGCTTTGTTTCCTTCGCCTACACGTTCTTCAATGTATTCGGTATGTCCGGGAAAGGAGAATGTATCCGACTGAATAGTGGCTTTATTGATTGGCGCTGTTACCAACACATCAATCAATCCGGCTTTGTAATCGTCTAAAGCACGCTCCAATGCATCAAGTGCCGCTTTACCTGCTTCTTTGTCTGCTTTGGAGAATTCTACTTTTACCTCATCGTCGGTACAGTTGATGATGCTCAACTTATTGGGGTGCGCTTCTTCTGCTTTATTAATAATACTGAAGTTGGTAGGCAAATCAAATGCTTTACGATGATATGCCGCAACTTTGGGCGAACCATATATAATAGGTGTACACATATCGAGCATGGTTGGTTCTGCAAAGGTTTTTAGGATGACCTCATAACCAACTCCATTAACATCTCCGTGTGTAATACCAATTCTTACTTTATTTTCCATGTTTATTTAATTATTCGGTTGTCTGTCTTTAGGCAATTTCAATGTATAGAGTGATGCTTCAAGACTACGCACGATATTCTTTTTTTGTTTGTCGGGCGAGTATACGAAAATTTCCGCTGTGATGACCCGATTGTTTATCTCGTCTACGCGTGAAATAGAAACAAATGGTCCTCCCATAAAGTCACCTTTCATTCTCCATAAACCTCTTGCTTCAAAGGTGTATTGATCTTGCAAGGTGATAGCGCGTGTTTGTACGGTTTTTGCATCGGTCGTTACATACATTCCTTCTTGTGCTCCGGGTATGTTGGCTTGCATAAACGAATCGCGTTTTGCTACAAAATACTCTTTCGTAAAAGTCTCTTTGTCAGTGTATGGGTACGAGTATATGGCAAAGCTGAGGTCTGTTGCACCACTGTTGGATGATGCCCAGAGGAAATCTTCACCAAGTTTGGTGCTTTTCAAATTACCCGGCAACCAAATGTCACAGTCGAACATACTGGCTACTTTGGTGGAGATGTAGTCATTGTGTTGTGCTTCGAGTAATGCTATTTGTCTGTTCATTTCGGCGCGGGTGAAGTAATCAATGACTACTTGTTTATTCTCTTCTACAAACTCTGCAAGTACTTTTTCGTCGGGAGCTTGTATGGTTAAAATAGCTTGTGGTGCAGCGTATGTGTTATAGGCTGTTTTAAAACTTCCTTTGGTATAAGCATCTTTCTGTACATCAACTATGATGATGTTACGAATGATTTTCAATGTGCCATCAAATATATTGGGTGAGGCTTGCATGATACGGAAGCTTCTCTCGGATTGTGGTAGTCCTGGTACGTCACTATCGAGTACGTTATATATAGCTCGTCCTGCAGGACGTTCCCACATGTCATTATTAATAATAACAATCAGTTCGTACGGGTTGCCCGATGAAGTAGGCGAGAATACACCTTTTTTCTGACCTCCACAAGAAGAAAGCGTCAGCACAAAAGCAAACAACATAAAATAAATCAAGTTCTTTTTCATAACATATAGCATTTTGTTTTAGCACAAAACTACGGATTAGTCGTATAAGCTTTTTGTGCTTGTTAATAAAAAATGTTAATCTTCCTTCTTTTTCTCCTTTTCGGCTGTAGACAACATGCCACAAGCTGCGTAAATGTCTTCTCCACGCGAAGAGCGAATCGTTGTAAATAATCCGTGTGTGGTGAGGTAGTCGCGAAAAGCCGTCATAGTTTCCATGTCGGCCCCATTTAGTTCTACGTTAGGAATAGCATGGAAGCGAATTAAGTTCACACGGCAATCGAGTCCGCGTAGTAGCTTTACCAATTCTTTGGCGTAGACCATAGAGTCGTTCACCCCCTTAAATACAATATATTCAAAAGAGAGACGGCGTTGCTTACTCCAATCGTATCCTCGAAGCAAATCAATCATCTCTTTGGCGGGATATGCTTTTTCGGCAGGCATAAGTTCGGCTCGCTGCGATGCTATCGGCGAATGTAGGCTGATAGCCAAGTGGCAGTCGCTTTCTTCGATGAAGCGTTGTAATCCTTTTTTTAGTCCAATAGTGGAAAGGGTGATGCGTTTGGGGCTCCAACCATAACCATAAGCAGAGGTCAATACATCAAGAACTTTTAAAACCTCATCTAAGTTATCGAGAGGTTCGCCCATACCCATAAGTACTATGTTGGTTAGCTTTTCCCGTTCGGGCAACGACCATATTTGGTTGAGTATCTCGCTTGCGCTAAGATTGGCAGAGAATCCTTGTTTACCTGTCATGCAAAATTTGCAGTTCATTTTGCAGCCTACCTGAGAGGAGATACAAAGTGTGGCACGATCTTCATCAGGGATGTATACGCTCTCTACAAAATGTCCGTCACAGGTTTGGTATAGGTATTTAATGGTTCCGTCCACTGAGCGCATTGCCTCAACGGGTGCCGAACCACCTATTATATAATGTTCTTTGAGTAGTTCCCGGAATTTCAAGGAGAGATTAGTCATTTCATCAATAGAAACAACATGCTTATCATACAGCCATGAAGCTATTTGTTTGGCAGTAAAAGCGGGCATACCCAGACTCTTGGTGATGCTTTGCAATTCGACCAGATTCAAACCTAACAATGATGATTTGGACATATCTTTTGTGTTATAAAGCAGTACAAAGGTAACAAAAAGTCTGATAAAGAGCGAAAAGTAACAAAATTGAAATATTTTCAGCCATATTGGCTACTGAATTATTAAAACTTTAGCACATATTTCAATAAAAAAATATATCTTTGTCATAGTCAGTTTTAAACTATGTGCAATAACAACATCAAGCCTGAACGCCTAAACTTTAGGCTAGATTAAAAAAACGAAAAACCTATGTTTAACTCCTTTGGTAATTTATTTAGATTAACAAGCTTTGGCGAATCTCACGGAAAGGGAATCGGTGGAGTAATTGACGGCTACCCATCTGGCGTGCGTATCGATTTGGATTTTATCCAAAAAGAACTCAACAGAAGGCGTCCCGGACAGTCGGCTATCACAACAGATCGTGATGAAGCCGATAAGGTGGAAATACTTTCGGGTGTTTTTGACGGCAAATCAACAGGTGCACCTATTGGTTTTATTGTGTGGAACAAGAATCAACACTCCAAAGACTATGCGGAGATGAAGAGTGTGTATCGTCCCTCTCATGCGGATTATACCTATAGTATTAAATATGGTGTACGCGACTACCGTGGAGGTGGTCGTTCTTCGGCACGCGAAACCATAGCTCGTGTAGTAGGTGGCGCACTTGCCAAGATTGCATTGAATCAATTGGGTATAACTATTACTGCCTACACTTCGCAGGTGGGTCATATTAAGTTAGAGGAGAACTATACAGAATATGACCTGAGAGATGTAGAGAAGAATATGGTACGTTGTCCGGACCCTGTAAAAGCTAAGGAAATGGAAACCTATATTGCCCAAGTTAAAGAAGAGGGCGATACTATTGGTGGTGTAATTACTTGCGTAATAGAAAAATGCCCCATTGGACTGGGTCAACCCATATTTGGGAAACTACACGCTGCACTTAGTAACGCTATGTTAAGTATCAATGCGGCAAAAGCGTTTGAATATGGTGAAGGATTCAAAGGATTGAAGATGAAAGGCTCCGAACAGAATGATATTTTCTATAATAGAAATGGTATTATAGAAACAAATACCAATCATTCGGGTGGTATTCAAGGAGGAATCAGCAACGGACAAGATATTTATTTTCGTGTGGCATTCAAACCGGTACCAACGATACTAATGGAGCAACACACCGTAAATATTAACGGTGAAGATACAACATTGAAAGCACGTGGTCGGCATGACGCATGTGTACTGCCAAGAGCTGTGCCTATTGTAGAAGCCATGGCTGCCATGACCATACTCGATTATTATTTGTTGGATAGAACAACTCAGCTTTAATTCCATTTTTATTAATTAATTATAATACCTTAATGAAAAGTCCCGAAACAATTCAAATGTATATTGCCGAGAATGAAACGGCAATGATGGAAGATTTATTCAGCTTAATTCGTATTCCAAGTATTAGTGCGAAACCCGAGCATAAAGCAGATATGATGAAATGTGCTGAGCGCTGGACGGAGTTGTTGTTGAAAGCCGGTGCGGATAAAGCGGTTGTAATGCCATCGGCTGGTAACCCCATCGTGTATGGTGAAAAGATGATAAACCCGAAAGCAAAAACCGTTCTGATATATTCCCATTATGATGTGATGCCTGCCGAACCACTTGAACTCTGGAAGAGTGAACCATTTGAACCAGTTATTCGAGACGGACACATTTGGGCACGTGGCGCCGATGATGATAAAGGACAAGCTTTTATCCAAGTAAAGGCATTTGAGTATTTGGTAAAGAACAACCTATTGGAAAATAACGTGAAGTTTATTTTCGAGGGTGAAGAAGAGATTGGATCGCCAAGTCTGGAGGCTTTCTGCGAACAACACAAGGAGTTACTTAAAGGTGATATTATTTTGGTAAGTGATACCAGTATGCTAGGGGCTGACCTGCCATCGCTTACCACTGGATTGCGCGGACTGGGTTACTGGCAGCTCGAAGTAACGGGGCCGAATCGCGATCTGCACTCCGGCCATTTTGGTGGTGCAGTTGCCAATCCTATAAATGTGCTCTGTGATATTATTAGTAAAATGGTAGACGAGAATGGACGTATTACCGTTCCGGGATTCTATGATGATGTGGAGGAAGTCTCTGCTGCCGAACGCGAAATGATAAGAAATATTCCTTTCAACGAAGAAAAGTATAAAGAGGCTATAGATGTAAGAGAGTTGGCGGGTGAGAAAGGATATTCTACCCTCGAGCGCAATAGTTGTCGTCCTGCTTTTGATGTTTGTGGTATATGGGGAGGCTATACAGGCGAAGGTTCTAAGACAGTGCTTCCGTCCAAAGCTTTTGCTAAAATATCTTGTCGCTTAGTACCGCATCAAGACTATCATAAAATATTAGATATGGTAGCAAATTATATTGAGAGCATTACTCCCGACTCAGTAAAGATTGCCATTACGCCATGTCATGGCGGACAGGGATATGTATGCCCAATTACACTTCCTGCTTATAGAGCTGCCGAAATAGGTTTTGAGGTTGCCTTTGGAAAGAAACCTCTTGCGGTAAGAAGAGGCGGTAGTATTCCAATTATCTCTACCTTTGAACAGGTATTGGGTATGAAGACGGTACTAATGGGCTTTGGGTTGGAATCGGATGCGATTCATTCACCGAACGAGAATTTTAGTTTGGATATATTCCGCAAAGGAATTGTAGCGGTAACGGAATTCCATAAGGCATACGCAAAAATGTAATTTTTTATTTTAATCCGTACGTAGTTCGCAAAACCTTGAACTCTGTGCGGCGATTAATAGCATTACAGATCTCCTGCTCTTCGGGCGGGAGATTTTTTATAAATTCTTCTGTCAGGACATCACCCTCTTTTAGAAAAGGAGCGCTTTTAAGTGTGAAACGAGTGGCTGTCTTAGGCTGTTCTTCTCCATAGCCTTTGGGAGTAAGACGGTCGGCAGAGATACCACCGGCTACTAAGTAGCGAACCACCGATTCGGCGCGTCGCTGCGAAAGACGCAGATTATAGGCATCATTGCCAAAGTAATCGCAGTGGGCGCCAAGCTCAATGGTTACGTAAGGATTGTCGGTAAGAAGTTGGATGAGTTCGTCGAGCGACTGGGCAGACTCGTCGGTAAGGTCGGCACGGTCAAATTCATAGAATATATTCTCTATCAACACAGGACGGGTAATGGAGGATAATGGAAATTCCAGCTCGTACTCTTTGTTACTCTGCACCGTGTCAGTTTCCAATTCTTGTTTGTTGTTAAGATAGCCTTTGCACGAAGCAAGCATTACATAACGCACATCGGGATCTACACGTTGGGTAAATGAACCATCATTCTTTACATTAACTTTAAGGTACGTGCCATTGTCGCCCACAATCGTAACTAATGATTCAGAAAGCGGATCGCCTTCGCGGTCGTATACCCATCCGGTAAGTGTGTAAATAACTTCGGGTAATTCGAAGCTGTATATATGGTCCTTTCCGCTTGCATCTCCCCGGTTGGACGAGAAAAAACCGCGCTGTGTTCCAGGTTCAAAGGTCATACCAAAATCATCGGCTTGCGAGTTAACAGGATGTTTCATGTTTTCTATGTGCCACTTTCCATTAGGTTGTAATGTGGCCTTGAATATATCTAATCCACCCATTCCGGGATGTCCATTGGAAGAAAAATATAGCGTACCATCTTCCGAAAAAGTGGGAAACATTTCGTCGCCCGCACTGTTTACCTCTGGTCCAAGGTTATCGACGAATCCCAAACCATCTCGGGTAAAATTAATCCGCCATATATCTAATCCGCCATAACCACCGGGCATATCCGATGTAAAGTATAGGTAGTCGCCCGCTGGCGAAACGGCAGGATGTGCTACCGAAGATAGCGAATCGTTGATAATAATGCATTTCTGTGGCGCTCCCCAATTGGCGCCGGTACGTTGCGAAGAGTATATTTCGGCATAAACATCCACATTGGCAGTACGCCGACAACGGGTAAAATACATTGTTTGTCCATCAGGAGAGAAGCAACAGGCACCATCTTCAAACTCAGAATTAATGTCGCTTTCTATTACTTTGGGTTTCTGCCACTGTTTCTTTTCATCGCGCTTTGAGAGAAATATATCAGCACTTTTCACTCCGGTTATTCCGTTAAGGTCGCTCCCTTTAGCTTCATTGCGGGTAGAGGTAAGATAAAGCACGTCGGGGTCGGTTCCTGCAAACATGGGCGAGTATTCGCTACGGCGAGAGGTAAATAATGTATTCTTTCTTATTATGTGCCGAGTGGGATTAGCTTTCCATTGCGCTGCTAAGGCACAAGATTGTAATCCATTGAGAGCAGAAACACTCGTTGGGTTGAATTCTAAATAACGTTGATATTGAATTTCGGCAGCTTTGTACTCGCCATTCTTACGAAGCATTTCGGCGAGGTAGTAGTAGGATATGCTATCTTGGTACTTATAGCGTATAGCATTCATATAGGCTCCTTTTGCTTTCACCGTATAATTTATCAGGCGGTAACATTCGCCCATTTTGTAGGCTACTTCGCCTCGTTGTTTACGCTCTTTAGGTTTGAGGCGACTGTATGCTTTCTTATAATGCCCTGCTGCATTGAAGTACTCGCCGCGAGCATAACTCTCGTCGGCTTTCTTCAGTGAACGACCTACACCGCACGAGGTGAGGAGCAATAACAGGGTGATAATATAAAGCAATTTCTTATACATTACTTATATTAACTCAAAAAACGGGGGTTTATTGTATTTTTCTTTTCGGTTTGAACTGCATTGGTTATATTTGTCTTTCGCAAATTACTTAATTCTAAAGAACGATGAAAAAAAGAACCATTCAAGCAATTGGCTTGATGTCGGGCACTTCGCTCGATGGATTGGATGTGTGCTGTTGCACATTTACGTACAGTGATAGCAAATGGGATTTCGCAATAGATTATGCTAAGGCTTACTCTTACGAAGACGACCTGAAACAGAAACTCGGAAAAGGTGCTCAGCAAATGAGCGCATTGGAATTTATTACTTTTCATAGCTCTTATGGTAAGTTTCTTGGCGAACGGGTAAACGATTTTATGAAGGAGTTTAACGTAAAACCGGATATCATCGCTTCGCATGGACACACAATCTTCCACGAACCTCAAAAGAAAATTATGTATCAGATAGGTGATGGTGCAGCTATTGCTGCCGAAACCCGGATACCTACTGTGTCGGATTTTCGACGATTAGACATCATGTTGGGTGGACAAGGTGCGCCGCTTGTTCCTATTGGCGACCGCCTTCTCTTTTCTGACTATGATTACTGCCTTAATATTGGTGGATTCTCCAATATTTCTTTCGAGCAAGGAGGCAAGCGTATCGCCTTTGATATCAGCCCGGTGAACTATGTTATCAACCATTATTGTCGGCAAATAGGACTGGAATTCGATCGGGATGGGGAGTTGGCACGACGCGGAAATATCTGCACACCCCTTCTAGAGGAGCTGAATGCAATAGAGTTTTACCACCAAACAGGACCAAAGTCTTTAGGACGCGAATGGGTGGAAACCATTATCTATCCAATGCTCGAACGCTACGGCTTGTCTCTCGAAGATATGCTACGCACTTTTTACGAACATGCCGCCTATCAGGTGTCACGCATAGTGCAGGGTGGCAGATTGCTGGTGACAGGTGGTGGTGCCTTCAATGTCTTTCTGATAGAACGCATCCGCCAATTGTGTCGATGCGAAATTGTGATACCCGATAAACTGATAATTGAGTACAAGGAAGCATTGATTTTTGCTTTTCTTGGTGCTCTTTATATTTGTGACGAGCCAAGTTGCCTCGCTTCGGTAACTGGTGCTCCGATGGATAATATTGGAGGAATGTTATTTAAAATATAACCCGATACCCGCATCCGTTCTTCCATTCGGAACAACCGAAAGCACTCTTTCCTTTAATGATAACACCTTTTCCGCAAAGGGGGCAAACAGCTCCCTCTGTGGGAGTGGCTTCTTTGGGTTTTGGCGTAGCTGGTTTGCGTGTTCTGGTGCTCTTTTTCTTCTCAACAGCCTTTTCCTCGGTTTGTTTCTCTTGCGAAACGATTGTGATGCGGCGGTTTGAATTGTCGGACAGCACACTGTTTACAATCTCTGTAACCATTTGCTTCAATTCTTCAAGGAAGAGGTGCGCATTGTAAGTCTTGCGTTCAATTTCGCGTAACTTCTTTTCCCAAAGCCCGGTAAGTTCTGCCGATTTCAGCAGTTCTTCGTGAATAACTTGAATAAGATCTATACCAGTGGGTGTAGCTACAAGGTTTTTCCGCTCTTTACGAATGTAATTTCTCTTGAAGAGTGTTTCGATAATTGCCGCACGGGTAGAGGGGCGGCCGATTCCGTTTTCTTTCAATGCATCACGTAGTTCATCGTTCTCTACCAACTTTCCTGCTGTTTCCATAGCGCGAAGTAGTGTAGCTTCTGTATAGAACTTAGGCGGTTGTGTCCATTTCTCGTTCAGGTCGGGGACGTGTGGTCCGCTTTCTCCTTTTACAAATGTAGGAAGCACACGCTCTTCGTCTTCATCTTTATCCTCGTTTTGCTCTTTTGCGAAGACCACGCGCCAGCCTTGTTCCAATATTTGTTTGCCTGTTACCTTGAACTCTATTTTTTCTACCTCGCCAAACACGGTGGTGGTGGAAACTTTACATTCGGGATAAAAGACAGCGATAAATCGCCGGGCTATGAGGTCGAATACCCTACGCTCCATATCCGATAAACTTTGTGAGTATACCCCTGTGGGGATAATAGCGTGGTGGTCGGTTACTTTAGAACTGTCGAATACCTTCTTGGACTTTGCCAGTTTTTTATCTTCGAGTGGAGCAGTAAGTACGGTGTAATCCTTTAACCCCTTTAAGATAGCGGGGCATTTAGGATATATGTCGTCACTCAGAAAGGTCGTGTCTACACGTGGGTAGGTGGTTACCTTTTTTTCGTATAGCGATTGAATGAGTTTCAATGTTTCATCTGCCGAGTAGCCAAACTTCTTGTTACATTCTACTTGGAGTGATGTTAGGTCGAATAAGCGCGGAGCATGTTCTACACCTTTCTTTTCGGAGGTTTCGGTGACGGTAAAGTCGGATGCCTTTACAGTTTCCAGAAATTCCACCCCTTCTTCTTTGGTTGTAAATTTCCCTTTCGTAGCTGAGAAGGTAGTGTCCCGATAAACTGTTTTTAATTCCCAATAAGGTTCCGGTTGGAAATTCTCTATCTCTAGCTGACGGTTTACAATGAGTGCAAGCGTGGGTGTTTGTACCCTTCCGATGGAGAGGACTTGCTTACCTTGTCCATACTTTTGTGTATATAGTCGGGTAGCGTTCATACCAAGTAGCCAGTCGCCAATGGCACGAGAAAGCCCCGCCTCGTACAATGGCTGGAACTCCGATTGGTCTTTGAGTGAGGCAAATCCTTCGCGAATGGCTTCTTCTGTCAGGGAGGAAATCCATAGTCGTTTTACTGGGCAGGTTGCTCCTGCCTTTTGCATTACCCAGCGTTGTATCAATTCTCCCTCTTGTCCGGCATCACCGCAGTTTATAATCTCGTCGGCATGCTGCATCAGGTGTTCTATAACCTTGAATTGCTTTTCGTAGTTAGGGATTTCTATCAATTTAATACCAAAACGAGGTGGTATCATTGGTAGGCTACCTAAGCTCCATGACTTCCAAGCGGGGGTGTATTCGTGTGGTTCTTTCAAGGTGCAGAGATGACCAAAAGTCCAGGTTACCTGATAACCGTTACCTTCTATGTAACCGTCACGTTTATTTCGGGCGCCGAGTACTTCGGCTATATCGCGTGCCACGGAGGGCTTTTCTGCTATGCATACAATCATAGGGGCAAATGTACGCAAAATAACTTATCTATAAGCATTTGAAATTACCTTTGCTTGTCGTTCTTTTTGTTGAACGATACACTTATTAATACACTCCTGTGTAGTTTTACGGAATAGGTCTTCACATTCACAAAACGTTGTAAGTAGATGACAGCGAGCCGGTTGTGTGTGAAGACCCCCTCTTTTATCCTTCACAGGGTTTTCACGCCTAATTTTCTGACTGTTTTTGTGGTAAGAAAACACTGGGAAATGCCATAGTCTCATGCCCCGTCAGCCATAGTCTCATGACCTGTCAGCCATAGTCTCATGACCCTTCAGCCTATGGCACATACTCCGTCAACCTATGGCTCATGGTTCATCAACCATAGCCGGAATTAATTCCACCAACGCGTGTATTATTCCTCTATTATTGGAAATGTGAGCAGTTGATACATCAGCGTCTTTGCCATTCGTTTCTGCCCTTGAGTGTTTGGGTGCAAATGGTCGCGTTCGACATCATACATATAAATAAGTTGCTCTTTAACCATAGGATTAATACCTGTTACGGCATTGAAGTCAATAACTGGTATTCCCCACACATTACCGGCTTCTTTAATAGTTTCTATGTATGCGTCGATGTATTCACCACAGCGGTTTTGGTAACTTTCGTCGGGCTGTACATTAGTATCATTAGCAATAAAAAGAGAACGATGCAGCGGGGTCAACAAAATGATTTGCTTGTCGGGGAAAAGCTGCTTCAAGTGGTTGATGCCAATGTTGATGCGCCCTTTATAGGTGTCGGTAGTCATCAGCAGGGTGCGGCGTTTGCGGGTAACGAGTTTTTTAGGTTCACCCCGGGCAAACATCACCTCTTCTTCTTGTTCCGAGTACCACTCGCCAATAGGTACGCCATGATTAAAATCGTTTGTGCCAAGGAATACAAGAATGGCATCTACCTCGTCGCCATGTTCTTCTTTTAGTTTGTTGGCTTGTCGGGGTACATCATCCCACTGTCTGCCACTCACACCATATACAAAAGATGTAGTACCAAGCCACTCTTCTAAGAACGCCCAGTATTTATGAATTTTCCCGCCTCCGTTTCTGGGGTCGGTAATGGAGTCGCCAATGTAACCAATGCGTTTGCCTTGCCACGGATGTTGAAACAAAACAGGTTCTTGTGCCGATAATAAAACCGGAAAGAGTAGCAGCAATACTGCCGATAGTATTTTACTTTTCATAGGAGTGTGTATTTAATTGTTTGTATGTTCTTCACCTTTTATATATGCCGATGGCGGCATGCCAAACTGCTCTTTAAAGCACTTGCTGAAATAGAGCGGACTGCTGAACCCCACCTGATAGGATACTTCGCTGATGTTGAAACGTCCGTCGAGCAGCAACTCGGCAGCTTTCTTTAATCGAACAATGCGGATATACTCATTGGGCGAATAGCCCGTTACGCCACGTATTTTACGAAAGAAACTGGTACGCCCCAAGTTCATTTGCGCAGCAAAATCATCGGCGCTAAACTCTGTATTCTCGATTTGTTTATCTAGGATAGCGTGTAGCCTGTCCAAGAATTGTTTGTCGCGGACAGAAGAAACCACAGGGCGGGTGATGTTCGGGTCGTTCGAAAATTTCTCGCGTAGTTTCTCTCGTTGGGTGATGAGTTGAGCGATGCGAGCGAGGAGTAACTTTGGACTGAAAGGTTTGGTTATGTAAGCATCCGCGCCACTTTCGGTTCCTTTCAGTTGATCTTCGGGCGCGCTCATAGCAGTGAGCAAGATGATGGGGATGTGGCTGGTTTCAAAATTGTTCTTTAGTTTGCCCGTTACCTCATAGCCAGTCATGCCCGGCATGAGTACGTCACAAACAATAAGGTCGGCATCGTAAGAACGAGCGCGTTCCAATCCGGCAAGTCCGTTGGGCTCCGAAGCTACTTCAAAGTAAATACTGAGTTCTTTCTCAAGAAATTCGCGTACGTCGTTATCATCTTCAATGATGAGTATTTTTTTCTTATTTAATGGGTCGGAAGAGTATGTAATTTCAGGAATTGATATCTCAGTGGGAATCTCTTCCTGTACAAAAAGCTCGTTAGTAAGCGGACTGGAAAGTAAAAAATCTTCTGCCGCATATATTGAAGCGTTCAACGGAAGTGTTACAGTGAATATTGAACCACCATTACTGTTTTCGCGATAAACAATTCTACCTCGATGCACATTTACCAGTTCGTGGGTTAGATGTAAGCCAATTCCCATGCTATCTCCTGAGAAACTACTCTGCATAAACCGCGAAAAGAGTTGGCTTTGCTTTGCTTTAGGAATACCGATTCCATTATCTGTTACCGTTAGTTGTAGTTGTTCGGCTACATTATCTATCGTTGCGGTAAATTCAACTTCACCACCATCGAGCGTATACTTAATAGCATTAGAGAGCAGGTTATAAACAATCTTGTCTACTTTGCCTTTATCTATATACATGAGGTGCGCCTCTGTTGAAGGGACAAAACAGAACGTAATTTGTTTTTTTGTTGCCGTATCGTTAAAATTGTTTGCTATATCGCGCAAGAAAGATATTACTTCTGTTTCTTCCAGTTGAAGCAACAATTTTTCTTTTTGCATCTTTCTAAACTCAAGCAGCTGGTTGACTAAGCGCAACATTCGTTGTGTGCTTTTCTCCATGATACGGATAGAATAAGTCATTTCTTTGGGTAGCTTTTCTGAGTTCTCAATTCTTTCCAATGCTCCTTGTATCAACGTCAAAGGTGTGCGGAACTCATGCGAGATGTTGGTAAAGAAAACTAATTTATACTCCGTAACCTGCCTCTCTATCTCTATCCGGTTGTGTAATGTGTAGAACTTGCGTATTGTTCGGAACGTCAGATAAATAATTGCACCTGTTATTAATAGATATAATAAATATGCCCAAGTAGTTCTCCAAAATGGTGGGGCAATCACTAACTGAAGTGTTGTCTCTTTATCACTCCAAGCGCCTACGGCATTACATGCTTTTACCTTGAGGGTGTAGCGACCAGGTGAGAGGTTCTTGTATGTAGCAACGTTCATTGATGAGGCTATACTCCACTCTTTATCAAAACCTTCGAGTAGGTAGGTATATTTGGTTCCGTTCAGCGTATGGTAGTCCAGTGTGGAAAATTCAATGACAAAGGAGTTTTGGTAATACTTTAGATGAAGTGTTTCTGTGTAACTCAACGTGCGTTTAAGAGGCGAATCTTCGCTTCCCGGACTGACTGAAACGCCATTGAATTTCAAGTCGGTGAGTACCACATCCTTTGTGTTGCGATGAGTTTCGGTCTTTGTGGGGTCAATGACAACCAAACCGTGGTCGGTACCAAAGAGCAATCGCCCATCGGGATGCAGACAGGCACTGTTTTCTATATAAACATTGCCAAGGGTAGAGTTGTCGAAAAGAAAATTCTCGAACTGAGTGGTTTCGGGTGTGAATCGGGAAATGCCATATTCAGTACTTATCCATAGTTTTCCTTCGCGATCTTCAATGATAGACTGTACCATGTTGTTGATGAGACCGTTCGCAGTGGTATAATGAGTAAACTGTAAGTCGCCATAATCGCCTTGCGGAATACACATACTGATGCCACCACCCATTGTGCCTAACCACATACGCCCTTTACTATCATAGAATATGGACTTGATGCCGTTGCCAAGCAAATGATTGTTTGCATACGTGTAACGATAGTAGTAGAGTGGGTCTTGAATCAACGAGTCGGGGTGAAACACACATACACCATCACTGGTTCCTACCCACATCCAGTTTTCTTTGTCTGCGGCTATTGTGCGCACTTCTTGTTGGCTACCGCTTCCCAATAGGAAATGTTGAAAAGTGTAGCTGCCATCTTTCTCGGGAATGGCTAAGTCGAGTCCACCGCCCAAGGTTGCCAGCCACATGCGCTGCTGGTGGTCACAAAACAAATCAAAGACCTTGTTACTTGCCAATGAAGCAGGGTTGTTTGGTTGGTTCTTATACCAACGACCATCTATACACAATCCGTCGTTGGCAGAGGCAATCCACTTCTTGTCCGAAGCATCGCGCAGCATCTTCACCACTGTTGTGTTATACTTCTCGGTGGCAAGTGTTTTTTCTAAATTGATATCATATTTATAAACATGTCCTTTGCGATTTCCTATCCAAATTTCATCATCGTTCATGCAGGTTACCATGCGAATAGAACTGGATTGGTTAACCAGTTCCTTGCTGTCGGGATAAACGCGCGAAGCACCTTCGTTGACGATGGTGAGGTGTGCGATACCCGCCGACTCGGAAGTAACCCAGATACTTCCCGACCGATCTTCTACGATATGAACCAAGCTGTTGGAGTTTACACGATTCAGCCCATCGGGCTTGTACGCATATTGCTTCATTTCGTCGGTTGAGGGATTAAAAACAAAAAGCCCTTTGTCGTACGTAGCAATCCAAAGTAATCCGCGGCTGTCTTGAAGCGCATGAAACCATCGCACAGGGATATTCTCATCGGAAAGCATAAAGTCGAAATCTTTCGTGTACCCGCTTTCTTTATTTACATAACGCAACCGTCCGCGCGAGTTGTACAGCCAAAGGTTGCCCGCGTTATCCCATTGGCGACGTACGTCGGGGATGTCGTAGAGTGGGTTCTTTTTTAGTTGCAATTGAGATAAACTAAACACAAATGCTTTTTGATGAGTCATAATTATCCAATCGTCTTGCGAAGTAAAGTCTGTTATTCTTGTAAAAGGTGTTTTTCCGGAGTTAATCCGTACGATAAATTCTGCTTCACCACTTTTAATGTTTTGTCGATAAACGTCGCCTTGATTCGTGAGAAAGAAAAGATTTTCTTGATGCGCAATAGCTGAGATAACGTGCAAGTCTCTTGCCAAAAACTCGAAAGTATCACCACTTAGCTTTATTAAACCAACGGGGGTACACATCCATAACGTATTCTCTTTATCCTCAATAATTTGCAAAATATTGTTGGTAGGTAGCTTGCCGGTTTCCTTCCTGAAAACCGAAGAAGAGAATTTTCCATCTTTGTAGGTTATTTTACGACAACCAGTTTCTTCGTTCCACAACCAGGTGTCTCCTGTGGAGGTGAGTAAGCGGTGAATGTATTTCTCGGTATGTGCACCACAACCGGTAAAATCAACAAAGCAATCGTGTGCCAAGTCGTAACAGCTATATACACCCGAAGATGTTTTTATCCATAGGAAGCCATTTTGATCCTCGGTTACACTGAGTACATGGCGGTCGGATAGGGAAAGCTGTTCGCCTTTTTCCGGGCGAAAAGTAAGAAAAGAATATCCATCATAGCGGCTCAATCCGTTGAGGGTACTGAACCAAATAAAGCCTTTGCTGTCTTGATAAATGCTACGTACAAGATTGTCGGCAAGTCCTTCGTTGAGAGTAAAGAAGGTAGAATGTACGTTGACGAAAGAAGCACACAAAGTGCTTCTCAATGTGCAAAGGAGGAAAAAAAGGAAGAGGCACTTTTTCATTTCCTACAAAGATAGATATTTAGGTAATGTAGACAAAAGAAATCAGAATACAACTATCTCCTCTATCGTTACAAAACAATCTGTACTTCCGTAACGAGCTACTTTTTTGTCCGACCACATTGGGATAATGCCCGTGACCTCTACCTCTAACGTGTAATTGCCCTTAGGTAGTGTGGGGCTCATAAATCGTACCGCACGGTCGGTTCGTTTACTGTAAAAATCCACCAAAGTAGAGACCTGTTCGTTCTGTTCTTTATCAAAGATGCGAATACGGGCATAGCCACTGTGTCCGTTAGACTCGCCCGCAATAGCAACACGGGTTCCGTTGAATGGTACGCGCAATGTGCTGCCGTTGGTGTTGGATGTGAGCTGTCCGTTGACTGACTTCCAATCGTTGGCAGCGTATTCAAAATTCTTACGAGCTATTTTCTTGGCATCGGTTAATGGGTCTACTTTCGATAGTTTGTTTATATCCCAACATTCCCAGTATTCGGGCATAAAGAGTTGCTCGCCATTAACCTCCATTGGCATCCATACGTATGTAGCTGCTGAGGCTTGATGAGGAAAAGACCATCTGTCGCCCATGTACATCGGGATTGTATCATTTCCACGCACCAATGGAAGTACGAAAGTGCATTGTGAGTAATATGTGAGGCTTCCCTCCGGTGCAAAGAGCCCTTGGCGTGTCCATGGTCCTTCTATGGAAGGTGCGGTAAAATAGAAATTGTCATTCTTTTCCCAGCTTGTTAAACCGGAACCAAGCAAGTAGTACACTCCGCTCTTTTTGAACATGGCGGGAGATTCGCCCGAATTGGGTAATCCGTTAACAACTTTGGCTTCGGCAGAACGATAATCACTGCTTAGTCTGTAGATAATTCCATGATGTATCAGCAGATAACCGGTGCCATCCGTATCTTGAAACGTACCCATATCCCAACGGCGAATAGGCTTGTCTTCGAACAACAACGGGCCATGAAATTCATAATCTCCCGCAATTGTTTTACAGGTAGCATAGCCCACGTGCGGGTCTTTATAGCTCATGTTATCTGCATGCATATACATTACATACTCTCCTGTGGCAGGGCATTTCATAACTTTTACCCGCTCGCCCACGCGATTTGGGCCAAGTATGCCGTCGGGTTGAACACCCAAAACCACATTCTCAAATTTCCATGTAACCAAGTCGTCCGACGAATAACAGCTAAAACCGGGGAAAGCATTACTCTCATCCGACTTCCACTCGCCAAAAAGATAGTATCGACCGCCATCTTCCACAATGCAAGCACCGTGTGCGTTGACTATATTCCCATCGGTATCAAACCAAGGAATGCCGTTGCGAATAAGTTTGTCGCTTTCGTTGGTAGGGTGGGAGGTACAACTCAACAATAGAGTTAAACAGAGTAGGCTAACGTATTTCATTATTTATATGAATTAATTGGTTTGGAAATTATGCAAAGGTAAGACATAGAATAAATAGCTACCATAGAGAATTGTGCCAAATACATTCAAATACGTACACAGTTTTATTCTTATTTATTGATGATGTATAGTAATCTTGACGTTTTTCTTATTGCTCGTGTGGTGCTAATGTGTCATTTTGTTAGAAGCTTCAAGAATTGAATAAAAAGAACTTTGATTACGGTTGGCTGTAAAAACACGAAAGAATGGGGCTTATTTTACTTAAAAATGGAGTCAGTTTTGATGTAAAACGCAGTCTGTTCTTATCAAAAGCGCAGTCTATTTTTTCTTTTATACAGTGACTTTTTGGAAAGATAAAAGTTACCCCTTTCTACAAGCAAACAGAAAGGGGTACGATTGTTGTCGCGAGAATTTTATACTAAAGTGTTTTTTTGTGTTGAAGGTTAAGTTTTTTTTCGTTGAAAATAACCCCCTTCAGAACTCTTGTAGCGCATGTTGATAAATAAATGTGCTTAGAAGAAAAGACCAATGGAAATGCAAAAAGAAAGCTAATAATCGCCTTTTTCGCAATAATGAGGCGTTTTTGCTGTTATAATGATACTTTTGAATGTGTAGATATTGTGTTGAAAATAGTACTTATGATTTACATAGTTCAGATAAATAATGAGGTTATGTACACAGAGTTTCTTGTTCTTATTCAGATTATTTATGTGTTAATTGTTTGGACGTCTGAAAGATATGATATAATTTTGTTGCGAATAAAAATGGAATAATGATTGACAAAGTTTTGGACTATGAGCGCAATTTGTTTTTCGCGCTAAATGGGAGTGAATCCGAATATTTAGATAGGTTTATGTGGCTTTACTCCGGAAAAACAGTGTGGTTACCTGTAGCTGCGCTTATCATATTTATCTTGTTGTATAAGAAAATGTGGAAAGAGTCTCTGTTTATCGTATTGTCTATTACTCTGGTCGTTGTACTTTGCGACCAATTTGCTTCGGGAGTTTGCAAACCCTATTTTCATCGTTTTCGTCCTACACATCATCCCGACTTTATGAATGAGGTCGATACTGTATTTAATTACCGTGGAGGTAAGTATGGTTTTATGTCCAGTCACGCGGCCAACGCCTTTGGTTTTGCCATGTTTATGGCCTATCTGTTTAAGAACGCACTGTTCTCATGGACTATTTTTATCTGGGCTACACTCACAGCTTACTCACGTATTTATCTTGGTGTACATTTTATTTCGGACGTGGTGCCTGGAATTGTTGTCGGCTTACTGGTAGGCTATGGCGTATACCGTTTATATAAATGGAGTCGTTCGCGCATATTGGCGAAAGCCGCAGTGGTGGCTCCTCCTTATGCGATGTATTCTTATCGTCAGAAGTGTGTTGCAGCAGGTGGCATTTGTGTTACAGCAGCGGTTTTGCTGCTCTTTAATTCGCTACTCGTTTCCTTATTAAGATAGATTACTCCTGTTTTCTCTTGCCCGAACGAAAGCTTTTTGTAATTTTGTCATGTTTTCAATGTGATATATGACAAAGGCTGAAATACAACAAGTAAAACTTAGATTTGGAATCATTGGTGCTAACGAAGCATTAGCTCGTGCCATTGATGTTGCCATTCAGGTGGCTCCTACCGACCTCTCTGTGCTGATAACCGGAGAAAGTGGGGTAGGGAAAGAGAGTTTTCCTCAAATTATACACCAATATAGCCGCCGTAAACACGGAAAATATATTGCCGTAAACTGTGGCGCAATACCCGAAGGAACGATCGATTCGGAACTCTTTGGGCACGAAAAAGGTGCGTTTACCGGTGCGATAAGCGAACGGAAAGGCTATTTTGGCGAAGCAAATGGTGGAACAATTTTCCTTGATGAAGTAGGAGAGTTGCCTTTGCCTACGCAAGCGCGTTTATTGCGTGTGTTGGAGAGTGGCGAATTTATCAAAGTAGGCTCTTCCAAAGTAGAGAAAACAGATGTACGTATTGTAGCGGCAACCAATGTAAACCTTACTAAGGCTATTTCCGATGGCCGTTTTAGAGAAGACCTGTATTACCGCTTGAATACCATACCAATTCAGGTGCCAGCCTTGCGCGAGCGAGGTGAAGATGTGGTTTTGCTATTTCGTAAATTTGCCTCTGATTTTGCCGAGAAATATCGTATGCCCGCCATACAGCTGACGGACGATGCCAAAGAGATGCTTATGCGTTTTGCTTGGCCGGGCAATGTACGCCAACTAAAAAACATCACCGAACAGATTTCTATCATAGAAACCAATCGCGAAGTAACTTCGGATATCTTGCGGAACTATCTGCCTGCTCAGGCGGCTCAGAAACTTCCGATGATATTCGGTTCAAAGGAAACGAAAAGCTTTGAAAGTGAGCGTGAAATACTTTATCAAGTGTTGTTTGATATGCGTAAAGATGTAACGGAATTGAAGAAACTGGTACACGAAATTATGACCGATCACTCATCGCCACATGTTGCTAGTACGCCTCAAACATACTACCCATCGACTACGGCAGTAGTGCCTACCACGCCAAAACCGTCTGCTGTAATCGAAGTGTCGCACTCGGATGATGATATTCAAGATACAGAAGAATACATTGAAGAAACACTTTCGCTCGACGAAGTAGAGAAAGAAGTTATAAAGAAAGCTTTGGAACGCAATCATGGTAAACGAAAAGCGGCTGCCAACGATTTGAATATCTCTGAGCGTACATTATATAGAAAAATAAAAGAATATGATTTGGAGTAAAAAAACGATGGAGATTCTCTTACTCTCATTATCGCTGCTTGTTATAGTGAGTTGTAGTGTGTCCTATGGATTCACAGGGGGTAAGATTGATTATACAAAAATAAAGACCATATCAATAGCCGAATTTCCCATTACGTCCGATTATGTATATGCGCCATTGGGTACTACCTTCAATCAAGAGTTGAAAGATCTTTTTGTGAGGCAAACACGTTTACAACTTGTGAATACCAATGCCGATCTTGAACTGGAAGGAGAAATTACCGGGTATACCCAAACCAATGAGGCAGTAGCGGCCGATGGATATTCATCCAGTACCCGTCTGACTATTACGATAAACGTGCGCTATATAAATAATACCAATCACGACGAAGACCTCGAACAGCAGTTTTCTGCTTATCGCACTTACGATTCAAGAGAATTGTTGACTAATGTGCAAGATGGATTGATTCAAGAAATGATAAAAGAAATCAATGATCAAATCTTTAACGCAACCGTAGCCAACTGGTAACAGTCTATGATTCAGAACAACCTACAGCAGTGGATTCAACATCCAAAAGACCTGAATAAGGATACGCTATACGAGCTTCGTAACCTTCTTTTGCGTTTTCCGTATTGCCAATCGCTCAGGCTGTTGTATCTGAAGAATCTTTATTTGTTGCACGACGCAAGTTTTGGTGGCGAACTCCGCAAGTCAGTTCTTTATATTACCGATCGGCGCTTACTCTTCTATCTTATTGAGGGAGATAAATATCAGCTATCCCCCAAGCAGAAACAAACAGTTTCTGTTATTGATGACTGGGCGGAAGAACCTAATCTTGATCGTACGCTCTCATTGATTGATGCGTTTCTTTCTACTACACCCGAAGAAGATTCGTTGCCTGTAAAACTGGATTATGTTACGGACTATACTGCGTATCTTTTGAAAGAAGAACCCCAAGATGCTCCGGAAAAACCGCGTGTCACAGCGTTGATTGATGATTTTATGGAAAATACCGAGAACGAGACAATCAAGCTTTTACCCCAGACAGAAGAGGAAGAGGGAGCAGGCAGCGGGCCTAACCTGGATTATCAGGATGTGAATGAAGATGATAGCTATTTTACTGAGACATTAGCTAAAATCTATATCAAGCAACAAAGATATTCTAAAGCACTGGAAATTATTAAAAAATTAAGTTTGAAATATCCAAAAAAAAATGCTTACTTTGCAGACCAAATCCGTTTTTTGGAGAAATTGATTATTAACGCTAATTCGAAATAAAGAAAATGTATTTATTATTAACTATCTTAATTGTTATTGCAGCTGTATTGATGTGTTTCATCGTGATGATTCAGAACTCTAAAGGAGGTGGATTGGCTTCGGGCTTTTCGTCATCGAATAACATCATGGGTGTTCGTAAAACTACCGACTTCCTTGAAAAAACGACTTGGGGTTTGGCTGCATTCATTGTAGTAATGAGTATTGCTACTGCATACGTATTGCCAAGAAGTGCTACTCAAAATGGAAGTGTGATTCTGGAACAAGCACAGAAAGAACAAGGCACTAATCCGTTGGATATCCCTTCGGGCTTTGCAACTCCTGAAGCAGATACTTCTGAAGCTGAAACAGATTCAAGTGAGCAATAAGAATTAAAAAAAGATATTATAAAGCGAGATTGTGGTTGAGAGAAACCATGGTCTCGCTTTTTTGTTTGAAACTCTTTAAAGAAAAGCACAATGACAGAAATTGTTAGAAAAAAGCTAAGTGATTCGAAAGCTGCACGCTGGACGGCATTGGCAGTTGTTTCCTTAACCATGATGTGCGCCTACTTCCTTTCTGATTGCATGGCGCCATTGGAGGATTTGTTGGTAAATGAACTAAACTGGACCAGTACAGAGTACGGCTTCCTGTCGGGCGCATATAGCTACTTTAACGTATTTCTGTTAATGTTGATTATAGGTGGGCTTATCCTCGATAAGAAAGGGGTGCGCTTTACCGGTAAAATGGCTTGTCTGATAATGATAGCTGGGGCTTCTATTAAGTTTTACGCTATTTCTCCTTTCTTTCCTTTAGGTGGAGTACTGTTCGGTATGAACTCGCAGGTAGTGGTGGCTATCATTGGTTTTGCTACCTTTGGCGTGGGTGCCGAGATTGCCGGTATTACTGTTTCTAAAGTTATAGTGAAGTGGTTTACAGGGCATGAGTTGGCTTTAGCTATGGGATTGCAACTTGCTGTTGCTCGTTTGGGTACAGCTATGGCTCTTAGCTTTGCACTTCCATTGGCACGTCACTTCAATGAATTTATCGCCGCTCCTTTGTTGTTAGGATTAGTCGTGTTGTGTATTGGTGCAATTGCTTACTTTCTTTATTGTACAATGGATAAGAAACTCGATGAGTCTGCTGCAGCAATAAATGATGAAGAAGAAAGTTTTAAGTTCTCGGATGTAAAACTGGTGCTGACCAATAAGGGATTTTGGCTGATTGCCATTCTTTGTGTCCTGTTTTATTCCAGTGTGTTTCCCTTTTTGAAATTTGCGGTACGCATGATGATTTACAAATATGGAGTAGAACCCGAATTGGCAGGCTTTATTCCAAGTTTACTACCTATCGGAACTATTTTCCTAACTCCGCTTTTCGGTACTATTTATGATCGTATAGGTAAGGGCGCTTCTTTGATGATAATTGGTTCGTTTATGTTAGTGTTGGTACATTTGATGTTCGCAATGCCATTTCTGAATGTGTGGTGGTTTGCAACAATCAATATGCTTGTGCTTGGTGTTGCGTTCTCACTGGTTCCATCTGCTATGTGGCCCTCTTTGCCTAAAATCGTTCCTCTTCAATTATTGGGTACAGCTTACTCGCTTGTTTTCTATGTGCAAAATATAGGTTTGGCGCTTGTACCTATTCTTATTGGTTGGACTGTTGATAGGTTTACGCAAACTGTGCTTCCTGATGGAACGATAGCATACAACTATACGGTGCCTATGTTGGTGTCCGTGTGTTTTAGCTCTTTGGCATGTGTGTTTGCATTATGGCTGAAGGCAGAAGATAAGAAGAAGGGCTATGGCTTGCAACAGGCTAATATAAAAAAATAACAAATTCGCGGTGAGAGCAAAGGTTAATATTCTTGATGTAATGCCAACTCGTATTGAATATATCCTTACGGAGAAAAACGATGAAGGATTAACCGTGTTGGCATTACCGCGTTTCCGAAATTCGTGGATGCAGAAATATCTTATGCCTAAGAGAGTTTCACCATACGTGCGGGTAACACTTGAAGAACATGGAACAGCGGTGTGGGAGTTTATTGACGGAAAACGAACTGTGCGAGAAATTATAAATGAACTGGCTACGCATTTTGGTAATGAAACGGATTATGAGAACCGCGTTATAACCTACATTACACAGTTACGCAAAGATGGATTAATCAAATATCTGATTTAAGAAAACCATACGCTATATATAATAAAGGTGGAAAGAATTACTCTCTTTCCACCTTTATTATACCCCCTGTTGTGGGATTAAATACTACACTTGTAGTTGTTTTTTTATTGAATAGGGCAGAGGCTAAATATTCTACAACACCAAACTGGGTTACCAAAATATCTTCATCAAAGAATACTTCTTTACGATTGGCATTGGCAATGGTTAGTCTGGCCTTGCCCGGAACATTATAGGCTACTCCATCAAGCTCTTTTTTCTTTTTATCATCTTCAGCTTCATTTGTTTCAGGAAGCGTTTTGAGGTCTTTTAATGTCAAATAGATGGGTTCGCCCGCTAAATCGCTGTTGGCTACAATGCCTAATTTCTTAGAAAAACGGAAGATAACCTCCTTCTCTAGTTCTTTTCCTGGATTTATGCGAATGATGAAAGTTCGCTCTTCTTTGTTCCTAGTTCCCGAGAAGAGTTCAATCATGGCACGCTCTTGTGCATCTAAGTTATCAAGCATGATTTTGAGTTGTGTGCCGTCTGTCGGCATAAAGTCTGCTTGTCCGCGCAATAGTGCGTTACGGCTTTCGCGAATACCGTAAATTTCCTTAGAAGTCAGTTCTGCCATTTTTGCTGTAGAGTTCGCCATTAGAATTTCTTCGGTAAGAAAGTCTCGTGGGTCTATTCTTTTTGCAACAGGAGTCGCTGTTTCTTTCTCTTCGACCACTTTCTCTTTAGTAAACGGAACGTTTATAGATTTTAATAATCCATCGGGTGTGAGTTCTACCAATGGTGCTACTGTTTTATCTTTTAATTTGATGAAGTATGTCTGTTGGTTGTTAGGTATACCTGTAGTGGTAGCTTTCACACTAGTCAGTTCCCAATATGTCTCCGGCTCTCCCGAAACATCTGTTAATCGTAAGTAGCGATCTGCATATTTGCTAAACTCTCCGGGTGTATAAGTAATTTTATTGGCTTTTACTTCAACAAGTATTTCTGTTTTTGGCAAAGCATATACTATCCCGTAGTCTTTACCCCGAGTTACTCCCTGCACCACTTCGGTTTGTGCAAAAGTGCTGGTTGCGGATAGAATGCTTAACAATACGATGAATCTTCTCATTTCATACAGTTTATGTTAGATAAACAACAAATTTAAGGAAGTTATTTGACTCTCCCCAATTCTCGACGTGAAAAAAGGCAAACAAAGGTTTTTACATACTACTGATATGCCCCCATGCTGTGGGAAGGAACTCGATAATGTCAGAAGCAGTCATAGCAATCATTCCATATTTTTGCTTTGCCAAGTCGCCTGCCATTCCATGTACAAACGTTGCGATTTTTGCAGCACTTTCGGTTTCGTATCCTTGCGCAAGTAGTGCAAGCACAATGCCGGTCAGTACATCTCCACTTCCTCCGGTAGCCATACCGGCGTTGCCCGTGGGGTTGAAGTAGCAATCGCCATCGGGTGTTATTGTAACAGAGTAAGCTCCTTTCAAGATAATGTGTACATTGCACAGGTGTGCCAGTTGGCACGCTTTATACAATCGTTCGTAGGAGTTTTGGCATTTACCAACTAACCGTTCCAATTCTTTGGGGTGCGGTGTAAGTATAGAGTTGACGGGAATATTACCTAAAAGCTGTTTGTTATTTGCCAGGATGTTTAAAGCATCGGCATCAATAACCATTGGCGTTTGAGTGCTCTTAATAAAATCAAGCACAGCGACTTCTGTTTCGGGAGATTGTCCCAATCCTGGTCCTATGCCTATTGCATCAAAGTTGTCGGCCTCTGCCGGGTAGGCGAAACAGGTCTTATGAATATCCAATTCGGTCATTGCTTCAGGAACACTTGTTTGCAAAATGGTATTGTTGCATGCCGGTGTGTGTATCGTAAGTAATCCAATTCCCGAGCGCAAACAAGCTTTCGCTGCCAAAATAGAAGCTCCTGCCATGCCTTCTGCTCCTGCTACTAAATATCCGTGTCCGAAGTTTCCTTTGTGTGCGAATTTTTTTCTGGATTTTATCAATGGACGAATATCCTGCTCCTCTACCATGCTAAAAGGAGTTTCCATCTCTTCGATGGCTTGGCGACTGATGCCAATATCAAGCAATAGCCATTTTCCTACAAACTCAAAGTTTTCGGCAAAGAGAAAGGATAACTTTGGAAGTTGCAAGCTAAAAGTGTAGTCAGCATGAATAATGGCACTGTGATTGTTCTCGGAATTATCTTCTCCCATAAGTCCCGAAGGCATATCAATAGCAACAACTGTAGCTTCGGAGGCATTTATATACTTTACTACGGCTGCAAAACCACCACTTAAGGGCTCTTTTATTCCTGTTCCGAATAATCCATCGACAACGAGATGCTCTAGGGTTAGTTTGGGTGGCACAAATTGGCTGCTAACTTCGCTGAAAGTTATCTCGGGGAGTGTTTCGACTAATTCTTTGTTGAATTGACAATCGGGTGATAGTTTCCCTTTAGGATTAAAAAGAAATACCTCTATTTGATATCCTTTTTCTGAGAGCAACCTAGCTATCGCAAGTGCGTCGCCACCGTTGTTGCCCGGCCCGGCAAAGATTACAACAGGTGTCTTTGCCGGCCATTTACAGACAATTGCGTTTGTGAGTTCGTGAGCAGCGCGCTCCATTAAATCTATTGATGAGATAGGTTCGTGCTCAATGGTGTACGCATCAAGTTCTTTGATGGTTTCTGCTTGGAATATTTTCATAAAATAATATTTAGATAGCAAAAATACACAAAACCATGGTTTTAGTAGCAATACATCAACCTTAAATTATATTGAGATAAGCACCCTTTATGCAACACTAAAATTCTGTAAAGGTTTCATTTCTGTTAAGAAACCGAACGAAATTATTGAAAAAATGAAGATGATGCTTTAATACCGTATGTTGTTTTACAAAGTTTGTTTTTCTCACTATATTTGTATCTATAAATTATACCTGATAATTATGAAACGATATCCCATTGTATTTACTATTGCAGGATCTGATTGCATCGGTGGAAATGGTGCACAGGCAGATATTAAAACCATATCAGCGTTAGGGGCTTATGCGGCATCGGCCATTACGGCTTTAACAATAGGGAATACTACAGGTCTGAAATCGCTATTCCCTATACCTCAGGAAACAATCAGGAAGCAGATAGAAACGGTTATGGAAGATATTATTCCGGACATTGTAAAGGTAGGGTTGCTGAATGATATAGAAACGATACAAACAGTAGGCGATTGTCTCAGAAAATACCATCCTAAATATGTGGTCTATGATCCTGTAATGCTTTCAGATGAAGGTATAAGGCTTATTCTTAATAAGAATATGAGCATCATTCGTAAAGAGATGTTGCCTTACACGAGTCTGCTCATTATTAATAGGCAGGAAGCTGAATTGTTTTGCGAACTTCAGATTAAAGACATTGAAGATATGCGTAAAGCGGCTGAACGATTTGCCCGAAGAAACCGGATTACTGTATTGATTAAAAGCGGTGATTTATATGAAGATGTTGTTTACGATGTACTTCGTACGCCAAATGGCGATGAACGTGTTTTTAAGGATACTGTGATACAAACTCACAACTCGCATGGAGCTTCTTGCACATTTTCGGCAGCTATAGCTACTTACCTTGCGTTAGAGTATAATATGGGGGAGGCAGTTTTGGCGGCCCGAGAGTTTGTTCGCGACTCAATAATGTATGGACATAATGTGTTTATCGGTCATGGTAAAGGACCGGTTTGTCAAACATTTGATCCGCAGAAAATGATTATCAGGTAAGTGGTAAAAAAGAACGTAATGATAGCTATTTCGACTTTTTACTTATAAATATCAACCACTATTCGGTAGATTGGAATAAAAACAGTATTTTAGCGCCACTTTTATTAAGAAACATTACTTATGAGCTTCATTGAGATTAAAGACAAGCGCTTCTCCATATCTATACCAAAGGAGAAAATTCAACAAGAAGTAACCCGCGTTGCTAATGAAATCAATCATGACTTAGCTGGGAAAAATCCACTCTTTATCAGTGTGCTGAATGGCGCATTTATGTTTACCTCGGATTTGATGAAGCAAATAACAATTCCTTGTGAGATTTCGTTTGTGAAATTGGCTTCTTATCAAGGACTTGCATCAACAGGAACCATAAAAGAGATATTGGGTGTTAACGAAGATATAACCGACAGAACATTGGTTATTGTAGAAGATATTGTAGATACAGGATTAACCATGCAACGCTTATTGGAATCACTTGGTACCCGAAGCCCACGTGAAATAAAAATAGCCACTCTGCTTCTTAAACCAGATAAGTTGCAGGTAGATTTGAAAATTGACTATATGGCTATGAGTATCCCTAACGACTTTATTGTTGGCTACGGACTCGATTACGATGGGCAAGGAAGAAACTACCCCGATATCTATACGATTGTAGAAGAATAATTTATATAACATAAGGTAAAATGCTTAACATTGTGATTTTTGGCGCTCCCGGGTCAGGAAAGGGAACGCAAAGTGAGCGTGTGGCCGAGAAATATGGCTTGAACCACATCTCAACAGGCGATGTGTTGCGCGCAGAAATAAAGAAGGGTACAGAATTAGGAAAAACAGCGCAACAATTTATTGATTTCGGACAACTGATTCCTGATGAATTAATGATAGATATCCTCTCTGATGTGTTGGATGGACTCAAAGATAGCAGAGGTGTTATCTTCGATGGATTTCCACGAACAATTAAGCAAGCAGAAGAATTAAAGGAGATGTTGAACATGCGTGGACAAGAGGTTACGATAATGTTGGACTTGGATGTTCCTGAAGAAGAGCTGATTGAAAGGTTGGTAAATAGAGGAAAGAAGTCGGGACGTGCCGATGATAACGAAGAGACAATCCGCAAGCGTCTCGATGTATACCACCAAAAGACTTGTCCGTTGATAGACTGGTATAAAAAAAATGGTAAATATGAGCATATAGAAGGTTCTGGCGATTTGGTTAAGATTACCGATGAAATATGCGAAGTGATTGAGAAAAAGAAATAAGAAAAGAATATGGCTGAATCGAATTTTGTTGATTATGTAAAGATATACTGCCGCTCGGGTAAGGGAGGTAGAGGATCTACACACATGCGGCGTGAGAAGTATGTTGCTAAAGGAGGACCCGATGGTGGCGATGGCGGTAGAGGAGGTCATATTATTCTACGTGGCAATCGCAATTACTGGACGTTGCTCCACTTGCGGTATGAACGCCATGCGCTTGCAGGCCAAGGAGAGTCGGGAAGCAGTAGCCGTAGTTCAGGAAAAGACGGAGCCGATAAAATAATTGAAGTTCCCTGCGGAACTGTTGTCTATAATGCCGAAACAGGCGATTACCTATGCGATGTAACCGAACACGAACAAGAGGTAATCTTGCTCAAAGGAGGTCGTGGTGGATTAGGGAACTGGAACTTCCGTACGGCAACACGACAGGCGCCACGTTTTGCACAGCCCGGTGAACCGATGCAGGAGATGACTGTTATTTTGGAATTAAAGCTGCTTGCCGATGTAGGTCTTGTGGGGTTTCCTAATGCAGGGAAATCTACTTTGTTGTCTTCCGTATCTGCAGCAAAACCAAAGATAGCCGATTATCCGTTTACAACACTAGAACCCAATCTGGGTATTGTTTCCTATCGTGACGGAAAGTCATTCGTAATGGCAGATATACCCGGAATTATAGAAGGTGCCAGCGAAGGTAGAGGCTTGGGGCTACGCTTTTTGCGGCATATTGAGCGTAACTCGTTGCTGCTCTTTATGATTCCTGCCGATAGTGATGACATTCGGAAAGAGTACGAAATATTGCTTCATGAATTGCGCTCTTTTAATCCCGAAATGCTCGATAAGCAACGTGTACTCGCTATAACCAAGAGTGATATGCTCGACCAAGAGCTCATGGACGAGATAGAAATTACACTTCCCGAAGCTATTCCGCATATATTTATTTCATCTGTAACAGGGTTTGGGCTTACTGCATTGAAAGATATCCTATGGGAAGAACTCAACAAGGAAAGCAACAAGATAGAAGCGTCTGCTATTGTGCATCGTCCTAAAGATGTAACTCGTTTGAAAGATGAACTATTGGCACAAGGCGAGGGCGAAGACATTGCCTATGAATACGTAGACGAGGACGAGGATGAAGAAGACTTTGACTACGAATACGAAGAGGATTGGGATGACGAGTAATTCGCTCCAGACTACACGTACAGTATATGCTAAATTGTAAGTATAGTATCACTGTCTCTTCAGAGATAAAAGCTGCTTGCCCTATATTTGCAGGTATGGCTGTATATGCACAGGTGCAGAATAGTCATTACAACGAGGAACTCTGGAAAGAGATAAATCTTTTTGTTCAGGAGTTTACTGCCGATACACAAGTGGATCAAGTAAAAAATCAACCGGCTATTATTGCTACACGCGAAGCTTATAAACGTTGTGGTAAAGACCCTAACCGCTACCGTCCTTCGGCGGAAGCATTACGTAGGCGATTAGTTCGTGGTATTGACCTCTATCAAATAGACACATTAGTGGATATTGTCAATCTGGTTTCGCTTCGTACGGGGTATTCTATCGGAGGTTTTGATGCCAATAAAATAACAGGAACCCATCTCGAATTAGGCATTGGAAAAGCCAATGAGCCCTTCGAAGCTATTGGACGTGGTATGTTAAACATAGAAGGTTTACCTGTTTATCGTGATACCATAGGGGGGATTGGCACACCTACCAGCGATGAAGAACGAACCAAAATGGACCTAGAAACCACTCATATCCTTGCCATTCTGAATGGCTATAGCGGAAAGGAAGGTCTGGAACCGGCTGCAGATATGCTTAAAGAACTACTCATTAAGTATGCGGGCGCAAAAACCTTGAATGTAATTGCTTTTTAACAGAGAATGACTATATTTGTGCTTCGCGCGTTCTGTGCGTAATCTCAACACAAACCATATAGTCATGAAAAAGAAACACATTTTACTTGCCTTTCTGGCATTCTTTCTCTTTGTAGGCTGTAAACAGCCACGCCCCGATGTCTATCTCTTCTCTTATTTTATTGGAAATGGTGCCGATGGCTTGCACTTAGCATATAGTTACGATGGGCTAACATGGGAATCTCTTAAAGAGGGCGAATCATTTCTTACACCCGAAGTGGGGAAAGATAAACTCATGCGCGATCCCAGTATTTGTCAAGCCCCCGACGGCACTTTTCATATGGTGTGGACTTCCAGTTGGACAGACCGAATCATTGGTTATGCCTCTTCCAAGGACTTGATTCATTGGTCAGAGCAGCGCGACTTGCCGGTAATGATGCACGAATTTGATGCCAAGAATAGTTGGGCACCCGAACTCTTTTACGACGAAGCGTCGGCTACCTATTATATTTTTTGGGCAACCACCATTCCCGGCCGACATAAGGAAGTAAGTACAAGCGAGAGTGAATCAGGGCACAATCATCGTCAGTATTATATAACTACCCAGGACTTTGAAACCTTTTCGGAAACAAAGATGTTCTTTGATCCCGATTTTAGTGTAATTGATGCTGCAATCATCAAAGAACGTAGCGGCGAGTACCTCATGATAGTAAAGAATGAAAATTCAAATCCACCCGAAAAGAACTTACGCGTAACTAAAACAAAAGATATTGCAGCAGGTTTCCCCATTGAGGTTTCCGAACCTATAACAGGCGATTATTGGGCGGAAGGTCCATCGCCGTTGCAAGTAGGTGATTATATATATGTGTATTTTGATAAATATCGTGAGAAAAAATATGGCGCGGTACGTTCGTTGAACGGAATAGATTGGGAAGATGTGTCGGAGACGGTATCCTTCCCAAAAGGTACACGACATGGCACTGCTTTTACGGTAAAGGCTGCTGTGTTGGATAATTTACTAAAGAATTAACACTTAAAATAATCCTAATGAACACAAACCAACGACAAAAAAAAGCACTCTTTATTTTCTTGCTTAGTATGTGCTTTTTCGTAGCTCAAGGGCAAAACAAGAAGACTTTGAACAACCAGATACTGGGAAGTGTAAAGAAAGCCACAGAATACATGCTTAACACTGTTTCCTACAATGGCGGATTTGTTTGGGAGTATCTGCCCGACTTTTCGCGCCAATGGGGCGAAATGGAAGCATACAGAACCATGATTTGGACGCAAGGGCAAGGTACACCACGTATGGGTGAGTTTTTCTTAGACCTTTACCATGCTACAGGCGATGAATATTATTACCAAGCCGCCGAGAAAGTTGCTGCTGCATTGATGTGGGGACAATTACCTTGCGGTGGTTGGAATTATATTATTGATTTCGCGGGCGATGCTTCATTGAAGAATTGGTATGAAACCATCGGTAAGAATGCTTGGCGCTTGGAAGAGTTCCAACATTATTATGGAAATGCAACGTATGATGATGATTCAACAATCAGTCCGGCACGCTTTCTGTTGCGTATGTATGTCGAGAAGTATGACCCAAGGTACAAAGTATCTGTTGATAAAACAATTAATTTTGTGCTCGAAAGCCAATATCCAATAGGTGGATGGCCGCAACGCTACCCATTGATGTACGAATACTCTAAAGGTGGACGTGCCGATTATTCTTCTTATATAACGTACAACGATAAAGTACACGAAAACAACATCAACTACCTCGTACTTTGCTACCAGTTATTGGGAGAAAAACGCTTGTTAGACCCTATCAGACGTGCTATGAATTGTACCTTAGCTTTGCATCAGGGACCCGATCAACCGGGTTGGAGCGACCAATATACACTCGATTATCTTCCAGCCGGAGCACGTTCTTACGAACCAAGATCATTGCAGCTACGCACAACGGAGTGGTGTCTTAATAACTTAATGGAATACTACCAGTGGACAGGCGATAAGAAGTTCCTGGCACGTATTCCCGAAACCCTCGATTGGCTTGAAAGAACAATGATACCTACCGATGCTTCGCTGAATAAGAACAAAATGGGACATACGAAACAACAGTCACTACGAAATATAGAAATAGGCACAAACAAAGCGCTTTTTACCTATCGTGTAGGGTCTAATGTTGTCAATGGCGAGTATTTAACAGAGTACGGATATGGCGAGTTTATGAAAATAGATATAGCCCAATTCCGTAAGCGTTACGAAGAGTTGTTGAGTTTAAGTGTTGAAGAGGTAACAAAGAATTCGCCTTTCCAGAACAAAGGAGGTGAGCAATTCAAGTTTCCGGACTACAATGTATTACATGTTTTTCCCGGTGCAGAACGAAGTGTGAATGAAATTCTTTCTTCACTAACCAAAGAGGGATATTGGTTGGTACCAATGACCATGACTTCAAACCCTTACATCGGCGATGGTCCTGCTGAAGTAACTCCGGGAAATTATCAAGGAGTTCCGGTGGGCGATAAGTACGATACATCTCCTTATCCACCCAAAGAACAAGTGATGGGCATTACAACGAATTCTTATATGTGGAATGTGTCACAGCTGATAAATTACTATCTGAAGAATAAAGAATAAGAATGTATATCCGTTGGCGGATTAATTTAGTGCATATTTAATCAACCAAATAGCTTAATATACACTCCAAGTGTAGTTTTACGGAATAGGTCTTCACATTCACAAAACGTTGTAAGTAGATGACAGCGAGCCGGTTGTGTGTGAAGACCCCCTCTTTTATCCTTCACAGGGTTTTCACGCCTAATTTCTGACTGTTTTTGTAGTAAGAAAACAGTCAGAAACAGTCCGGAAAACAGTCAGAAGTGAAGCAGAAAACAGTCGCAAAAAGAGATTGCTTAAAGTACTTATTCAAATGCCATAGTTTCATGCCCTGTCAGCCATAGTCTCATGCTCCGTCAGCCATAGTCTCACGACCCGTCAGCCATAACCTCACGACCCGTCAGCCATAGGCAAACGACTGCTCAGCCATAGGCACACGACCACTCATCTATAGGCTGAATACATTTTACGTTCTTATTCCTTGTTGTGTACTATTTTACATAAATTTGAATGAAAATCTTCATTCTGCGATTAAAAATATTCCGTTATTTGTGATCTGCAAATAGCGGAATATTCATTTAATAGTATATCGTATGACAAAGCACACTCTCTACCTCATTATTTCTTTAATTATAGTAACACTATCGGGCTGTACCTCTCAACCTCGCGAAACCGGCGAGATAGCTTGGCCGGAGATAACTCATGAAACAAAACCCTGGACGCGTTGGTGGTGGCATGGTAGTGCAGTAACAGAAAAAGATATCACTGCCGCACTCGAAAGTTATTCGGCTGCCGGATTGGGTGGCGTGGAGATTACCCCTATTTATGGCGTGCGTGGTACGGAAGATCAATTTCTGGAGTTCCTGTCGCCCGAGTGGATGGAGAAATTAGTCTATACACTTAATGAAGCAAAGCGATTGGGACTCGGCGTAGACCTTGCCAATGCATCGGGATGGCCCTTTGGTGGTCCGTGGATTACCGATGAGGATGCTTCCAAAGGAATGTACACAAAAACTTTTACGCTACAAGGGGGCAAATCGCTCGAAGAGAAAATAGAATATATACAAAACCCAATCGTTCGTACGCAGGGACGCAAGAAAGTTACCATTGATGAACTGATAGAACCGATTGCAGCCAACGAAAATATGCAAGAGCTGGCACTAGACCAAGTACGATTTGCTAAGTCGCTTCCATTGGTAGCGCTAACTGCAAACAAATTGGCAGAAGTGGGTTTTAGCGAGTCTGTTAATTTGATAGATCATGTAAAGGATGGTAAACTGAACTGGGTAGCTCCCGAAGGCGATTGGATGCTCTGTGCCATCTTTCAGGGAAGTCATGGCAAGATGGTAGAACGTGCAGGGCCCGGTGGCGAGGGATTAGTCATAGATCACTTTGCCGAACAACCGTTGCGCAACTATCTGCAAAAAGTTGACGAGGCTTCTCAAGGCTATGATTTGAGTTATCTTCGTTACTATTTCAACGACTCGTACGAAGTAGATGACGCTGTAGGTGATGCCGATTTTACACCGGAACTTTTTACAGCTTTTGAACAGCTAAAAGGATATGATTTGCGTGGGTATCTGCCTGCGTTGCTTGGACTCGATACAGAAGATAATAACAGTAGGGTATTGTACGACTTTCGCTCGGTTATTAGTGAGTTGTTGCTGTCGCAATATACCGAAGTGTGGCAGCTTTGGGCAGCAGAGCAAGGAAAAGGTGTGCGAAATCAGTCGCACGGATCTCCTGCCAATGTGCTCGATCTCTATGCTGCCAGCGATGTGCCCGAAATAGAGGGTAGGGATGTTATAAATCTGAAAGCGGCAGCCTCTGCTGCTCACGTAAGCGGGAAAAACTTAATCTCTTCCGAAAGTTGTACGTGGCTCAACGAACATTTTGAAACGACATTAGGACAAGCCAAAGATGCGCTCGATGATTTCCTTTTTGCAGGTGTAAACCATGTTTTCTATCACGGAACTACCTATTCGCCACAAGATGCCGCATGGCCGGGATGGTTATTCTATGCTGCAGTTCACTTCACGCCGGCAAATAGCTTCTGGAGTGATTTTGCTGCACTCAATAGTTATGTAACTCGCGCGCAAAGTTTCTTACAAGCCGGAAAACCAGCTAATGATATTTTGCTTTATTTCCCCATTGCCGATTACTGGTCGGATTGTAGTCATAACCGTCGCCTACGCCACATGGAATCGCATACTTTCTTTGATGGTACAAGCGCGAAAACATGTGGCGCGTATCTAACAGAGAATGGCTACTCGTGGGATGCTATTTCGGACAAGCAACTGCTACGTGTAAACTACTTGAAAGACAACCTTGTGGTTGGAGGAAACGCATACAAAACAATCATTGTGCCGAAAGCCACATACATACCCCTTGAAACGTTAGAACAACTCTTTCAGTTGGCAAGCAGTGGTGCTACAATCTTATTTCAGTATGCAATACCTGCCGATGTACCCGGACTCAGCGACTTGGCGAAGGCACGCGAACAAATGAGTACTCTTATCGGCAAACTGACTTTCGCCACAGAGGGCGAGCTGCGTGTAGCGGCTTATGGCAAAGGAAAAATTGCTGTATCCCATAGCCTATCTGCTTTGACAGCTGCAGGCAATGTGCAGAATGAACCCATGTATGCCGATGGGTTGCAGTGTATTCGCCGCACGAAAGCCGACGGGAACTTCTATTATCTGATAAAGAACAGCACCGAAAAAGCGTTTGATGGTTGGGTAACATTGAATGCAAAACCCTCTTCGGCAGCTTTGTATAATCCTATGACGGGAGATTGCGGCTATGCGTTAATGAGCGGGGAGCAGCTATATCTGCAACTTAAAAATGGCGAGAGTATAGCTGTCGAAACATTTCGCGGCGAATACAAAGGCGAGCTATATCCTTACTATAAAAAGAACGGCGAACCTATCTTCCTTATTTCGGACTGGAAAGTGGAATTTGTAAAAGGAGGACCTACGTTGCCCGAGCCTTTGGTGGTCAACATTCATAAATCGTGGGAAAGTCGCGGCGGTGCGTATGCTACTTTTTCGGGAACGGCGACTTATACCACAATAGTAGATGTTCCACTACCTAAAGCAGATGCTTGGTTGCTCAATCTGGGAAGTGTATACGAGTCGGCTACGGTGTACGTCAACAACAAAAAGATAGGAACACTGATTCAGTCTCCTTACACAGTTGCTATACCTGCCGAGCAATTAAAACAGGGTGATGAACTGCGTATAGAAGTGTCTAACTTGATGGCAAACCGCATTATCGATATGGATAAACGCGGTGTGGAGTGGAAGATATTCTACAATACAAATGTCAATGCCCGTAAGCGAACCAATGCAGGAGCCGACGGGAAGTTCACAGCCGCCCATTGGGAACCGTTGCCTTCGGGTTTGGTAGGTGTGGTGTCTCTTACTCCGTTATCTCGTGTGAAGGAATAGGGCTTACTCTTCCCAAGCAAATTTAATACAGACAGGCTTATCCAATAGGATAGGCTTGTTTGTTTTGGTGAGCATACCTGTTGCGAGGTTTCTTTCGTACACTTCGATGGTATTAGTATCTCGGCAAGCAACTAAGAGATATTTACCGTTGGGTGTAATGCAGAAGTTTCTTGGATGTTTTCCTGTGTTTTGATAGCCTATTTTTGTAAGCATACCGCTTGCTTGATCAATGCTGTAAATAACCAATCCATCATTTTGTAACCTGAGGCTTGCGTATAAAAATTTTCCATCGGGGCTGATGTGTATATCAGCACTTCCGCGTGCTTCTAAATGGTCGGCTTGTGTGGTCTGGATTTCTGTTAGTAGCGCCTCTTCTTGCCTAAATACGCTTAACCCTCCGTCTAACTCGTTCAGCAAGTACATAAATTTCCCATTGGCTGAGAATGTGATGTGGCGGGGACCTGCGCCTGCACCGACATGATAATCGGGTGGGGTAGCTTTCTCAAGTAACTTTGGTGCGCCAATTTCATTGTTTACATGAAATATGTAGATGAAGTCTGCGCCAAGATCTGTAGCATAGAGGAATTTCCCGTCGGGAGTAAAGGATACACAATGCAAGTGCGATGATGCCTGACGAGTTTGGTCTGGACCTGAACCGTCGTAAGCAAAAGCTTGTGATGCGGCATCTAAAGAACCTTCTTTCGTAATTGGAAATACCGCAACTGTACCACCAGCATAATTGGCTACAACTACATAGTTGTCATTATTAGTGATATAGCAAGGTGCACCACCCATTGCTGGTTGCTTATTTGCAAATTTCAATCTACCTTTCTCTTTGTCGAATGTAAAACTATAGATAGCTTCATTGCCATCATTAAGTTCACTTACCGAATAAATAAAGCGGTTGTCTTTAGCAATAGTGAGGTAAGAGGGATTAGGAATTGCCACTTCGTTCAGTAGTGAAGAGGTACCCGTTTCCTGATCAAAACAATACGTGTAGATACCTTTACTCTTGCTTTCTCCATCGGTGTATGTACCAACAACCATTGTAAGCTTGCTTGTTGTAGTTTCTTGTTTGCTTACGTTACATGCGCTTAGTGTTATGCCAACCATTAGTATGTAAATGAATTTGTTCATAATTATTAACTTGGAATTAGGAAAGTAAAGATAGATAAAGTAGTTGAAATAGCTATATTTGTTGCAACTAATAAATTTTTAATGCTATGACGACACGAATACTTTGTTATTTGGCAGTATTAATGCTTCTTTTTTCGGCTTGTTCCGAAAAGAAGTTTATCATAGAAGGTAAATTGTCTCACGATGGTTTCGACGGACGTAGGGTATATCTTTCTATGATGAATGATGACTTGACGGAGTACATCGAAGTGGATTCTACGTTTATTGTGGGTGATGCATTTCAGTTTACCGGTAATGTGCCCGATAGCATAATAGGGTTGCATCTTTTTTTTGGAAAAGTAGGCGATGACCGCTTTATTACTTCTCCTGTTATTATCATTCCCGAAGAAGGAACCATTCGTGTCTCTTTTGATGATGAATATACAGCGACTCAAACAGGTCCGTATCAAAATGAGCGGATAGGAGAATTTTTGAGGTTCTCTTATGATGCGGAGATTGAGAAAAGTAAAATCCTTAGCGAAATAATGAAGAATCGCAATCCAGAGGAACCTTTGATTTATACAGAGAGGTATCTGGAGTTAGGGCGTATCATAGGCGATTCTACTTACTCATATCTTCAGAGTATGAAGAATACACCCCTCTTTGATGAGTTACTCATTAAATATGGCTCTAGAGTCAGATCTATCAAACAGTTTGATGAACTGGCTGCTAATTACAGTGCTCGTCTCGTCAGAAGTGCGAAAGCCAATACTCAGAAAAAACGAGAAGAGGGGCATTCGCAGCCGGGTGAAATGTTTTTGGAGTTAAAGTGTCTCGACATGAACAATAATGAAGTGCTGCTTTCGCAATATTTGGGGAAAGGATATCCGGTGTTGTTGGAATTTTGGTCTTCGGGTTGTGGTCCTTGTATAGCTCATATTCCTGAACTAAAGGAAATCTATGCGGAATTGAACAGAAAAGGATTTGAAATCATCAGTATTTCTATGGATAGCCACACGACTAGGTGGACGAAGGCATTGGAAAAACACGATATGCCTTGGTTGCAGCTGCTTAATATGAAAGGTAGGGGTAGCGCCGGACTCGTTTACGGTTTCAGAGGAATACCTTACTCGGTCTTGATTGACAAGAATGGTAAGGTTGTATCAAAGGGGCGTATATACAAGGAGGAAATGGCGGAACTTGTGGAGTAGAAGTTGTTGTTTTCAAAATAATAAGTATCTTTGTGCCGATTTCAATCGCTATGCAACTCTGGGGTTGACTGGATTTGACAGCGGGTAGAAATGGTAAGTAAGCATGCAGTGCGTCAGTGATTTGCACTTTAATCTCAGTTACTAAAATTTTATCTGGCGAAAATAACTACGCTCTTGCTGCGTAATCGAATCATAGTAGATTACCTTAATTCCGGCACTAGGTGCTGGAACGAGACATCACTCGGAAGCTCTGGCTTCGAAGTATTCCGGTAAAGTGGTGCAGTCAAATCGGAGATAGTTTGCGATTGCCTCGCGTCGTAAATGAAACTTTAGAGGATAAGGTATGAGTTGATGGCTTTGGTTCTGCTCATGCACGAAAATCTTAGGCAAAGATAAGCATGTAGAAAGCTTATGGTTTCCTCGTTTGGACGAGGGTTCGATTCCCTCCAGCTCCACCCATAAAAGGATTTAAGCCATTTGATTAGAAACAAAAAAAGACCGCGAAACGAAAGTGTTGCGGTCTTTTTTGTGCCGTGCATGTTCGTATTCAATACAGACACCCAGCCCTTTGTCGTTTTTTTTGAATTTTCAATGGTAGGTTGTGCCAACGCGTTGGCACTGTCGTGCCAGTGTTGATGCACAGTAGTGCCAGTGCGTTGGCACAGCTTTGCCAATGCGCTGGCAAAAAACAGACAAAAGATATGAAAAAAAGAGGCCATCTCACTAATTTTGAGATAGCCTCTTGTTTATAATTTCAAATAACATCTATTCTTTTTTTTGAATAGCATGCAATTTTAATAACCATTGTTTCCAAACTCTTCCGGATTGTTGATCTTATTCAAGAAGTCTCTTGGAATAGGACGGTTGTAGTGCTTGGCAGGTACGAAGTTCTTGAATGCTGTTTGGTTGTACTTCTGTAGGCGGCCTTCGAATGCTTTGTTGCGTTTCAATAGAGCCCAACGATAGTACTCACCGCAAAGTTCGCGTGCATATTCATCAAACACATCGTTCATAGAAGCTGATGAAAGCTTCATGCCGGTTGAAGTATTGAAATCGGCAGCATTGCGACAAGCACGCTCGCGCAACACATTGAGGTAAGCTGCTGCTTCGGCAGCACTACCGCCACTGTTAAGGGTTGCTTCGGCTGCAATAAGATAGACTTCTGCCATACGCATCACCATGATGTTACCCAACTTCTGTTGGAAGTTACCTCCCAACCATCCACCGTCGAAGTTGTGGTTAAACTTCATCATAGCCGGGAAAACGGTAATAAGCTCAACAGGTGTAAAGCCATTGTTGGACAGTTTGCCTTTGTATGTACTTCCACTAGCGTCGCTTGGGTCGAACATATCATCAATATTGATAGTGATGTAGGCACGTGCTTTCTTTTCTGCATCAGTCAATGGGGCTTTACTCAGGTAAACAAAGAAGCGATCTTCGTCGGCTGCCAGTGGATAAGGGTGTACGTTGGCATTTGCTGGCTCGGAAAGCTCGGCAACGTTGCCACTGTGTGCTCCTTTATTCCATACTTGCGATACGTATTGGTATGTGGCATTGTAATCGGTTAATTTAGAATTAACATCGATATAAGGATAAATCTTCTTACCAATGTGCGAAGGATCTAAATTGTACTTATTTGCGATGGCTTGGGTAATCTCTACCGTTGCCTTTGCGTACGTTACGTTTGCCGGACCAGCAGGGCTGCCTCCATTTATAGCCTGTACGCCCGAGTAGTTGGTGTAGGCAGTTACGAATGTATTTTCCCATCTCTTATCATAATCGGCATTGAAGCAGTCGATTAGATATTTGGTAGGTGCAACGAACTGTTGGTTACAACGTCCGTAGTAGGCGTTGGTGGTGTTCTTGTTTACCCCTCTGAGGAATACATCGGTGGTTCCGAAGGCTTCATCAAGTTTCGGATAATAGTGCAAATAAAGATTGGGCTTCGTATTGCTCGATGCGTAGTTGAACGATACATTGTACGGGTCGAGTCCATAGGCTGTGAAAAGTACTTCGGCATTGTTGCGATTATTGGCTGCAGCAAATACCTTGGCAAAATCATCGTAGAGTGTAGCATCGTAGGCGCTTTTGTAAGTAATCAACGAGTCGGCTACTTCTTTAGCACGTACCCAGTAAGATTTTGAACCTTCGCTCAATCCTTCGCCTGCACCTTGTGCATATACACGCGCCATGATACCGAGCGCTGCCTTTTTGGTAACGCGTTGCGGGTTTTCGTCGTAAGGTTTCGCCGGCAATGTGTTGAATGCGTGGCGAAGATCTCTTAGTATCTGCGTGTAGATTTCAGGAATAGAATTACGTTCGGGAGTAAGACTTTTCGTTGGGTCGCCCTCAGTAACAAGGGGTACTTCGCCAAACTGTGCTACCAATACCGAATAGAAATAAGCTCTAAGGAAATGTGCTTCGGCAGTAAGGATGGCTATATCAGCGGGGTTGCCGTCCTTCAGCCCTTCCGATAATTGAATAACCTTATTGCAATCTTTGATTGGTCCGAAAGCAAAATCCCATGTGTTGCGTACTACATTTACGTCATTAGCGTAGTTTTCGTAAGCAAGGATTTCTTTGTATGTACCATGGTTGTTGTAAGGAAACGTCCACAGGTCGGTACCCAGTTCGGACACCAATCCGTAAGGCATTCCGATAAGCGAACCCCATAGGGCCGAGTAGCAATTGGATTGGTATGATTTCCAACCTTCAAACGTGGTAAGCACGTCGCCTTCCGACAAGGCTGCCGGGTTGTACTCGTCTAAGCTGCACGAGTTAATGCACAGCGCCAGACACAACCCCAATGTTAATTTGTATGCTGTTTTATATATACTTTTCATTGTATTTTTCTTTTAGTGATTCAACAATTAGAATGTAACATTCAGACCGAAAACCAACTGTTTGGTAAGTGGATATTCCAGCTCGCCATTCATTTCGGGGTCATAGTTCTTTAGTACACCATCCTTTGCGAGCACGAGTAGGTTTGTTACCGTTCCGTACACGCGGAGTTTGTCGATAGATAGTTTCTTGCTCAGCTTTTTAGGAAGTGTATAACCCAACGTGATGTTTTTCAGTTTGAAGAACGATCCGTTTACATAGTTCATACCCGAGAATCCAGTCATAGTTGAGGCAGAAGTGGTGTAATCCAATACTGGGAACTCGTTCGATGGATTGGTTGGCGTCCAATAGTTGAAGTGTGAAGGGAATGTACGTGGAGGTGCTGCAGTGCTGGTCAAAGCATTTGGCTGATACCATCCGGGCATACAATAATTAATCATTTGTCCCCAACGGAAGAAAGCATAAACACTCAGGTCGAAGTCTTTGTATTTGATTCCATTCTGGAATCCAAGTGTCCAATCGGGTGAGTTGTGTCCCAATGTCTGATAGTCATTAGCACTATAGGCATACTTAGAACTTGCTGTGTATTCCTTGGTGGTACCATCGGCAAGGGTTTTTTCCCAAACTCCTTCGCTTTTACGTTTCATTCCCGGTACATTCACTTTCAAGTCGCCCGGACGTCTGCCAAATACAGCTGCGTCTTTCTCTTCATCAAGCTGCCATACACCATCAATCTTGTAATTGTAGTATGAGTTCAGCGCTTTTCCGATAGTAAGCGTATATCCGGTGTTGTTGCCGGTTTCGGGATCGATGTTTTCGATGTTGTCATTGGCTCCTCCGGTTAGTTTTACAATCTTCTCTTTGTTGGTAGAGAAAGTAAGTGCCGAAGTCCATTCAAAGTCCTTGGTCATGATGTTGCGCGTATTGGCGGTAATTTCAAAACCACGGTTCTCTGTTTCGGCGAGGTTCATGTTGGTTTTGTAGAAGTTGTTACCCCATTTGTACGAACCATAGATGATAGGCAACGATACACTCCATATTACACCGTCGGTGCGGGTTACATAGTAGTCCATAGACACATCAATGCGGTTGTTGAACAATCCAAAGTCAAGACCGATATTGGTGTTGTAAGATTTTTCCCATCCTAGTTTGGAGTTGGTAAGGAATTCTGAGTAACGGTAGCTGCTCATACCTACACCACCCAATGAAGTGTTCATTTGCTCTAAGTTACTAAACGAACTATAAGGTTTGATACTGGCAGATCCGGTAACACCCCATCCCACACGGAGTTTTAGATTATCTAACCAATTTTTAGTCGATTCCATAAAACTCTCGTCAGAAATGCGCCAAGCTGCTGATGCAGCTGGGAAGTTGTCCCAACGATTGTCTTTGTATAGAGCCGAAGCACCATCGCGGCGAATAGATGCCGAGAAGATGTATTTGCCCAAGTACGAGTAATTGATACGTCCGATGAATCCGAGCGTTTTCGACATCAGGTATGATGATTTAGCTGTAGTGCTGGCATCTCCCTGCATGTTGTGCCACTTGAAGTTGTTGGACGAGATGTTGGTCTGATCCATTGTTGTTTTCGACTGTTGGTCGTATTTCCATGTCGATACTGCGGTAAGGGTGAAATCGTGAACATCTTGCAATTTGAAGTTGTACGTCAATACATTATCCCACTGATAGCCGTAACTGCGATTTTGGTTGATTTGCGCTTTCGCAATTTCCCCTCCATAAGTATAATTTACTGAACCTATACCGTCGAACTTGTAGCTGTTGGAATAGTTCATCCAGATACCTGCGCGAGACAAAATGCTCAATCCCTTTATCGGTTTGATTTCGATATATGGGTTTACAAATACCTTGAAATTATTAACGCTATTTTCGTACACACCCGGTTGGTAGTTGAGCAACAAGTTATATACGTTGTTACCCAAGTTCGGGTTGATTGTACCATCGTCATTATAAGGTTTTTCGAGTGGGTCGGAAGTTAATGCATTTTCCAACTTGGCTTGTGCCTTATCTTGCATAACATACGATCCTTGTAAGCTACTACCAATGCTCAACCATTTGCGTACTTCATGATCTATGCGCATGCTGGTAGAGAATAATTCGTATTGGTCGCCTTTGTACTGTCCGTTTTCGTCGGTGTAATTGAACGAAATGTATCCTTTTGTTCTATCGTTTCCGCCCGATACACTTAAACTGTAGTTTTGGGTAGCTGCATTTTTACGCATGTAAAGGTCTGCCCAGTCCACATACGCTCCAGCCATGTGGCGCTCGTAGCGTTGAGTTCCGAATACGCGTTCGTCGTCGGCTGCCGATTGCCAAAGGGCACCGGTGGTAGTCCACTGACGTGAACTTTCATCCCATACGTAGCTATGTGCTTCTCTTACAATCTTGGCATACGAGTCCCCTGTGTGCATTTTAGGGATTTTCGACCAGCCATTGTAACCAACGTAAGCGTTGAAGTCTACGCTCATCTTTCCGGCTTTCCCGGCTTTGGTGGTAATGATAACTACCCCGTTAGAACCGGCTGCTCCATAGATAGCTGTAGAAGAGGCGTCTTTTAGTACTTCAATAGATTCGATGTCGTTTGGATTGAGAGTTTCGTAGTCGCCCGGTAGCCCGTCTATCAGGAATAGCGGATTTCCATCGGCTGTAAACGAACGGTTACCACGCAATTGCATTTTAACTCCGGCTCCAGCTTGGCCCGATTCACGTGTAATATCCAATCCGGCAACTTTACCTTGTAGGGCTTCCATTGGGTTAGGACCAGGGCGCATTACAATGTCTTCGTTCTTAACCGAAGATACGGCACCTGTAAGGTCGCGTTTCTTTACAGTACCGTAACCAATTACCACAACTTCCTCTAGTGCGAGGTTGTCGGGTTTCATCTGGATATTGAAATTTACATTGTTGCCTACTGTAATTGTTTGGGTAGTGTACCCTACATACGAAGCTTCTAGTGTTTTTACTCCCGCAGGAATGCTAAATGAAAATTCTCCATCTACATTTGTAATACTGCCGATAGATGTTCCTTTTACATACACGGAAACACCAATAAGTGGTTCTCCGAGTTCATCAACGATTTTACCTCTGATTGTTTTGTCTTGTTGAGTAGACTCAACAGCATCTCTCTCGGAGGTAGGCATGGCTTGAATAGAAGCCCCAATCATAAGTAAACACAAACAGAAAGTCCACTTCCCGAATTGCATTTTCTTATGTAAGAATTGAAATTCTTTCTTCATAGATTATATATTAAATTAAACAAAGGGTGATTCTTGTTAACTGATAGGAATAATATCATTAATTTGAGTATTTTCCTTTTCTTTCGAAACGAAAGTGGTAGACGAGGAATTTTTACTATTATTTTTGTTTTTCATGCTATATTAGTCATTAATGTTGGTTAGACGGTGCATTTTTCTTTTCGTAATCAAAGGAAACAAAAAAAAACGAAAAAAAGCGAAGTTTTTCAATGTTTTTTAGAAAAGTAAAATAATAGTATTTCGCTTGGAGGAAGATTATAGGTATACTTGCTTTTTGGGGGCTTGTGCTTGTTCCATTAGTGAACGCGAATTCTTATTCTTGTATAAGAAATCCTAAAATCGAACGGCGTTTTCAAAACACACTGTATCTTTGTTCAAAAATCTAAATCTATATGAATTTTACAGATGTAATAGGCTATGCCGCAACAATATGTATGATCTTTGGCTACCTGCCACAAACCATTCGCACTATTCGTACCCGTTCTACCGATGATATTGCGGTAGGGACTTTTCTTTTGATGGGTCTTGGCTCTATCTTTTTTATGATTCAGGGATTTCTCTTGGGTAACTATCCGCTTGCTATTACCAATGTGCTTACTACTATAATGAGTACTACTATCTTTAGTATTAAGATGGTAAATGATATACGCAAAAGAAGATTGCTTAAGAAATAAATTCAATAGCTGCAGTAATGACTATAACTCCGAAGTTTTGGTTTGTATATCGCGCGCGTACTATATAAATAAACAAAACTATAGTATTGCTTTAGCAATCTCAGCACATGCTTCCGCATCTGCTAATGCGTCATGATGATTTCTTAACTCAAACCCCACACATGCTGCCACTGTGTGTAACTGATGGTTCTCTAATTTAGGAAACTTTCGTCTGGCGGCACGCAGTGTGCAATGAAATATGTAATTAGGATAGTACATTTCATATAATTCGTGTGCGGCTTTTAAAGCTCCTTCGTCGAACGGGCTGTTGTGTGCAACCAACGGGAGTCCTTTTAGTCGGGGAGCAATTTCTTTCCATACTTCAAGAAAATCTTGTGCCTGATGTGTGTCATAGTAAGACAATCCATGTATATTGGTTGCCCAACGAGAGTAAAAATTAGGACGTGGACGTACCAAACGGTAAATTTTATCGACTACTCTTCCATCTTCAACTATAACAATACCAAGGCTACAAATGCTGGCACGGTGTTGGTTTGCTGTTTCAAAATCTATGGCGGCGAAGTTTAACATGGTTCTGCTCTTTTGAAATTGTAAAGATAGGCAAATTGTTGGCTTGTGTTCATGTTTGTTTGAAATTTGGATAGTGAAGTTCAATTTTATTTTCCTAAATTTGAACTCCAATGCAGCATTTTCGAAAAATCATCCACCTCGACATGGACGCTTTCTATGCTTCTGTAGAACAGCGTGATAATCCCGAATTTCGTGGGAAGCCCCTTGCTGTGGGTTATTCCGAAGAACGTGGTGTAGTAGCAGCAGCCAGCTATGAGGCGCGGAAGTATGGCGTGCGATCGGCTATGGCATCGCTGAGGGCGAGGCGCTTATGCCCTGAGTTAATATTTATTCCCGGGCGTATGGATGTCTACAAGGAGGTGTCACGGCGAATTTATGAAATATTCCATGACTATACCGATGTTATTGAGCCTCTTTCTTTGGATGAAGCTTTTCTCGATGTAACCGAAAATAAAATAGGGGAGGAGCTTGCCGTAAATATTGCCAAAGAGATTAAACGACGAATTCGCGAAGAACTCTCTTTAGTTGCTTCGGCAGGTGTTTCTTACAACAAGTTTTTAGCAAAAATAGCATCCGATTACCGCAAACCCGATGGACTCTGTACTATTCATCCCAACCATGCAGAGGAATTTATTACCCGTCTTCCTATTGAGTCTTTTTGGGGAGTGGGGCCCGTTACTGCCAAAAAGATGCGAACTCTCGGCATTTACAATGGATATACGTTGCGCTCTTGTTCGCTTGATATGCTGAACCGGCACTTCGGAAAGGCAGGACAACTGTACTATGATTTTGCGCGAGGCATAGACTTGCGACCAGTGGAGACGGTACGTATTCGTAAATCGGTGGGGTGCGAAACTACTTTGGAGAAAGACATAACCCGTAAGTCATCTGTTATCATTGAATTGTATCATGTGGCGACAGAGCTTGTTAAGCGGTTGGAGCGCGCGGGGTTCAAAGGTAGTACACTCACATTGAAAATAAAGTTCTACGATTTCAATCAAATAACCCGAAGTATCACACAGCCCAAAGAGCTAACAGAGTTGGATGTTATTTTACCTTTGGCAAAGGAGCTGTTGAAAGATGTAGAGTATGAAACTTATCCTATACGACTCATTGGTTTGTCGGTTTCACACCCAAAAGAAGAACAACCCGAAGATAAGGGAATGTGGGAACAATTAAGTTTCGAATTTAGCGACTGGTAAACGCCAATATTACAGGCATATCGTCGAGTGTATTCAAACTTTGTTTTTTGTAATTGATGCGATAAATTGTTTCGCTATCGCCGGTTATTAGCGTTAGGAAGTTTTGTGATTTATGAAACCAGTCACCACGTTCTTTTCTTCCCCCTTTTGTTGTTGTAGTAAAAGTATGGTCGGCTTTGAGTTCCAATTGAATATCCGAACCGATGTAAGTTCCTATCAATGGGTCCATGGCCTCTACGTGTGTGGAATCAAAAGAAATAAACTCTTTGATGTCTAATCGTAGTTTATCGTCTTCTGTACGTTTGAGGTAGCCTCTTGTCTCTACTAATACGGGTTTTCCGTGCGAAGGGTATTTCTCTGCATATTCGGTAGACATGATGTAGGGAAGTCCGGGCATTTCCAAGTCAATGATTTCACCGGTAGAAAAGTCTTGCAAGGTAGCCGAGTCGGTCGTAAAGGTGTAGTTGCCTTTGAAGTAAAACATAGTAGCATAAGCGGTTTCTCCAATTTCCTCCAGCAATAACTCTTCATCGGCAGAGCGTTTTTGCTCACACGATAAAATGAACGCCGGCAGCAAAAGAAGCAGCAATAATGTGATTTTGTTCTTCATGTTTTTGTAGCTTACACCTCGAATTGGTTAATAACACGGCAAAGTTACAAATTATAATTCTTTTCTGGTTAGATTATACAAGAAAAAAAGAGGCCTTTAGGTCTCTTTTTTTGATCTTTTATGTAAATTATTACTTTTACTTCGCAAAACTTACTGCACGCGTCTCTCTGATTACAGTAATCTTCACTTGTCCGGGGTAGGTCATTTCGTCCTGGATCTTCTTTGCAATCTCACCCGATAAGCTTTCGGTTTGTTTGTCATCAATCTTATCTGCACCCACAATAACGCGTAGTTCGCGTCCTGCTTGTATTGCATAAGTTTTAGTAACACCCGGATAGCTCATAGCTAATTGCTCCAAATCGTTCAGGCGTTTGATGTATGCTTCTACAATTTCGCGACGTGCACCCGGACGTGCGCCCGAAATAGCATCGCAAACCTGTACGATAGGTGCCAATAGGCTGGTCATCTCTGTTTCATCGTGGTGTGCGCCAATAGCGTTGCAGATGTCTGGTTTTTCTTTATATTTCTCTGCCAACTTCATACCCAACAGTGCGTGTGGCAATTCGGGTTCTTCATCGGGCACTTTGCCAATGTCATGCAGTAAGCCGGCACGTTTTGCTTTCTTGGGATTAAGTCCCAGTTCTGATGCCATAACAGCACATAAATTAGCTGTTTCGCGTGCGTGCTGCAGCAAGTTTTGGCCATATGACGAGCGGTACTTCATTTTACCAATCATACGGATAAGTTCAGGGTGTAAACCATGTACACCTAAATCGATAGTGGTGCGTTTACCGGTTTCGATGATTTCTTCTTCAAGTTGTTTGCGCACTTTGTTTACTACCTCTTCAATGCGTGCCGGATGAATACGTCCGTCGGTTACTAATTGATGCAGCGCTAAGCGGGCTACTTCGCGGCGTACAGGGTCAAATCCCGAAAGTACAATTGCCTCAGGCGTATCATCCACAACAATTTCAATACCTGTAGCGGCTTCCAGTGCGCGGATATTGCGGCCTTCGCGTCCAATGATACGACCTTTGATCTCGTCGGATTCAATATGGAATACAGTTACCGAGTTCTCGATAGCTGTTTCGGTAGCTACGCGCTGAATGCTTTGAACAACAATTTTCTTGGCTTCTTTGTTAGCGGTCAGTTTGGCATCGTCCATAATGTCATTGATGTAGGATTGTGCCATGGTTTTAGCTTCTTCCTTCAAAGATTCAACCAAACGCTCTTTTGCTTCTTCTGCCGATAATCCTGAAAGTGTTTCCAACTTCTGGATTTCTTGTTGTTGTAGCTTATCCAGGTCTTCTTTCTTTTTCTCTATGATAACCAGTTGTGCTTCCAGATTTTCTTTTACCGCTTCTGCTTCTTGCTTTTTGCGTTGCACTTCGTCATGTTTTTGGTTAATAACCAATTCACGTTGTTTCAACCGATTTTCTCCTTGCTGAATTTTTTGATTGCGTGCTGCAACCTCTTTTTCCAGATCGGCTTTTTTGTTGAGGAATTTTTCTTTTACTTCAAGAAGTTTATTCTTTTTGATTACTTCTCCTTCTGCTTCCGCTTCTTTTAGTATGCTGTTGTATTTTGCCTTCATCACGTACCTGAAGAGTACATAGGAAAGGACAGCTCCTACAATAAAGCATACGGCGGATATTACTATTTCTGTCATCGTTATTTGTATAAATTATAATTAAAAACGCACCACCTATAACTTTGCTTTTGGCAAGATTAAGAGTAGTGCGCGGAATTTCTTCTAATTGACAGCTGCTACTTTTGTCTGAAGTAATCTTCAAGTAGTTCTGTCAGTTCATCTATTTTATCAGTGTACGGCTCCGTATCATTCTTTCCCTTTAGTTTTAAGTTTTCCAAGGAAAAATCGTAAGCTACCATGCCTAAGATTTTCTCGGGACTTAGCGTAGGGTAATGAGTCCGGTATGTGTTTAACCTGATATTTACCTGTTTTGCTGCATTTCGTACCTGTTCTTCCTCTTGTTTTTCAATGGTTAGAGGGTAGGTAGTATCTGCTATCAGCAGGTTTATTTTTATTTTATCGCTCATGCACGTTCCTTATTTTTTGTTTTATTCATTTAATAGGGCGATGCATTTATCGACTTCACGCACTAATTTGGACACTCGCAGCTTGGTCTCTTTTACGTCGCTACCGGTTAGGTTGATTGTCCTTGCTGTTTTAAGATTGGAATAGTCTGCCGCCAACTTTTTGTTATCTTCAAGTGCTTGCTCAAACTCTGTCTGTTTGGCTTCGAGAGCTTGTTTCAGCGCTATATTTTCACGCTTTAATTCATCTTGTAAATAAATCAAATGTCTTAGTCTGGCTTCAAAAGTACTTAATCGTATTTTTTCTTCTTCTGTCATACTATACCAAAATTCTACACAAAAATACGATTAATGTGAAGATTACAAAAACTTTTGCAAAGAAAATCATCTGAATGATGCAAATTTGTTATAGGTGAGCCTAAAAGCTTAACTTTCTTGAAGATGAAAATGAACTTTGTTTTACCCGTTGACGGAATTAATTCCTCTATAGGATGACCAATCACGAGCCATAACCTCACGACCCGTCAGCCATAGGCACACGGGGCATGAGACTATGGCTGACGATGCACGAGCCATAGGCTGACAGAGCATGAGACTATGGCTGACAGGTGCATTTAACTAAGAGCTTTAAGCCATCTCTTTTTCTGACTGATTTTCACTTCACTTTTGACTGATTTTCATCTCATTTCTGACTGTGTTATGCTTCACTTTTGACTGTGTTTTTACCACAAAAACAGTCAGAAAATTAGGTGTGAAGACCCTGTGAAGGATAAAAGAGGGAGCTTTCACGCGCAACCTGCTTACTATCAATCGCTTACGGCGATATGTGAATGTGAAGGCCAATTTGCTAAAACTGCATTTGGAATGTATATTGAGCTGTTGGTTTGGTAAAATATGCATTAATTAATTCCGCCAACGGGTTCTGTTTTTTTAAGTTATTGTACATATAGGCTTTAGTCGACACTTGTTGTGAAATAATTTATGAAATAATTTGGTTTATAAAATAAACTAAATATCTTTGCAAAAGAATCGATTCATTGAGAGAAGTTTTTTTGTTTAAGAGTTTATGATTAAAACAAATTGAAAAATGGAAAATAACAAAGAGTACCGCAAATTTCTATTGAACGCAAAGATGTCTGTATTTAAATATCTACTAACCGTTGCGTTTCTCGCTTTTGTAAACTGGCTTACTACTCCCTACTACTGGTGGGTGTTATGGGTAATTGGCGGATGGGGTATTGGGCTTTCCCTGAATCTTATTTCTCAGTATTATAACTATAAGTTAGAGTCTGAAGAATGATAGAGATAGTAATTTGCTCATTGGTAGGCTCCTATTTACTGGGTTTTTGGGTATTGAGTAATGATTATTAGTAGAAAAGAATTAAAAACAAATAAAAAGATGGAAGATAGAAAATTGAACGAAAAAGAAAGTTTGGAACTCATTTCACAAATGATTCAAAACACGCGTATGAAAATGGAAGAAAAAAGTGGTATGCCTCTCGTTATCTGGGGATATGTAACAATTTTCACCACTATCGTGGTATGGCTAATGGTGAAACAAACCGGAAACCACCTATGGAACTTCCTTTGGTTTATCCTCCCACTTCTTGGTGGTGTTTTCTCTCTGCTTCTTGCAAAAAGGGAGGCAAAGAAGCCATCTGCAAAAACGTATATAACCAGTGTGATATCCAACATCTGGCTGGTACTGGGCTTTGCCGGGCTCATTACTTCTGTTATGGCCTTCTTGGTAAGATTCCCTATTTTGTTTGTTGTCGCACTTCTTATGGGTATAGGGGCTACGCTTACCGGTGCGGTGACGAAATATAGACCATTAGTACTCTTGGGAGGCTTGGGTATAGCTATTTCATTCTCCTTACTTTTTGTGCGAACGTATGACTTGCACATGTTGATTTTTGCTGTCGATTTCTTGTTGATGATGGTTATTCCCGGTCATATAATGAATGCTGCTTCCCGCAAAAGAAATGTCTAAAAAAGAGGAGGAGGAAACTGTATGTTTAAGGAACTAAACCCATTACTTCACTCTGAACTGCGCTTGGCTGTGATGTCGCTACTGATTTCGGTAGAAGAGGCGGATTTTGTCTACATTAAGGAACAGACCGGGGCAACTGCCGGTAACCTGAGTGTACAGATAAACAAGTTGAGCGAGGCAGGTTATGTAGAGGTTGTTAAAGCCTTCAAAGGTAAAATGCCCTGTACTACGTGCCGGATAACCCCCAATGGGGTAGAAGCCTTCGAAGAATATGTAGAGGCACTGAAAAGTTATATTCTACCCAAAAGCTAATGCGAAAAGAAAACTACTTTTGCGTCTTGAAGGATAAGATGTGAATAGTAACTCCCGTTGCGATACAGAGCAAGAGGATGCGTATCCACAGGTTGTCTATAACGAAAAAAATACAATACAGTATTGTTATCCACAACAAGGAAACGGAAACTATCTTGGCGCGCAACGGGATTGTTTTATGCTCACGAAAATTAAGGATATAAGGACCAAATCGCTTATGCGCAATTAGCCAATTATACAAACGTGGTGAACCTTTGCAATAAAGAGCAGCTGTAAGCAGTAAAAAAGGAGTGGTAGGGAGCAGCGGAAGAAAGATGCCGAGAATGCCCAAAAAGAGTGAAATACTGCCCAAAACAACATAAAGTGTCTTCATGGCGCAAAAATAAGAAAAAAACAATTATGTTTGTGTTAGAAACCTTAATAATTATAGTACGTATGAAACATGTCAACTGCTTGCTTACTCTTGTATTGCTGCTGTTATCCCCCGGCATTTTCGCACAAACCGCCGAAGATTCTTTAATCATTGTAGGCACACAGTGGAAAGTAACCGAACTGGATAGAGGGCTTGTTGTCAGGCAAGCCGAAATCCCAGTGTTGTATCAAGTGCCGCAAAACATCTCTATCATAGAGATAGACCCTAAAAGGTATGCGTTTAATGTGGTAGTTAACTCTCCGAAAGCCAAAACCAGTGAAGCAGGAAAATCTACTAATGCCATTGCCGCCATCAATGGATCCTATTTTGATGTACCCACCGGTGCTTCCGTTTGTTACTACCGCATAGATAAAAATACGATAGATACTACCACTACGCGCGAAATGAATCTACGTGTTACGGGTGCGATGCGGTTTAAAAAAGGAAAAATCACTCTCATACCTTGGGGTAAAGAGATAGAAAAAGCTTATAACAAGAAAAAGGGTACTGTGCTTGCTACAGGACCTTTGATGCTGAAAGATGGTAAGACGTGTGATTTCTCGGGTTGTAGCGAGAACTTCATCAAGAACAAACATCCACGCTCGGCTATGGTTGCAACTAAGAAAGGCAAAATTCTTCTGATAGCTGTAGATGGGCGTTTTCCCGGCAAAGCCGAAGGTGTTTCCATTATTGAATTAGCACACTTTGCACGTGTATTGGGTGGTGATGACGCTATTAACTTAGACGGTGGCGGATCTACCACGCTTTGGGCAGCCGATGCGCCTGATGGTGGTGTGCTCAATAAGTTATCCGATAATAAAACGTACGATAATAAAGGAGAGCGGAAAGTAGCAAATTCTGTTTGCGTGTACAGGAAGTAGTGATGCTTCCTGCACGGGAGGAGAGGCTCGAACTCCCGACACCTGGTTTTGGAGACCAGTGCTCTACCAACTGAGCTACTCCCGTATTTGCGGTTGCAAAGGTAAACTTTTATTTTATAAAACAAAGCGCCTACAACATAAATAACTCAGAAAACATACTCCGGTATGCCTCTGCTTTCTTTTCTAAAGCAAGTGGGTAGGCACGAGAACTGGATGGCATTCTATATAACTTTATTTCTTTTCCTTCCAATTGTGAGTGGGCTATGTCGGTTGCTTTCTGCCCTGTTGTAACCACCGCTTTAACTTCGGGTAACTTTTGTAGTAGCGCCTCAACGTTTGTTGGCTGCACAATTTCCAGAAATTTGTCCGATGCATTGTCTTGTAGACGGCGTACCGCATAGGCAGTATCATACATAGCAATACCTTTTGTTGAAGCAAATTCTATGATTCGTTCTTTGCAAAACGCTTTTTTTGTTTCGGAGAGAAAATAATCCTTCTCTCCAAAAAAGATAATTCCCATAATGCGCCACATGTCATTATTGAGGTTGGGGTAGTAAAACTCCATCGACCAACGCTTCTTTTGTGGTGGGAAACTACCCAGCATCAATATTTTCGCATTTACAGGCAGAAAAGGCTCAAGGGGGTGAATTTCTATTTCGGGCATGATGTTGACAATTTGTTTATCAAGCAAATGTAACTCATTGTGTCGAGTTATTAGAATGTATTACGTATTTTTGCACCCCCAATTACATTAATTACAATGAGAAAAATTTTATTAACTCTTGCTATATCACTGCTTCTAACTCCTGCAGCGACACAAAACATTCAGCTACATTACGATTTCGGACGTTCTATCTACGATAAAGACCTCTCCGAACGTCCTCGTTTTACCACCACGGTCGAACATTTTAAGCCAGATAGATGGGGAAGTACTTTCTTCTTTGTCGATATGGATTATGCCGACGGTGGTATTACTTCGGCTTACTGGGAAATAGCGCGCGAACTAACTTTCTGGAAAGGTCCTCTCTCTGCACATATAGAGTATAATGGTGGCTTAGCTAAAGGTTTCTCGTTCAATAACGCATGGTTGGTTGGCCCTACATATACGTTTAATAATAGCACCTATAGTGCCGGATTTACCTTTAGCGCGATGTATAAACACATACAAAAGCATCATTCAAAACACAACTTCCAGTTCACGGCAACGTGGTACAAACATCTTGCCGATGGGTTATATACTTTTTCGGGCTTTGCCGACTGGTGGCGCGAAGTAACTCCATATGGTAAGCTTATTTTTATGACCGAACCACAGTTTTGGCTAAACTTAAATAAGCTAAATTCCATTCCCGACGATTTTAACCTTAGTATAGGAACCGAAGTAGAAGTGACCAACAATTTTGTAAACAAGGGCTGGTATGTAATACCTACCCTTGCTGTGAAATGGACGCTCTGAGTACTAACTCTCCGGGATATATAAGTTGCTATACCGTTCTGTTGTACTGAAATTGAATGCCGGATACTCATAAATGCCAAGGTATGGTTCTGTTTCTCCTTTAGTGTATTTCCAAATGGTGGCATACTCGTCACTATCTTCACCCATATTGTCGAGTTGGCGCAGGTAGGAGGCGATAGACTTGTTCTCTACGATGTAGATGCTTCCCATATTATTGATAATGGGGCTATGCTCACGGGTCTTATCGTGTTCAAACCTGAGGATACGTTTTCCTTCAGCAGTAATTCCAACGGTAGTAAAAGTCATACTTTTCCCGATTCCCGGAAGATTCAAAACGTTTCTGTCTGTGGCGAGAAAGGGTAGATGATGCTTCTTCATGAATTTGTTAATGCGCTTGGAAACCTCTTCTTGAGGTTGCAACAGTGTGGTTAGTTCCTCTTGTAGTGCAAAACTTAGATGACCATGTATCTTTTCCTCTTGCTGTTCTTGCAGCGAACGGCTGTTGGGTGTGAACATCGCATAATTTTCCCTGAAACCTTTTACCGAGAAGGTATAGTAACAAACTACACCCAGGCTGTTAAGAAGCTGCCGTAGTCGCACAGTGTGTCCTCTACGCGAAGCTGCTACCGTGTAGACCAACTGGTTTGTTATCAGCCATCCTGCCGAAAGTATCTTGCGAATAGCTTCTTGTGCTTCGGGAGTTACTTCGAGAGGTGACTGGAAATGTGTTTGGATATAGAATTGTTTAACTCCAATCTTCGACGCCTTTTCTTTAAACTCGCGCAAGATTCCAATTAATTCATCGTTTATGCGCATGGGTAAATAAACGGGTAACCGGGTGCCAAGGCGAACTCGTTGTAATTCGGCGTATTTCTCCCCTTCGGGGCGTTCCAGGTTAGCACGTTGCTTGCGTACTGCCATTTTATACACGGCTTCGAGTATATTTCGTAGGGTTTTATTTTGGCTCATCAGTGCATCTCCACCTGTTATAAGAATGTCACGCAGTTGTGTGTCTTCTTCAAAATAATTCATAAGACGGCGCAACTTCTTATCCCAACTCTCTTTGGGCTTAAGTGTTTCCAGCTCAAAATTCAGACGTTCGCTCTGAAAATCGTACATACGCTGGCAAGAGGTGCAAAGACCACCACAAGCTCGTCCCATCGTGTCGGGAATAAGTATGGATACTTCGGGATAGCGGCGGTGTATATTGTGCGAATTGGGCAACAGCCAACCTGCTGCGTTGGGTTTCTCGGCTTCTACCGTATCTTCTTTTTCCCAAGCGCTGATGTTGCCGTAGGTTTCTACCAGTTCGGGCGAGTAAAGGACATAACTGCGTATGGCTTCATCGTTATAGCCAGTAGAAGAAGTGTTGAGTAATGATAAATAATAGGGTGTTATAAAGAACGGTATTCCTTTTTTCTTGGCGGTGGTCAGTACTTTCATGGTTTCTTCCGAAAGCGAATTGTCGAGAAAACGGTTTAACTCTTTTGGTCCTTTTATTGCCATGCCCAAATGAAAGCGGAAGTCGCCCCACCATTCCAAAACTTGATTGTATTTTTCTTCGTACGTCATTCCTTCGTAGAATACAAAGCGTGTATGTACTCCTTTGCGGTTTTCTACTTTAGTGACGAGTAGCGGCATCATTCGGCTTTTATTGGCTTGGCGAATCTGTATCACATCCTCGTCAAGCCCTGTTTCCCAACGTTCCGAGCGTGCCTTGAGCTTAATAACGGATGGTGTCCGGAATATGTCGGGGTTCTTCAATAAACTGAATTGATGAAAGAGATCTAGAAAAAGATCAGTTCCTTTTACCTCTTCGGGTAGTTTCTCCCTGAGGAATTGCCATAGCAATTGCAGGGTGTTTATAGAAATGTTGGTCTCGGTAGAAAGCTCGTGAATTTTCCTGCCATCATACTCAATGAGTAGTTGGATAGATTTACGCGATTCACTCTCCGGAAAAGAATCCAGATAATTTCTTAACTGTTCTTTAAAGATGTCTGTACCCGCGCTTTCTAAAGCCAACGAAACGAGTTCGGGGTGATGATATTGATATAACTTTTTGACTTGGGTAAGCGCGAGCGAAAGTAGTTTTCTTTCTCTCATAAGCTTATACATTGCAGGGTTTGTTGAGTGGTTTGATTCTATAAAGTTAATAAAAAAGGCGGAAAAATGTTCTTTCCGCCCCTTTATGATGAATTTCTTTATAGTATTTTGTTTTTCCGTAACAGTTTCTTAGTCTTCTTTGTTTTTCTTCTTAGGCTCTTTCTTTGCCAAGCGCACGATGTGATACACATAGTCGGTCATCCACTTTTCCGAAAATCCCAGACGTTCTTTGTATTTGCGCACATTCATGGCGGTTTTGTGTACGTCGTCTTTCTTGAATGCTTGCTTGGTCAATACTTCGTTTACCTGTTTTTCGGTCATGGCGTAAAGCAGCTTCTTGCCCGGCAGTCGTAGTTTCCATTGCATGAGGTTGCCCATAAGCATCATCAGGTCATTGGAGAACCCTTGGTAGAGGAAGAGGTAAGATTGTACATCGTTTTGTGTGCGGCAGTTTTTCTTTACCGAGCTATCTATCTCTTTGAAGAACGTTTCGTCCAGTCCGTAGTCTGCCATTAACATCTTGCGCGAACGCGATTTCTCGGCCAATCCCAATTTACCACCTTGGGTTGGTATTTTGAATAATCTTTTGAACTGTGCCACGTCAGGAACGAAATTGATGTTTGTAACGCCCAGATTTACCGCTATAACGGATTGGAAATATACACGAGTGAGCAGTGCGAAGTCTTCTACATTGCCCACAGTTGCTTCTTTTTTACCGAATAATTTTGAAAATATACCCATGATGAAATTCCCTATTTAATGGTTCGGACGCAAAAGTACAAAATAATTGAGAACTATCAAGTAGTTGACGATTCAAAAAAAACGGGAAAGCATTGCTGCCCTCCCGTCTCTTGCTGGATATCTTCGTATTAATAACGATCTCTTCCGTAGCCACCGCCGTTACCACCACGACCGTAGCCACCACCACCGCCACGGTTATAGCCACCGCCACGATTGTAACCACCGCCACCGGCTGGTCTTTCTGTTTTAGGACGAGCAACTGTTACGCTGATAGTCTTTCCTTCGAAATCTGTTTCGTTCAATTCGTTGATAGCGTTTTGACCTGCTTCATCGTCGGTCATTTCTACGAATCCAAAACCGCGAGATCTTCCAGTTTCGCGGTCGGTAATAATTCTAGCCGAAGTAACTTCGCCGTACTGTGAGAATAAATCCTGTAAACTTTCGCTTGTTGTGCTAAAGTTTAGATGTGAGACATAAATGTTCATCATTTGTTAAATAATTAATTATTGATAAAGGGTTATGCTTTAGGTTGTAAGGTGATTCTCACAGCATTCATGCCTTTTTGACCACGTTCCAATTCAAATATAACCTTGTTTCCTTCTTCTATGTTATCCGGAGCGCTACTAATGTGGAAAAAATATTTTTCCGCGCTGTTTAAATCTTTAATAAAACCAAAACCTTTGTTTTCATTGAAGAATTCTACACGTCCTTGCAAAGGTACTTCCTCTACTTCTTCTTTTTTGGGTGTAGAGACTGCAATACTTTCAACGTCTATTTTCTCCTTTTTGTTCAAATCGGGGGGGGTATCTGTTATGTTTCCGTTTTCATCAACATATGCAATCATATCCTCAAATGACCCGCTACCATTGGCTTTACGCTCTTCTTTGCGCTTTAGCTTTTCTTGTTTTTTACTTTGTTTTTTCTTTTCTAACTCTCTTTTGCTTGGTGATATTGCCATTATTTAATATTTAAAATGATTGCTTGTAAAACAAGAAGTTGATTTTGAGGTCGATTTTTTACGATGAGTATATCTGTCGGGAAGAGCAGAACAAAAACATGGCTAAGAATGATATCAATATAAACTTGATTGTTCAAGGGCGTAAAGATAAGGAATAATTTTAATTAATAGCTTTTGTCGCAACTAAAACGTATTTTTTTCAATAGATATTTCAAAAATATGCTTATCCATCTGATGCCTAATCAAATCAATATCACCGCTTTTAGTTCGTTAAATTAGAAATAAATGCTCAAAAACTTGTTATTTTCAGCCAAAATGCAGAAATGTAAAAAAAAACACGGGAAAAATAGTTGTTATTTCAATAAAGAATGTATTTTTGCTCAAGAATTATTAACGTAGTAATTATAAATTATCATGAAAGAATTAGTAGTAAAGGTAGCTGACCTAATGACGTTATTTAGCAAAGATGCTAATGCACAAATCGAAAACGGTAACAAAGCAGCTGGAACACGCGCTCGTAAAGCATCGTTGGAAATTGAAAAGTTAATGAAAGAATTCAGAAAAGCATCTTTGGAAGCTAGCAAAAAGTAAGCTTTTACCTAAAGGTACAAAAGGAGGATGTGTCAATATTATCTATTGATACACCCTCTTTTTTTAGGTATAACATGCAAAATGCGCATAATCCTTTTTAACTACAGCGTATTAAAACTCTTTCTTTAACCGTTCTAATATATTAAATACCGCCGGGCAAGTCTCGGCGTTTTTGGTAGTTAGAGCATGTATTTGGTAAAACTTTTTCCTGTCCGTGTGTGGATATTCACGGCAAGCCTTGGGGCGATCGTCGTAAATGAAGCAATAATTGTCCTCGGCAATGTAGGGGCATGGCATGCTTTTGAACACATAATCATGGTCTTCGTCAATGCGTAGATAGGTATTAACAACTTCGGCAGGACGCATACGCAGGCTACGTGCTATACGGGCAATATCATTGTCGGTAATGCGTGGGCCTAGCGAACGGCAGCAATTGCCACACTCCAGGCAATCTATGTTGTCGAATTCTTCTTCGTGTAGGGCGTGGATAACATCGTCCAGTTCACGGTGTCTGCTCTTCTTAATAGACTTGAAGAAGCTCTTTGTCTCTTTCTCTACTTTCTGCGCGCGTTCACGTAGGGTGGATAGGTTCATGGGTCTTGAGTGCTATATATAATAAAAAGGTGTAAAGGTAGCAATTCTGTTGAAAACTCTCTTCTTTATCTTTTTGTCTTTCTCTGTATAATCGTTAGTTTTGGCGCTATGAATGAGAGCGTTTTTGGAAAGCTAAAAATCCTGGCCGAATCAGCTAAATATGATGTCTCCTGCTCATCTAGCGGCACCGTACGCAAAGGCAGGCAGGGAGAACTCGGCAATACCGTGGGCGGAATAGGTATTTGCCATAGCTTTGCCGAAGACGGACGTTGCATTTCGTTGCTGAAGATTATGCTCACCAATCATTGTATTTACGACTGCGCTTACTGTGTCAACCGGCTGAGCAATGATGTACCACGCGCTACCTTCGCGGTGTCCGAGCTGGTAAACCTCACCATCGAGTTTTATCGCCGCAACTATATCGAAGGGCTGTTCCTGAGTTCGGGTGTAGTGCGCAACCCCGACTATACCATGGAGCGCCTTGTGCGTGTGGTAAAAGATTTGCGGCAGGTACATCGTTTCAACGGCTATATTCATCTCAAGAGCATCCCCGGAGCCAGTAGGGAACTGGTAAACGAAGCCGGACTCTACGCCGACCGTATGAGTGTGAACGTAGAGATTCCCAACGAGGAGAGTCTCAAACGGCTTGCCCCCGAGAAAGACCATCAAAGTGTATTCGCTCCTATGAGTTACATACGGCAAGGGGTGCTGGAGAATAAGGAGGACAGAAAGAAGTTTCGTCACGCTCCGCGTTTTGTGCCGGGCGGACAAAGCACACAGATGATTGTGGGTGCCACTCCCGAAACCGATAAAGACATCCTTCGCCTCTCTTCCCTGCTTTACGACCAACCCACCATGCGGCGGGTTTATTACTCCGGCTATGTGTCGGTTAATACCTACGACAAGCGCCTGCCTGCTTTGAAACAGCCGCCTTTGGTGCGCGAGAACCGACTCTATCAGGCAGATTGGCTATTGCGCTTCTATCAATTTAAGGTGAACGAGATTGTAGATGATGCTTATCCCGATTTGGATTTGGAGATAGACCCGAAACTATCGTGGGCGCTACGACACCCCGAATCCTTTCCTGTGGATGTAAACAAGGCGGAGTATGAAATGTTGTTGCGTGTGCCGGGAATAGGTGTGCGCTCGGCACAGCAGATTGTGGTTTCACGCCGGTTCTCTAAACTGGGGTTCTATCAACTCAAGAAGATTGGTATTGTAATGAAAAAGGCGCAGTACTTCATAACCTGCCATGAGTTGCCTACAAAAACTGTCAACGAGCTCTCTCCACAGGGGGTGCGTGCCTTGCTCGTGCCACAGAAAAAACGAAAGGGTGGGACGGACGAGCGTCAGTATCAATTAAATTTCCCTGACGAATGATTGTCTTTGTGTACGATAAAACTTTCGAAGGGTTGCTCACCGTGGTGTTCGACGCATACTTCCGGAAAACCTTTCCCGATGCATTACTGGCAATAGGAGAGCCCCTCCCGTTGTTTTACGACGAAATGGTGGAGGTTACCACCGATGAAGAGAAAGCCGGGCGTGTGTGGGCAGCGCTCGAGAAGAAACTAACGCCCACCGCGCTCAACTTCGTATCCATCACCTGGCTTTCCGAAGTAGCGGGGGTAGACATACTTCTCTTTCAGTATCTTCGTAAGAATATTGATGCGCCAACCTCTATCGAACTCAATTTTGGCGACCCCGATGTGCTCGAACTCTCCAAGATATGGCGGCGTGTGGTCTACGAACGTCAGCGTGTATTGCAGTTTGCCCGCTTCCAGAAGGCGGTGGATGGTACTTACTTTGCCCCTTTCGAACCCGATTATAATGTGCTCTCGCTAACCATAAACCACTTTCGCGACCGCTTCTCAGATCAAAAATGGCTGATTTACGATATCAAACGGCAATATGGTTATTACTACAACCTGTACACGGTAGAGGAAGTTACCTTTGATTCCAAGGAGATGCACCTTCTTACAGGCAAGCTACACGAAAGCCTGATGGACGAGGACGAAAAACTCTTTCAAGAGTTGTGGAAACAATACTTCAAGAGTATTGCCATCAAGGAGCGCACAAACCCGCGGCTACACAAGCACAACATGCCCGTTCGGTACTGGAAATACCTCACCGAAAAACAACGGTAGCATCAGTCAATCACCCAACGACTGTTATGCGGCACAATCTTTTGGGGGTTATAGCTCAACCCTTCTTTCTTAGGAATGTGCAATACATAGGTTCTCCCTGTTCTGTTTTCCAGAAACGTATCTCGCAACCACGGATTGGCATCTTTAAGCTGTGCATAAGTAATGCCATGTTGCTGGGCGTAGGTAGCCAAGTTGTCTATTTGCTTCTTTACCGTTACCTTTTCGTACGGGATGGGTGGGTAAAGTTGTTCTCTCTTCAGCATGAAGCCAAAACGCTCAGGGTCGTGAAATATCATCTTGGCAGCCATCAGCCGGAACATGTAGCGCGAAGTCTCTTCCACCAGCCACAGGTCGGTAGCCTTCTCTACCATTTGCTGTTTTAGCTGCCCGCTTATTCTGCCTTTACCGGCATTGTAGGCGGCTGCCACCGTGAGCCAATCGCCATAGAGTGCATAGCTTTCTTTTAGATATTTGCAGGCGGCTTGGGTTGCTTTGGTGATGTTGTATCGCTCGTCGATATTCTTGTTTACCTCCAACCCATGTTCCCGTGCGGTACTTTGCATAAACTGCCACAAGCCCGCGGCGCCTGCCGGCGAACGTGCCAGGATATTCAGGTTGCTTTCTATCACCATCAGGTATTTGAAATCATCGGGAATGCCGTTTTCTTTCAAGATAGGCTCCACCATCGGGAAGTAACGATTAGCACGTTTTATCATCAGCATGGTGGTGGAGTGCATATAGGTGAAAGACATCAACTCACGATCCATACGTTCGCGCAGGTCGTAGCGGCTCAGGTTTATTACATCGTCGGCAAATGTAGCTTCGGCAGGAACAGATGGCGGGGCTACTACATACGAAATTTGAGATTTAGGCGACTCAAATTCGCCGGTGTGCGTGCTATTTATCATCAAGGGGAGTGCCCCGATAAATGCGGCAAGCATCATAGTGAGGAATATATTCTTTTTATTCATGGTCAAAACAGCTTCTTATCTCCTACAAAGGTAACAGTTCTAAATGGAACTCCAAAAACATTTTTTTTCGATATTTTTTTCAAAACGCTTGTTTTTTCAAAAATACTCTATATCTTTGCACCGCTTTTGAGAGATAAAGCTATAAAAAACGGGGTGTAGCGCAGTCCGGTTAGCGCACCTGCTTTGGGAGCAGGGGGTCCCAGGTTCGAATCCTGGTACCCCGACACAAAAGAGACACTTACAGAAATGTAGGTGTTTTTTTTTGTATCCAGACGAAACCTTTTTTCTGCTCCTAATGGGTCAACGTAAAAAGTTGAGGAGTCACTTTATGTTTTTATCTTTGCCTAAAAAATGGATCAACGTAAAAACCTGAGGGATTTTATTTTTATGCATAAATATTTGTCAGCCTGTATATAAAGAATTCCCTTTCCCTTACTCCTCTGAAC
>NZ_QVML01000014.1:74669-95495 GCF_010501015.1 Bacteroides sp. 214 | reverse complement strand
GAATGACAACCTTTTTAGAATGAAAAGATATATTGCGACAACCTTTTTAGTAACAAGCAGTAAAAACTGACAACCACTTTCAGTATAAGTCACTTCACATATGTGATGATATCTCTTCACCAATGTGATGATATCTCTTCACCAATGTGATGATATCTCTTCACAACTGTGACGATATCTCTTCACAGCTGTGAAGAGATGAAAGAAGCTATTTGAAACGAACAAGAATGCAGTGGCAATTGCATGAAAAGAAAGTATCTTTAAGTTCATGCAAAATAAGAAAAACTTATTGCTACCTTTGTACCTTATTATAATGAAGATATCTGATGAGTCCGATAGACTTTACCCACATCTTGAAACAAACAGTTGACGAACTTTCGGAGAGTGAGTCGTACAATGAACTGTTCCACCAGCAAAAGGAAGGAGAGCAATTGCCTTCGCTTCCTGTGTTAAATGAAATTATAGAATTGGCGCGCACCATTCTCTTTCCCGGCTATTTTGGTAACTCATGCATCAATAAGCAAACCATTGAATATCACATCGGGGTAAACCTCGAACGGTTATTCAACCTGCTTACCAAGCAGATATATGCCGGTTTGTGTTTTGTAGCCAGCACCAGTAAGGCAAACAAAGAGTGCACCTACCTGCGCGAACAAGCAGTGAAACTTGCCGCCCACTTTATCAGCACACTACCCAAGCTGCGCAGGCTACTCGCCACCGACGTGCAAGCTATGTACGATGGCGACCCTGCCGCCGAAAGCTTTGGCGAAGTAATCTTCTGCTATCCTGCTATCAAAGCTATTACCAACTACCGCATCGCGCACGAACTGCTTACGCTTGATGTGCCGCTCATTCCGCGTATAATAACCGAAATGGCGCATAGCGAAACCGGTATTGACATCAACCCGGGAGCACAGATAGGTTCGTACTTCGCCATAGATCATGGCACGGGTGTGGTGATAGGGGCAACTACCATTATCGGCAATCATGTAAAACTATATCAGGGTGTTACATTGGGAGCGCGTAGCTTCCCGCTCAACGATGACGGGAATCCTATAAAAGGTATTCCACGACACCCGATACTGGAAGATAACGTAATCGTTTACTCCAACGCCACCATACTGGGTAGGGTTGTAATAGGCAAGGGAGCTACCGTGGGAGGAAATATCTGGGTAACGGAAGATGTGCCCGAAGGAGCAAAAATAGTACAAAAAAGATAAATATGAATGACAGGTTTGAGATGATTGCCAAAACCTTCCAAGGCTTGGAAGCGGTGTTGGCAGAGGAATTAATTAATTTAGGTGCCGATGATGTAGAGATTGGACGTCGCATGGTGTCTTTCTCGGGGAACAAGCAAATGATGTACAAAGCCAACTTCTGTTTGCGTACTGCCATTCGTATCCTGAAACCCATTAAACACTTCACCGCTAAGAATGCCGACGAGGTGTACGAACAAATCAAAAAAATAGCGTGGGAAGATATTATAACCGAAGGAAAAACCTTTGCCGTAGACGCTGTGGTGTTTAGCGACGAGTTTCGCCACTCCAAGTTTGTATCTTACAAGGTGAAGGATGCCATTGTGGACTACTTCCGCGAGAAAACCGGCACACGCCCTTCGGTACGCATCAATAAGCCCGATGTTCTGTTGAATATACACATCGCACAAACCAAATGCACGCTCTCACTGGATTCTTCGGGCGAGTCTTTGCACCGTCGCGGATATCGCCAGGAAGCGGTTGAAGCTCCACTCAACGAGGTACTTGCCGCAGGCATGATACTAATGACCGACTGGCGTGGCGAGTGCGACCTGATTGACCCTATGTGCGGATCGGGAACCATCCCTATTGAAGCAGCTCTGATTGCACGCAACATTGCACCCGGTGTATTCCGCAAAGGATTTGCTTTCGAGAAGTGGGCGGATTTTGACAGCGAAATGTTCGACGAGTTATACAACGACGACAGTGCCGAGAAACCTTTCGAGCATAAGATATACGCCTACGACAATAGCCCCAAAGCCAACGAAATTGCTACTTTTAACTTCAAGGCAGCAGGTGTTTCCAAAGATATTATACTCAAGTTGCAACCCATTCAGCAGTTTGAGAAACATGCCGCGAAAGCTATTATGATAACCAACCCACCCTATGGCGAACGTATCTCTACCAACGACCTGTTGGGATTGTATCAGGTTATCGGCGAACGGTTGAAACATGCCTTCAGTGGCAACACAGCTTGGATACTGAGCTACCGCGACGAATGTTTTGAACAAATAGGGCTACGTCCTGCCGAAAAAATAGAGCTTTACAATGGTGCTTTAGAGTGCCAGTTCCGTAAATACGAACTATTCAGCGGAAAGATGAAAGAGTTCAAGAGTGGCGGTTCGGACAGGAAACCATTCCGCAAAGAGGGTGGAGATAAACCCCGCGAACAAAAAGAATATCCCAAAAGAACAGCGAAGTATATTTATACTGCCGAAGATAATAATAAAGAGTAACCGGTTATGAGAACTTTTATAACAACCCTTTGTTTTTTGACAATGATATCCACCAGTAATAACCTGTTTGCACAAGCCACTCCAACGCTGGAGGAGCTCACACCGGGTGGTTCAAACTATAAGTTTGCCGAGAATATCTACGGTTTACAATGGTGGGGCGATGTCTGTATTAAACCCGGCATCGACAGCATAACAAGCATCAACCCACAAACAGGAAAAGAGGAACTGCTCGTTACCTTGCAACAAGTTAATCAGGCCTTTGATCAGGAAAAAACATTCGTACATCTGCAGAGCGTAAAGTTCCCTTGGGCAGGCGAAAAGAAAATGCTTTTGTCGCTACGTACACATTATTATATATATGATATAGAAACAGGTGTAGCTACATTGATTCACGAGTTACCCAAAGGAGCTGCGAATATAAACTTCTGCAAAGAGAACAAGCAGATAGCCTATACCATCGACAATAATCTCTATGTAAACGGTGAGGCTGTAACCTCCGAACCCCACGGGGTGGTGTGTGGAGCCTCTGTTCACCGCAATGAGTTTGGCATTAATGGTGGCATCTTCTGGAGCCCGAAAGGTAATTTGGTAGCCTTCTACCGCATGGACGAGCGCATGGTTACGCAGTATCCGCTGGTAGATGTTACTACCCGTATTGCCGAAACGAATAATATCCGCTACCCCATGGCAGGTATGACTAGTCATAAAGTGACCGTAGGCGTTTATAACCCCGCAACAAAAGAGACTTTATATTTAGATGCAGGTGACCCCACCGACCGTTACTTTACCAACATCAGTTGGTCGCCCGACGAAAAGAGCATCTACCTCATTGAGCTGAACCGCCACCAGAACCATGCCAAGCTTTGTTGTTATGATGCAACCACCGGCAAACTAACCGCCACCCTGTTTGAAGAAACACATGCCAAGTATGTGGAGCCACAATCGCCCATTCTCTTTTTGCCGTGGGATAACAGCAAATTTATTTATCAAAGCCAACGAGATGGTTTTAACCACCTCTATCTGTATGATGTCAGTGGTAAGCAAATCAAGCAACTTACTTCGGGCAACTGGTTAGTGAAGGATGTACTTGGTTTCGACAATAAAAAGAAAGAAATAGTCATCAGCAGCACAGAGAACTCACCTCTGCAAAGTAATATTTTCAGGGTAGCGATTTCCTCGGGTAAACGTGTGGCTGTAGGTAATAGCGAAGGTGTTCATAACGCCAAGCTAAGTGCGTCGGGAACCTATCTGATTGATTCGTACACTACGCCAACGACTCCGCGCAACATTGACATCATCGACGTGAAGAATAAACACATCAACCTGCTTACCGCCGAAGATCCCTATAAAGGATATAAGATGCCAACCATCGAAACAGGTACCATCAAAGCTGCCGACGGTGTAACCGATTTATACTATCGCTTAGTGAAACCAGTAGACTTTGACGCAACGAAGAAATACCCAGCCATTGTTTATGTATATGGCGGACCACACGCACAGATGGTTACCAATGGTTTTATGAACAGTGCACGCGGATGGGATATCTATATGGCGTGCAAAGGCTATGTGATGTTCTGTGTGGATAACCGAGGTAGCTCCAACCGTGGTTTGGAGTTCGAGAACTGTACTTTCCGCAACTTGGGCGTAGAAGAAGGTAAAGATCAGGTGGAAGGTGCCAACTTCCTCAAGTCGCTTCCGTTTGTAGACGGTAACCGCATAGGAGTACATGGCTGGAGTTTTGGCGGACACATGACTACCGCGTTGCTGCTCCGCTACCCCGACCTCTTTAAAGTAGGTGTGGCAGGCGGACCGGTTATTGACTGGAAATACTACGAAATTATGTATGGCGAACGCTATATGGATACTCCCGAATCCAACCCCGAAGGTTACAAGGAAACTAACCTGAATAATCTTGCCGGTAACCTCAAAGGGCGATTGTTGATGATACACGATTATCAGGACGACACTTGTGTGCCGCAACATGCGCTCTCCTTTATGAAGGCATGTGTGGATGCACGCACTTATCCCGATTTATTTATCTATCCGGGACATAAACACAACGTATTAGGACGCGACCGCGTACACCTACACGAAAAAATAACCCGATATTTCGAAGACCATTTATAATATGAAACTATTACTCTTAGGCTCAGGTGGACGTGAGCATGCATTGGCTTGGAAAATAGCCCAAAGTCCGAAGGTAGAGAAACTGTATATTGCTCCGGGAAATGCCGGAACGAGTGCTGTAGGCGAAAATGTGGATATAAAAGCAACCGACTTTGAAGCCATTAAGACATTCGCGCTCGAAAGAGATATTACCATGATTGTAGTTGGTCCCGAAGACCCATTGGTACAAGGTATCTACGACTATTTTGAAAAGGACATCACTACGCGTCATATCGCTATCATCGGTCCTACCGCGCAAGCTGCGCAGCTGGAAGGCAGCAAAGAATTCGCCAAAGAATTTATGCTTCGCCATAATATCCCTACCGCGCGTTACATCAGCGTAACGGCCGAGAACCTTGATGAAGGCTTGGAGTTCCTCAAAACCGTTTCGGCTCCCTACGTATTGAAAGCCGATGGGCTTTGCGCCGGAAAAGGAGTACTTATACTTCCCACCATGGAAGATGCTCAGAACGAGCTGAAAGCCATGTTAAGTGGTATGTTTGGTCAGGCAAGTGCTACGGTAGTTATCGAAGAGTTCCTTAGCGGCATTGAGTGCTCGGTATTTGTAATGACCGATGGCGAACACTATAAAGTATTACCTGTGGCGAAAGACTACAAACGCATCGGCGAAGGAGACAGCGGATTGAATACCGGTGGAATGGGTAGCGTTACTCCCGTACCATTTGCCGATGAGGTGTTTATGGAGAAAGTACGCACCCGTATTATCGAGCCTACGGTGAATGGTTTGCGCCAAGAAGAGATACTCTACAAAGGCTTTATCTTCTTGGGATTAATAAAGGTAAACGACGAGCCCATGGTGATTGAATACAACGTACGCATGGGTGACCCCGAGACCGAAAGTGTGATGTTACGCATCAAAAGCGACCTCGTAGACCTACTCGAAGGAGTACACACCGGAACACTCGACACCAAGACTCTTGTTATGGACGAACGTGCCGCTGCTTGTGTTATTATGGTAAGCGGTGGCTATCCGGGAGATTATCAGAAAGGCTATCCCATTACCGGACTGACCGAAGCCGCCGAAACAGACAGTATCATATTCCATGCCGGAACAACCGTAAAACACGGAAAAGTTGTAACCAATGGTGGGCGGGTAATTGCCGTCTGTTCTTATGGAGAAAACAAGGAAGAAGCTTTGCGCAAAAGCTATCGGGTAGCCGAGATGATTGAGTTTGATAAGAAATATTATAGAAAAGACATTGGATTTGATTTATAGCACCTGTGAATTATAGAAAGAGTTTTCAACGAACAATAGCAACAGGGAAGTTGACACTTCCCTTTGCGCTATTGGTCATGTTGGTAAGTTGGGCGGCAACATTCATGTTGATTCCCGAGTTGACACACAACACGGATGATACGCTTTTGTCAGCTTGGATTGAGCAACTGCACATTCCCGGTTGGCTAAACCGATTAATAAGTCTTTCCATTCATCTTATTATCGGTTACTTCCTGATAGCATTCAATAACGCTTTTGTCATCATCAGGATACGAGCTTCGGTGCAGACCACCATCTACTTCCTCTTTATCGCGATTTTTCCAGCTCTGCATCAATTCCACTCAGCCAATGTATTAACGGTTTTTTTCATCATAGCCCTTTACTTTTTCTTTCGCAGCTATCAGCAATCTGCTCCGACAGGAAGTCTGTTCTATTCGTTCTTCTTCTTAGGACTGGGTAGCATGTTGTTTCCGCAGTTGATATTCTTTATACCTTTATTTATAATAGGTATACCCTACTTAAGCACACTCACGTGGCGTATTTTCTTTGCTACATTACTTGGCTTTATTCTTCCCTACTTTTTCTTGTTAGGCCATGCGGTTTACCACGATAGTATGGAGTTGTTTTATAAGCCGTTTGTGCAACTTATTCACTTTGATGCAATCGACTTCAGTCTTCTGCCTACATGGGAGCTTGTTACGTTGTGCTATTTCTTTTTCTTGTTTGTTTGCAGCACTATACATTGCCTTGCCGAGAGTTATAAAGATAAAATACGCACGCGTATCTTGCTGCGATTCTGGATTGTGATATGCTTTTTTATGTTTGTGTTTATTGTATTACAACCGGCTCACATCATTAGTTTGACTTCCATTTTATTAACCGGCTTAAGTGTTTTGATTGCTCATTTTGCTACCCAAACAAACTCAAAACTCTCTAACTTATTCTTTATAGGGAGCGCACTGGCGCTACTCTTTATATACGGATACAATATATGGATGCTATTATAGAATTTCTTATCCAATGGGGTTATGTGGGTATGTTTCTGTCTGCTTTCCTGGCAGGTAGTGTAATACCTTTTAGTTCGGAAGCCGTACTGATTGCCTTAATACATCCCAGTTTAGGGCTCAACACGGTGGTGTGCCTGCTGTGTGCCGCTACCGGCAATTTATTAGGAGGTCTTACCTGCTACTGGATGGGGCATTTGGGCAAAATGGATTGGCTGGTGAAATACTTCCACATGAAACGCGAAAAAATAGAACAGGTACAGAACTATCTCAATGGGCGTAGTGCTTTGATGGCTTTCTTTGCATTTCTTCCTATATTGGGAAGCATCATAGCGGTTTCTCTGGGATTTTTGAGAAGCAATATACTCTTGGTTTCCATTAGCATGTTTCTCGGTAAGTTGCTTCGATATATTATCGTTATCATGGCGGCACAGGGCGTTTTTAATGCATTATAAATTTATGAATAGAGATAGAACAATAGTTATTGAAAAGACAGAAGACGGAAGCGCCACCTTGTTCGTTCCCGAACTGGATGAGCATTACCACAGTGTGAAGGGTGCTCGCACCGAGTCACAACATGTATTTGTGGAAATGGGCATGAAGACGTGCAAGGAAGAGTGTGTAACCGTCCTCGAAGTTGGGTTTGGCACAGGCTTGAACGCTTACCTTACCCTTCTTGAGGCAGAAAAGTTGGGTAAAAACGTTTGCTATGTAGGGTTAGAACTTTATCCGGTAGAGCGAGATACACTTGCCGCTCTGAATTACGCTAAAGACGAATACTGGGAGAAAATACACAGCGCAAAGTGGGGTATCCCTCAGTTTATTACAGACGATTTCATTTTAGCTAAGCTCAATGTAGACCTCCTTACCTATAAGCCACTGGATGATATGCGTTTTGCCGTTATCTATTACGATGCGTTTTCTCCCGAGAAGCAACCCGAACTATGGACACAAGCCGTATTCGACAGACTCTACAATGTGCTCTTTGACGATGGTGTACTTACCACCTACTGCGCCAAAGGCGAGGTACGGCGAATGTTGCAACAGGCTGGCTTCACCGTAGAAAGGCTACCCGGCCCTCCGGGAGGAAAACGCGAGATTCTTCGCGCTACCAAGTCCGTCAACCAATAAAAAACAGAACGAATGAAAGATATCAGATACATTGTTCTTGTTGCCATAGCAGCCGCTTGCATACTGTCTACTCAATCTTGCTCAAACACCACGCGTAAAAACAGAGCAGAGCGCATCATTAGTGTTACGATTGAGCCACAGCGTTATTTTGCCGAAGCAATTGGAGGAGATAAGTTCACCATTAAAAGCATGGTGCCCAAAGGTTCGAGCCCCGAAACCTACGACCCTACCCCCCAGCAGCTGGTAGCATTAAGCGAGAGTGAAGCGTATCTGCGCATCGGGTACATTGGGTTTGAACAGGCATGGATGGATAGAATGCTTTCCAATGCCCCGCATCTTAAGGTGTTCGACCTTTCCGAAGGCATTGAACTGATACACGAAGGCAAACAGGCGCATGGCGACCACTTCCACGAAGGGGGTGTAGAGCCACACGTGTGGAGCTCTGTTTTAAATGCAAAGATAATAGCAGGCAACACACTCCGGGCTTTCTGCCAACTGGATGCTGCCAATGAAGAATTTTTCCGTGCACGCTATGACTCTTTAATGGTGTTCCTCGAAGAGACCGACACATTGCTCACCCGTATACTTGTGCCCGGTGGCGACCGTTCCTTTATGATCTACCATCCGGCATTGTCTTACTTCGCGCGCGATTATGGTTTGCGGCAAATACCTATCGAAGTACACGGCAAGGAGCCCTCCATGTCGTACTTAAAATCATTGATTGAAGTAGCGGAAGCCGAGCAGGTACGAACCATCTTTGTACAACCCGAGTTTGATAAGAGAGGCGCAGAATTTATTGCCAAGCAGACACAAACCCAAGTAGTAGAAATTAATCCGTTAGCCTACGACTGGCAAGCAGAGATGATACACGTTGCCAAAAGTTTATCGCATGAAGAGTAATCACGCCATAGAGCCTCAACCACTTATCTCGCTCACCGGCATCTCGGCAGGCTATGATAAGAAACAGGTATTGCACGATGTAAACCTCACGGTGTACGAGCGCGATTTTCTGGGTATTATTGGTCCCAACGGTGGCGGAAAAACCACACTGATAAAAGTGGTGCTGGGATTGATAGCGGCTTCTGCAGGCAAAATCACCTACTACAAAGAAGGCAAAGCTGTCGATAAAATAACCATGGGTTACTTGCCCCAATACAACACGATAGATAAAAAATTCCCTATTTCCGTAGAAGAAGTTATCCTCTCGGGGCTGAGTTCGTGCAAAACAGTGACCAGCCGGTTTACCCATGCACATAAAGAAAAAGTGAGGCAAGTGGTGGCACGTATGGGATTGGAGGGAGTGGAGAAATCTCCTATCGGGCAACTCAGCGGTGGACAAATACAACGCGCTTTACTCGGCCGCGCCATTATATCCAACCCTCAGGTGGTTATTCTCGATGAGCCCAGCACCTACATCGACAAGCAGTTCGAAGCACGCCTTTACGAACTACTCACCGAAATAAACAGAGAGTGCGCCATTATCCTTGTGAGCCACGACATCGGTACGGTACAGCAAAATGCAAAGTTCATTGCTTGTGTTAATGAAACGCTAGACTACCGCACCAACACTGTTGAATGACCTCAAGCTGGATGGACAAAATCAAAATAGGCTGAACCCTCTTGTTTAAGGATTCAGCCTCTTTTGATTTTCTTTCGGAAGAGAATTCAACGATTACTCTGCAAAAACCAAACCGGTAGCATCCCAGCTAACACCAGCATCATCAGCAGCAGTGCCAGCCAAGACTGTGTTCATATTGTTGTAGCAATTGGCTAAATCGTCTTTAGCTGTGGTGTCGGTGGCGGCACTTGTATTTGCACCTACACCTTCGGTTAAACTGCTGTGTTGCCAGTAGCATGTGTTGGCTGAACCATCATCGTTCATACCCACCACAGCACCTGCTATATCGCTGCTACTGCTTACACTTGTTGGCGTGGCATAGCAAGCGGTTATTGTTTCTACGTTGTTTCCTGCAATACCACCCGCACAATAATCTCCGCTAATTGTACTTCCGTTTCCGTGGCAGGCCAAGATGATACCATCTTCTGCATTATTGCCTGCAATGCCGCCTGCGGCGTAAGCACTGGTAATGGTATTTCCGCTTTCGTAACAACCCACAATGGTGCCCATGTTAACACCTGTAATAGCGCCGCCCACAGCCGATCCGTCTATTGTGCAATTAATAGCCCGGCAGTTAATGATGCTACCAAAATTATCGCCTACAGCGCTCGCATTTTGTCCTCCTATTGTGGCACCCTTTATAGTTACATTCTTTATAGTGCCTAAGTTCAGCCTAAATAGCCCGACACTCGCACTATTATTTATGTTCAATCCTGTAATGGTATATCCACCGCCATCGAAGGTTTTTCCTTCACCGAGGCTCCTCAAATAGAAGTCGGTAACACCCGAAAGGTCGATGTCGCCGCTAAGTGCAAAGTCTGTAGTCATACCGGCATTATACCAATCCAAGAACTCTTGTTTTGCTGCCGCTGCATCCGGATTCATGTTGATGTTGCAGTGTAGTAGTTTGCCTTTAATATCGGCAGCTGCGATGGGAGAGCTGAAGGTGTGGGGGTAGGCTTGGAGGTAGGGTTGGAGGTCGTAATCTGCATAAATTACCCTGAAGGTGAGGTTAGTTTCAGCATCTAACCATTCCGAGTCTACGGAAACCCATGCTACGAATGTTCCATCGACTGTAGTACTATTATCAGAGAGGTAGAGGGCGATGGATTCGTAATCTGTACGTGTTATCTGAAGCATGGTGAGTTCAGCGCTTTTATGGAGACCCGATAGCGCAATGCGCATTACGGCTGCTTTGTGCTCGAAGGCAATGCTTTGGGTTTCGGCATTGTATGCGCCTGTCATTACATGCGTATCGCCCAAATGCTCCAAAGCATCACTTGATGATTGGTATTGATTGCTGCTCCATATGCCGCAGGTAAACGTTGCGCCATCGGTAGGCTGATTTTTGAAGTTGAATGTACCGCTTGTTGTTCCTGCGCCGCCTGCGAGGCTGTGCGAATCGTTGTTCGCATCTACAATAATATCGCCTGCTGCCCATGTAACTTTGAGGCTTGAGAGTGGGTCTCCAGTTACTTCTTCGAATCCCACCCGGGTATCTGCCTTTTGTGGCATGGTGGCTGTTATGGTGAATTTTTCTTGCTGCTCTTGGGGCAGGTTGTCATCTTTCTGGCATGCCGTCATCATGATGGCTGCAATGCCTGCGGTAAGTAGTGCTATTTTTTTCATTTTGTGGTAGTGAATAAATCGTTCAACATGTCTTCGAGGTCTTGCATGGAGTTTGCGCCTTTTGCGGCTGCGTTTCCACTCGATGTGATACTTCCCGACTGTGCGCCGGCTGAGTTGCTGATGAAATCTGTGCCGTCCATTCCGTCGAGGCCTGCGCTTGCTGCCATCACGCCTTCGTTGTGCAGTGCAATTACTTCAATGCGGGGAGACTGGTAGGTTACTTTTCTGCTCATAATTAATAATTGTTTTCTTTAGTGATTAATAGCCTCCCCCAGCGAGGCAGGGCCTTTGGCTGGGAGAGGGATATTTGAATTCTTTCGGAAGAGAGGGGTTGGTTAGATTAAGGATAAACCAAGCCCGTAGCACCCCACATAGCCGAGTACCCTGCACCGGTTAACGCAGTATTCATAGCTCCGTAGCAATCGGCGTAATTGCTTTTAACCGTGCCGTCGATGCCCCTATTATCGCCTATACCATTGGTTATGGTGCCGTGTTGCCAGTAGCATGCAGTGGTGATAGAACTGGTATCAACATTGTATCCCAAGATGCCGCCCGGAGTTTCATAGCCACTGGTAATTGTTGCCGACTGGGCATAGCAGGCCAAAATGGTTCCTGCGTCGTTATAAGCAGCAATACCGCCGGCTTCCGCTCCGGAGATTGTGCTACCACTCTCATAACAAGCCACAATAGTTCCGCTGTTGATGGCGGCAATACCGCCGGCACTACCACTACCTGTTAAAATGCAATTAATAGACTGGCAGCTAATGATGCGACCTGCATTTTGACCGATAATAGCGCCTGCATAATCTCCACTTATTGTGGCATCTTTTATAATTAGATTCTTTATTGTGCCGTTGTTTACGCCAAACAGCCCAACTACGGCATTCTGAATTGTAATGTTCAACCCTGTAATGGTAAATCCTGCGCCATCGAAGGTTTGGTTATTGGTCAAATGTTGCACACTCGTTATATCGCCCGATTGAAGAGTAATATCGCCGCTAAGCGTAAAGTCTGTACTTGCGCCGCCATTATACCAATCCAAGAACTCTTGTTTTGCTGCCGCTGCCGCCTCAATATCTCCCGCGCCGGTGCCGCCCGATGCCGGTGCGCCGCAGTTGATGATGAAACGGTTGCCATACGGTTGTGCCGTCAAGGCAGCAGCAATAAGCGTATTATCGCGTAGGTTTACCGCTTCCTCGTTATCAATGCTGTACTTCAAGCTGCTGACGGTGGATGTGTGCAGATAAAGAACTATCTGGCCGCTGGCATCGGCAGTGAACGTTTTGGGCACTGATAGATTAGGGCAATTTGCATAAAGTAAGTTATTCTCCTGAAGTGTTACCTTAAAACTGTACCAACTGGGGGTGGCTAACGTTACGGTTTGCCCTTCGGTAAGGCCGGTAAATACAAATTGATTAAAGTTCATATCACCTGCGAATGTTGGCGCCAATAGCAAACTGATCGTTTCCGAAGTGTCGTTTATTGTTTTAGCAGCGCTCATGGCATTGTATATTTGGTGCTGATACAATTCCTGACCAAGCCCACTGCCTTCGCCCCTGCCTAAATACCAGGCAAGGAACTGAACCTGGGTACCGGCTTGGAAATCCAGCGGCCAGCGCAAATCGCTATTCCATGAACCGCCGCTATAGGTTAGCGTGCCGTTGCGGAAGGTATAATTAGAGTCTTCACCTATTGCCATTACTACGTATACCTTGTCGCCATCTTCCCACGTCACGGTGCCATCATCCGCAATCACCGTGCGGGTATCGTTACCTACGCCGACAAACCCGGCGGGTTTGCCAATGTTGAATTGTACCAACTCGCCCTGTGCGTCGTTATCGTCGGTGGGCATTGCATCTTCTTGTTGGCAGCTTGCCATATTTAGCGTCATGATGGCTGCCATTGCACCTATATATAATAGGTGTAGTTTATTGCTGATTTGTATCTTCTTCATCTTCTTTCTTTTTTTTGCTTTGGTTATCGATATTAAGTTTGAATTGCTCGATGGTGGCGTTTATCTCACCGATGAGCTGGGAATTTGTTGTTTTAATTATTAATTCGTTGCTTTTTCGCTTTCGGCCTCGACCGAAAGTGTTGTGCAACTTGCTGGAATGCTCCGGCTCCGGCTGAAAGCGCTATGCAACTTGCAGGGATGCTTCGGCCTCGGCTGATAGCTATGTGCAGGTTGCAGTAAGGATTCAGCTTCGGCTGATAGCTTCGTGCGATTTGCAGGAAGGTTTCGGCTCCGGCTGAAAGCTCCGCGCAGGTTGCAGGAAGGTTTCGGCCTCGGCTTGCAAGCCAAAACGCTTGTAGCGGTGGTTAGGGTTGGTAATCCCATTGAATTTTTCCGTCTACATATAGTTGGGCTGCGGTGACAGATACCATTTCTTTGGTGGCTTCTTTCCATACGTCGCCGGCTACTGAGGTGCTTTGTGCTGCGCCATTGTACCAGCAGTTGGAGAAGAGGTTGGGGGCAGCACTATTTATCAGTGCTGTCTGGTCGGTACTGCACAGGGTAAGGAGGGGTTGTACCGGCAGCATCGGGCCTTGTCCTACTAAAGCGGCGCCTATGCTACTGCATTTTGAGATTTTATTACTCATTCCAAGTGTCGATATCAGCACTGCCCCTCCGCGCATGTGTGTGTTGGTGATGCATGCTTGGCCGGTGAGTGTTGTAAATGCAGAGCCGCTGGCTTTGGTGATGGTGTGTCCGTTGCCGTTGTACTTGCCTGCGAAGTTGGCTAGTGCTTCGTCGGTCAATGTAATGTCGGCCATTTGTATCACTATTGCGTTGGCATCGGCTGTTGGCAGGGCTGCAAAGCTTGCTGCGTCGTACACCATGTGTGTGTATCCATCGGGCACGGTGTTTATGGGGTCTAACCATGTTGGGTCGCTACCAAATCCTACTGTTATGGCTGTTTTGGTTTCCATGTTGATGTTGCAGTGCAGTAGTTTGCCTTTCAAAGCATTGCCAACGAGGGCGGTGCCGAAGGTGTGGGTGTATTCTTGGACGTCCTGATCTAGATAGCCTAGCATGAAGCTGAGTTCGGTTGCGCCATCTAACCATTCAGGGTCTACGGAAACCCATGCTACGAATGTTCCATCGGCTTCGGTGCTGTTACTATTGCCATTGAGGTTAATAGAGAGAGACTCCGCATCACGTTGTATGTAAAGCACTCCGAGATCACTACTCTTCTGGAGACCCGACAGCGCAATGCGCATCACAGACGTTTGATGCTCGAAGGCGATGCTTTTGGCTGTGGCATTGTACGTGCCTGCCATTTCGTGAACACTGCTCAAGTGCCCCATAGGGTTGCTAGGATTTTGAGACTGAACTGCTTTCCATGTACCGTAGGTAAACGTTGCGCCGCCAGTGGGCTCGGTATCGAAGTTGAAGGTTGCGCTTGTTGTTCCTGCGCCGCCTGCAAGGGTGTGATCAATGCGGTTCTCATCTACAATCCTATCGCCTGCTGCCCATGTAACTTTGAGGCTTGAGAGTGGGTCTCCGGCTATTTCTTCGAACGTCACCCGGGTGTCTGCCTTTTGCGGCATGGTGGCTATTACGGTGAATTTTTCTTGCTGCTCTTGTGGCAGGTTGTCGTCTTTTTGGCATGCTGTCATCATGATGGCTGCGATGCCTGCGGTAAGTAGTGCTATTTTTTTCATTTTGTGGTAGTGAATAAATCGTTCAACATGTCTTCGAGGTCTTGCATGGAGTTTGCGCCTTTTGTAGCTGCGTTTCCACTCGATGTGATACTGCCCGACTGTGCGCCGGCTGAGTTGCTGATGAAGTCTGTGCCGTCCATTCCGTCGAGACCTGCACTTGCTGCCATCACGCCTTCGTTGTGCATTGTTATTACTTCAATGCAGGGTGGCAGGTAAATTGATTTTCTGCTCATAATTAAATAATAATTAAAATGAATGATTAATACGATTAGTTGATAAAAAATGTAACAGATAAGTCTTTTGTTTGTAGGTTAAATTTCTCATATCTGCTTTGTTTTTTGTTAACTCCTGCAAAAATACGGAGACAAAACAGATGCGGCATTAGCGCTAAACAAGTATTTGTTAGCGCTACGTAAAAGCATTTAGCACAGGATAAAAAAAAGAGTTTTTTAACGTTTTTTCCACTGACTAAACGTCAATCCTGTTTGATTTTTGAAGGTACGACTGAAGGTAGAAGCGTGAACAAATCCCGACATTGTGGCTACCTGTTCTTGGGGTAATTGTGGGTTTTTCATCATCAATTCTTTAGCGAATTCAACGCGTTTGCGACTAATAAATTCGTAGAAATTGCTATGAAACTCTTCATTGATGATGCGCGAGATGTAGGTGCGGTTGGAGTGAAGTTCGACGGCGATATCGTCTAGCGTAAGTGTGGGGCGAAGAAAGAACTGTTTCTCGTCAATTAATTGGTTGAACCTTACAAGTACTCTATTCAGATGAGTCCCCTCATCCTCTTTTTCGAGGGGTTCGTACTCTTCCATGGACAGTTCTCCTTCTGCAATGTGTTGAAGAATGAACTTGGTGTTATACACATGATGCCCCATGTAGAAGATGCATACGCCCGTCAGCCCCATAGCTATATATTTGGCCGAATAATAGGCTTCGTGAGACACTCCCCATAAAAAAGTAGCCGAAAGCGCAATAACCAGAAAAACAAAAAGTCCAATCAATACCGCCCGGTTGTTCTCAATGGATTTTCCTTCCAGGTTGGAGAAGAAGTTTTGAATCCCTTTCTTGTAGCGGATTACATTTAATGTAGAAAGGAATAACACAATGATTATTTGAATGGCAAAAACAACCGAAAATATTTGTAGGCTTACTACATAAAGCAACCATTGAAGTGTGCCGGGTGTAAACTGGTAAGTATCCTGATTTTCGATTACGGTTTGTATGTATTCAACAGACTGTTCTTCGCCCATGCACAGATAAAGGATGGCAGAAATACCCCCCAGAATAAGCCCTGGCAAAAACCACGCATATTGCCTCCAGGTTAATGTATCTTTGGTGTTCAAAGCCCAGAAATAAAGATATAGAAGCGGGAATATAGTCAGTGTTAGGGTGATATCAACTATATCTAACTTATAATAAAGCTTATAATTTTCGATACCCCCTAAAATCATAATCCACACAAACGAGCAGGCACTCAAAACAAACATGCATACCATCCATATATTTTGAGGTCTGTTATTGTTTCTTTTATTCAGCAACAGAAGCACTGCCCAGTATAATGAAACAAAAAATGGTAGATACAGAATTATGTTATGTATAATATTCATACTATAATTTTAAGCAGACAAATATAAACAATAAAATGAATACGTCCATATTAAATAAGGGGGGTAGCTATTACTTTTTAATTAAAATACTATCTTTGCCACGCGTAAAGCGCTAACGTATAATTTATTATAGCTTACATGAAACAATACAAAACCGTAAACAACCTGGTGGGGTGGTTTGCTTTTCTTATTGCAGCGATTACTTACTGCCTGACGATTGAACCAACCGCAAGTTTTTGGGACTGTGGAGAATTTATTACTTCGGCTTATAAGCTGGAAGTGGGACACCCTCCCGGCGCACCTTTCTTTATGCTAACCGCAAACTTCTTCACACAATTTGTTAGCGACCCTGCATTAGTTGCAAAAATGGTCAACTATATGAGTGCGCTGATGAGTGCAGCCTGTATTTTGTTCCTGTTTTGGAGCATCACACATTTAGTGAAGAAACTGGTGGTGAAGGACGGCGAAACAATCTCCCTCGAACAGATGATAACGATTATTGGTTCGGGACTGGTGGGAGCGCTTATCTACACCTGGAGTGATACCTTTTGGTTTAGCGCGGTAGAGGGCGAAGTTTATGCTTACTCCTCGCTGTTTACAGCAGTGGTATTCTGGCTGATACTGAAGTGGGAGGATGTAGCGGATGATGCCTACTCGGACCGTTGGTTGATATTGATTGCGTACCTTACCGGACTGAGTATTGGCGTGCACCTGCTCAACCTGTTGTGTCTGCCTGCTATTGTTTTGGTATATTACTATAAAAAGAATCCGGATGCCGACCTGAAAGGTAGCCTGCTGGCGCTTATTGGCTCGGCCATATTAATAGCCGTGGTACTATACGGTATTGTGCCGGGCGCTGTGAAGGTAGGTGGCTGGTTTGAACTTTTGTTTGTAAACTCGTTGGGTATGCCGTTCAATACAGGAGTGGTGGTTTACATCATTGTACTGGTGGCATGCATTGTGTGGGGTGTTTTCGAAACCTACCAGAGCAACAACCGCACCCGCATGAATATCTCTTTCCTCGGCACGGTGGCGCTACTGGGTATTCCATTCTACGGACATGGCACAAGCAGCATTATTATCGGGTTGGTGGTACTGGGTGCGCTTGCCGCTTATTTGTTTGCCAAGAACCTCAACACCAAGTATCAAATCAGCGCGCGAACCATGAATACATCGCTGCTTTGCATCATGATGATTATGATTGGCTACTCTTCGTACGCATTGATTGTTATCCGTTCTACCGCCAATACCCCGATGGACCAGAATTCGCCCGAAGATATCTTCACGCTGGGCGAGTATTTGGGTCGTGAGCAATATGGTACCCGTCCGCTATTCTACGGACAGGCATATTCTTCGCAAGTAGCACTGGATGTGGAGGGACAATACTGTGTATATCGCCAAAAGAAAGGTGACACGAAGTACATCCGCAAAGAAAAAACAGCTCCTGATGAGAAAGATAGCTATATCGAAGTACCGGGGCGGGCGGAGTATGTCTATGCACAGAATATGCTATTCCCGCGTATGTATAGCAGTTTGCACACCGATGCGTATAAAAACTGGATGGAGATAAAAGGTACGAATGTACAACACAACCAGTGTGGCGAGATGATTACCGTTAATATACCTACCCAATGGGAAAACATCAAGTTCTTCTTCTCGTACCAGCTTAACTTTATGTACTGGCGTTACTTTATGTGGAACTTCGTGGGTAGACAGAACGACCTTCAGAGTTTGGGAGAAATAGAGAAAGGAAACTGGATAACCGGTATAAAAGTTATCGACAACCTGTTGGTGGGCGACCAAGACTTGCTACCTACTGTGTTGAAAGAGAACAAAGGACGCAATGTGTTCTACGGATTGCCGTTGCTACTAGGTATTATTGGTCTCTTCTGGCAAGCTTATCGTGGCAAAAGAGGTGTGCAACAATTCTGGGTGGTATTCTTCCTCTTCTTTATGACAGGTATCGCCATTGTGTTGTACCTTAACCAAACACCGACACAACCTCGTGAGCGTGATTATGCGTATGCGGCTTCATTCTATGCGTTTGCCATCTGGGCAGGTATGGGTGTAGCAGGTATTGTTCGGATGTTGCAGGATACGTTGAAGCTGAAAGAGCTCCCTGCCGCAGCAATTACAGCAGTGCTTTGTCTACTCGTTCCGATACAAATGGTGGGTCAGACCTGGGATGATCATGACAGAAGCGACCGCTATGTGTGCCGCGACTTCGGACAAAACTACCTGATGACGCTGAGCGAAACCGGTAACCCGATTATATTTACCAATGGAGATAACGATACCTTCCCGTTGTGGTACAACCAGGAAACAGAAGGATTCCGTACGGATGCCCGCACTTGTAACCTCAGTTATTTGCAGACCGACTGGTACATAGACCAGATGAAGCGCCCGGCATACGATTCTCCATCACTGCCCATCACTTGGGATAGAGTAGAGTATGTAGAGGGTACAAATGAGTATATTCGTGTACGTCCGGACTTCAAGAAACAGATAGACGAACTGTATGCACAAAGTTCGAACGATGTTTCGGGCTCGGAAAACCGCACAAAGGCACAAGATGTATTTGGCGAAAATCCATACGAACTGAAGAATATTCTGAAATATTGGGTACGCTCGGATAATGAACAACTACGCTTTATCCCTACAGATAGCATCGTGGTGAAAATAGACAAGGAAGCTGTTCGTCGATCGGGCATGAAAATACCCGAAGCATTGGGCGACTCCATCCCCGACTACATGCACATTTCGCTGAAAGGTAAGGGTGCCTTGTACAAGAACGAGTTGATGATGCTCGAGATGATTGCCAATGCCAATTGGGAACGTCCTATCTACATGGCCATTACCGTTGGTACGGATAACCAACTGAACATGCGCAACCACTTTGTACAAGAAGGATTGGCCTATCGTTTCACCCCATTTGATACCGAAAAACTGGATGCGCAAATAGATAGCGAAAAGATGTACGACAACCTGATGAACAAGTTTAAGTTTGGCGGTATTGACAAACCGGGTATTTACATTGATGACAACACAATGCGCATGTCTTTCACCCATCGCCGCATTTTTACGATGATGGTAAAACAACTCCTTAGAGAAGGTAAAAACGAACAAGCCCTGAAAGCGCTTGACTACTGCGAGCGCATGGTGCCGAGTTTCAATGTGCCTTACGACTTAAGTAACGGTTCGCTCGACATGGCAGAATCCTATTACAAGCTGGAAGAACGTGAAAAAGCAGACCGGATAATTGCCGCTTTAGCAGATAATTCGGTGGAGTACATAACATGGTATCTATCCATGGGCGACCAACAGTTACTCATCTCCCGTGGAGACATAAGCTGGCATTATAGCTTGCTCGATGAACTTGTACGTGTAATGAAAATACACAAATCCGACCTTCACGGGAAGTACGAATCGCTCTCGGATAAGCTATACGAGCTATATGTGATGAGGGTTAAAAAGCAATAAAAGAATAACAGATGTTTATAGAACAACCTCCCCAGATAGTCCGGGTTTTATACCCCCGGGCTATCTGGCGTATGAGTCCTAATGAAAAAGCCGTTTACCTGACTTTCGATGATGGACCGATACCTGAGGTAACTCCATGGGTACTCGATTTATTAGATACCTATCATATTAAAGCTACCTTTTTTATGGTAGGCGATAATGTGCGTAAGTTTCCCGAAACTTACCAAATGGTAGTAGATAGAGGGCACCGTATAGGAAACCATACCTTCAACCATATTCGTGGTTTTGAATACCTTTCGAACAACTACCTTGCCAATACAGACAAAGCAAACGAATTGCTGCAAACAGATTTATTCCGTCCGCCACATGGACACATGCGCCTCGAACAGTACTACGTATTGCGTAATAAATATAAAATTGTGATGTGGGATGTTGTAACGCGCGATTATAGCAAACGTCTTAATGGCAGACAAGTGCTTCGCATTGTGAAGAAGTATGTGCGCAATGGTTCTGTTATTACATTCCATGACTCACTGAAATCCGAGAAGAACCTGAAGTATGCCTTGCCAAGATCCATTGAATGGATGTTGGAGCAGGGGTATGAGTTCAAGTTGTTATAATGAGAAGAGGGTGTGTCAAAAACGATACACTCTCTTTTTTTTGCAAAAGTCTGAACTATCTCAATATCGGGCTTCGTTATAGGGGGTGTATCAAACGTCGAAGCGCTGACAGCGCGACATACTTAGCCTAGGGTCAGGGAGCGAAGCGAGTGCAGCCCTGGGTTTTGG
>NZ_QVML01000014.1:8282-74644 GCF_010501015.1 Bacteroides sp. 214 | reverse complement strand
CCGTTCTTTCAGAACTTTTTGCTTGTTGTAGTCACTGTCCTGGGGTTTTACCCCAGGCAAAATATGTCAGGCTTTCAGCCTTCTGCTTGCAGATATAATATAAAAAAGAAAGAGGGTGTGTCAATCTCTTCGTTTTGACACACCCTCTCTTTATTTATATAGAAAAATTGCTTACTTGATTGTTACGCTCAACGGATTGCGTACTTTCTTCGCAAAATCGGCTACGTAGTCGTTCCAAGCAGTAATCTCGCTAATGGCTGCCTTACTCCAGGCCGAACCAAAGTAATAGGTATATTCACTTCCCGGAGTATACTCGCTAATAGCCAATACATGACCGTCGGCACCACCCCTCTCCTTTTCTCTCTCTTCTTTAGAGAAATACAAGGCTTTAGCTTCCTTTACGCTGTTAGGGAAAGCGGCTCCAACAAAGATTTTACCATTTCCAGCAGCAGCGTTATCGGTTGGATCTACATAAGTTATATAACCAGCACCTGCCTCTGCTTTAAGAACAGCAACACCATCGGGTTCGTGCAATACAAGACCGGTAGCTACATCGGTTGCTTCATTCAAACCAGCATACGAAAGAACAACTTTGTTCATGTGCGAACCTGCATCCAATGAGATGGTGCGTGTTTCAATTACATTACTGTTATCCTTTACCGTTAGCGGATTGTACTCCAACTTCACTGTAAAACGCAGCGGTCCGTTATCCAGAATCTCAAAATTCTTATAACAGTATGGATAGATAATGTTTCCATCGACCATCAACGCCGCTGTTCCACCACCCAACGTAGGACCTACTTTATAGCAGTCCATTCCGTTGCCATGGTCTACATGATATGAAACAGAAGCATACAACTGTGCGGCCGCATCCGGATTTACCTTTTTCAAGCTATCAATCTGTGCCACAGTTTCGGGATTAAGTTCCATAGCGTAGCGCGCTTCAACAACTGGTTCGCTGGTGTTGTACTTGTTCCACACATCGTAACCGTAAGCTTTTTCGCCTTTATATTGCAGAGCAGGACCATACGCGCGGAAAGCAACTAAATCATTCTCCCAAGCAATATCGTCTACACGTTCGGGGTAGTGTTTCCCACAAGCAATCACTTGCACATCTGCAGGAGTACCTTTTTGAATGGTGTAGGTTGCGGTACCGTTGGCAGCAACAGCCACAGGGAAAATCAACTGCTCACCGGCAGTAACCTGATAAGCAACTTCTTTGCCCTCGGCATCGTTTACAACAAACTGCTCGTGAGAGGCAAGCTGCAACAAGGTAACCACCTCGTTCATTGGCACTTCTACCATTTCGTTCACTCTATCGATAGGAAGAGTATTAGAAACCGTAACTGTAACCGTTTTGCTTTCATTGCAAGATGCAAAGAGGAAAGCAAGGATAAATAAACTAATAATATTTTTCATTGGATATTATCAAGGTTGTTTACCGATATAAGCAAGAATACCGCCATCTACATATAATACATGACCGTTTACAAAGTTAGATGCTTCCGAAGCCAAGAATACAGCAGGACCTACCAAGTCTTCCGGATTTCCCCAACGGGCAGCCGGAGTCTTTGCAATAATAAATTGGTCGAACGGATGACGCGATCCGTCAGCTTGCTTTTCTCTCAATGGAGCTGTTTGTGGAGTGGCAATATAACCCGGTCCAAGACCATTACACTGTATGTTGTACTCGCCATACTCAGAAGCGATGTTACGTGTCAACATTTTCAAACCACCTTTGGCAGCCGCATAAGCCGAAACAGTTTCGCGACCCAATTCGCTCATCATAGAGCAGATGTTAATAATCTTTCCGGCACCTTTCTTCATCATAGACGGAAGTACTGCTTTTGCCATAATAAATGGGCCATTCAAGTCTATATCAATTACTTGACGGAACTCCGCAGCTTTCATTTCGTGCATTGGAATACGTTTGATGATACCTGCGTTGTTTACCAAAATATCAACAGCACCTACTTCTTTCTCAATCTGTGCGATAACTGCGTTTACCTGGTCTTCGTTTGTTACATCACACACATAGCCATGTGCTTTAATGCCTTCTGCCTCATAAGCAGCCAACCCTTTGTTTACAAGTTCTTGGTTAATATCGTTAAACACGATTGTTGCACCTGCTTTGGCATAGCCACTGGCAATAGCAAAGCCAATACCGTAAGAAGCACCTGTTACAAGTGCAACTTTACCTTCAAGAGAAAAATTTACCATAAATATTGTTGTTAATGAATTATTTCAAATCTGTTATTAATGAGAAGTCTTGGTCACCGTAATCAAGGTTCTCGCCACCCATACCCCAAATAAAGGTATAATTGTGTGTAGCGGCTGCCGAGTGAATAGACCATTCGGGCGATAATACGGCTTGGTCGTTCTTCATCCATACGTGACGTGTTTCATCTACTTCGCCCATAAAGTGGCATACTGCATGTTCTTCGGGTACTTCGAAATAGAAGTAAGCTTCCATTCTACGAGAGTGAACATGAGCAGGCATTGTGTTCCACACGCTACCAACAGCCAATTCGGTCATACCCATTTGAAGCTGACAGGTAGGCAATACCTGATTTACAATCATTTTGTTGATGTTGCGGTGGTTAGATCCATCCAATGATCCCATTTCTGCCACGATAGCATCGGCTTTTGTAATCTTTTTGTCGGGATAGTTGCGATGTGCTGTTAACGAGTTGAAGTAGAACTTAGCCGGTTTTGAGGCATCTTTGCTTTCGAAAGTAACTTCACGATCGCCCGAGCCTAAATATAATGCTTCTTTGAAGTTGAGCTCATATACGCTATCGCCTGCTTTTACGATACCAGGACCACCCACATTGTAAATACCCATTTCGCGACGAGTCAAGAAGAATGGTGCTTTTAACGGATCGATGGCTTCAAGTTTTAATACTTCGCCAACTGGTTTGGCTCCACCTACTACCATGCGGTCGTACATGGAATATACCATATTCACTTCATTGTCGGTGAATACATTTTCAATCAAAAAGTCTTTGCGAATTCTCTTTGTGTCATAGCTTTTTGCATCTTGTGGATGCGCAGCATAACGAATTTCATAATTTGTTTTCATGCCCAATATTTCTTATTGATTAATAATACGTTTGCGTACACGAAGCAAAAATACTAAAAGAAAACGAATAACGACACAAAAACGATTTAGAATTAGGATATATGACTATTGTTGTACAAAATTAAAGCCTTTTGATACTTTATTCCAGTTATTTGCACGAATGAAAGAATGATTTACGCTTGTAATAACTTACATTTGTAGTACAAATAAAATACAATAACGCCATGAAACATTTACTCACGCCACTACTCTTACTTTTTACTGTCGCAACTTTTGCGCAAACCACTTGGTTTAATGATAAAGACCTCACGTTGACCGGAGTATATTACTATCCCGAGCATTGGAACGAGAACCAATGGGAACGAGACTTCAAGCAAATGCGCGATCTGGGATTTGAGTTTACCCACTTTGCCGAATTTGCCTGGGCACAATTAGAGCCTGAAGAGGGGAAATATGATTTTGATTGGTTAGACCGCGCTGTGGCATTAGCTGCTAAGTACAACTTAAAAGTAGTGATGTGCACCTCTACAGCTACGCCACCTGTGTGGATGAGTCGTAAATATCCCGAAATACTCGTGAAGTATGAAGATGGTACCATACGCGAACATGGTGCCCGCCAGCATGCCTCTTTTGCATCGCCACTCTATCGCGAGCTCTCTTTCAAGATGATAGAGAAGCTAGCACAACACTATGGAAATGACAAACGTATTGTGGGTTGGCAGCTCGATAATGAACCCGAAGTACAATTTGACTTCAACCCGGCAGCGGAACTTGGTTTCCGCGACTTCCTGCGCAAGAAATACAGTCGTATTGAGGAGTTAAACAATGCTTGGGGAACCACTTTTTGGAGTCAGGTGTATGCCTCGTTCGACGAAATAAAACTTCCTCGCACCAAGCAGTTGTTTATGAATCACCATCAGATATTGGACTACCGCCGCTTTGCAGCAAGCCAAACCAACGATTTCTTGAACGAACAAGCTTTGCTCATCAAGAAATATGCCCGTAACCAATGGATTACCACCAACTACATTCCCAATTATGACGAAGGACATATCGGTGGCAGTTCGGCACTCGATTTCCAAAGTTACACACGTTACATGGTGTATGGTGACAACGAAGGCATTGGTCGTAGAGGATATCGCGTAGGGAATCCGCTACGAATTGCCAAGGCAAACGATTTCTTTCGCCCGATACAAGGAACATACGGAGTTATGGAACTTCAACCGGGGCAGGTAAACTGGGGAAGTATTAATCCACAACCGCTTCCGGGCGCTGTAAGATTGTGGATGTGGAGTGTATTTGCAGGAGGTAGTGACTTTGTTTGCGCCTATCGTTTCAGACAACCACTCTATGGAACGGAACAATATCACTATGGTATTGTAGGAACTGACGGGGTAACAGTTACCGATGGCGGACGTGAATATCAACAATTCATCAATGAGATAAAATTGTTGCGCAAGCACTATGCACCGCGTGAGGAAAAGCCGGCGGATTATGTGGCGCGCAAAACCGCTATCCTTTGCAACCACGAAAATGCTTGGAGTATTGACAAGCAGAAACAAAACCGCACATGGAATACTGAGCAGCACATTGATAAGTATTATCGTTCGTTGAAAAGTTTTGGAGCACCGGTAGATTTTATTACCGAAGACAAAGAACTGAATGACTACCCAGTGGTTATTGTTCCTGCTTATCAATTGGTGGATGAAGCACTGGTAAAACGTTGGGAGAAGTATGTAGAGCAAGGAGGGAACCTTGTACTGACCTGTCGCACAGGACATAAAGACCGTTTCGGACGATTATTAGAAGCACCTTTTCGTTCTGTAATAGATAAGGTAGCGTGCAATAAATTGGATTTCTTTGATTTATTATTACCACACGACCCGGGTATGGTACAAATGAATGGCAAGCCGTACACATGGAATACATGGGGCGAAATATTAATACCTGCCGCAGGAGCAGAAACATGGGCTACCTATCAGGAAGAATATTATGCCGGTACTCCCGCTATTACATTCAGCAAACTTGGCAAAGGTACGGTTACATACGTAGGAGTCGATTCTTCTAACGGAGATTTGGAAGCAGATGTATTGAAACAATTATATGCCCGCTTAAATATTCCGGTAATGAATTTGCCGTATGGTGTTACGCTAGAGTATCGCAATGGATTCTGTATAGTACTGAACTACTCGGATAAACCATATACGTTTGATTTACCGACAGGAGCACAAGTGCTGATTGGCAAAAAAGAGATACCGACGGCAGGGGTGTTGGTGTTTAAGTAGTTAAACCCTTTTTTATTTGAGGATACAGCCTTTTTAATTCATCACACATAGAAGAAATTCTCACCACGTTGAGAACAAATACTCGCCTTGTTGAGAATAAATTCTCAACAAGGTAAACCTTTTGAGAAAAACAGCAAGTGTAGTAACCTAATTTTGGTTGTCTATTTTTGTCTTTATCCCTATCTTTGGTTGACAGGTTTAACATTTAAAACTATAATTGGTTGACCGTTTTGTTTTTTATCTCCAAATCCGGTTGACCGTTTCTTTTTCATTCAAAATATTCAAACAAGAAAGACTCAGCTAAGTAGTTAAGCCTTTTCTTGTTCTATCTTCTTTTATAGTGTATTGAAGCACACTACCTAAAGATCCTAATAAACTAATCCGTTGGCGGAATTAATTAGTGCATATTTTACCAACCCAACGGCTTAATATACATTCCAAATGTAGTTTTAGCAAATAGGTCTTCACATTCACATATCGCTGTAAGCGAGTGATAGTAAGCAAGTTGCGTGTGAAGACCCCCTATTTAATCCTTCACAGGGTCTTCACAGCAATTTTCTGACTGCCTTTGTGGTAAAAACACAGTCAAAAGTGAAGCAAAACACAGTCAGAAGTGAAGTAAAAATCAGTCAGAAAAAAGATTACTTAAAGCTCTTAGTTAAATGCACTTGTCAGCCATAGTCTCACGTCCTGTCAGCCTATGGCTCGTGCGTCGTCTGCCATAGGCTCATGCTCCGTGCGCCTATGGCAGATGGTTCGTCAGCTTATGGCTCGTGACTGGTCAGCCTATAGAGGAATTAATTCCGCCAACTTTGAAAACAGGCCAACCAATGCAGCGTCAGAATCTTTCAATGCAAAAAATTAAGTGACCATTAAAATAAAAATCGCCCGATATCAATGAAGATATCGGGCGATTTTTATTTGTTGTCCTACCAGGATTCGAACCTAGACAAACAGAACCAAAAACTGTTGTGCTACCATTACACCATAGGACAAACATGTAGTGCTTTCGTTAAAAAGCGGTGCAAAGATAGGAACGAGAATTTAATTATCCAAATAAATTAAATGCTTTTTGCGCCCTGTTTGCTAAAAACTCCTTCAGAATACGCTTTAGTGGCTTTTGTGAAACAAAAAAGAGAACCCATCCGACCTGTTGACGGAACTTATTTTCAGTCTGCGGGCTGGAGTTAAAATACTATGGCATTTGAAACAAACATTTTAGGCTGTGTGGTTTTGGACTCCGTTTTGCTTCATTTCGGACTTCATTTTGCATCGTTTTGGACTCCGTTTTGCGGCAAAAAGAAGTTCAAAAATCTCTGTAAAAACCCTGTGAAGGTAAAAAAAGGGGGTCTTCACAAGTAACCTGTTCGTTCTCATTTAGTTACAGCGTTTTGTGAAGGTGAAGACCTATTTCGAGAAACTACATTTGGAGGGTATATTTGGTCTTGCAACAAGTACCCTCTGCTTTTTCCTTATACTTCTTCAACCCCATTCCCAGCAAATATCCTTAAATCTGATTATGTATTTCAAAGCAAATGGTTACATTTGTAACGCAATAAACGCTATAATGGCACAAGGGTCGCGTCAAATACAAACTCAGTCGCAGCAGCAAATACAAACGCTGTCGCCTCAGCAAATTCTGGCAGTGAAACTGTTGGAGCTTCCTGCTGTGGAGTTGGAAGACCGCATTCATGCCGAATTATTGGAAAATCCGGCACTGGAAGAAGGCAAGGAAGAATCTACAGAAGAAAACTTAACCGAAATAGAATCTCCACTCGAAGATGAAGGGGGTGATTATGATTCTCTGAGCGACTATCTTACCGAAGATGACATTCCTGACTATAAGCTGCAAGAAAACAATCGGTCCAAAGATGACAAGGTAGCAGATATCCCCTTCTCTGAATCAATCTCCTTTTATGAAAAACTCAAGGAACAACTTGGCGAATTAGCGATTAGTGAACATCAACGCGAACTGGCAGAATACCTGATTGGCTCGCTTGATGATGATGGATTGTTGCGTAAATCACTTGATAGCATTTCCGACGATCTGGCTATTTATGTAGGTATCAGCACCAGCGAAAAGGAATTGGAAGAGGTGCTCAAAATAATACAAGACTTCGACCCACCCGGCTTAGGTGCCCGCAATTTGCAGGAATGTTTATTGATACAGATAGCACGAAAAGAAAACTCTCCATTGAAAAGCATTGAAGAAGAAATTCTCACCAAGTGTTACGAAGAATTTACCCGTAAGCATTGGGATAAAATCAAGCAAAAGTTAAGCCTCTCCGATGAGGAATTTGAAGAAGCAATAACCGATATCACACGCTTAAATCCTCGTCCGGGAAGTTCGCTTGGCGAAGCCATGGGGCGGAGTATGCAACAAATAATTCCTGATTTCATTGTCGAAACTACCGACGAAGGTATTATCAGCATCAGTTTGAACAACCGTAATGTGCCCGAATTGCGCATGAGTAAAGACTTCAGACTTATGCTGGAAGAGCAAAGTAAGAACAAAGCCAATCAAAATCGCGAAGCACGTGATGCCATATTATTCCTTAAACAAAAAATGGACGCGGCACAAGGTTTTATTGATGCGGTTAAGCAACGACAGAACACGTTGATGAAAACCATGCAAGCCATTGTGCAGTTGCAACGCCCTTTCTTCCTTGAAGGAGACGAATCATTGTTGCGTCCTATGATTTTGAAAGATATAGCGGAACTTACCGGATTGGACATTTCCACCATATCACGCGTAAGTAACAGTAAGTACGCGCAAACAAACTATGGTGTATATTCACTCAAATTCTTCTTTAGCGATGGTTATGTAACCGAAGACGGCGAAGAGATGTCCGTTCGCCTGATACGCAACATCCTCAAAGAATGTATTGAAAACGAAGACAAAAAATCGCCACTTACCGACGATGAATTGGCGGAAATACTCAAAGAAAAGGGATACCCCATTGCACGACGTACCGTAGCGAAGTATCGTCAACAGTTAAATATTCCGGTAGCTCGCTTGCGCAAATAAGTAACGTTATGGAGAAACAAACAACCACAAAAAGCGGATTGATAGTTGTGTCGAAAACAATTTCGGCACTATTCACACCATTCACTATTCCATTTGTAGCATTCTTTGTGTTGTTTACCTTCTCGTATCTACGCATTATGCCGCAACAATATAAGCTAATAGTACTTGGAATCATCTTTTGTTTCACTATTTTGATGCCAACATTTACTATTTACCTGTTTCAAAAACTCAATAAAATAACTTCGGCAGAGCTTGGCGAAAGGCGAAGACGCTATTACCCTTTCTTACTCACAATCGTTTCTTATTTATTTTGTTTGGTAATGATGTTGAAGCTACGCATCCCCTGGTATATGGTTAGCATTATCTTTACGGGGCTGCTTGTTATGGTTATTTTCTTTCTTGCCAACCTTAAATGGCGGTTAAGCGAGCACATGGGCGGTGCGGGCATGGTTGTAGGGGGATTGATTTCGTTTAGTATGCAGTTTGGATACAATCCTGTATGGTGGCTTTGTATTTTAATCCTGATAACCGGCATGCTGGGTTCTGCACGTATCATCTCGGGCAGACACAGTTTCGGAGAAGTGTTTTTTGGATTTCTCATCGGATTTGGTTGTTCTACAATAATATTAGACCCAATTCACAGCCCATTCCTCAGGTTATTCTTTTAATCTAATATAGTAACTCTAAAACAGTAGATCATGAAAATTGTAGAAAATTTGAAGTACACCAGCGAACACGAATGGCTTCGCTTGGAAGGTGATGTAGCCTATATCGGCATTACAGATTATGCACAAGAGCAACTTGGCGACATTGTGTTTGTTGACGTACCTACAGTGGGCGAAACCTTAGATGCCGGCGAAGTATTCGGAACAATCGAAGTAGTTAAAACTGTTTCCGACCTCTTTTTGCCTATCTCCGGCGAAATCATCGAATTCAACGAAGCTATCGAAGATAACCCCGAACTAGTAAACAACGATCCTTACGGAGAAGGTTGGATTATTAAGGTTCGTCCGGCTAACTCTGCCGACGTAGCAGAACTGTTGACTGCCGAAGCTTACAAAGAAATCATCAACGGATAAATAATGGAACCAGTTGTTAGCATTATCATGGGCAGTACTTCCGACCTTCCGGTTATGGAAAAGGCTGCTCAGTTTCTAGACGAACTACAAGTTCCTTTTGAAATGAACGCTTTGTCGGCGCATCGCACGCCCGAAGCCGTTGAAGAGTTTGCCAAAAACGCCCATACACGTGGCATCAAAGTAATTATTGCCGCTGCTGGTATGGCTGCGCATTTGCCGGGTGTAATTGCTGCTTCCACACCGCTTCCTGTAATTGGTGTGCCTATCAAGGCATCACTCGATGGGATAGACGCGTTGTTGGCTATTGTGCAAATGCCTCCGGGTATTCCTGTTGCTACAGTAGGTATCAACGGAGCACTCAATGCCGGTATTCTGGCTGTACAAATGCTTTCGTTAAGTGACGCAACACTCAAAGCCAAGTTCATAGCTTACAAAGAGGGGTTGAAAAAGAAGATAGTGAAAGCCAACGAAGATTTGAAAGACGTTAAGTACACTTATAAAGTAAATTGATGGATTTGTTTAACTATTCGCGCCGAAAAGCATCCGTTGTTCACATTGGAGGAGCAGCGCTTGGGGGAGATAATCCTATCAGGATTCAATCTATGACCAATACTTCCACACAAGATACCGATGCCAGTGTGGCACAGGCAAAACGAATTGTCGATGCCGGCGGCGAATATGTTAGACTCACTACGCAAGGAATAAAAGAGGCAGAAAACCTAAAGAATATCAACATTGGCTTACGGAGCAGTGGTTATACTGTTCCGTTGGTTGCCGATGTACACTTTAATCCTAAGGTAGCCGACGTTGCCGCTCTCTATGCCGAGAAGGTTCGCATCAATCCGGGCAACTACGTAGACGCGGCACGAACCTTCAAGAACCTGGATTATACTGATGCCGAATATGCAGCCGAGCTACAGAAAATCCGCGAACGTTTTATTCCTTTTCTTACTATCTGCAAAGCGAACCACACCGCTATCCGCATTGGAGTAAACCACGGATCATTGTCCGATCGAATCATGTCTCGCTATGGTGATACCCCTGAAGGTATGGTGGAGTCGTGCATGGAGTTTCTTCGCATTTGCGTAGCCGAAGAGTTTACTGATGTGGTGCTTTCTATCAAAGCCTCCAATACTGTTGTAATGGTGAAAACAGTTCGCTTATTGGTACAGGTCATGGAGCAAGAAGGCATGTACTTTCCGCTTCATCTTGGAGTAACCGAAGCCGGCGATGGCGAAGATGGCAGGATTAAATCAGCACTTGGTATTGGCGCTTTACTGGCCGATGGATTGGGTGATACCATCCGTGTATCTCTTAGCGAAGAACCCGAAGCGGAAATCCCTGTAGCTCGCAAGTTAGTTGATTATGTACTGGAGCGTGAAGGACATCCATTCATCCCCGGTACAGTGGCAGAGGAGTTTGATTATATCTCTCCACAACGGCGTGTTACCACTCCCGTTGCAAACGTTGGTGGCAGTCACTTGCCTATTGTTATTTCCGGTCGCATGGATGGCAACATGGAAATCAATGCGCAATTTACCCCCGATTATATTTATGTTGCCCGCAACTACGGCATTGAACGTCTTCCAGACCAACAATACATTGTCGATATGGAAGTATGGGACGAAACTCCCAACACCTGGCCTGCCTTTAACTACACCCAGATAGATGCCATCGATGCCTACCCTGCCGAGCTGAAGTTCTTGTTTCTTCCCTGCATGAAGCTAAATCATGCTATCCTTGCTTGTTTAAAGAAACACCCCGAGATTGTAGTTATCGCACAAACCATACAGCCCAACCACTTAGGCGAACATCGCGCGTTACTACATTACTTCCTTAAAGAAAACATTACGAATCCGGTTGTGTTTTTCCAATACTACAACGAAGACAATGCGGAAAACCTCCAGATAAAATCGGCAGCAGATGTGGGAGCACTTATCTTCGACGGTTTCTGCGATGGTTTATTCGTATATAATAAAGGTGTACTCCCCCCCTCGCTGGTAGATGCTACAGCATTTGGTATTTTGCAAGCCGGACGAATCCGCACCAGCAAAACAGAGTATATCTCCTGCCCCGGCTGCGGAAGAACGCTCTTTAATCTTCAAGAATCTATTGCTCGCGTGAAAGCCGCTACCGCCCACCTGAAGAACTTAAAGATTGCTATCATGGGTTGTATCGTAAATGGTCCTGGCGAGATGGCAGATGCCGACTATGGCTATGTTGGCGCAGGACGAGGCAAGGTTAGCCTGTATAAAGGAAAAGTTTGTGTAGAGAAAAATATCCCTGAAGCAGAGGCGGTCGACAAGTTGATTGAGTTAATCAACAGCAACAACCCCAGTATTTAGAAACTGTTTTGAATTTCCACAGAATAATTATTATAGGATGCCTTTGTTTTTTCTTTAGCAAAACAGTTTCTTAGTTTTTTGCTACACTTAATACTTTCTTATACTCTTCGAGCGCATTGAGTATGTTCAATGCTTCCTTCAAGTCGTTGTCATCCTTTAATTGTTGAATGATTGCGCCGCGTTGATAATAGTAACGCTTCACAATTTCATTGCAAAGCAGCATCTTGATATCTTTAGCAAAGTAATCGAGGTCTTTATCAAGATTGTGCGATAGCTTTTTTTCCAAAGCGGCAAATTCTTCCTGCCCATCAGTCAGATAACCTTCAAATTCGGCTGCTTCCTTCAATGCTTTGAATAGCTTTTCACTTTGTTGGTCGTACTTGAAATCAGAGTTCTTCACCAAGGTCTTGAAATCATTGTAGTTAGCTTCCGTTAGTTCAAATGATTCGGCAGGAGCTATCGTAGGATGGTTCATTGCATACTTTGTGGCGTAATCAAAGATTAAGTTGTCATTAAGCAAATAATAAAGGATATTGGGGAACTTTGTTTTATTAACCGTAATATCGGGGGTTATGCCTCCACCATCACGTACAAGCCGACCGGCTTCCGTATGAAATACAGTGGTCAAGCTATCGGGTATGCGACTGAGGTTTCCTTCTTCGTCGCGCTGAGCATAATCGATGGCTTGTACACAACGACCACTTGGAATGTAATACTTAGAGGTGGTTACCTTTAATGTTCCTCCGTAGGGTAACGCGCGTGGCACCTGTACCAACCCTTTACCAAAAGTACGCGTACCTACAATTACCGCACGATCTAAATCTTGCAATGCTCCGGCAAGGATTTCCGAAGAGGATGCCGTGCCACCATCTACCAGTATAGCAATAGGAATCTCTGTGTCAATAGGTTCACGACGTGTTTTATACGTATTGCTGGCTTGTTTCAATTTTCCTTTAGTGGTTACGATTGTCTTCCCGCGAGGTACAAAGAAGTTGACGATTTCAATGGCTTCGTCCAATAATCCACCACCATTTCCACGCAGGTCTATGACTAGAGATTGAATCTGTTTATTCTTTTTCAAATCCAAAAAGGCTTCTTTGAACTCCTTTGAGGGATTACCCGAGAAACTATTCAGGTTAATATAGCCAACATTACCCTCCATGCTTCCGTAATATGGAACAGTAGGCAACTGAATAGACTTACGTACAATGGTAAAATCAATCGGCTTTTCTACACCCGGTCTTTCTACCTTTAGGTTAAAACTGGTATTTACTTCTCCACGAAGATTTTCGCTTACTACAGTAGTTGTTTGTCCGGTCATATCCTTACCGTCTATTTCTAGGATGACATCTCCTGCTTTAAGTCCTATGAGTTGCGCAGGCATACCTTCGTAGGGTTCGGCAATAACGGTATGTTTTAGTTTACGATTGTAACTAATCAATGAGCCAATACCACCATACGAGCCTCTAAGCATTTGCTCCAGTTCGCTTTGATTCTCTTCGGGGAAATAATTGGTATAGGGGTCGAGCGACATCAACATCGCATCAATTCCTGCTTGCACAGTCTTGTTCGGGTCAAGTGTATCTACGTAGAACATATCCAGCTCCTTCACGATAGCATTGAATACCTCAATATTTTTTGCCAGCTGAAAGCTTCGACGGTCGCTCTTCAGAAAGCTAAAGAATAATACCCCTGCAAGTAACACACAGAGAATGGTTGCTTTTTGTGTGTTGAATACCTTTTTCATAACCTACGCTATTTTGATTGTTCTTGTAAAAGTAGCCTATACTTGGTTACTCGGAGAGTATTTCGTTAATATTTAACTTTATTTCATTCCAGCAATCATCAGGAATCTTTGCACCGATGTATTGAATGACGTGTCCCGAAAGTAATGAACCTATCTTTGCGCACTTCTCTAACGAAGAGCCCGAGGTAAGCCCATAGAGGAACCCCGACGCATAGTAGTCGCCTGCACCGGTAGTATCTGTTACATTATTCCGTTGATATGGCATAACGTGGACCGTTTCTGTTCCTTTACGTATGCACGAACCTTTACTTCCCAGTTTCAGAATAACGATACTACACATTTTCGACAGCAACTCCAATGCTTGTTCCGGTTCTTCACCGGTATAAGCGCGTGCTTCTTCTTCGTTAGCAAAGAGAATGTCCACGTATTTATTAATAAGGAGTGTAAAGAATTCGAGTTCGCTCGCTACAATGTTGTAGCTTGACATGTCTAAACAAACTTGTAAACCTGCTTCTTTTGCCAGTTCAATAGCGTGTAGTATCATGTCATGATCTTGCACCAAATAACCCTCTATATAAAAATAGGAGTAATCTTTGAACATTTCTAACGACAAGTCTTCGGCTTTAAGCGCAGAAGCTGCACCAAGAAAAGTTCCAAAAGTACGTTCGCCATCGGGCGATATAAATGTGGAGGCAATGCCCGAGGGTAGCGAAGGAGCAAGCAACAGTTTGTCTTCAATATCGTGTTTAGCAAGATTGTCGCGATAGAATTGTCCGTATTCATCGTTACCCACTTTACCGATAAAACCGGTGGAAGCATTCAGTTCTGCCAATCCAAGAATGGTGTTACCTGCCGAACCTCCGGTTGCGAGGAAGGTCTCCATCTGGTTGAATTGCCGCTTTATTTGTAGGAACTTTTCTTCGTCAATAAGCTGCATACTTCCTTTTGGAAGGTCCATTTCTTGGAGGAGTCTATCGTTATCCAGCTTCACAAGCACATCAACAAGGGCGTTCCCCATTCCCAGTATTTTGTCCATCTTCTATTTTTTTCTGCAAAGATATTGCATATTTCAAAATATCCTATTACTTTTGCATCGCATTTGAGAAAGATTCTTCCTTAGCTCAGTCGGTTAGAGCATCTGACTGTTAATCAGAGGGTCCTTGGTTCAAGTCCAAGAGGAAGAGCAAAATCAAGAATGTATATTCTTCCTTAGCTCAGTCGGTTAGAGCATCTGACTGTTAATCAGAGGGTCCTTGGTTCAAGTCCAAGAGGAAGAGCAAAAAGAGGTTCGCACACAGCGAGCCTCTTTTTGTTTACCCCCCATAAAACGCTCTCCGCGAGGTGTGGAATATCGGATCAACTCGAACTGTGCTCTAAATGCTTTGACCTTCGTGTTGAATTCTGCTGCTACATACATTCGGTAAGTTATGCCAACGCGTTGGCACTGTCGTGCCAGTGTTTATGCACAGTAGTGCCAGTGCGTTGGCACAATTTTGCCAATTCACTGGCAAAAAGACAACAAACATACAATTTATAGGCACTTGACGTATTCATGAAGTAGTGAACCCTGCCCGTTACTCAAAGATTATTTGAGAGATTTGCAGGGTTCAAATTATTAATAACGTAACAATGAAACACAAATTTATTCTGGCAGCACTCATCGTGATATTGTTGGGGAGCTGCAACACAAATCCACAGGCGGAACAAACCTCCTCCGCCCAATTTGTAACTATCAACGGGCATGATTTGATTGCACCCGATGGAAGTAAACTATTTATCAAGGGAACAAACCTGGGCAACTGGCTCAATCCCGAAGGGTATATGTTCAAATTCGGCAAAGCCAACTCGGCGCGGTTCATCAATGATATGTTCTGCGAAATGGTGGGGCCCGATTTCACAGCCGACTTCTGGCGTGCCTTTAAAGACAACTATATCACTCGCGAGGATGTGGCGTTTATCCGCCGGACGGGTAGCAACACCATCCGTTTGCCGTTCCACTACAAGTCGTTCACAGATGAAGATTACATGGGACTTACCGTAAACCAAGACGGATTTGCACGTGTTGATTCGGTAGTAAAATGGTGCCGCGAAGAAGGGCTCTATCTCATACTCGATATGCACGATGCTCCCGGCGGACAAACCGGCGATAACATCGACGACAGCTACGGATACCCCTGGCTCTTCGAAAGCGAAACCAGTCAGGCATTATACGCTGATATCTGGAAACGCATAGCCGACTATTACAAAAACGAACCCGTTATTCTGGGCTACGAACTCTTCAACGAACCTATCGCTCCCTATTTCGAGAACATGGAAGAACTGAACGGGAAACTGGAAGCTGTGTACAAGATAGGAGTAGCAGCCATACGCGAAGTAGACCAAAACCACATCATCCTACTCGGAGGATCGCAGTGGAACAGCAACTTCAAACCTTTCAAGGACTCTACATTCGACGATAAGATCATGTACACTTGTCACCGGTACGGTGGAGAACCCACAAAGGAAGCAATCACAAGCTTTATCGCCTTCCGCGACAGCGTGAACCTCCCCATGTATATGGGCGAGATAGGGCACAACAGCAACGAATGGATGGCTAAATTCTGCCAAACCATGGAGGAAAACAACATAGGATGGACTTTCTGGCCCTACAAAAAGGCCGATGGATCGAGCTTCCTTGGAATTACACCACCCGAGAACTGGAATATCATCATGCAATTTGCCGAGGCGCCCCGCGGAACATACAAAGAAATACGCGACGCACGCCCCAATCAGCAAATAGCACGCAAGGCCATGATGGACTTCGTAGAAGCCAGCAAGTTCAAGAATTGCGTAATACAAAAAGACTATATTGAAGCTTTAGGACTAAAGACAAACTAAGAACCATGAAGATTAAACAAATTGTATTAGGACTGTCGTTTATAGCCACCACCGCCTTTGCACAAGAGGTTCCGGTCTATTTGAACGACAAAAAGCCTATCGAAGAGAGAGTAGAAGATGCGTTGAAACGCATGACTACTAAAGAAAAGGTGCAAATCATTCACGCACAGTCTAAATTCAGCTCGGCAGGAGTACCACGCCTGGGAATACCCGAATTATGGACTACCGACGGCCCACACGGCATCCGTCCCGAAGTATTATGGGACGAATGGGATCAGGCAGGATGGACAAACGACTCGTGTATGGCCTTTCCGGCGCTAACCTGTTTAGCGGCTACCTGGAGCGAAGACATGTCGTTATTATATGGAAAATCCATCGGCGAAGAAGCACGCTATCGCGAAAAAGACATTCTGCTGGGGCCGGGAGTCAACATCTACCGCAGCCCGCTGAATGGACGCAACTTCGAGTACATGGGCGAAGATCCGTTTCTGGCGGCACGTATGGTAGTTCCATACATCAAGGGTGTACAGCAAAACGGAGTGGCCACATGCGTGAAACACTACGCACTGAATAACCACGAGACAAATCGCCACACAACCAACGTAATTCTGGACGATCGCGCACTGTACGAGATCTATTTGCCGGCTTTCAAAGCGGCTGTCTGCGAAGGTAAAACATGGAGCATCATGGGCTCGTACAACCTTTATAAAAACGAGCACGCATGCCACAACCAATATCTATTGAATGATATTCTGAAAGGTGAGTGGAAGTTCGACGGGGCGGTGGTTTCCGACTGGGGCGGTACACACGACACTCGCCAGGCAATTACAAACGGTCTTGATCTGGAGTTCGGATCGTGGACCGATGGCCTGGCCCGCGGTGCAAGCAACGCGTACGATTATTACTATCTGGCAATGCCATACCTCAAACTAATCGAATCCGGCGAGTTCTCGACCAAAGAACTGGACGATAAAGTGCGCCGGGTACTTCGTCTGGGCTTCCGCACTGCGATGAATAAAGAGAAACCAATGGGCTCTCTCAATTCGCCCGAGCATAATCTGGCCGGCCGGAAGATTGCAGAAGAAGGTATTGTATTATTGCAAAACAAAGGCGGAGTGCTTCCCATCGACCTCGACCGCACACAGAAAATTGCCGTAATCGGCGAGAATGCCATTAAGATGATGACCGTAGGAGGCGGAAGCTCGTCACTAAAAGTGAGACACGAGACATCTCCACTCGATGGAATCAGGGAAAAAGTAGGCACGAAGGCCGAAGTTGTGTATGCCCGCGGATATGTGGGCGATCCCAGCGGAGACTACAACGGCGTAGTAACCGGACAGGATTTGAACGACAACCGCACGTTCGACGAGCTTCTGGCCGAGGCTGTAGAAGTAGCGAAGAGTGCAGACTATGTAATCTTTGTGGGTGGATTGAATAAAAGCGCGCATCAGGATTGCGAGGATTCGGACCGCCACGAGCTTGGACTTCCCTACAATCAAGACCGCGTAATCAGCGAATTGGCAAAGGCAAACAAGAACCTTATTGTTGTGAACATATCGGGCAATGCCGTGGCCATGCCATGGGCCGGCGAAGTTCCTGCTATTGTTCAGGGATGGTATTTGGGCTCCGAAGCAGGCAATGCACTGGCTGCTATATTGGTTGGCGAGGCAAATCCATCGGGAAAACTACCGTTTACTTTCCCTGCCAAGCTCGACGATCTGGGTGCCCATAAACTGGGCGAATTCCCGGGCAACAAAGAAGAGATGGCCAAATCTACAAGCCGGAACGACACGATTAATGCAACATACAAGGAAAGCATCTTTGTGGGATATCGCTGGACGGATAAGAATAAGATTAAGCCACTGTTCCCATTCGGACACGGACTTAGCTACACCACCTTCGAATACGGCAAACCTAATGCTGATAAAAAGGCGATGTCAATCGATGAAACCGTCACTTTTAGCGTCACTATCCAAAATACCGGAGACCGCGAAGGACAAGAAATCGTACAGTTGTATATTAGCGACAAAAAATCGTTCTTGCCTCGTCCTGTAAAAGAGCTTAAAGGTTTCAGGAAAATAAAACTCGCTCCGGGCGAAAAGAAAGAAGTTTCTTTCACCATCGACAAAGAAGCATTAAGTTTCTACGACGATACTAAAGGCGAGTGGGTGACCGAACCCGGTAAGTTCGAAGCAGTGATTGCCGCCTCGGCTACAGACATTCGCGGAACGGTTCCCTTCGAATTGAAGTAACAGCAATCTTTCTGTTCATTCCGCATATCCACTCTTTTTATTAGCGGCCGCAACTTAAATTAGCTGTGGCCGCTACTCTTTGCCACCCCAAGCAATCCACTATTTCGGACATTCCCCTAAAACCACCCTCCTACCAAACTATCATTTTGTCAAACCCTCAGAGATTGCCTTAAAACCTTCGACAACTGCGCGTGCTCCCAAAAACAGCAGGGAATTTGGGTTTCTGCCTATGGCTCTTCGACCATGAGGTATAAGCAAACGGAGCAAGAGCCATAAGCAAACAACTCAAATGCCATAAGCAAACAAGAGATGAACCATAGGCATATTATTCTCAACACATCACACCCCCGCCACAAGCGTTGTGGCAGGGGTACACACGTGCAGTACAAAAGTTCATCACAGAGCATGGATATGGGGGTTAAAACAACATCTTTTTCTATTGAAAAGTACCCCTCTCAGGAGGCTTGTAGAGCACATCGTGTCGTAAGTGCAACAAAAAAACAAAACCAGATAAAATACAAAAAGACAGCAAATACAAAGTAACAGAGTTGCATTAGGGTAATTTTGCCGTCAAAAAGACACAATGAGTTTTATCTAGAGCATGTAGCAATGGTAATTTTTGATTATAGGCACAAAAAGAGATAACAGTATTGCTTCCTTCTCGCAAATATTACTACATTTGTGTCAACATAGAACCATTATGGATTTACACCTCATCTCCCTCTTTCACAACACCGAGAAGGAATCTGATAATGCATTGTTAAGCGATGCTACAGTAGAAGATTTAGACCTAGAAGAGTTCTTTTGGGGAACAGACTACACCCAATCTTGTCCGGGACGACAATATCTATACCACACATTACATTATAGCAAGCGCTCTTGGGTTGGCGAACAAGAAAGCCTTATCTGCAAGCTATCCGAAGATAAAGCATTGCAATTATTACTCGATAAACAATTAGGAAAGTTAGATCATTCCGATGCTTACTATATCCCTACGTTGTTTTCTAAGCCATTGCCGCAACCATCAAAGAAGAGACTCCGCCTCTTATCTATTTGCCGCTTTGTGCCTTTTATTTTGTGCGGGCTCATGTTCATATTTCACATTAAAGCTCTGTTGTTGCTTTTTATCGCTTCTTTGGTGCTTAACGCGCTATTGCATTACAGAGACAAAGCAAAAGTGCAGGAGTATTGCTTTTCTATTCCGCAATTGGTGAAGCTAATCGAAGTGACTGAAAAGCTTGTTACCGAAAAAGAATTTCTGCAACTAAACCCAAGCATTGAAACCACTTTGCGTAGTTTGAAAGAACTACAAAAACATCTGAAATCCTTTAAGTGGAGTATCCGTTTAGAAAGCGACCTTGCACTCCTTGCTTATTTCTTTACGGAACTTTTTAATGTGTTCTTCCTAACCGAAGCATACTCCATCAATCGTACATTCGTTTTATTGAAAGACAAGCAACAACAGTTGAAAGATGTTTTTACGTTCGTTGCCCGCTTAGACCTACTTAGATGCATTTCTCTATTACGCGAAGCATTTCCCTACTACTGTTTACCTACCTATTCGGAGAACCCTCAAGAATTAATTGCCGAAGGAGTTTATCACCCAATGATATACGATGCCATTGGCAATGATCTAAGGGTATCAACGAAATCGGTACTGATAACGGGCTCCAACATGTCGGGCAAAACAAGCTTTATCCGTACCATCGGCATAAACTTGATTACAGGTAATGTATTGAACACTTGTTTTGCTAAAAACTTTTGTACCCCTACAGATATGAAGATAGCCTCTGCTATTCATACAGTCGATAACCTGATGGAAGGCAAAAGCTACTTCTTGCGCGAAGTAGAGCAAGTAAAACAACTAATTGAAGATAGCCAACAAGGGAATTATCTGTTTTTACTCGATGAGCCATTCAAAGGAACAAATACCAAAGAGCGCATAGCCATAGGCAAAGCAGTACTAGCCGCATTGGTAAAGAATAATAATATCGTATTCATTTCAACACACGACCTTGAGCTGGCTGCTTTGCTGCAAGATACTTACGAATTATACTATTTCAATGAGTCGGTAGCTAGCGATGTCTTATCTTTTGATTATAAAATAAAGAAAGGCGTTGCAAGCGAAAAGAACGCGATAAAGATTCTGGAGCTTTTCGATTATCCCGAAGAGATTGTACGCGATGCCTATAATAACAGCTAATTCAAATTGCTATTGCTGTGCCACCGCCAATGTCAAAACGCTAAACCTCAGACCTTCCACCTCTTTGAAAGCATCGGCAACCGCACAAATGGTAGCACCTGTAGTGAGCACATCATCTACAAGCAGTATGTGTTTGCCCACAAACTGTTCGGGTTGCGAAAGCACAAATATTCCGCTTACATTCTCCCAACGCTCAAACGCAGATTTCTTGGTTTGCGTTTCGGTATCCTTTTCGCGTTTCACAGAAGTAGTGTCCAGCGGAATACCCGTTGCCCGTGCCACACCTTTTGCTATCTCTTCACTTTGGTTGTAACCGCGCTTACGCAGTTTTTTGCTGTGTAGGGGAACAGGAATAATTACATCGACACCTGTAAAGAAGTCAGACTCGGCAAACTCCATGCTCATTTGTTCGCCTATAATGCTCCCAATGACGGGGTCGTTTTTATACTTCAAATGATGTAAAATGGCTCTGTAGTCGCTCCCGCGATTATAGAAGAAAAGCGCGGTACCGCGTTCAATAGGTATTCTCCCCCAGAAAAGTTTCTCCAGGTTATTCTCTTTTTGTAAGTGGTAATAGGTACGAGGCAGGTTTATATCGCACTTCAGACAAAGGCGTTTCTCATCTCCGCGAAGAATATTATCGCATACAGTACAGTAGCGAGGAAAGAGCAACGTAAAAAGGGAACGAATCCAGTGTAACATCTATTCAGCTTTTTGGCAAAGGTAGTGATTCTTTTTATTACTTTTGTAAATAAAAACCTATGGAAGAACATCCTTTATCCCTCTTTCGGTACTGCCCCAAGTGCGGCTCTGCCGAATTCTACATTCACAATGACAAGTCTAAGAAATGCGAGAAGTGTGGTTTTGTTTATTACTTCAATTCCTGTTCGGCTACCGTAGCGTTAATAGTGAATGCGCAGGGAGAGCTGTTGGTTTGCCGCAGGGCTAAAGATCCTGCTAAAGGAACCCTCGACCTTCCCGGAGGCTTTATTGATATGTACGAAACCGCCGAAGAGGGTGTAATCCGCGAAGTGCGCGAAGAAACCGGGCTGGAAGTACTCCGCACCACCTATCTCTTTTCACTACCCAATATCTATCCATATTCCGGATTCAACGTACATACAGTGGATATGTTCTTCGTGTGCGAAGTTGAGAACACGAATCATCTTGATGCCAACGACGATGTATCTGATTCTTTCTTCTTACCACTTTCGGATATTAACCCCGATGATTTTGGTTTGACCTCCATCCGAAAAGGCATCCGAATGATTATTGAAAAGAACCTTCTGCCACGTTAAAACCTGTGAAACTCAATCTGTTTTACTCAATAATCGCCTAAAAGAAAGTACATTTGCGCATCTGCCCCGTAAGGAGCAACCTCTTAATAAAAAAAGAACACCTATGAAGAGTAGATTTTCCCACCTCATCTTTGTCCTTCTGTGCTGTGTGCCTTGTATGATTCACGCACAAGCAAATGAAAGCATAACTTCGCCACAGAAACTGTTTACCGAAGGAAGAGATCTGTTTTTGCAAAAACATTACGCTGCTGCTATGCCGCTATTACAAACCTATCTCAACACCACGCCCGAGAGCAACTACCGAATGGAGGTGGAATATATGCTGGTTTGTACTGCTTATGAGTTGAAAGATAAAGAAAGTATCACACTACTTGAGACCTATATGGAGAAGTATCCCGATACGCCTTATAGTAATCGATTGTATGCTTTAATGGCTTCTACTTATTTTTTCCAAGAGAAATATGATGAAGCAGTGGCAATGTTCAATTCTTCGGATCTCTCTTTGCTTGCCAATGATGAACGTGATGAAATGACCTATAACAAAGCGGTTTCTTACATGGCGATAGGAAATATAAAAGAAGCTGCCATCTGGTTCAGAACACTACAGGCAACCAGCGGAGCGTATCAGGAAGACGCACAATATTACCTTGCCTACATCCAGTATATGCAAGGAAGTTATGATGAAGCCTTAAAAGACTTCCTGCCTTTACAAAACCACCCCAAGTACAAAGCGCTCGTTCCTTATTATATAGCGGAAATTTATCTATTGAAGGGGCAATACGACAAAGCTGAAATCGTAGCACAAAACTACCTTTCGGCCTATTCCAATAACGAACATACCAGCGAAATGTATCGCATCCTCGGCGAAGCCTATTACTATTGGGCGCAATACCATAAAGCGGTTCCTTCCTTCGAAACTTATTTGAAGAGTGAAACCACGCCTAAACGTAATGCTTTATATATGCTTGGTATTGCTTATTATAAAACAGGAGTCTTCTCCAAAGCCGCTCAAACACTTGGGCGAGTAACTACCGAAAACGATGCACTTAGTCAGAATGCCTACCTGCATATGGGACTTTCGTATCTTGAACTTGCCGAAAAGAATCAAGCACGCATGGCATTTCAACAAGCGGCAGCTTCGGATGTCAACCGGCAAATCAAAGAACAAGCAGCATACAACTATGCGCTCTGTATTCATGAAACTTCCTACTCTGCTTTTGGTGAATCGGTAACCGTGTTTGAAAACTTCCTTAATGAATTCCCCAATTCGCAATACACCAGTCAGATAAGTAATTACTTAGTGGAAATCTACCTCAACACCCGCAGCTACGAGGCAGCACTTACTTCCATCGAACGTATTGCGCGCCCAAGTAACAAGATACTGGAAGCCAAGCAGAAAATACTATTCCAACTAGGCACCGAAGCGTTCACTAATGCCTCTTTTGATAAGGCGATAACTTATTTTGATCAGTCCATCGTGCTGGGAAGACATAATGTACAAACACAAGCAAACGCCTGTTACTGGCGTGGCGAGTCTTATTATCGTTTGAATAGGCTGCAAGATGCAACACGCAACTTTACCGATTATCTACGTCTCACCAGCCAGAAAGAAACAGAGATGTATGCCTTAGCACATTACAATTTGGGTTACACTGCTTTCCAACAAAAAGAGTACGAACGCGCACGTACTTGGTTTGATCGCTATGTGAAATTTGCCGCCCAGACAAATAAAGAAACGTTGGCAGATGCTTATAATCGAATTGCCGATAGCTATTTCCATACCCGTCAATTCGATAATGCCAAGCAATATTATGCGCTGGCAGAAGGAATGGGAACTACTGCGGGCGATTATTCCTTCTATCAATTAGCATTGGTTTCGGGTCTGCAGAAAGATTATGCCGGGAAGATTACCTTACTGAACCGCCTGCTTGGTAAATATCCTTCCTCAACATACGCACTGAATGCTATGTACGAAAAAGGTCGCTCGTATGTGCTTATGGAGAACAACCAACAAGCCATTGCATCGTTTAGCGAGCTGCTGGACAAGTATCCTAACAGCCCATTGAGTAAAAAAGCTGCTGCCGAGATTGGTTTGCTTTACTACCAGAACGGAAATTACGATAAGGCAATCGCTGCTTATAAGAAAGTAGTAACCGACTATCCGGGTAGCGAAGAGGCACGCCTGGCACTTCGCGATTTGAAATCTATTTTTATAGATATGAACCGAGTGAATGATTTTGTTGAGCTTACTGCTACCTTACCCGGTGATATTCGTTTCGATGCCAGTGAACAAGATTCACTAACCTACATCGCTGCCGAAAAAGTATATATGCGCGGACGAGTAGAAGAGGCAAAAGAAAGTTTCAATAAATACCTGCAAAGCTTTCCACAAGGAGGTTTTAGTCTGAATGCTCACTACTATCTCACACTGATATCTAAGGAACAAAACAAATCTGACCTTGTACTGGTGCACACGGAGAAATTATTAGAGTACCCCGACAGCCCTTTTGCCGAAGATGCACTCATTATGCGTAGCGAAGTCCTGTTCAACCTATATCGTTATTCAGAGGCGCTTGTAGCATACAAACAGCTGAAAGAGAAAGCCTCAACACCCGATCGCCGTCTACTGGCAAAGACCGGTATATTGCGTTGTGCATACCTCACCCGAAACCATATAGAAACAATTCACGGCGCAACCGACTTACTTGCCGAAGCAAAACTGTCGCCGGAACTTTACAATGAAGCCTTATATTATCGCGCCAAGGCTTATATCGCAGAAAAAGCAACCGAGAAAGCAACTGTTGACCTACGCGTGCTCGCCAAAGACACCCGTACTGCACAAGGAGCCGAAGCAAAATATTTAGTAGCTCAATATATGTACGATGCAGGCAACTACATCGGTGCAGAAAAGGAATTACTGAATTTCATTGACCAAAGCACCCCACACATGTATTGGTTGGCAAGAGGCTTTGTATTATTGTCTGATGTATACATGTCCACGGGCAAAGAGCTTGATGCCCGCCAATATCTCTTGAGTTTGCAGCAAAACTACAAAACACAAGACGATATTCAGGAAATGATAGAAAGCAGATTACAGAAACTAAAGAACAACGAGTTATGAAAATTAATAGAGCCAAGATAGAAAAAAGCAGCGCCATTTTGTTTGCTGCACTGCTAATAGGTGGAAACACTCTTTCATTGAGCGCACAAACACAGCCTAAAGATACGACCCTCAACCGTACAGTAGTGGTAGAGCAAGAGTACAACCCCAACATTATGGATGCACGGAAGATTAATGTACTTCCTAAAGTTGATGAGATAACCGTAACGCCAAAGTCGGTAGAATATGACGGAACAATCTTTCCGGCAACTTCTATTCCGGGTTCACCTATGGAGGCTTTCACAGGAAAGGAAGTACAAAAAGAACCGACAAAGGGGTATGCCCGTTTAGGATATGGCAATAGAGGAAACTTAGATGTGAGAGCTAATTACTTACTCCTTTCCACACCACAAGACCGGTTGAACGTGTCATTTAGTGTAGACGGGATGAACGGAAAGCTTGACCTGATAGATGAAGATGGCAAATGGAGAAGTCGCTTCTATCGCACAAAGGCAGGTGCATACTACTTACATCAGTTTGGCAAGATAGACCTTAACCTTGAAGGCAACTTTGGGGTAAGCAACTTCAACTATCTTCCGGCATCGTTGTATGCTAATCAAAACCACACATCGGGCGATGTACGTGTTGGATTAAAATCCAAAGATAATGCTTATGCACTTCACTTCGATATAGGTACAGGATTACTGTTGTTCAAAAAGAGATATGGTAATTCGGATAGTGAGACCATTGTACGTACTCATGCTAATGTAGCAGGTGATATATCTGATGAACAACTTGTTGGAGTATCTTTAAAGATGGACAATATCTTTTACGATGGAGAAAAGAAATATGATAACCGCACAGCTTTACGTGCAACCCCCTATTATGAATGGAATGGCGAAAACACTAAACTGCATTTAGGTGCTAATGTAGATTTTGCTTCCGGCAGTGGTAAGTCGTTCAGAGCATCACCGGATGTGAAAGCATCCTATCTTTTCTCCGATTCATACGTGTTGTATGCACAGGCTACCGGCGAACGTTTTGTAAATGATTTCCGCCGGTTGGAGGAAGTCAGTCCTTATGCGGTTTCTGCCAGTTGGTTGGATGATACGTACGAACAACTAAATGCACAAATTGGTTTCAAAGCAAGCCCGGTTAGCGGACTTTGGTTCAACATCTTTGGTGGCTACCAATTACTGAAAGACGACCTCATTCCAAGAACCGATTTTTACATAGGAGGTCCTGCCCGTGACCACAATGTTTTTTATCAGGAAAAGACCAGTAACCTTAATGTAGGAGGTAAGCTGTTGTATAACTACAAAGACCGTTTCGCTGTTTCTGCAGAAGGTACTTACTATAATTGGGATGCGGACGAGAATATTAATTTGCTTCTTAAACCAGAGTTTCAATTCGATTTCAGAGTAGATACTAAATTTCTTCCCGAGCTGAACTTAGGGCTAAATTATCAATACATAAGCAGAGTCGACGCAGAGTACAACCCAGAAAATGCTGTCAATAATCTGGGCGTAAGTTTAACATACGAGTTCCATAAAGGAATTTCTATTTATGCCAAAGGAAGCAATCTGTTGAACAAGAAATACTCTTATAGCGTTAATTACGTTGTGCAAGGAATTAACTTCGTTGGTGGACTGGCTTTTCGTTTTTAACCCTTGTTTTTGTCAAAAACTGCAATTTTATTAAAAAAAGAAGAGAAACTCGTTAGAGAATAAGGTGCGCAAAAGGTTTTTTTCTACTTTTGCGCCAAACTTCCAAAGCCTATATATAATAAGGTATAGGCAGAACCCGGAAAGATAGAACATCGAGAGTAGTATGCAGAAAAATCTTGTAATAGTTGAGTCTCCTGCGAAAGCAAAGACAATTGAAAAGTTTTTGGGGAAGGACTTCAAAGTTCTTTCGAGTTTTGGGCACATTCGCGACCTAAAGAAAAAAGACTTTAGTATTGATGTAAACGATCATTTTAAACCCGTGTATGAAATACCTTCAGAAAAGAAGAAACTGGTAACAGAATTGAAAGCTGAAGCAAAGAAAGCGGATATGGTTTGGCTAGCTTCCGATGAAGACCGCGAAGGAGAAGCTATCGCTTGGCATTTGTACGAAGTATTGGGACTTACTCCTGAGAAAACAAAGCGTATTGTGTTTCATGAAATTACCAAATCGGCAATATTAAAATCGATTGAAACTCCCCGAAACATTGATTTAAATCTGGTAAATGCTCAGCAAGCACGTCGTGTACTCGACCGCATTGTGGGTTTTGAGCTTTCTCCCGTACTATGGAAGAAAGTAAAACCTGCACTCTCTGCCGGACGTGTTCAATCGGTTGCTGTTCGTTTAATTGTAGAACGTGAAAGAGAGATTATCAACTTCAAGAGTGAAGCTGCTTATCGGGTTACCGCAGTGTTTATGGTTCCCGATGCCAATGGTGTATTGGTGGAAATGAAAGCAGAACTTGGACGCCGATTCAAATCAAAAAAAGAAACAGCCGCTTTCTTAGAAGGCTGCAAAAATGCAGCTTTCGAAATAGAAGATATTGCAACCCGCCCGTTGAAAAAAAGCCCGGCGGCACCATTCACAACATCTACGTTGCAACAAGAAGCTGCACGTAAGTTGGGTTTCACGGTTGCACAAACAATGATGGTTGCACAGAAGCTATACGAATCAGGAAAGATTACATATATGCGTACCGACTCGGTAAACTTATCTGATTTTGCTGTTTTTGGTAGTAAAGATGCCATAACTAATATGATGGGCGAGAACTATGTGAAAATTCGTCACTATGCTACCAAAACCAAAGGAGCACAAGAGGCACACGAAGCCATTCGCCCTACCGCTATGGATAAAAGCAGCATCAGCTCTACCAGCCAGGAAGGCCGACTATATGACTTAATCTGGAAACGCACCATTGCTTCGCAAATGGCAGATGCCGAATTGGAAAAGACAACAGCTACCATTAAGATAACTAACTCAACAGAGAAGTTTGTTGCTACCGGTGAAGTTATTAAATTCGATGGTTTCTTGCGCGTGTATAGAGAATCGTATGATGATGATGTAGAACAAGAAGACGAAAGCCGTTTATTGCCTCCAATGAAGAAGGCTCAACAACTGAGTCAACAAGAGATTGTAGCTACCGAACGCTTCACACAACGTCCTGCCCGATATACCGAAGCTAGTCTGGTTCGCAAACTGGAAGAGCTTGGCATTGGTCGCCCGTCAACATACGCCCCCACTATTTCTACTATTCAACAACGCGAATATGTAGAGAAAGGAGAAAAAGAAGGAGAGAAACGTTCATATAACGTGCTGACATTAAAGAATAATCAAATTACAGATAAAAGCCAAACCGAAGTTGTTGGTACAGAAAAAGCCAAACTTTTCCCTACGGATACCGGCATTGTGGTAAGCGATTTCTTAACTGAGTATTTCCCCAGTGTTCTTGATTATAATTTCACAGCAAACGTAGAAAAAGAATTTGACGAAGTAGCCGAGGGAGAAAAGGATTGGACAAATCTGATGACGAACTTCTACAAAGAGTTTCATCCTTCGGTAGAGAACACACTTTCCATGAAAAACGAGCATAAGGTAGGCGAACGTGTACTGGGTGTAGATCCTATTACAGGTAAACAAGTATCGGTAAAGATTGGCCGTTTTGGACCTATTGCTCAGATTGGATCTGCCGATGATGAAGACAAGCCTCGTTTTGCACAATTGGTAAAGGGACTTTCTATTGAAACGGTAACACTCGAAGAGGCACTTGAACTGTTTAAGCTCCCACGCACGTTGGGCGAATTTGAGGGAAAGAGCGTTGTAATTGGTGTAGGCCGTTTTGGACCTTATGTGTTGTGTGATTCAAAATACACATCGCTTCCTAAAGGTTCGGATCCAATGACTATTACACTCGAAGAGGCTATTGAGTTAGTTAAAGTTAAGCGCGAAGCAGCATCGCAGAAAACGATTAAATCGTTTGATGAAGACCCAGAGCTTCAAGTGTTAAACGGTCGTTATGGCCCTTACATTGCATATAAAGGAACAAACTACAAAATACCGGCTAAAACTATTCCTGCCGAGCTTACACTCGAAGCTTGTATGGAGATTATTCAGTCGCAAGCTGATAAAGCTGGTAAACCCAAAGCAAAACGCGGGCGGGCTACAGCAAAAAAGAAATAGTATAAACAGTAATGGCGTTTCAATTTGAAACGCCATCACTGTTTATATAAGTACAAAAATTATTTCAGCATTTCTACTGCCTTGCGTAAGCGGGCCAATGTTTCTTTCTTGCCCAAAATCGCAGAAATATCAAACATATGAGGTCCTTTCCCTTCGCCCACTAATGCCAGACGGAAAGCATTCATTATATTGCCGGTATGGTATTCTTTTGCAGCAATCCAGTCCATAACAATGGCCTCTTGCGTTGCTGCAGAAAAATCATCTATGTTAGCCAACACATCGGCTAGTTCGCTCATGCAAGCTGCCGAGTCTTCCTTCCAGCGTTTCTTTACCGTTTTTTCATCGTATGCATCAGGTGCCATGAAGAAGAAGCTACTCGCATCCCACAATTCTTTCACGAAGTTGGTTCTTTCCTTTACCAGCCCCACTATGGTAACTACTTTTTCGAAAGGTGCTTCAATACCATGTTCCTTTAAGGTAGATAGGAACATCTCCGCGATTTCTTCATTAGGTTTTGCTTGAATATACTGGTGGTTGAACCAGATTCCTTTTTTATAGTCAAACTTAGCTCCCGATTTGCTACAACGGCTCAAATCAAAAAGACGAATCATTTCATCCATCGACATGAATTCCTGATCATTACCCGGATTCCACCCCAACAGAGCAAGGAAATTGTTCACCGCATCCGGCAGGTAGCCCGATTCACGATATCCACTGGAAATATTGCCATCCTTATCTATCCATTGTAGTGGAAATACAGGGAAACCCAACTTATCACCATCACGTTTGCTTAGCTTACCATTTCCTTCGGGTTTCAATAGCAACGGAAGATGCGCAAAAGCAGGCATACTTTCTTCCCAGCCAAAAGCACGATACAGCAACACATGTAGCGGAGCAGAGGGTAGCCATTCTTCACCACGTATCACATGACTTATCTCCATTAAATGATCGTCGACAATGTTTGCCAAGTGGTAAGTAGGTAGCTCATCGGCCGACTTGTACAAAACCTTATCATCAAGTACCGAAGAATTGTAGGTAACATCCCCACGTATCAGGTCGTATACATGTACATCTTCGTTAGGCGTTATCTTTATACGAACCACATATTGCTCTCCTTCACTAATTAAGCGTTCCACTTCCTCTTTGGGAAGGGTTAAGGAGTTACGCATTTGTCCTCTTGTAGAAGCGTCATACTGGAAGTTAGCTATTTCGTTGCGCTTGGCTTCAAGCTCCTGTGGGGTATCAAAAGCTAGATATGCCTTATCGTTATCTATTAACTGTTGCACATATTTTTTGTAAATATCCCGACGTTCGCTTTGACGGTAAGGACCATATTTTCCTCCAACACCTACACCTTCATCAAAATTCAGGTTTAACCACCTAAAGGCTTCCTGTATGTACTCCTCGGCACCCGGAACAAAACGTTGAGAATCGGTATCTTCTATACGTAAAATAAAATCTCCTCCATGCTGACGGGCAAAAAGGAAATTATACAAAGCAGTACGTACTCCACCTATATGTAGTGGCCCGGTAGGACTTGGGGCAAAACGAACTCTTACTCTTCTTTCTGACATAATTACTTAATATATAAATGAATATGGGCAAAATTACGGCTTTTCTTCCAATACTATTATTTTTTTTAGTACTTTTCGACAAAATTACTGAAGCATCATGAAGCAGATAAAAAATACATTCAACAAAGATATACTTACAAAGGTAGTTATATTTGTTGTTACAGTGTCGGTTATTGTGTACTTCTTACCACGCAACAGCAAGTTCAATTATCAATTTGAATTAAACAAACCGTGGAAGTATGGGCAGCTGATTGCTACCTTCGACTTTCCTATTTATAAGGATGAACATACCGCACAGAAAGAGCAAGATAGTTTACTTAGACACTTCCAACCTTATTTTGAGTTTAACAAAGAGATTGAAAAAGAAGTACTAAACAACCTCAAAGATAACTACAATAGCTCACTAAGACATATTCTCCCCTCTACCGACTATGTGCGATATATTGAGAAGATGTTGAAAGAAATTTATCAGGCGGGGGTTATTACCAACGAAGATGTAGCTATGCTACATCGGGATAGCACACTTTCCATCCGTGTTATCGAGAAGAAAGAAACCACCAACCGGTATACAGACGGCTTGTTTACCATAAAGGAAGCCTACGAATATATCTTAAGCGCAAATCCTAAATATGATCAGGACATTTTGCGACAAGCTGCTATTAATGAGTATATCTATGCCAACCTAGTCTTCGATAAAGAGCGTAGTGAAGCTGTTAAAGATGAACTATTTCACAATTTCTCTTGGGCAAAAGGCATGGTGCAAAGCGGTCAAAAAATCATTGACCGTGGAGAGATTGTTAGCAAGGAACAATACCAAATACTCGAGTCACTACGCAAAGAATCATCCAAACGAAGTGCTATAGGGACACAAAAACACTTTGTTCTATTTGGGCACATTGGCTTTGTTGCTTCTATGGTAATTTGTTTGATGCTCTTTATTCAGATGTTCAGGAAGGATTACTACCAAAAGCCAAGGAGCTTAATGTTGATGTTCATATTAATTATTTTCCTCTGTTTGGTTACTTCATTTATGATGTCGCGCAATTTTTTTAATGTCTACATTGTGCCCTATGCAATACTTCCTATCATTGTCCGGGTCTTCTTAGATTCGCGCACCGCATTCATTTCACACGTTATTACCATACTTATTTGCTCTATTACCTTAGGATCTCCTTATGAATTCCTGTTATTGCAACTTCCTGCGGGGTTGGTTGCTATCTATAGCTTGCGTGAACTGTCGCAACGTTCACAACTTTTCAACACAGCTTTCCTGATAGTACTAACCTATTGTGTTATTTATTTCTCTTACGAGTTGGTTGTGGAGAACGACCTTGCCGATCTTAACCGAAGGATGTATATTTACTTTATAGTAAATGGTATATTCTTGCTTTTTGCTTATCCCTTTTTGTATTTGTTCGAGAAAGTATTTGGGTTTACCTCCAATGTAACACTTGTGGAACTCTCCAATATTAATACACCATTACTAAGACGTCTGTCCGAAACAGCTCCCGGAACTTTTCAACACTCTATGCAGGTGGCTAATCTGGCTGCTGAGGCTGCCATACAAATTGGTGCGAAGAGCCAGTTGGTACGTACAGGAGCACTGTATCATGATATAGGGAAACTGGAAAATCCGGCGTTTTTTACTGAAAACCAACAAGGAGGTCTCAATCCACACAGTAAGTTGTCGTACGAGCAAAGTGCCCAGATTGTTATTAACCACGTGAAAGATGGGCTTAAACTGGCAGAGAAGAATAACCTTCCCCGTGCCATAAAGAATTTTATCTCAACACATCATGGCAAGGGTAAAACGAAATACTTTTATATCTCGTGGAAGAACGAACACTCTGGCGAAGAACCGGATGAAGCAATGTTTACCTATCCCGGTCCTAATCCATTTTCCAAGGAGACGGCTATTCTGATGATGGCGGATGCTGTGGAAGCCGCTTCACGAAGTTTACCCGAATACACGGAAGAGTCTATAGAGCAGTTGGTCGAAAAGATTATCGACGGTCAGGTTAACGAAGGCTACTTCAGGACATGTCCTATCACGTTTCAGGACATTGAGAAAGTGAAAGAAGTCTTTAAGAATAAACTAATGACCACGTATCACACCCGTATCAGCTATCCGGAGTTAAATCAAACGACGAAGTAATCCTTCACACGCATCTTCGAGTAGGTCAATCACATACTCAAAGCCCGAAGAACCACCATAATAAGGGTCGGGTACATGATCAGCATCACTGTATGTAGTGCAATATTCTGTCATCCGATGAATCTTTTTCCACTCCTCAGGAGATGGCGCACGCTGCTTTAGGTCAGTGATATTGCGGTCGTCCATGCCAATGATAAGATCAAAATGATAGAAATCTTCTGTACGCACCGGTCGCGAACGCGAGGTTAAGGTATATCCGCGACGTGAAGCATGTTGTCGCATGCGCGAATCGGGTAACTCACCTTCATGATAATCAAGAATACCGGCAGAGTCTATGACAAAATCCTGTTCCAGTCCGGATTCCTTAATTAAACGGAGCATTACTCCTTCTGCCATTGGCGAACGGCAAATATTTCCTAAACAAACAAATAATATCTTTTTCTTCATACTACATAGGGTCTACATCGTAATAGACAATCATTGATTTATACTGTTCCTGACAAAGCATCTCTTGTTGTACACGTCTGAGCAGTTCTTTCGCGTTGGCAACAGAAGCTTCGCTTTCTATCTTTACCATTATCTTGCGGATATGCAGGGTTTGCACACGGGCAACGGGTGGCTTGTCGGGTCCTAATATACGGTTGTTGAAGATGGCTTGTAGTCTTGCTGCCATTTCGTAAGCCATTTGATTTACTAACTCGGCGTTTCTACTTTTCAGGTAAACATAAATCAGGCGGTAGAAAGGTGGATATTTGAATAGCTGTCTTTCGGCAAGTTCGTGTTCTGCCATCTGTTCATAGTCATTGGTCATTACCTGATGAATAATGGCGTGTTCCATGCTTCTTGTTTGCAACACTACAAGTCCTTGTTTATTCTTCCGTCCCGCTCGTCCCGAAACTTGTGCCATCAGTTGATATGCCCGCTCATGCGAACGAAAATCAGGATAATTCAGCATTGTATCCGAGTCAAGAATACCCACTACACTCACATTGTCAAAGTCGAGACCTTTAGAAATCATCTGTGTGCCAATTAGTATCTTTGTCTTACCCGATTCAAAATCGGCGATAATCTTTTCGTATGCCACACGCGAGCGAGTAGTATCTAAATCCATACGGGCAACAGTCACCCCGGGAAACAACTCTTTTACTTCATCTTCTATCTTTTCCGTGCCATAGCCTTTGCTTCTTAACTCTGTCCCTTCGCACGCCGGACAAGCCTTAGGTAGCTGATAGGCTGCCCCACAGTAGTGACAAGTCATTTGGTTGAGTTCTTTGTGGTACGTCAAACTTACATCGCAATGTTGACACTTGGGTACCCAACCACAAGTTTTGCACTCCATCATCGGCGCAAACCCACGCCTATTCTGAAACAGGATAATCTGCTCTTGCCTCTCCAACGCTTCACGCATTTGTTTCAACAAGTATGGAGAAAAAGCACCAACTATCCTTCTCTTACGCCGAAGTTCCTTAATATCCACAGGAACAACTTCCGGTAGCTTGATGTCTTGATATCTTTCTTTCAATTCTACCAACCCGTACTTTCCGTGTATAGCATTATAGTAGGACTCTACGGATGGCGTGGCAGTACCCAGCAAGGTTTTTGCTCCATAAAAAGAGGCAAGCACAATAGCAGCATTGCGCGCATGATAGCGCGGAGCAGGGTCTTGCTGCTTATAGGTATTTTCGTGCTCTTCGTCTACAATAACCAAACCCAGATTTTTGAACGGGAGGAAGATGGACGAACGTACTCCTAATATTACCGCATAAGAATCATCACTTAGCTGCTTTTGCCAGATTTCTACACGCTCGGCATCGGGGAACTTAGAATGATAAATACCCAATTTCGCACTAAACACCCGCTTCAATCGTTCGGTAATCTGTGTGGTTAGTGCTATTTCGGGCAGCAAATAAAGTACTTGTTTCTTTTGGCGGATAGCCTCTTCGATGAGATGAATGTATATCTCTGTTTTTCCACTCGATGTAACACCATGCAGCAGGCAGACGTTTTTCTTTTCAAAAGAACAAACAATTTCATCATGTGCACACTGTTGATTCCTGTTGAGCGGATTTAATGATGTCACGTGGTTTTCCAAGTGTTTTTCAAGACGACCAACTTCGCTTTGATATACTTCGAGAACGTTTTTCTCTACCAACACATTGAGTGCTGCCTGAGTAGCCGACGCGCTTTTCAGCAACTCTTTTTTTAATACCTCCTTCGGATAGGTTGCTTCAGCATAATTAGAAAGCTCAAGGTATTTCAGTAATAATTCCTGCTGTTTAGGCGCACGCTTTAGGGCATCAATAAATATCTTCAGAAACATAGGCGATGTTGCCTTTTCTGCCAACCGTACTTTTGTTTCTGTTTTGGGTTTATATGATTTACGAAGTTCCTCTTTTACAAACAACGCTTCTTTATTGAGTAAACTCTTTACTAAAGGAAGTATATGCTTATAGCCGCTTTGCTTTTCCAGTTTGGTAATAGTAAGTTCTTCTTCACGGCTCAACAGGTCGAGAATCTTTTGTTCTTTCTCCGGAAGTACTTCGTCCGCTTCAAAATCGGGATTATAAACCACCACAGTTTCGCTTTCCAGCTTAAGTCCCGAAGGTAATGCCGCCTTACAAACATCTCCTTGTGTACAAAGGTAGTAATCGGATAACCACTCCCAGAGCTTAAATTGTTGGGGCAGCAGTATCGGCTGTTCGTCGAGTATGGAGAACACCTCTTTTATCTCGTATCCTTCGGGGGCGTTGGAGTGAACATTCCGCACAATGCCCGTGTAGTATTTCTTCTTTCCAAAAGGAACAACCACACGCACACCCGGCAGGGGGAGATTGGTCACTTCATCGGGTAGCGCATACGTAAAGCATCCGGGAAGCGGCAAGGGCAATATCACATCCACATATTTCTTCATGCTACGCGCAAAGATACAAAAAAAGCCTCCCCGAAGGAAGGCTTCCATTTATATTGAACGGTTACTTAGAAAATATAAGCAACAGATACTTGCCAGGTTTTAGTTTTGTAGGAGTCACCATGCAATGCATCAGAAAACTTAGCCGAGTCATTCAAGGGCATGTTATAGTTTACACCCAACTGCAGGTGGTTAAGTAACTTCAAACCTGCTCCCAGATTAATGGCAAGCTGAGCATTCTTCATCTTAACTTCGCTGAACGAGCTTATTTTATCATCTCCCGACAGGTTGAAGAAGAAGCTTGGCCCTGCAGCAATATATATACCGGCAAGGCTACCCAGTCCGAACGTATATTTTAAGTTAATTGGCACTTCAATACCGTTTTGCTTTACTGTTTCATCTACAGCGCCATCTTTACTACCAAACTTCACTCCTTTTTGCGAATATAGCAGAGATCCATCTACTCCTAAACCAACGATTGGGATTGTAATATCAACCATAGGACCTATAAAGAAGCCTGTAAAGTTATTTGTCTTAAGGTCATCTTTACTAAATGACGCTTCGGCAAGGTTCAAACCTCCTTTTACACCCAACTTAATTTGCGCTTGTGCAGGTATAGCCATACCAACAGTCAATGCTATAACTAAAACGCTGATACATTTTTTCATAATTGTTGTTTTTTAATGTTACGGGGCAAAGATATATAATCTTTTATTACTTTTGGAGTAAAAGCCCTGCAAAATAGAACAATGGCGGGTAGGGATTGTTCATAAAGCACCCTGTCCTACCTCAGTCCGTTACTCCACTATGAGACTTTTATCCTTTGGATAACGTACTTTATAAAGCAAATCTATTTCTTCTTTTTGCGCTTTTTTGTCATAATAGGTTGTATTAAGAACACGTATATCACAAAGATAAATCTTTTATCGGTTGGCGAAATTAATTTAGTGCTTATTTTATCGGTTCAATGGCCTAATATACCCTCCAAATGCCGTTTTACGAAATAGGTCTTCACCTTCACATATCGCTGTAAGTAAATGGTGGTGAGAAAGTTACGTGTGAAGGCACCCTTTTTTATCCTTCACAGGGTCTTCACAACCAATTTTTTGACTGTTTTTGTGGTAAGAAAACACTGGGAAACAGGTCGAAAACCAGTCAGAAGTGAAGCAAAAACCAGTCAGAAAAAGAGATTGCTTAAAAGTGTGTGTTGTCAGCCATAGTCTCATTGATTGCCAGCCTATGGCTCATGACCCGTCAGCCATAGGCAGATGGTTCGTCAGCTTATGGCTCGTGGTCGGTCAGACTATGGCAGAATTAATTTCGCTATGGTTTTGTTTCCCAACCAAAAATACGAGTAATTTAAGTGTGTCTGCCCCAAACCAGACTGATCTTTGTAATAAGTAAGTGCGATAGTTATCAGGGAATCATTCAGCGGCAAGTCGTTTCTATCCATTGCCTGCGAAAGTAACAAGCAATAATCAGCTTGCTGTTTACCGGTTAGTTCCTGTGGCGCGGCAATGGTCTGAAGCATCTGCAGGGCGCTATCGGGTATTGCGACATAAGAGATTCGGCCCTCTCTAATTGTTTTTCGATAGATGAGGGTGTGCAAGCGCACAATAAAAGCAAAGCCAGGGTAGCAATGGAACCTATCTTTCGGGACATAGTAGCTATTTTTATTCTAATTGTACTCACCCACCAAAAGTACGACAAATTTAGAAACAAGCAATAATGACGATAGGAAGAAACAGTAAATGTAAAACATTATCTTAACGAAGGCCACTGACTAAGTTTGCGGAAAGTGCGAATTGTTTACATAAAACCCGCCTCACAGCACCCTGTGAGGCGGGTTTTATAAATGCAGCATTTGATGACTTCGAAATGCAGCAAACCACTTAATCGAAATGCAGCATTTCGATTACGACAAATGCTGCATTTGTAAGTGGCGGTTTGCCGGGTTCTTTTAAGATGTAATATTTTATTTAAGAAAGAACAAAGGCATTATACAATCTCAATGCCTTTTTCCTTGCACAGTTTCACACCCAGCTCTTTGAGTTTGAATTTCTGTATCTTGCCGCTTCCCGTCATAGGGAATTCATCGATAAAGAAGACGTATCTGGGTATTTTGTAGCGGGCTATCTGGTTGCGACAGAAGTCTTGTACATCCGACTCCTGTAGCTTGGCATCCTCTTTCAGAATAATGAACGCACCTACTGCTTCGCCATATTTGGGCGAAGGGATGCCGGCTACCTGTACATCTTTCACACCTTCGAGCTTATAAAGGAATTCTTCTATCTCGCGTGGATAGATGTTTTCGCCTCCGCGAATAATCATATCTTTGATACGACCCGTAATGCGGTAATTACCGTTTTCGTCTTTCACACCAAGGTCGCCCGAATGCAGATAACCATTTGCATCTATTACTTCGGCAGTGGCTTGCGGATTTTTATAGTAACCACTCATTACATTGTAGCCTTTACAACACATTTCGCCTTGTACACCAACGGGACATTCTTCGCCTGTTTCGGGGTCGAGCACTTTTACGTCGGTAAACTCGTAGTCGCTTCCAACAGTGTTGCAACGCGTTTCGAAAGAATCGTCAATACGGGTTTGTGTCATACCGGGAGAGGTTTCGGTAAGCCCATATACACTGGTGATGCGCATAAACATCTTTTCTTGTACCTGCTTCATCAGTTCGATGGGGCAAAGCGAACCAGCCATGATACCGGTGCGAAGGCTCGACATATCGAACATATCGAACATCGGGTGGTTTAGCTCGGCTATAAACATGGTAGGTACACCATAGAGCATGGTACAACGTTCCTTATGAATAGACGCTAACACTACCAAGGGGTCAAAACGCTCTACCATAACCTGTGTAGCGCCATGTGTAAGTGTACACATAGTAGCCAGCACAATGCCGAAGCAGTGAAAGAGTGGCACGCAGCAGCAAAGTTTATCGTCGCCTGTTACCTCCATGTGTTCGCCGGTGAGGTAACCATTGTTGGCTATGTTGTGGTGCGATAACATAACACCTTTAGGAAATCCGGTGGTACCAGAAGTATATTGCATATTCACAATGTCGTGGCAGGTAACCTTCGATTTCAGTTCAAGTAGTTGCGCGTCTTCTATGTTGTGTCCAAGCACCAATAGCTCTGATGTATTGAACATGCCACGATGCTTTTCTTGTCCTACATAGATTACATTTTTCAGGTAAGGAAAGCGTTCGCTTTTAAGATGTCCACGTTCGCATTCGCGAAGTTCGGGTAGCATATTGTAAGTCATCTGCACAAAGTCACTATCTTTCTCCCCATTTACAATGCAGAGCGTGTGCATATCCGAGTTTTGGCACAAATACTCCAGTTCGGATTGTTTGTAATTGGTATTAACAGTGATGTAAACTGCACCTATTTTGGCACAGGCATAAAGAAGTGTGAGCCAGTCGGGTACATTAGCAGCCCATATTCCTACGTGCGTACCTCTTTCTACACCAATAGAGATAAGTCCTTTTGCCATATCGTCTACACGGCGATTGAATTGTTCCCAAGTAAAGCGTAAGTTACGATCGGAATACACGATGGCTTCCTTATGCGGGGTAACATCAGCCCAGTGTTCCAGCCACTGACCTAATGTTCTATCAGATAATTGCATGTGCGTTTAAATCTTTTGTTGGTGGTTTTATTTTGTTTATTTGCTTACACCGGTGTGTAAACTACGGCTAAAATCTTAGCAGCTTCTCCCTGATAGGCATGTACATGATGAGGCACGATAGAGTCATAGTAGATGCTATCGCCTTCTTCGAGCAGATAGGTGTTTTTGCCGTAGCTTATCTCCATAGTACCTTCCAATACAAGAATAAACTCTTCGCCTTCGTGAGAAGAGAGGATATACTCGGTGTTTTCGGTTGTTTCCACATCAATGATGAATGGCTCCATGTGGCGGTCGGCTTTAGATTTTGCCAAAGAGTGATACACCATGTGCTTGCGCGACTGTGTAGCGTTGTTTGAGAAACTGATAGCATCTTGCGCACCATGCTTACGACAGATAGCAGGCCCTGTTTCGTCGTTATCGTCGAGGAAAGTACCTAAACGAACACCCAATACACGCGCTATCTTAATCAGCGGTGCCAGTGATGGGAGATCTATGTTATTTTCAATTCGCTCTATTTGTTCTACAGTTAAGCTCGAACGCTCTGCCAGCTCGGCTACACTGATACCTTTGTTCTCGCGGAGTCCTTTAATCTTTTCTCCTACGATTTTGCTTGTATCCATATCCTTTTGCTTATGATTTAATATTTAATTGCCGCAAAATTAGATAAATTTTCAAATAACAGCAATATAATGAGATAAATAATAAGTAAAAGCAACAGAAAGTAGTAATCTCTTACTTTTTATAGCACAAACTTACATACCTGCACACGGCCATCAGGAAAATGACCGCGTGCTAAATAGTGACCCGATGGAAGTGCAAATAGTCCTACTGAACTTACATTCTCCACATGCTGTAGCAGTACACCATTTATGGAATATATCTCTATCGTAGCGGTTTCGTCGCCTGCTATTTCCAACCGTTCCGTGCTCCTATTATAATATAGGAGTGCACCTTCTGCTTGGGGGATATCTCCTTCAATCCCCGTTGCCGGATCGAAGTTGAGGTAGAGCAAAAACGACCTTGCCGGTACAGAAATCGTTTGATTCAGCGTTTCAACGGTTATGGATGTACCGGTCATGTAGTTGTACCACACGCCTGTATTGGGGAATGTTACTGTATACGAACCCGCAGTAGAAGTAAAATTACCTACTACCACCATCCCTTTGTTGCTAGCAGTAGAAGTGATAAAACGTCCTGCATTCCAGTTAGTCGTTCCTACCTTCCAACTAAAGTTAGCATCGGAGGCAAATAGTTCGGGATGCTCTGCGCGCAAAGTAATGAGTTTACTATAAGTGTCGTACAAATCTTTGCGATACGAGTTATCGTAATAGCTCCACATAACGGGTTTCTCGCCGGTTCGTCCGTTGTAATCGATGGAATAATCGTATGCTAATTCGCCAAACTGCCAAATCATTTTAGGTCCGGGCACGGTAAAGAAAAAGGCAGCGTTTGTCTTAGCAAGGTTTACGCGTTGGCTGAGATAGGTTTGCAGGTTGCCGTCTCCGTAAGTTTTCGCTTTGAAAGCGGTGCGTTCTTCATCGTGACTTTCCATATAGGCAATTAAACTTCCGGCAGGCATACTTGTTCCTGCATACACACCCGAGAAATCACTATCGGCTTGAAATCCCATCGCTGTTTGACAATACGCACTGTTCATATTTCGCCATAACATGATTCCCTCTTCTCCCAGTTCTTTCTCTTCTTGCGCCGCAGTGAGGTGCTCAAAGATAACATACGCAGCAGGATTGCGCTTCCAAACTTCGCTTGCCATACGTTTAAGTATAGCAATACGAGCAGGGTCGTAACTGCTTGCCCAGTCGGATGGATTGGTATAAGGAGTATTGGAGAATCCCTTGGTAAAGTCATAGCGAAATCCATCTACATTGTACTGCCCCATCCAGAAAGAAGCCACACTATCTACCAGTGCTTGGGTATATTCGCTTTCATGGTTAAAATCGTATCCCCAGCTCAAACCTGTATTGGCAATATTGGACTGCACATTATACCACGGATTATCTGCCGACGGATTGCCCGCTGCATCCTTATATAATAAGTAGAAAGGAGATTGCCCATAGCTATGGTTAAGCACCAAATCGAGGATAACCGCCATGCCACGCGCATGACATGCGTCGATAAACGCTTTCAAGTCGTTCTTTGTTCCGTAATATTTATCGGGGGCAAAGTAGAAAGAGGGATTATAGCCCCAACTACTATTTGCTTCAAACTCGTTGACGGGCATTAGTTCAATAGCGTTTATGCCCATGCCTTGCAGATAATCCAATTTATCGATAGCCGCTTTGTAGGAATGCGCAGTGGTAAAGTCGCGAATTAACATCTCGTAGATAACCAATTGATCTTTATGCACAGCAGCAAAGTCGGTAACCTGCCAGTTGTAAGGCTGTTGTGCGGTTTGCAGAACGGAGACAATGCCAATAGCCTTGCCAGTGGGATATGCTTTCAGATTGGGATAAACCGAAGTGGGAATAGCAGCATCATTTTGTGGGTCGAGTATCTTCTCGGTGTAAGGATCGGCAATATAGATATTTCCATCTACCAGATATTGAAAAGCATATTCCTCACCGGGGGTAAGTGCTGTAAGTGTTATCCAGAAGCAATCGCCATCTTTCTTTAATTGATAGTCGGACAGTGCTTGCCAATCATTAAAATCGCCTACGGCATACACACTTTTCTTCCCGGGAGCTTGCAATACAAGGGTTACTTCTGTGTCGCTTTGGTAGTTAATTCCCGGACGCACACCGGCAGGCATTGGTGCCTCTACCGTAGTACCCAATACATTTACCTGGCGGGTAGCAGTTACTGTTTTGCCATCGGCTGTTGCTTCGGCTGTTATGGTGTAAGTTCCGGCTTGTGCAAATGTATATGTGCTTGTTATCTCGGTTGCGTTCGTGGTGGTGGCTACCTGCTGCTCATCTACAAATAGTTTGAGCGTAGCCGCTTGCGAAGCGGTTGCTTTAAGATTAGCTACCTCGCCAATTGAGATAGCAGTTCCTTCGGCAGGCAAGTCGATGCGTAGCGTAAGCCCTTCTTGATACACCACCACAAAAATATCTTTACCACCTGTATCCTTTCCCTCTTTGAAGGTATCGGCACTGCGAAACACAAATGCCATTTTCTCTATAGTCTCGCCCTCGGGGACACCATAGTACGTACGGATATCGGGAGTGATATTAAGTTGCCACTTGTCGTTTCCAAGCGATTGCAGTTTATATTTTTCTGCATTGGTGCCCCACGCAGGCGCATACATCCAATTAGCATCAGTGGCACTTTTGTTGGTAACAACACCTGTGTGTGCATATACCTCGCCGCTAAATCCTTTCAGTCCGGCTGTTCCCTGCGCTGCATCGAATATAATCGTTACCGCTGAATTTTCTGTTGGAAACTCGGGGGTAACGACCACTATTTGTGCTACAGCAGAGAGTGCCGATAATAGGATAAATAGAAAAGGAAAGATTATTTTTTTCATATCAGACTGCGGGTGTTAAGATGAAAAGATTGAAGACTGCCCGCAAAACAGACAGTCTTCAACACAAATATAGAATTAATTTTTCACAACAGTTGCTTTATATACTTTCGGGTTGCTGAGGTCTAATGTTACCACATACTCGCCCTCTTCACTTACCTTGATATTGTCGCCACCATAACTAAGATTATTCAGGTCGCCACCCAAGTTGATGTCCCAGCCATTGTTAGCGCGGAACTTATATTCCTTGCCTGCCAAAAGCGTGGTAGTTACCGTCCACTTGTCATCCGCATAGGTCATCTCTGTAGAATTGTCCCACGCTCCCGGTGTGGCATCGCCAATCAGTCCCCATGTGGTTGCTGTCATTGTATAGGTGGGGGTAGCACCCGTCAGATTTACATCTATTTTGTAGTAACCTGCATCGGTCACGGTAATGTCTCCTCCCGAAGAAGAAAGGGTACCATCACCGGCATCTCCGTAGTGTGTTCCGCTATCCCATGTTGGTTCGGTAATAATCTTAAACCCGTTGCCGGCATCCATATAGATATACCCTTCGTACTTCATGTCGAAGTTGCGTGTGTAAAGTATAGGGGCTGTTGCAGGACTCCATCCTTGATGTCCGCCCGGCACATAGAGTTGAAGTGCCATTTCGCCAATCACTTCTACGGTATAGCTGTACTCCATCATGTTCAAGGTAACCTTTACCCAACCACTTTCCTTAATTAGCATTGCACCATCGGCCGTTGGGCTAAGTGTGCCACTCAATGAAGGATCGTCATTTACTGCAGTAGCCAACAGGCCGCCCCACATATCGGAGATTTCGCCATTATTGAGTGCTGTAACGGTAGATTGCGGTACAACTTTCCAATAACAGTCACCCGGTGATTCAAACAGGAGGGTAAAGTATGGATCTTCTACCACATCTTTGCCACTGTGTTCAAATTGAAGCAAAGTAGAAGCATCAGAACCATCCCAGCCAGACATTGTACCTATCATGTAGTAAGCCGATTCGGGTAAGTTATCGCCCAAACGATCAATCTTATACGTGTACTCCATCATGTTGAGTGTGATGCGGTATAATCCCGATTCCAGAATTTGCATAGCTTGCGCATCGGCAATAATCAAATCACCCTCTACGGCATCATTACCATCAATAGGATTTCCTAATACACCGTCCCACGAAGCCGCTACTTTGCTTGACTCGGGAACAATCTTGAAATAAGCAGGCTCTTCCAGGAAGATTACTCTTGTAAAGACCGGATCGTCATAAACATCCTTTCCGCTATGGGTAAATTTGTAATCTTCCAAGTCGCCAATCGCCCACTTGTTCATATCGCCAATCAGGTAGTATGCCGACTCAATGACCGGTGCTTGTGGTATGGCTTTAATAACCATGGTGTTGGAGCGAGCCAACGAAGCTTGTCCGGCAGGTGTCTTTACATACGCATCAATACGAATATTCACATCACGCGCTTCGGGGCGTTTTCCAAAGAGAGCGGTAACCGCCTCTTGCAAATCTGCTTGTGCCATAAACAACGTACTACCATCTGCTGTAAGGGTATAAATTGTTTTACTGCCAAATTCGGCATCTTTGTCCAGATACACCTCGTAGTCTACTGTATTTCCTTCTTCAATGGCCAACGATGTTTGCGTGGCTATCTCTATTGACTCGGCTGCGGTAGCCAAGTCAATAGTGTTACTCGTTGCAGTAGCCTGAAAAGAGATGCTTACGGCAGGCTCTGCCTCATTGGATTGGGGATCAGCCCAATCTTTGAAGTCTTCATCACACGCTGTAAATACTACTGCGGCAAGAAGGGAGAGGATATATAATGATATTTTTTTCATTGTATTCATATTACTAAGTTAATACTAATTGCCTATGTACTATTTAATACTACCTGTGCCTGCGGTAAAGTTAAAGTAAAGATGTTCGCCGATAGAACCCGCTACGCGATCTTGGTCACCTCCGGTTCCACGATACTCTATTACACCATCAAACACCATGAATTCAGTGTGCCACCATTCGTGTCCTTCCAGAACAACACAAGCGCGTATACCATCATCATTATCGCCCGAAGGAGCACCTGTAAAGGCAGGTGAAACAAACTCGCCATCGCCCGTAGCCGGTACGGTAAATATGTTGGTGGTTCCTACACCCCAAGTACCACCGGAAGCAGTTCCGCACAGATACACATTAGGTTCAAAGAAATCTACCGTATAAACAAATTTACGAGCTTGCTCGGTAACTGTTACTACAACAATGTACCAACCACCATTTGTTATCTTTATATTGCCATCTTTATCTTCAATTCCCGCGTATGTCTTATCGGGGAAGATGGTATTGGCGTAACCAAAATCTCCGCCGTCCCAGTCTTGCGCACTGTTGAACTTAATTTCGGCATCGGCATCCAAATAAACAACTCTCCAGAACTTACCTTGCGTGCCGTAAACCGGAACCATATCGTAAGCGTTGTTCCAGTTCCAACCATTGATACTTCCTATTATGTACATATCGGTTGGCATTTCCAACGGACTAAGCGCATAGTACGCCTGTACATGAGGAAGTTCGATAATATTCGACAAAATTGGCTTCATACCGTTTGTCAAAGCTGCATTCAGTCGGACATATACTTTAACAGGGTCGGCATACGCTGCATTGAAATCTTCTTCGTCTTCGGCACCTGATAACTCAACAATTGCAGTGGCTATTTCGAGCGCGTGTACATCCATGCGAGCCGAATTGTACATTGTTGCCAATGTTTTGTAGGTAGCCGCGACATCATCGCCCGAGGCTTCGTTAAATTCTCCCGTTAATGAAATTTGCACAGAGTAATTTACTGCAAGTGGAAATCCATAGTTGGGCTGTGTGCAGGTCAACTCAATTGTTTTTGAATGTTTCAAATCATAAACAGTAGAAGCATATGCCGGCACATTCAAGACAAATTCGGTTGGATCCGTCAAAGTTGGGTTGCTGTCATTGTCTGACTCACAAGCCGTGATAAACACCAGACAAAGCACCATTGACATTATTATATGTATCTTTTTCATATTATTCTGTTCTCTAAGTGTTATTAATACGTTTATCAATAGCCCGGATTCTGAACAAGGTTACTGTTCACTACTAAGTCGGAAACCGGAATAGGATAAAGGTTGTAGTTTGTATTCACTCCCGTGCCAGCGGCTACTCCGCCTTTCCAATCCCATAAGTATGAACTGGAAGTAAAGTATCCGTAGCGCACCAGGTCTGTACGTCTATTTCCTTCGGCATACAATTCGCGCGAACGTTCGTCCAGCAGATTTTCTAATGTAAGAATAGCGAGTCTGTTAGCGTTTGCACGGTCGCGCAATGTATTAACAGCCTCAAGTGCTTCGGTTGCCGAACCACCACTACGCAATAATGCTTCTGCATACGTCAGATAGGCTTCACCTAAGCGGAAGAAAGGTACGTCGGTATCTGTCCATTGTGTATGGCTGGTTGCGCCACCATCCGAACGAACATTAGTCCACTTAGCGATAGAAAGACCTTCTTTGAAAGTTCCCGGTTTAGTAATATCCAGTGTACGGTCCTCGCCTGCATAGAATAAAGCGCGGTCGTCACTGGCAGCAACTACCATTTCGGCTTCCGTAGCATCCATCGGTGCGTTTCCGTTAGGGAAGAATTTATTGATTAAGGCACGACGGGCACGAACTCCTCCCCAGCCTTCGGATGTACCCCAAGGAGTCATTCCTTCGGTGTGTGTAGCAGCAATAACAAACAATGACCCACCATACGAACGAATTTTATCGCCATCCTGACGGATAGGAAGGATAATTTCCTGCATCGCTTTGCTGTTCTTGTCGTTATCGGCCATGAAGAGCTGAGCGTAATCGGGACAAAGCTCATAGCTTGAGCCAATTACTTTTTTCGCGTAATCGGCTGCATCTGTCCAACGAGCAGTTCCGGTATAAACTTCTGCATTAAGGTATATACGCGATAAAAGGAACCATGCCGCCACTTTATCCGCTCTTCCGAATGGAGCTTGACGAGCATCATACATATCATCGACAATAGCTCCCAGCTCGGTTTCGAGGTAATTAAACAGATCGGCACGTTTTATTTGTTGTGGAGGATCTGTAGATACAACTTCCGAGAAAGGAATGTTTCCGAACAAATCCATCAGGTAATAGAGATTTAACGCACGGATAAAACGCACTTCGGCACGTTGTCTGGTGGTAGCTTCATCTTCCATACCTTCTGTTTTTTCGAGGAAGTGGTTACACAAAGTCACGTCATAGTTCAAGCGACCGTACAATCCTTCCAACTGCCCGTGCGAAGAACCCCAGTTCATCTGATACAATTCGGGGATACCGGGGTCATTCCAACCGCAAATTACTTCATCGGTAGGATACTCATTAGCAGTAAATATCAAACGATAGAAAGCTGATGTTCCTTCGTCGATACCTGCTACGTCGCCATTACCGGCAGGGCCTTCTTGTCCTGTAAGCCCCATAGTAGCGTATATCTTAGCGAACACTTCACTCTGAGAGAATTCCAAATCGACAGTAGGGTCAATCGGTTTTATGTTCAGCTCATTTACACACGATGTCATTCCAACAATCAGCACCATCAATGCCGCGGGAATAAATGATTTTATATATATCTTATTCATAAATAGATTCGTTTGGGGTTGAACAATTAGAATTGAAGACTTAATCCAAGCAAGTATGTTCTTGGGCGTGGATAGACGTTGTTATCAATACCGCCACTAACTTCGGGGTCGAGCCCGTCATATTTAGTAATTACAAACGGATTCTGAACAGTGAAATACAGACGTCCGTTAATACCGTTGTAAGCAGGCGACTTCAAAAGCGATTTGAAGGAGTAACCCAGTGTGATATTGTCACAACGCAAGAATGAGGCGTTCTGCACAAAATAGTCGGACATATAGTAATCGCCAACTCCTTGGAAACCCAGTTTAATTGCATCTACCGGACGATTCGTATAGAATCCGGAAGTTGACCACATGGCATTTGAACTAACATCGGCACGGTCGGCAAGTACATCATTATACACATAATTGTTGAGGCTGGCACGTAGTGCAAAACTGAAGTCCCACTCTTTGTAGGTCATCTTGGAAGTGAATCCCATTAGTACATCCGCTGCCGGTTTTTTATAGATATAACGGTCTGAATCATTGATTTGACCATCGCCATTGCGGTCTACGAACAAATTCTCTATTGGTTTGCCATTCTCGTCATACACTTGTTGGTATACATAGAACGAAGAGGCTGCATAACCTACCTTGTGAGCTTGTATGGTAGAGCCCGTACCCGGATTGATGCCACCGGTGGTTACATAATAGTCGTCACTATCGGCAGCCGTTAGTTTGGTAATTTTGTTTTTATTGTAAGCAATGTTGTAATCTACTTGCCACATAAAATCCTTCTTTACGATAGGTTTAGCACTTACTGTAAGCTCCAATCCTTGACTGAAGAAGCATGGTGTTGAAGTTTGTTCCGGCAGGAATTCTTACGGTACTCAACAAGTCTTTTGTTTTGCGGAAGTAGTAATCTACCGAACCGTTGATGCGGTTGTTTAAGAATCCAAAGTCCAAACCTACGTTATAGGTAGTCGTTTCTTCCCACTTCAGGTTACTGTTGTAAGCGTTGGGACGAGAAGTAGAAACAAATTCGTCGCCAAATTGATAGTAACCACCAATCACATTGTCAACGTACTGTGCCATATACGGGAAGTCGTCGCTACCAATATTTTGCTGACCGGTAATACCCCACCCTACACGTAATTTTAATTCGGATAGTACATCTACATTGCGCAAGAATGCTTCTTCCTTGATTTTCCAACCTGCACCTACCGAAGGGAATGTTCCCCAACGATTGCCATCGGCATCCGAGAAACGTGATGTTCCGTCCCAACGCATAGTAGCTGTGAGCAGATACTTATCAAGTAAACTGTAATTCACACGTCCAAAATAAGAAACCAACGAACTGTGGCGACCACCTCGCACATCATTCTTGTTGTGTGCTGCTTGTGTAGCAGGGCTTGTTCCCTGTCCCCAATTGTGCCATGTACGGTGAAAGTGTTGTTGTTCGGCACCTGCCATTACATCGATAGTTTGGATATCGAAGTTCTTCATGTATTGCAGATATGCATTACCATACAAGTTATATTTCCATTCTTCGGTTACACCATCCCATCCATAATAATGGTTGCCGTATGAATAAGGAGAAACGATAGTAGTTTGTCTTCCTTCGGAGTAATCTCCACCTAAGTTGGCATGTATGCGCAGGTCGGGGAAGAAGTGAAGTTTATAATCTACCTCAATATTTCCGATGAAACTGCTTGATTTTGCTTTGTCATTCCTTAAGTCCAACGTGGCAACCGGGTTTTGCGGAGCAAGTGAATTAGGACTTAACAACCAAGCGTTGTCTTTATAACTTGAGCTAACACCCCATTGGTAGTATCCACCAAAAACAGGAGTCGAATAATCGTGTACCGGACGGGTAGGATCCATTGTTGTCGCAGCACCAATAGCGCCATTGTCGGCATAACGGTTCTTTGCATACATCCCTTTCGCGCTGATATTGAACTTGAGATAATCATTAAAGAACGAAGGTGATAGATTTAGCGAAGCCGTATAGCGGTCGAACTCGGATGTTTTAACCACCCCTTCCTGACTGGTATAGCCCAATGAAAGACGATAAGGCATATTCTTCAAACCACCCGAAACGGTAACATTGTGTTCGTGGCTTACAGCCGTCTGGTATATTTCATCTTGCCAATCGGTATTCGCTGTTCCCAATTGATAAGGTAGATTATCGGCTCCGTATAGTGCGGTTACATATTCGCGGTATTCATCACCGTTCATTACATCGAGTTTAGAACGAATTGTTCCTATTGACAGATGTCCGTTATAGGCAACTTTAGCACTTGCACCTGCCGTGCCTTTTTTCGTTGTAATAATGATTACCCCATTGGAAGCGCGCGAACCGTAGATGGCTGTTGCCGAAGCATCTTTGAGTACGGTCATGCTTTCAATGTCGTTGGGGTTAATCATTGCCAGTCCGTTTGACATACCTTTAACACCGTCATTGTCGAGTGTCAGCCCATCTACTACAATCAAAGGATCGTTTGATGCGTTCAGTGAAGATCCACCACGAATACGAATCGTTGCCGCTCCACCGGGTGTTCCGCCACCACTGATAACGCTTACGCCGGCAAGCTTACCCATCATCATATCCTGGGCGCTTGTGGTAATACCTTTACTCATTTCATCGGGTTTCATGGCTGTTACCGAACCGGTAGCGTCACTCTTCTTTACCACGCCGTAACCTATAATCACAGCTTCTTGCAGCAGAATGGTATCATCTTGCAACGTCACGGTAACATTTGGGGCAGCTTTCAACTCTACCGGTTTGTAACCAATGAACGTTACTAAAATAGTTGCGTCTTCAGGAACTTGCAGCGTAAAGTTCCCGTTAAGGTCGGTTATAGTACCGTTTGTGGTACCTTTTACAACTACATTAGCGCCAATAACAACATCACCATAGGAATCTTTTACAATCCCGCTCATAGTGATGTTTTGAGCATAGGCATCTAATGATAGGAACATTCCCAGCATCAATAGCAGGATTGTTTGATAGATATTAAGATTAACTTGCTTCATGCATTTAAAAATTAAAGTTAGCAATATTATGTTTTTAATCAGTGTGTTATCCTACAATCTTTTTACCTAAAAACTACTACTCGAAAACTAATTTAATCTAATCCTATTCTAATTTTTTATTGTATCTCTTTGATGGAAATAGCATAGCCACCGCCACTTACAGCGCTGATTGTCAGCTTACTTTTGCTCGTTATCCTTTTTTTAGAAACGGTGTACGCTTGCGGATTGTTCTGCCAATGGGCGTCTTTGGCATCGGCATAAATTGTAGCTTCGTACTTTTTACCCGGTTCCAAAAAGTCAAATACCAGTTTGGAAGTATGTCCGTTTTCATCGGCACTACAACCTACAAACCAATCGCCAGAACCTTTTGCTTTGCGGGCAATGGTAAGGTAGTCGCCCGGTTCGGATTCGAGGTAAACCGATTTTTCCCAATCCAATGCTACATCTTTAATAAATTGGAACGCATCCATAAACATCTCGTAATGTTCGGGAATATCTGCTGCCATTTGTAGCGGACTGTACATAGTAACATACAGTGCCAACTGGCGCGCCAGGGTGGTACGTGCTTGCGAACCGTTGTTAGGGTTCATTTTACTAATATGCGGTTCAAAGATACCGGGGGTATAATCCATTGGTCCACCAATAAGGCGAGTGAACGGAAGTATGGTGGTATGATCTACATTGTTGCCACCAAACGATTCGTATTCTGTGCCACGTGCCGATTCATTTCCAATCAGGTTAGGGTAGGTACGGCAAAGCCCGGTGGGACGTACTGCTTCGTGTGCATTGACCATAATTTTATACTCGGCTGCTTTTTCAACAGCATATTTGTAATGGTTTACCATCCACTGTCCGTAGTGGTGCTCGCCACGAGGAATAATATCACCCACATAACCACTCTTCACAGAGTTGTAACCATTGTCGACCATAAATTGATAGGCCTTGTCCATGTGGCGTTCATAATTGCGCACCGATGCAGAGGTTTCGTGGTGCATCATCATCTTCACACCTTTACTCTTGGCATAAGTGTTTATCTCTTTCACATCGAAGTCGGGATAAGGAGTCACAAAGTCAAAAACATAATCTTTGCTATGACCAAACCAGTCTTCCCAACCCTGATTCCAACCTTCTACCAACACCGCGTCGAATCCATGAGCAGAAGCAAAGTCAATATACCTTTTTACATTGGCTGTATTCGCAGAGTGTTTGCCGTTGGGTTTTGTCTTGGTATAATCGGTAATACCAAGTTTCACGCTGCTAACTTCGTCCGTATATGCCCAACTTCCCTTGTTGGTAATCATATCCCACCACACAGCAATGTACTTCACAGGCTTAATCCACGAGGTGTCTTCAATCTTGCAAGGTTCATTCAAGTTGAGTGTCATGCGCGAAGCCAGAATATCACGGGCATCATCGCTCACAATAACTGTACGCCATGGCGAAACACAAGGTGTCTGCAGATAACCTTTATCGCCACGTGCATCGGGGGTAAGCCACGATTCAAAGATGAGGTTCTTATCATCGAGGTTCAGATGCATACAGGCGTATTCTACCAATGCGGCTTCGTGCAAATTGATGTAGAGTCCGTCATCCGACTTCATCATCAATGCTGTTTGCACACCTGTCATAGAAAAAGGAGTCTGCGAGGAATTGGGTGTTACAGCTTGTTTCATCAATCCACGAATTTCAGACAAGCGCGAAGTGGTATAGTCATACTCTTGCGTGTCGTAATCGCCCGCTAGCCAATGTGCGGTATGATTGCCTGCCATGGCAAACTGCGAACGCTCCTCTTTTACAACGAAGTAATTAAGATTTTTTTGTTGTGGAAAGTCATAGCGAAATGCTAAACCATCGTCGAACAAACGAAAGATAATCGTTATGCTTCGTTCGTTCATCGGCTGGTTGAGCGTAACGCTTAGTTCGTTGTAGTGGTTGCGTATGTGGCTTTCTTCTCCCCATACCGGCTCCCACGTTTCATCGAAGGTGCTTGTTTTGGTCGTTTCAATCACGAAACCGTTGTACAGATTTGTCTTCCTGTCCAGACTTTCAATGTCTGTTCGTTTGTTAAACTCAAAGTCTACTGCCGCATCAGCATCTTCTTTCTTCAGTTCCAGTCCAAGTTTGCTGGGTTTAATCACAGGTTTCTCCTTATAAAAGAGTTCGTACGTGGGAGCTCCTTCTGCATTCAGATAAAAATTCATCCGGAAATTTTCATTTGGCGAAGTAAGCTTCTGTGCATTCATCCCTACGGAGAAACAACTCATTAAAAAGAACAAGGTTATTAGTTTCTTCATAATCCTTACATTTGTTTTTCGATATTAAATTAATGTAGGCAAATTAAGACTGTTTTTGAGGCGAAGTCAAATGGAAATAGATGAAAAGTAGATTGTTAAAACAGATAAGTCATTGAATAACAAATAGTTCATTGATTTTATACAGGAGTAAATAGTAGACTGCAAAGAGGTAAAATCAGGTTTGCTTTTATGGGTATGTATAAAAAACAATCACCACACAATAGAATAAAAGCAGTTATCCTTCACCCTTCATTTTTTTGATTAAACAATTGATTATTAACATTGAAAGGGTGAATGCAATGCTTATTCACTCGGATAAGGATAAGTTATAACTATAACTCCTGAAGTTATCGCGATAAAGCATTGCATTAATAGAATTAAGTGATGAGTTCCATAAGCAATCGGTGCGGATACTATAAGCATCCGAGGTGAATACCATAAGCAATCAGTGCGGATGCTATAAGCAAATGCCCCGAATGCTTATGGCTTTCGGGGCAAGAAGTATAAGAAAATTGTAGCTCTTTTTTAAGTGATAATTTCTCCTTTAGCAGCGCGGTTGCGCAACGCGCGTGGCGAATCGCCAAAAGAGGATTTGCAGAAATGTGCAAAGTGCGACAATGAATCAAACCCATAACGTTGGCTGATTGCTGTTACTCTGTCCTTGGTATGTTGCAAATCGTGTAGGATTCCTTCACGTTTCTTATTCAAAATCCATTCGTAAACCGGTTCTCCATACATATTTCGGAACAACCTGCGGAATGTAGTTGTGGCATATCCACCCAAATGCGCAAAATCTTCCACAGTCTTAACTTTGTCATAATTTTGCATGACGAAATAATGGAAACTCTCGGTATATCTACTAATAGGATAGAAGAATATACTAAGCTGCGGAAGCGGATAATAACAAGTAAGCAGGTATATCAGCTCCTGGCACTTTAGTTCTATAAATTTACCACATGGAATCTGATCTTCGAGATAGTCGGTCATCTGATTCAAGAAATTCGTAATACATGGAAGTGCTACGAGTGGAGTATACGTAAGTGGTGGCTCGGATATTTCCAAAACCTTTTGGTATCTTATGTCGCAAATTTGCGGCAACTCATTAAACCAATATATAACGTATTCGACAGGTGTTAATGCTAAAAGCTCTACTTTAGAACCAATAGCCTGAAGTACAAATTGCCCGTTACGTAAAATCATACCGGGATACTCTTCGCTATTAATCAAGAGCTCGCCTTTTATCATAAAAAGCATGCAGTTCTGTGTACATTTATCGGGTGGGGAATGAAACCCTTTCAGCTCTTTATAATGAACCAACATTCCCTCCGCCGCTTTTGGACACTGTGAGCAATCTGTCAATCTTCTGCAACGTTCATCTTTTGCCATTGATGCGATAGTTGAATTTTAATAGCAAAGATATAAGTTTTTTGCGAAAACTTGCCTATTTTCCTATATCTTTGTGCAAGTAAGACAATTTTAGGTCAAAATATGCAAAAGATACTCTTCATTCTCTGTTTTCTGCCAACAATTTTCGTCTCTTCCCAAAATTGGGATATCAATACGTTGAAGAAGATTAACAATTGGGATAACGGCTTTATACGCAATTCCAGCAAGGTTCTTTCATCCACAACCCCTTATGTCGCCATCGGTGTTCCTGCGGTTATGGCTATTTATGGTGGAATTGTAAAAAATGAACCATTGTTAAAGAATGCCCTATATGTGGGCAGTAGTGTTTTTGAAGCTATTGTGCTAACGTATAGCATGAAATATATGATTGACAGGGAACGTCCTTTCGAAAAATATCCCGATAAGATAGACCCACGCCACCGTCCATCAAGTTCTTCTTTTCCTTCGGCACATACGGCTATGGCGTTTTCGCTGGCTACTTCATTGAGCATTAAATATCCTAAATGGTATGTCATTGCTCCCTCTGCCACTTGGGCGTGTGCGGTAGGAATTGCACGTTTGAATGATGGGGTACATTATCCTTCGGATGTGATTGCCGGAGCAGTTGTAGGAGCCGGATGCGCAGTAGTAAATATCTACATTAACCACTGGATGCAAACATGGCTGTTTCCCCAAAAGAAAACAGCCACGAATAATATTGTTGCCTGGTATTGATTCTTTATTCTTTCAATAGCTTCTCATATTCGCCATTGCTGAACAGTCTTAAAGCCTGTTGCACGCTTTCATTCCGCTCATTCCATATCTGGAAATACTCATTCATATCCCATAAGTTGCGCGCTACCAACGCCTTCAACTGAATTTTAATAAGCGGAAGTGATCTGTTGTACTCTTCTTCGTTGAACTCAATACCGGTATCGGTTGCTTTGGCAATCATGACCGATAGCAGTTCGTCGCCCACCACAAACTTGTCGTTAAACGAGCTGAAGTTTTTATATTTATTCAGAAGCTCTGCGCGATGATCTTCTATATACTTCATGGTTGTTTGGATGATTACGCCTTTAGCTGCCATTTGCACATGATAGTTGGAATATCCGGTAGTATCAATAGGAACAAAATAATCGGGCATAATACCTCCTCCCCCATAAACGATACGCTCTTTGTTCTTCGTTTTATATTTTAATGAATCGGGGAAGTGAATACTATCCGCACTGGTCATTTCACCATGATTGTAGCGTTCTATCAGGTCGCGATTGTAGTTCTTTATATTCTCTTCGGCATCTTCCGATGTTTCGTATGGTTTTTGTATACTTCTTCCCGCAGGGGTATAGTAACGAGCTACGGTAAGACGAATCATCGAGCCATCGGGCAAGTCAATAGGACGTTGCACCAATCCTTTGCCAAATGTGCGGCGACCTACAATCACTCCTCTATCCCAGTCTTGCACGGCACCACTCACAATTTCACTTGCCGAGGCAGAATACTCATCTACCAGGACAATGAGTTTCCCTTTTCTGAAACTTCCGGTTCCTTTCGCAAAGAATTCGCTACGTTGTTCTCGTCTACCTTCGGTATATACAATCAAAGATTTCTGTGGAAGGAATTCATTAGCCATGTCGATAGATGCATTTAAGTAACCACCACCGTTACCTTGCAGGTCAAGAATTAAGTCTTTCATCCCTTTCTTTTGCAACTCCTTGAGTGCCGTTGAAAACTCCTCGGCAGAAGTTGCGCTAAAACGATTCATGCGTATATATCCAACCTTTGGTCGAATCATATAGCTGGCATCCATGCTGTAAATAGGAATTTTATCGCGCGTAACAGTAAAGAGTAACGGTTCATTGATTCCTCTACGTATAATAGTAAGATTTACTTTTGTGTTTTTGGGGCCTCGCAGACGCTTCATGATATCTTCAGTGCTCATTTTTACACCAGCAATGGCACTATCGTTTACAGCAACAATACGGTCGCCGGTTAAGATACCTACTTTCTCGGAAGGACCATTGGTTACAGGCTGCACCACCAGCAGTGTATCTTCAATCATATTGAATTGCACACCAATACCTTCGAAATTACCCGTAAGCGGTTCAGACATTTTCTTCACTTCCTCAGGATTGGAATAGGTAGAGTGCGGGTCGAGCTGCGCCAACATTTTGATAATAGCCTCTTCTACCAGTTTGCTCTGATTTACGCTATCAACATATAAATTAGTAATGGCAAACTCTGCCAACTGAAGTTTACGCGAGGCTACACTCCCAAAGTTCTGTGATTGCAGGCTACCCCCCATTAAAGAGATGCAAAAAAGCAGTACGATTTTTGAAAAAAGAGAAAAGGTAAGTATTTTCTTATTCATGTTATATCTATTATAACTTCATTCCCTCAGGAAGAAATTGGCTTATATCTTTGTTGTAAGTAAGTAATTCTCTTACAATAGTAGAGCTTATGCAGCTAAGTTCGGGTTCGGTAAACAATAGGATAGTCTCAATTCCAGAGAGTCTTCTGTTGATATCGGCAATGGTTTCTTCGTACTCAAAGTCTTTTACCGTACGAATTCCACGTATAATTAGTTGCACATCTATCTCTTTGGCAAAATCTACCGTCAAAGAATCGTATGCCACCACTCGAACACGTGGCTCATTGGCATACAGATTTTCTATCATCTCTAACCGTTTAGCCACCGGAAAATAAGATTGCTTATTTTCGTTGATGCCGATAGCAACAACAACTTCATCGATAAAAGTCAACGCACGACGTACTATCGAGTAGTGCCCTATCGTAAAAGGGTCGAATGTTCCGGGGAATAAGGCTCTTCTCATAACTTATCGAGGTCTGTTTCTATAACCAAATTATCTATAATAAAGTTTTGACGATCCATCGTATTCTTTCCCATATAGAACTCCAGCATCTCTTTTACCGAATCATTCTTGCGCAATTTCACTTGCTCCAAACGCATATCTTTGCCAATAAAATGCTTGAATTCATCAGGAGAAATCTCTCCCAATCCCTTAAAGCGGGTTATCTCCGGGTTAGGCCCTAATTCTTTTATCGCGCTCAACCGCTCTTCTTCGGTGTAACAATAGATGGTTTTCTTTTTGTTGCGTACACGGAATAAGGGTGTTTGCAATATATACACATGTCCCTTCTTTATTAAATCGGGAAAGAATTGCAAAAAGAACGTGATTAACAACAGGCGAATGTGCATACCATCCACATCCGCATCGGTTGCAGCAATTACCTTATTATATCGTAGCCCTTCAATGCCATCTTCAATATTCAGCGCAGCTTGCAACAGGTTAAATTCTTCATTTTCATAAACCACCTTCTTGGTAAGTCCAAACGAATTCAGTGGCTTACCACGCAAGCTAAACACAGCTTGTGTCGTTACATCACGACTTTTAGTGATAGAACCACTTGCCGAGTCGCCCTCAGTAATAAAGATACAGGACTCTTCTTGTTTATCTCCTTTGGCATCATTCAGGTGTATGCGACAATCGCGCAGCTTACGATTATGCAGATTTGCCTTTTTAGCACGTTCGCGCGCTAACTTGGTTACGCCTGCAATGGCTTTGCGTTCTTTCTCAGACTCTTGCACCTTCTGCAACATGATTTCGGAGGTTTCGTGATTGATGTGCAAGAAATTGTCCAGTTCTTTTTTCACAAAATCGCCGATAAACTTAGCTACCGAAGGCCCTTCCGGCCCCATATCTTTAGATCCTAACTTGGTTTTGGTTTGCGATTCAAAGACAGGCTCCTCTACCTTAATACTAATAGCACCAACCATACCACTACGGATATCAGCATATTCAAAATTCTTGGCATAGTACTCCTTAATAGTACGGCTTACCGCTTCGCGAAATGCTGTGAGGTGTGTACCTCCCTGTGTAGTGTGTTGCCCGTTAACAAACGAGTAGTACTCCTCGCCATATTGGTGAGTATGGGTCAGCACCATTTCAATGTCTTCGCCTTTCAGATGAATAATAGGATAAAGTGCGTCGGTAGTCATGTTTTCGTTGAGCAAATCCACTAATCCGTTGCGCGAATGAAAACGTTTTCCGTTGAGTACAATCACCAGTCCGGAGTTGAGGAATACATAATTCTTCAACAATGGTTCGATATGTTCGGTGAGGTATTTATAGTCTTTAAAGATTGTATCATCGGGTATAAACTCGATGTAGGTTCCGCTTGTTCCTTCGGCATCGGCAGGGACAATATCGGTTTCATTAACCAACTCGCCACATTCAAATGTGGCACTTTTCATTTCGCCATCGCGAAAGCTGGCAATATGAAAATAAGAAGAGAGCGCGTTAACCGCTTTGATACCTACTCCGTTCAGTCCTACCGATTTTTTGAAAGCTTTCGAATCGTACTTACCACCCGTATTCATCTTTGAAGCTACATCGACAAGCTTTCCTAAAGGAACGCCACGTCCGTGGTCTCTTACAGTTACTTTTCCATCCAACACAGTAACCTCTATTATTTTCCCGAATCCCATCATGTACTCATCAATAGAGTTATCCATTACCTCTTTGAGTAGCACATAGATACCATCATCGGCATACGTGCCATCGCCCAATTTACCAATGTACATACCGGGACGGCGACGGATATGTTCTTTCCAGTCGAGGGTTTTGATGTTGTCCTCGTTGTAAATTACTTCCTGTGTTTTTTCTTCCATATTCAAGGGGGTTAATCTATTCTTTTTGTGAAGGCGCGACGGCGTTTGTGCTGCTCTGTTTTGAAGTATTCCCATTGGGCTTGTACCTTCTCGTTTATTTCCAGTTCGGGGTTGCTTTCAGCATATTCAAATCCCAACTGTTGATATACAGGAATCAAATCGGAGAAGAGCAGCGCGTTCACACCTTTGTTCTGATACTCGGGCTTCACTGCCACAATTAGCAAATCTAATACTTTCGAGCGCTTTTTCATATAGAGTGCCTTAAGTAGGTAATACCAACCAAACGGCAATAATTTTCCTTTCGCTTTTTGTAATGCTTCTGCCATAGAGGGCATGGATACACCCACGGCAACCAGTTTTCCTTCGGCATCGGTAACGAGTGTTACCATTCGGAGGTCTAACACAGGAAGATAAGTTTTGATATACAGCTCTATCTGTTTCTGCGTCAGGGGCGAAAACCCATAAAGTACCTGATAAGCTTCATTCATCAAATCGAAAATAGCCTGTCCGTACTCTTGTGCAATCTTCTTGCCCGAGGTATATTTCTTTATTTGTAGATTATATTTTTGTTGGATAAGTTTAGAGATACGCTGGTGCTTGTCAGGAATAGCATCGGGAATATAAATTTTATATTCCACCCAATCAGCATCCTTTTCAAAACCAAGCTTCTCCAAATGCTGCGGATAGTAAGGGAAATTATAGGTTGTAGACATGGTGCTCAATTGGTCAAAACCGTCTATCAGCATCCCTTCGGCATCAAGATCGGTGAATCCCATCGGGCCTTGAACTTCTTCCATCCCTTTTGATTTGCCCCATTCTTCAACCGCATTCAATAGTGCGGCAGATACCTCAATGTCGTCAACAAAGTCAATCCAACCAAAACGCACATTCTTTTTCTCCCAGATTTCATTGGCACGCTTGTTGATAATAGCCGCAACACGCCCCACCAATTTCCCGTCTTTATAGGCTAAGAAATATTCGGCTTCGCAGAAATCAAATGCAGGATTCTTATCTTTGGAGTATGTATTGAGCATATCTGCATATAAATCGGGCACAGAGTATGCGTTTTCTTTGTATAACTCGTAATTAAATCGGATAAAGCTCTTTAGTTGTTTCTTTGTCGAAACCCTTTCGATTGTAATGGACATATCTGATAATGTATATATTAACTGCAAATATAAATGTTTATCTTGAATTTCCTTTCTCACCTTTCGGAAAAAGGTAAAGATTAAAAAGGCTGGATTAAATCATATATATCAACATAAGTGTATAAGCGATGTAAAACAGAACAAGCACAATACCTTCGATGCGTGTAATGGTGCGTTTCTTGAAGAAAAGTCCAAAGAACCAGAGCAATACACCCGAAGCAATCAACATGATTAAATCGAAGTTAGTAATGTTTCCAACGCTCATTGGCGTAATGGTGGCACTTGCCCCCAACACAAAAAACACGTTAAACAGGTTACTGCCAATAGCATTACCAATGGCCATCTCGGGATTCTTCTTCAGTGCTGCAGTAATGGATGTTGCCAACTCAGGTAAGGAAGTTCCTCCTGCCACCAACGTAAGTCCAATAATAGATTCGCTCACACCAAAATTCCGGGCAATACCGCAAGCACCATCAACAAACCATTGTCCGCCAAGAATTAACCCTGCCAAGCCGCCAATAATATACGAAACAGACTTCCATAAGGGCATTTGCTTTATTTCTCCTTCACCGTTTTGGTTGCCACCCGAGGCTATGGCAAAGGTATAACCAATGAATATAGCGAAGAAACAGAGCAAGATTAATCCATCTCCTCTTGATATAGTGTTCTCTGCTCCTTTGTTGAGGATTATATCGTTGGCACAAATAAGCAACACAATGGAAGATAGTATCGCAAGTGGAATTTCTTTTTTGAGTGTATTCTTAGTAATGACAATAGGCGCTACAATAGCAGTAACCCCTACAATCATCAACGTATTGAAGATGTTGCTCCCTACTACATTACCGATGGCGATGTCCGAACTTCCTTTCAAAGCAGAAGAAACACTTACCGCAAGCTCGGGCGCGGACGTTCCAAAGGCAACAATCGTAAGTCCGATAACAATATCGGGAATGTCAAACTTTTTGGCAATTGCCGATCCACCATCGGTTAGCCCGTTGGCTCCTAATAGAATCAACAACAAACCGCCTATTAATAAAATGATATTCATTATTATCCTTTTCTTTAGTTGTTCAATTTACTTTCTCGCATACAACAATCACTCTCTTTTGACTGTTCAGTGTTGTTCCGAAAATATAATGATCTCCACCCTCCGTTAGCTTCAACTTTTTACGCAACTCGTTGGTGGTAAGTGGGAAATTGCGCGTAGCTATATTGGCTTTCTTTAGTTCGGATAACGACTTCTCTTTTACCGACGACACGGAAATAACAAGAAACACCCTCCCCGGAAAATCTTTTATCAATTTGTTTGATGTATATAAGTGACTACTTGGATGGAGTTTTTCAAGATTAAAACGACAAGCTACAGTTTTGAAGGCTCCTGCTTTCAAAATAGAGGCAGTGGGTTCATAAAGATATTCTTTTACATCGGAAGCATAGGCGCAGGTAGCCTCCCGCTCTTCTTTGTAGGTAAAAGCAAACGTCTGCCTACCCTCTTTGGTTATGTTGACACAGGTTACCGATTCGTTTTCGCATGGCTCTTGTTCCAATAACAACAATAACTCCTTACATTCATTTTGAACCGACACAACATGCACAGCAACTGTATGCGACAGCGTTTGCAATGCTGCCGCGATATCGAGCATTGGCGAAAGCTTAATAAGTACTCTCTTTGCTTTGGCTAACAGTGCATGCTCTAATGCACCGACATCGGGTTCACAATCGGCAACGCCGACTATTTTTCCTCCGTGAGTATCGCGACGAGCCGGATCTATATATATACAATCAGCAGGTAGCATCTGATCCAGAAAAGCTACGCTGTCTTGATTTACTATTGTTATATGATTCAACCCCAGCGTACGGAAATTTTGTTGTACCAGTTCCGCTAACTCTTTCTGCCTTTCTACATAATATATTTGTGCGAAATTGGCTGACAGAAACGCACAATCAACACCAAAGCCACCTGTTAAATCTACCAATGTATTTCCTTCAATCAAAGAGGCTTTATACCTTGCCGTTGCTTCCGACGAGCACTGTTCCAACGGAAGATGTGGTGGAAACAACAACTCATCAACCTTGCTCCAGGAAGGAATCTTCTTGGCAATGACTTGCTTTCCGGCTATTTGTGTAATAGCCTGCGACATATTTACCAACGGGAAATTCCGCGCTTTAAGCGCAAGTTTCCGTACGTCATCATGTTGATGCGCAATGATAAATGCTTTGGTTTCGTCGGAAAGTTCCATTTACAATAAATGAGAAAATAAATTAAAAGCCGCTACGTACTTCTACATAGCGGCTTTTATTGAGGTGGGCCATCTAGGGCTTGAACCTAGGACCTCCAGATTATGAGTCTGTTGCTCTAACCAACTGAGCTAAAAGCCCATTATTCTTTTGTGGGTACAAAGATAATACTTCAACCCGAATTATGCAAGAAGTTTATTTCAAAACTTATAATGGCGTTTAGGATTTTTTGGAAACCACCCTTTTTTTACGCGTTCTTCTTGCTCAAAAACCTCCTTTATAGTCCAAAAAGAGGAGAAAGCAAAAACACCGAGCAAAGAGGAAATCAAAATATCTGCCACGTACAATGACCCTGCTACACCAGCAATGCCTAAGATTAAGAAAATCCACCAGCATTTTGTACCCCAATAATACTCGGCTTTAACCACAACCGGGTGAAAAAAACCAATGATAATGAATGTACAAATACCTATTACAAGTCCAGACAGGTGATATTCATTCAAGAATTCCATCCGCTATTAGCGCTAAAGTCTTATTGGAATTTCTTTTTTAATGCTTTGCTCCAGCGATATGAGCGTTTCCGTTGCTGTTACACCCGAAATTTCTTGCATTTTATTGTTCAAAAGCTCCATTAAATGCTCGTTGTCGCGGGCGTAAACCTTTGTAAGCATTGTGTATGGACCTGTTGTGAAATGACACTCTACGATTTCCGGAATCTTCTCAAGCTCTGCCACTACGTTTTTATACATAGAGCCTTTCTCTAATTTGATACCTACGTATGTACAGGTTTTGTAGCCCAATGACTTTGGATTTACATCATATCCCGAACCCACAATTACGCCCATATCCATCAAACGTTGAACACGTTGGTGAATTGCCGCGCGTGAAACGCCACAGTCCGAGGCTACATCCTTAAAAGGAATACGAGCATTTTGGGTAATAATCTCTAAAATCTGTCTGTCGAGGTTGTCAATTTTTTCCATGATAATAATTCTTTTTATCAAATAGTAAGCAAATATATATCTTTATTTTAATTTTTCTTGTTTTGCACGAAGAAAAAACGTTAAAAAAGAAATTGACCGTAACATTGAGTTCAAAGTGTCAATGCTACGGTCAATTAACTATTTGTTGGCTTATCAATTTTCGTAACCTACAATTTCCATTTCAAAGATGAGTGTAGAGAAAGGCTTGATAACGTCTGAACGCATTTGCTCTTTATAAGCAAGTTCTTGTGGTACAAACAACTTCCATTTAGAACCTACAGGCATTAGCTTCAGGGCTTCTTTCCAACCCGGAATAACGTTACGAATATAAAACGAACCCGGTTCGGTTTTACCATTCTTGAAAGAGCTATCAAACTCAGTACCATCTATTAATGTACCTTTGTAGTGTAGCTTCACTTTTTTAGTGTCGTCCGTTGGTAATTCTCCCTTACCCTCTTCAAGTATCTGATATTGTAACCCGCTTTCGGTAGTCACAACACCTGCTTTGGTTTTATTTGCTTCCAGAAATTCTTCGCCGGCTTTTCTATTACCGCCATATCTTTCTTCGGCAGCTTGTTTAAGGGCACGACCAGTCAGAATAGCTACCTGCATCTGCACTTTGAACATCTCCATATTTGCCTTTCCTTCGAGTGAGGCAAGGAAACCTGCGAGCAGATTGTTTTTATTGAGCGTCAAAGCAGTATCTCCCTCAAACGTCTGTCTGTTCATTGCGTTGAGCCAGTTTCTAGCGGCATTCTGACCTATTTGTTGCCCCATAATATACGCATATTCTTTATCGCTACTGCTGGCGGCACCATCTTTGAATCCTTTAATGAATTCGCTCATATATGCCGTGTCTACCTGAAGGTCACCAATCAGATAACCTATAAACCCTTCACTCTGTGCCACTCCTTTAAAATAAGAGAGTGTGTCAATCGTGGTTTCAAATTTGGTCCTTGGTCCTCTTGCAGTACACGACACAAGGCAGGCCATTGCAACCACTGCTACAAATAAACTTACCTTTTTCATTTTTAATAAAAAGAATGATTAATTATAATACTTCTAAAAGTTCTACTTCAAAAATCAATGTAGTGTGTGGTGCTATTGTTTCGCCGGCACCTTGTGCTCCATAAGCCAAATCCGACGGGATGAATAATCTCCATTTAGAGCCTTCTGTCATCAGTTGCAATGCTTCTACCCAACCTTGAATAACTTGATTCACACCAAACACAGCTGGCTGTCCGCGTTGCACAGAGCTATCAAAAATAGTTCCATTTATCAATGTTCCTTCATAGTGGCATCTTACCTGATCGGTTGCTTTGGGTTTTTTGCCACTTCCTTCGCGGATAACTTCGTATTGTAGCCCGCTTGCCAATGTTTTTACTTCGGGACGCTTACCATTTTCTTCCAGAAACTCTTTTCCTTCCTGAATATTTCCTGCGCTCATCTTTTGCTCAAGATCAGCAAAAAACTCATTTACTATCTCGCGCGCCTCATGGTGAGAAATAGCTGTTTTGCTACCGTTGATAACGTCACTGATTGCTTGCGCAAAATCTTCTACCACAATACCTCTGGCACCCATTCCTAACAAATTTTGACCAATCCCAAGACCAATTGCATAACTGAATTTATCCATTGTTTTTTGTTTCTATACTAAATTGCTTTAGTCGTTTATACTATATAAGCTGCAAAAATAGAGGTTTTCTTTTTAATAACAAATGGGTTCGGGAGAGTTTCGACGCAGATAGGCTAAGGATGTTTTACAAAATAGGTCTTCACATTCACATATCGCTGTAAGTAAATGCTAGTGAGTAAGTTACGTGTGAAGACCCCTTGTTTTATCCTTCACAGCGTCTTCACAGGCAATTTTCCGACTGTTTTTGTACCAAGAAAACAGTCAGAAACGAGGTGAAAACCAGTCGAAAAAGGAGATTGCTTAAAAGTGTGTGTTGTCAGCCATAGTTTCATTGATTGTCAGCCTATGGCTCATGACCCGTCAACCATAGGCTCATGACCCGTCAGCCATAGGCAGATGGTGCGTCAGACTATGGCTCGTGGTCGGTCAGACTATGGCAGAATTAATTTCGCTATGGCTTTGTTGCCCAATCAAAAACACGACTAATTTAAGTGTGTCTTCACAAGTCAAAATCATGTTGAGAATAAATTCTCAACATGGTGAGAATTTGCTTAGTATTTGGATAAATCTGCGCCCTTTTGGATAAATTTGTGCGAACCTGTTCAAGGATCTATAAACCTACTCTTGTATTCTTTATCATCGTGAGACGCAGTTTTTGATTCATTGAAATCTTCTAAAATGCATCTCACATACAAACCATCTTCTTTGTTAAGTCCGACCATATAAGAATACGATAAAAGAAAACCACATACTGTATTTAGGTCCCACTTAAACAGGCTTGTTGTCCAATAACCTACGCCACTACCAAACCCCAAGAAGTGAGTTCGGGGGTTATAAATCAAGCTGTCATTGGTTATTATTGTGCTACCATTAGCATATCGCATACCTGTTGGTTCTGCTTTAAACCCATATACATCCTTTCCACCCATTGCAACCCAGCCTTTGCTTGCTAGTTTACTTATTCCACGCCAATCGGCTCCAATGGAATCTAGCAGTATAATAATATCCTTTGCTGTTGGAACTCTCCACCCATTAGGAGCAAGCCCACGCTTGTCTGTTACGGCATACCAGTTGTA
>NZ_QVML01000014.1:0-8245 GCF_010501015.1 Bacteroides sp. 214 | reverse complement strand
CAAAATGGTATCTCCATTTTGGAATGTTGTTACATCCAGATTCTTACTCATCCAAATCTGGTTATTTATGCGCACTGCATCTTTTATTATTATAGGCGATTGTGCACACACGCTCCCTGAAAACAAAAGTAACAGGATTGCGCAACTAATTATTCTTTTGTTGGGTAACATATGGATGTGGTTTTTTGTTTGGATAGTATTGTTTAAATACTCTATACCTTGGTTCAAGGATCTATAAACCTACTCTTGTATTCTTTATCATCGTGAGACTTAGTTCTTGATTCATTGAAATCTTCTAAAATGCATCTCACATACAAACCATCTTCTTTTTCAAGTCCAAAAACATAAGCATAAGGTTCCAAATTTAAGAGGAATCCACATCCTGTATTTAAATCCCACTTAAACAGGCTTGTTGTCCAATAACCTACGCCACTGCCAAACCCCAAGAAGTGAGTTCGGGGGTTATAAATCAAGGTGTCATTGGTTATTATTGTGCTACCATTAGCATATCGCATACCTGTTGGTTCTGCTTTAAACCCATATACATCCTTTCCACCCAATCTAGTCCAATCCTTGCTCGCCAGTTTAGCCATTCCACGCCAATCGGTTCCAATGGAATCTAGCAGTATAATAATATCCTTTGCTGTTGGAACTCTCCACCCATTAGGAGCAAGCCCACGCTTGTCTGTTACGGCATACCAGTTGTAAATAACACCGGCTTGCTTACCTATCTCTATGTTGTTATTGTAGTAACACCACGCCGGGATACCATTCTTCCCCGCTGTAACCCACGCTTCAAGAGATGGAGCGTGCAAAATGGTATCTCCATTTTGGAATGTTGTTACATCCAGATTCTTACTCATCCAAATCTGGTTATTTATGCGCACTGCATCTTTTATTATTATAGGCGACTGTGCACACACGCTTCCTGAAAACAAAAGTAACAGGATTGCGCAACTAATTATTCTTTTGTTGGGTAACATATGGATGTGGTTTTTAGAATTTTATTCGTCCCGTGTTGGATGTGTATATAAAAAAACGCGGAGGGATTCTTTTGGGATAGTATTGTGCATAATATCCGGTTATCGAATTCTTAAATCCCATATCCCCCCATTTGCCTGCTGGTGTTCCATCATAAATATGTTCTATCTTTTCTGACTTTATACCTTGTTTTTAGTACTAACTATAGAGCCTTTAGGCACATCAATCTTCCCATTCTACTATTTCCTCATGCATTTCTGTATCTCCGGTTCTATCAACAATATATAAAATCGAATAACAATCATCTGTATCAGGAATGCAGACATTAAAAGAAAAAATAATGTTTTCATCTGTGGCATTCTCTACATCAAAGTTCCATAACTGATACCTTTGAATTTCTTTTGGGGGGATAATTGATGAAAAATCCTCTTTCCGTATTGTTTTGGAAAAGATTAATTTTCCTTCAAATTCCAATCTAATCTTTATCATCCTATTACTGTATTCTAACAAAACTTCTTCGTCGTTATAGAGTGTTCCTTTTTTTTTGATAGCACTATCATCTAAATTTATAAATTTATAATACAGATGAAATTTTTCAACTAAAGTATCTTTCTCTATAATTATCTGCTCATCTTTAATTTCCTGTTTTTTAGCCATGACTTCTTTAAGGGGGTCATTATGTACAAACACATTTTTAGGTTTATTACACCCTACTAATAACAGATATACACATAATAAAAAACATTTAATCATAACACACTTTTTTAATCGGTTTTAGTTGAACTGAATATTTCTTTTATCTCTTTCCAAAGCCTTTTGATTTCTTTCCATTGTTCTTTTGTACTAAGGGAAGATGAGGAAGCGTTATTAACATTTTTTTGTGGGTCTTTCAGTGCACTCTTTGAAGTTGCTGGATCTATTTTTTGCCCATTTTCATGTATTTCATAATGTAAATGAGGGGTATATTCGTTCGACTTACCCTTTCCTGACCTACCAATTGTACCAATTTGATCTCCTTCTGAAACCTTATCGCCAACCTTTAATCCTTCACTAATAGCATCAAGATGCATATAATATGTAGCAACAACCTCTTTTTCTTCTTTCTTATATGCGATTTTAACCCTATTACCTCCACCGTCTTTATCATCTGCGTATTTTACAACGCGAACGACTTCACCATCATGAGTGGCCAGTACTGGAGCGCCTAAGTCATCACTCCCAGAACCAAAGTTTATATCAACACCACTATGCTTCCTGTTTCCTGATCTAGAGGCACCATAATTGTTTTCGTGTCTTCTTGTTTTTCCATTATATTTTTCATTAACAGGCCATTCTCTTTTCCCGTCTGGATCTATATATTTAATCGGGTTATTCAAACAATACACATACGGTGACCAATTGTAATGTCTTTCTGCCAACGGATCTGGTGTCGGAGTATGAGGCAAGTCCATTGACATCATCCTTGCACCATAATCATACCAATTCAGCCCATGCAACATATCCAGTTCCTTGCCATTGTATTTATAAGGCTGGGCTCCTTGTATTGTCGAATAAGATTCTGCAAATGGCAATCCAAAAGGATAATAATCATTAAACTGAACTCGTCTTTCTTCACTGTCAAGTACCAACTGTACATTTCCCAAATGATCGCTTAAATAGTATGTATATAGCCCTTGCTCATCAATGTAACCCCCATCAAACAAAACACGTTTACGAACAGGGTTAGCGTTATTTATTTTTTCATAGACAATAGGACCTACATACTCAGTCGTTTTCGTCTGGTCCAAAGGGTCTTCACCTATCATGGGGGTAACCCAACGATTAGAGTCCCAGCGGTGAACGACTTTCAATTTCCTGCCATCGGCAGCATATGTATAAGTATTATAGCCCATAACCATTGGATTGTCAATGTAAACTTTAGAGGGTAAATTTAAACAATTATATGTAATACCAGACAAGCCTTTGTTTAAATCTTTGGTCATTGCACGTATCCTTTATGACCTACTTTTTTGATTTAAAGAAAAACAAAGGAACCACAGTTGAGATAGTAATATTAATTACTGGTACTAAAAGTATTAAAAAATAGTATATATGATTCTTCTCTATTTTAGGGGTAAAAAGCAATAATAAACTTATCGCAAGCAGTGAAAAAAACGAATATAGACTTAACAAGATGTGAGTGGATAGAAGCAATTCTCTTCTTTTGAAAAAAAAAGAGAATAACACTATTATTACTAGTGAGACACCTAACATGTATAACTCAAAATAAAGCAAAGCTAAACCTTGGATTAGCCACCACCCCAAAAATAAAAAATAATATGTCTTTTTCATGCCTTATTCTTTTATGTATGTTCCATTTGGATTATTCTTAATGATTGCCTTAAAAGCATTACTAGGGATATAAGGGTTTGTTTTTTGGACCCTTCCAACGTTAGTTTGAATATCAAATACAAAATTCACCTCACGAGTCTCTATACCAGCAGCATTCAGTGATTTTTGAACAGCCTGAGAACATTGATTGTTAAATAAATTGTAACCATCATCAACAGCTGACATAAAAGTTTCCCTTACTGTTTCATCTTGTTCTGTTGTTGTTGGGAGTACGTATGCTTCACTAAAGCCATAACCATTCGAATTGTCTTTATCCTCCGTATCTGTATTAAACAAACTACTCATAAACTCCTTAGGACTACTGAACTCTCTATCGCCAACATCATTTGTTGGGCCTCCTCCTAAAAGACCACCTGTCTTGTTGTAAATTTTATCGCCATTTAATGAATAGTATTGCCAATTACCATTTTTGTTTTGAATTAAAAGAGCTAGATGCTGATCTGTACCAGTTCCATAATTGAGTATTGCAATACTATCTCCATTAACATCCACATACTTTACCGGATTATTTGCCACATACACATACGGACTCTTTGAGTAATACTTTTCCGCAAATCTATCCGGTGTAGTAAGTATTGGCAAGTCTGGTGCCATCATTCTATTCCCATAATCATACCAATTCAGTCCATGCAACATATCCAGTTCCTTACCATTGTATTTATAAGGCTGTTCGCCTTGTATTGTCGAATGAGATTCTGCAAATGGCAATCCAAAAGGATAATAATCATTAAACTGAACTCGTCTTTCTTCACAGTCAAGTACCAACTGTACATTTCCCAAATGATCGCTTAAATAGTATGTATATAGCCCTTGTTCATCAATATAACCCCCATCAAACAAAACACGTTTACGGACAGGGTTAGCGTTATTTATTTTTTCATAGACAATAGGACCTACATATTCAGTCGTTTTCGTCTGGTCCAAAGGGTCTTCACCTATCATGGGGGTAACCCAACGATTAGAGTCCCAGCGGTGGACGACTTTCAATTTCCTGCCATCAGCAGCATATGTATAAGTATTATAGCCCATAACCATTGGATTGTCAATGTAAACTTTAGAGGGTCCAAACCTGGTTATTTATGCGCACTGCATCTTTTATTATTATAGGCGATTGTGTACACACGCTTCCTGAAAACAAAAGTAACAGGATTGCGCAACTAATTATTCTTTTGTTGGGTAACATATGGATGTGGTTTTTAGAATTCTAATATACTCTTTGCCGATAAAAAAAACAATACCACTTCTTTCTAACACCCTCTTTATGCCATCTGTTTTGCGTATTATTAAGAGCATCTATAAAAATAGTATCGTAATATCTTTTACTATTTCCCTCAACCCTACTCATAATTCGAACTTCTTTTATATTTAGGTTCGCATCCAATAAAACAAAAAAGCTCTCTAACGAATTAAACTCCGAATAATTAGAATAATTAGGATTATTGTAAAAAGTGCTATCAAGGTAGGCTTTCAAGGCTTCTTTTCCTCCAACAAAATCAATGCCTTTTGTGTATGCCTCTATTCTTTTACCGTCTTTCCTAACATAAACAACCTTATCAGTTTCTATTTTAGCAATAATAATATCCCCATCTATATCTATAATTGGCTTATTGCCCGATTTAGATATAGAACAACTGATACAGCACAGAACTATAAAAAACAATAAACTCACAATATGGTCTCTAGAAATCATAACCTAATCTTTTTGACATTAGTGTAGCACGCCCATAAACAAATTTATCAACCCCTGGTTGTGTATGCCCATAAGGAAGACCCCTTAGATATAAAACGACATGTGCAAATTCATGGGACAGCCCCACTGTTTTATGGTTTAATGACCCATTCCCATTAATAATTATCTGCACATTATTGCTTGTAGATTTTTTACCTGACATTGAAATATTTCCAGGGATCAAAGTTTGCCCTAAGTTTCCATTGATATATTTACCTAGAGGTTCTCCAACCGATCTAAGCAATTCTTCGTATTGAGCTCCAAATTCGCTTGTATTAACATCAGTTGGAACTCCAAAAGGTTCGTTTATTATTTTACCATCCTTATTATATGTATTGGTGTTGGAAGTTGACAATTCTACCATAGTAGGATTTACTGCTATTTCATAAAGATCTTTTAAGAAAAAATCAGTGGTATTTTGAGCTTGGTCTGATATTGATGTCGGGTCTAACACCCCATTGTTAAATCTCATTGTAATATTTGTACCTTTTTCCAATCCATTATATATTGCCATTATGGTTTCTTGTACATTAGTACCAACTAGAGTTATACTATCCCCTCTTAAATCCACATACTTTACCGGATTATTTGCTACATACGCATACGGGCTCTTTGAATAATACTTCTCAGCAAATCTATCCGGTGTAGTAAGTATTGGCAAGTCTGGTGCCATCATTCTATTCCCATAATCATACCAATTAAGCCCATGCAACATATCCAGTTCCTTGCCATTGTATTTATAAGGTTGTGCTCCTTGTATTGTCGAATAAGATTCTGCAAATGGCAATCCAAAAGGATAATAATCGTTAAATTGAACTCGTCTTTCTTCACTGTCAAGTACCAACTGTACATTTCCCAAATGATCGCTTAAAAAATATGTATATAGCCCTTGCTCATCAATATACCCCCCATCAAACAAAACACGTTTACGGACAGGGTTAGCGTTATTTATTTTTTCATAGACAATAGGACCTACATACTCAGTCGTTTTCGTCTGGTCCAAAGGGTCTTCACCTATCATGGGGGTAACCCAACGATTGGAGTCCCAGCGATGAACTACTTTCAATTTCCTGCCATCGGCAGCATATGTATAAGTATTATAGCCCATAACCATTGGATTGTCNGGCGTACGATTTGGGAGCTAACCAGAATATGAATCCTACGTATGATACTACAACTAAGGAATTCTTGCATCCTTTGCGCGAGAATGCAGATTTGAAAGCTTTTGCAGAACAATTAGTTAACTTGACAGTAAAAGAAGTTAATGAACTTGCAACTATCCTTAAAGAAGAATATGGTATTGAACGTACCTTTCAAAAGATAGATCAAGCTGAAATTATACTTTGGGTTATCGATGCTGTTGATGCTCAAAAACAATTATATGTAATACCAGACAAGCCTTTGTTTAAATCTTTGGTCATTGCTCCATTTTTGTTGTAGGTATAATTAGGCGTTACTGTAGAATATTTCTTAAAATCATTGGATTGGGCAAGCGGAACATCAGCAGCCCTCTCTACTACCGAGTGTAACTGATTACCAGTATGCGTGATACTTAAATCATCGACAAGACCAAAACTACTTGCACCCGAACCGGCAGCTATTCTGCCATAACGAGTTAAGGTTTTCATGTTGCCATGCTTATCGTAGCTATATGACGTGCTATAATTATCATAACCATCACTGATATACTTTGCCTGTTTTAATTGAGAAAGATTATCATAGGTATAGAAGTATTTTCTATCATAAAACCAATTATTCCATAATATAGAAGAAATATCACCATTGTAACTATAATTCAATTCTTCTTCAAAAATTGGATTTATAATATTTGTAAGCCACGATCGAACATTATAAATGTAGTTATCAGATAGCCACGAGTTATCCATATTATGTCGTACCAACTTTTTCAATCTCCCCAATTCATCGTATGTATTTTTAGCAATAGAGAGTTCAACTCTGGAATCCATTTTGTGCTTTGTTTCCGTCATCCGTCCGGCATGGTCATATGTATAGGCATAACATAAGGTAATTGCGTTCCGCCCCGAAGCTGTATGTTCATGTTTACGCTTCAGTGGCTGTCCACTAAAATTATAACCGATGTATTCATGCTCCGTTCCGCCCACATGGTTAGTACCTTTAGATTGTATCAAGCGCCCTCTATAATCATAATATAGCGCGGTGTAGAGGTTTGTTGCATCTCCACTTACTTCGGCTACATACGTACCCGTGAGTAATCCTTTACTGCTATCAGGATATTGGCTGCCATAATCAGATTCGGGAGTTGTGTATCCCAACGAAGAGTATCCCGTAAGAGAAAGGAAATCGTAGTTATCATAGTAATTGGCGGTAAGCATTTTAATCGTTCCCGTAAGGGTAATACCGGTTATTGTATAGCCTTTGTAGCTGTTATTCGTTCCGCTGTAACTTGCTTTTACAACCGTACTGCCCAATGGGTTGTTTAGGTAGTTCAAACTATTACCGCAAGTACCAGTCAATACTGTTCTACCATGCACATCTGGTATACTAAACATCCACTCTCCTTTCAGGCGCATTTCTCCGTCTTGCGTAAAGATGAGTTGGTCAGCCTTGTCGTAGATGTAATGTATCCAGTCGCAACCGGGCAGTTTCTTGGAAATACAGCGATTGCGGTCGTCGTACTTGTACAGGTAGGCATATTGTTGCAGATAACTGTTTGATGGTGTCCAATCAGTGTCAGCCGTCAGGTTATCTGCCGCCAAAGGTGGAAGAACTGCACGAAGATTGCCGTAACTGTCATACACGTAGTAGGTATCGTGATTCCCACTACTTCCTATCTGTCGGGTCAGCACCACCTGTCCCAGTTTATCCTTAAATTCGTAAGTGATATTCTTTCTATCTTCGTCCGATATCTTGGTTACATAAAGCTGACCTGCTGCGTAGTTGTTGCGTTTCATAATACGAATAGAATCCCGGATATTAATGGAATAGTAATAAGCGCAAACATGAGCACTACTCCCGTTTGTCAAGTATTCTGTAGTTATTGCCTTTTTGTAATTGTGCCATCTCTCTCCCGGTCCGTATTGCTGTGTAACCCGATTAAGTGGCGAAGGCTCATAAACGGGGAATGAGTATGGTTTACTCTCTCCCGGGTAAGTAAATGGAACC
>NZ_QVML01000013.1:68181-145004 GCF_010501015.1 Bacteroides sp. 214 | reverse complement strand
GTTATATAACTGACGAATAAGAATCCATATAAACCTGAGTTTCCTAATAAGGTAGAAAATTCAGACTTAAAGAAATTTTTCTTCCGAACACGACTGGGTAAAACCCCAGGACAATGAACCACCATAAGCAAGAAGTTCTGAAAGAACGGCACTAAAAGGCCAATAGGGTGCCGCTCTTACAGAGCTTGAATTCACGTTGTCGATTCCAAAACCTAGGGCTGCACTCGCTTCGCTCCCTGACCCTAGGCTAAGTATGTCGCGCTGTCAGCGCTTTGACGTTTGAAACACCCTACAATGAAGCCTGATATTGAGATACCCCCTATAACGAAGCCTGATATTGAATATAATTACACCTGCAAGCAGAAGGCTGAAAGCCTGACATATTTTGCCTGGGGTAAAACCCCAGGACAGTGAACCACCATAAGCAAGAAGTTCTGAAAGAACGGCACTAAAAAGCCAATAGGGTGCCGCTCTTACAGAGCTTGAATTCACGCTGTCGATTCCAAAACCTAGGGCTGCACTCGCTTCGCTCCCTGACCCTAGGCTAAGTATGTCGCGCTGTCAGCGCTTCGACGTTTGACACACCCCCTATAACGCCTAATATTGAGATACACCCCCATAACGAAGCCTGATATTGAATATACCTAGGCTAAGTATGTCGCGCTGTCAGCGCTTTGATAATTCACGTGGTCGAGTACAAAAAAAAAGAGGCTATCTCATCATTGTGAGACAGCCTCTTTTTATAATTATATCTGTTGGTTAAAAGAACAAGTAACGGTTGTCTACTACGTTTCCTTTAATATACAAGTCACTGATGTATCTGCTAACTTGTCTTTGATACATTTGTGTCATTGTAGCTTTTTCTTCAACTGCATTGAATTCCTTCGTAGTTGGTTCGGTTTCATAAACCTTCATAGCCACAACACCTGCGTTTGCTTTGATAGGGTTGCTCACCTTTCCTTGTTCGGCAACAGTTGCATACGCACTTACAACGGCTTCGCTTGTGTAAAGTGCTGATACATATGCAGGAACAGAGAAAGAGATATGCTTGATAGTATCAATAACCGCAGCATCCATCGATGCGTATTGCTCAATAGAAGTAGCGTTCAAAGCAGTCATATCAGCGATGATTTTCTCTGCTTTCTTTTCTTTAGCAACTTCGCTCCACAACTGGCTTTGTACTTGCTCAACAGGCACATAACCTTTTGGGGTTATTTCTGACAAACCTACAACTAACAATCTATCGTTATTGCCACATTCGTACAATCTAGATACTTCACCTTTTTTGGCTCCAAAAGACCATCTCAATGCTTCTTTTGAACCACTCAAACCACCGATACCAGATTCTGCACTAGACAACGCCTTTCTTTCAAGCAATCTGTAACCTGCGTCTTCGGCATTCTTATTCATATCGTCAAGAGTAGGATTGGCAGCAATAAACTGGCTAAAGTCATTGTACGCTTTGTTGTATGTTTCAGGACTAAATTCAACTGGTCTTTTAATAACAGCTACTTTATATTTGTCTGTCATTACTTTTCTGTTGGTAACCTGAACTATTACATTGGCAACACCTACGCTCACATTGGTAATTTCATTTACATTCGATGTAGTAATAGCCGAAAGATATTTCAAGTTGTCGCTATCCAATTGTGCACCTTCATAATTGGCCGAGCTAATCCAAGTAGCTTCTGCCGATTGGTTATATTTAGCTGCCAAATCTTCGAACTTAGCGCCGCCTTTCAATGCATTGTAAATACTATCTGCCAAGGTTCTTCCTTTGGTGATGTCTTCATCATACACTTGTATCTGACGGTATTGCACTGAGTCGGGCAAAGTAGCTTTTGCTATTTTCTTGAATGCATTAATGGTATTGTCGCCGGCATTGTAGTAAGGACCGTAAACTTCGCCAATAGCAGCAGAGTCCAAACGCGCCACAACATCAGCAGGGAAGCCTGCTTTCGTATAGAACATATCTACGTAAGGGAAAGTAGAAGCTGCCGAACGAACGATAGCTGCATAAGCAGGAGATTCGTCATTCAATTGTGCCGAGTACTCAATTACTTCGTTTTGAATATTAGTTCTATCGGCATCGCTAGCAGTAACTTGCACATCAATATATTTAATGTCGCGTGTTTCGGCCAACTGTTTGTATTGTTCTTTGCGCTTGTTATATAATTCTTTCACTTCCGACGATTTTACCTTGATAGTAGAATCCGAAACTGAAGAATAAGGAACAGCAGCGATTACTATATTTGATTGGTTGAACTTAGCATCGAAAACAGCTTTTGCTTCAATAGGGTTTGAAGAGATTGACTTTTCAATCAACGAATTGTACTTGTCTGCCAAACGTGATTCGCGGATACTTTTTTCTATATACAACCAAATCTTATGCATAGCATCGTATTGTTCGAGATATTGAGCCGGCAAAGTTGCTCTATCTACACTTGCATATTCTACCAAGAATTTCTTTAATGCATCTTTATCAAAACGACCGGTATTGGGATTGAAAAAAGGAGTATTGGCAAGAAGTGGATGTGTACCTGCATCAATGATTGCCTGTACTTCGGTATCTGTTACTGCAAGCCCAATCTTCTTTGCTTCGTCAGCAATCAATTTATTGTTTACATATACATTCCATACTTGGTTCTTCACACTCTCTGATTGCTCTTCGGTCAAGCTGTTTAGGTTATTACTCAACTTCACCATTTCGGTAAACTCTTCAACCAACTGCTGATATTCTTGAGCAGAGATAGTTTTACCGTTGATTTCACCTACATCTTGTGTTGGAGTAGGCTGAAGTACTTTCCACGCATCACCCGCGATAAAAGCAAACAAAGCCAAACCGATTACAATAATCAGCAATGGACCTTTCGAACGAATTTGTTGTAATGTTGCCATTTTATTTTAAGTTATAATTATTTTCGTTAGTTATTTTAATAAATAAAAGCGCACGAAGATACAAAAAATGCGAATATACTCACATCTATTAAGTAAAAATATCGTAGAAAATCACTCCAAAACCTTCATTCGCACCAATTCTATCTTTGTTGCAGTTACTTTTATAATCTTAAATTGATAATTACCAATAGTTATCAGTTCATGCAGTTTAGGAAAACTTTGGTAGTGATTTAGTATTAACCCGCCCACAGTCATGTACTCATCGGATACAGGCAACTCCAGATCAAACGTTTCGTTTACCTTCTCAATCTCTAACCGCGCGGCAAGTACATACTCATCATCGCTTATTTTCTTGCATATATGCGAAGTATTATCGTGTTCGTCCTCTATATCGCCGAAGATTTCTTCGACTAAGTCTTCGAGTGTTACAATGCCCGATGTACCACCAAATTCATCTACCACCACCGCGATAGTCCTTTTTTCCTGCATGAAATCCTTCATCAGTTTATTGGCAGCCATCGTTTCGGGAACCACGGCAATATCTTTAATACCTTTTTTCCATTCATTGGGATTTCTGAATAACTCCGACGAATGAATATATCCTACCACATTATCTATGTTTCCATCGCAAACGATAATCTTGGAGAGTCCGGTTTCGACAAATTTAATCGTCAATTCCTCAAGAGGAGTAGTAATGTCCACCGAAATAATTTCGGTTCGTGGCACAATACAATCGCGTATCTTAACGCTCGAGAAGTCGAGCGCGTTTTGGAATATTTTCACTTCCGCATCCAACGCATCCTGATCATCCGCATTATCAATACCTGTCTGTACGAAGTAGTCTAAATCTACTTTTCCAAAAGCTTTAGCCGAAGCCTCTTTGTTAACCCGTACGCCAATCAGACGAAGGAGCAGAGAAGATATACCTGAGGCTAATTTTGAAATAGGGAAGAGAACAACATAAAAAAGACAAAGAGGAAATGCCATAGCATTCAGCACTTTGTTGGGGTTGATTCGGAATAAGGTTTTAGGAAGAAACTCGCCGGTTACCAGGATTATCAGGGTAGAAATAATAGTTTGCACCAATACCAGCAGAAATTGATTCTCAATCAAACCGGCAAGCAGGTTCTTTTCTATCAATTGCGCCATCAGTATACCATAAACAACCAATGCGATATTATTACCCACAAGCATCGTTGAGATAAAATCATTGGAATGGCGGAAGAAGTATGAAAGTACTTTCGGAGTCAAACCATTATCTTTCTCCATCTCAAAGCGTAACTTATCAACCGAGACGAAAGCGATCTCCATGCCCGAAAAGAAAGCGGAAAGGAGAATTGTTATCAATATTTGAACTAGAATATCCATTAGCGAATTGTGTCGGGTAATATAGCAATTGTATCGGGTAATATTGGCGGAATCGTATCTTGTGGCGTTGATCCTTGTTCATTATCATCAACATAGAAAATACCCGAAATGTTGTGTATGCGATAGTCTGTCATTTGCTGATCGGACTCAAAACCATAGCCGGTAATAATACGGTCTGTCTGCTCTATGCGGATAAAACGATCGGAATAGACTTTCCCCGTTTTTTCATTCCAGAAAAGCAAGTCAGTATCAAACTGCTCTCCTTTTATGTTCTGTATATGCACTTTACTCCGCAGTTCCCACAATTTATCCTTATCGAAATAGTAGGCGGTATCTGCTTTGATGCTGGCATCCACCCGGAACAAGGAATCAAATTTCTCTACGTAAACCCCTTTTTCAAAAGACCAATAGGATGGTTTCTTACGATCGAAGACTAACCACTCTTCAGTATCAATACGATAGCGGGTAATTCCGGAGTCGGACACAAAGGAAGTAACCCCCAATGTCTCGAGCATGGGCAATGAATCTCTTTCGTTTATCGCCTCTCCCAGGTCTTTCTTTTTACCTGCGCAGGAGCTAAACGAAAGAAGCATAACAACTGCCAATAAGGCAATTGTTATGCTCTGTTTCTTTTGAATCAGTTTACCGTTATACAAATGTATTTATCTGATTTTTGTTGTTTCACCAATCCAACCACCAACAGTTACTGTATCACCAACTTTATAGCCTAGCATAAACAGCTCGGATGCAGCAGGTGTATGTGGAGAATATGCTCTAATCAATTCGTTTGCTTCATCGGCTACCGAAGAATCGACAGCTTTTGCACGTTGCAATTTGTCAATAACAACGAAGTATGTACATTTGTTCAATGCCGATTCGTCGCTCCATTTGTAGTTGGCAGCATACAGTCTGGCAATCAAGATATAAGGTGCGCCATAATTACCATTTATATTGATAGCTTTTTGCGCGTATGCTCTTGCCTGACCAAATTTGTTAACTGAAGAAAGAACAACAGCCACTTTGTAAGCATATTCTGCCTTTACAACGTCATCATCTTCCAACTCTATTGCTTCGTCAAAGAACTTCACAGAATCATCAACATCACCTTTCTTATATGCCATGGCAGCACATCCGGCAGCAGCGCCAGCAGTAGGTTCTATTTGATACGAATACAATGAAGCTTGGAAGTAAGCGTCAGACTCTGTACATTTCATCATACGCATAATTTCGATAACTTTCTTCAAGTACTCCAAATCTGTTTTGTTTTCTTCTACTTTAGGTGCGTAAATTGCTTGCAAAGACTCACAGTCGGCAGCACCACTATTAATGAAAAGAGCTACCAAATTGTCTTTAGTTGCTACGAAACTTTGTTTTACATTTTCTCTGTCTGTGTTAGCAATAGCTTCGTCGGCCCATTGAGAGGCGTTCAGGTAATCCTGAATAAATACTTCGCTATGCGAAGGATCTGCCTTCAACTTATTGTAAGAAGATTGCAAGAAGTAGAACAACAACGCAGCCGATGTTTTACTTTGCTCTACCGACACACTCTCTTTCAGCCAATTGTAAGCTACATTCGCATCTACTTCAGGAGCAAATTGCAAGTAATCCAATGCTTTCATACCTGTAGAACGAGCAACAGAACGGATTCCTTTTGCTTTTTTCTGCAATTCAGGTGTATACTCCATTAACTGATCGTGTGCTGCCATCAGTTCATCAAAGTATGCTTTGTACTCGGGTGTTCCTTTGGTTGTTTCTTTCTCTAGAAAATACTTTAGAATATCAAATCCATCGGAGTAGGTGTAATAACGAAGCGTAGGACAATCCTTCATCACTTCTTTCCATGGTAAGTAAGCGTCTTTGTAATTACCCGCTTTCACTGCTTCGTGTGAGATGCTACTATTTGAGTTGCAATTCTCTGTTTGCGCAAAAGTCGTCAGCGCAAACCCGGATAAAAACAAACTTGCTATTAAGGTCTTAATTCTCATCGCTTATTGGTTTTTTAGTTCAAAAATATGTTTCTTATGTTTATTAGACTATTTAATGTACCTTTAGTTTAGCGAACCAACGTTCATTAAATGTTATTCCTATGTTAATTCGCAAATATTTTTCGTCGAGCAGGTTGTTTCTTTGTCCTGTTACCTTGGCATATTGTGCCGATAGGTTTATTATAGAACGTGATCTTATCAACGGTATTGCCACCCCTGCCGATACTCCAAATTCTTTTGCAGCTCTAAATGTTTCTCCGCCATCGCCTTGTGCTTTATAATAGGGTGATGAAACATAAGCTCCGGCACGATACTTCAAACTTGAGAAGAAGCTTCTACCTACAAAACTAGGCAAATACTCAACACCTAAAGAGATTTTCGAGTAATCACAGAATGATTTTTTAGCATCCATATAGGTAGCGTCTCCCCATTGTTGCAAGGCGTAATCAATACCCACCATCAACCTTTCATCGTACTTATAGGTAAAACCTATAGCAAAACTATTAGGAGTTTCAAAAGTAGCAATCGTATCTTTTTGTACGGTTGTACTCGAAACCGTTGATACATAAGTATCGTTGTTCAAACTATTTTTAGGAGTAAAGGTGGCTCCCACTATTATTTTATTCTTTTTATTAAATCGGTGTTCGTACTGCGCGCCAAAGTCAAACTTCACGTCTCTGATGTTTGTATTGGTTTCTTCAACGAACGAATTGGCTCCCGATGTAGTGGATGAAAAAATCACCGAACGTGTCTTGGATATTTCTCCCCACAGGAAAGAAGCATTGGCACCAACCGAGAATCCCTTGAAGAGATTCATTCCAACTCCGGCAAGAACCTGATGCAAACCTCCATCACCATAATAAGATATTACATGATTACCCGTTGCGTCCTCCGAGTCGGTTATAGATTGTTGCAGATTATAACCCACATTAGAATAAGGCAACAGTCCTAATGTAAAAGCCAAGCCTCTGCGTAAGCGAAATTGCATTGCCACATAGTCAAAGCTGGAGTTTTTAGCATTTATCTTTGTTGTTCCATCACTAAAGTTGGTATTCTGCAGGGTGAAACCCATATCAAACAGAAAAGTCAGGGAGTCTATCGCAGTATAAGATGCCGGATTTGTAGGATTGATATGCAATCTATCTCTTACGCCAACTGCCAATCCGCCCATTGCTTTACTATTCCCAAACCCTTGATCGGATAATTGCCCGTATCCATAGCGGGTGTAGGGGGAATTTGTATTGTTTTGAGCAAACACAGTTCCCGATAATACCGCGAGCAAAAGCACACATATTATCTGTTTAATTTTCACCATTATTATAGTTTAAAATTCTATTCAATCCCTTTAATACTAAAAAAGTGTCTGCAAAGATGACATTTTTTAGGCTCGTATCAAAAGAAAAATGATTTCCGCCCGTTAAAAAAACCAAAAGGTCTGGATATTTGCGCTTTAGAGTTGTAATATAGCCTTGAATTTCGTATTCAATTCCTTTCAAGACACCGGCTCTGATTGCCGTGTCGGTATTATGGCCCAACAAAGGTAATTCCCCCTCTGAAGCTACAAGTGGAAGCTTACCCGTGTAGTGGTTTAATGCTTTGAAACGAACCTCTACACCCGGAGATATATTGCCACCATGATATTGTCCTTTAGCGTCTATAAACTCAAAAGTAATAGCAGTGCCGGCATCTATCACCAGTATATCTCTTCCGGGATATTGTTCATTGGCTGCGATTACTGCTGCTATCCTATCGGCACCAAGCGTCTCTGGCGTTCGGTATAAATTGATTACAGGCAGCTTAGTCTCTTTATTAAGCCAAATGATGGGTATGTTTATTTGATTGACTTGTTCAATTGCAGCCTCAGACAAATTTACCACACTGGCTATAATGCCACTATTTACCGGATATACCTGACAAAGTTCGAACAATGTTTTCAGTGCGCAACCTTCTTCTACAGCTACATGCACAAGCTCTTTTCCCTCGAAGAAAGCTATCTTCGAAGAACTATTTCCGATGTCAATTATAAGATTCAATGGCGCGCGTTATTTGTATGAATTACGGGCACAAAAGTAGCAAGAAAAACAACGCAAGTCTACATCCTGCTCTGTTTTCTTTCACTTAAAAGAAAAGGTCGCAACCCTTATCGGTTACGACCTTTCCTATTATTATATGATTCCTTTCCGGACTTATCGAGTAGCCTTCAGCGCTTCCTCCAAGTCAATGCCTAATGCCCGGGCTACACCGGTACCGTAGGCAACATCGGCTTTGTAGCAGTTGCGCACGTGGCGTTGCTTGATAAAAAGTTCAGCATCGCCCATGGCTCGAGCTGTGTTCTCGCATGTCAATTGCTGCTCGGCGACAGGCATCAGACGAAACAGATCGCCGGGCTGGCTGTAGTAATCATCATCGTATTCGCGCTCGTTGTAATTGTAGGCATCGCCATGAATAGCCAAAGGCGGTTCTTTTTTATCAGGAGAATCTTGCCATTCGCCATAGCTATTGGGCTCGTAGCTCTTGGTACCACCATAATTGCCATCTACCCGCATGGCACCATCGCGATGGTAGGCATGAAACGGACAACGAGGCTTGTTCACCGGAATCTGCTCTGCATTTACACCCAAGCGATAACGTTGAGCATCACCATAAGAAAAGAGGCGACCTTGCAGCATTTTGTCGGGAGAGAAGCCAATTCCTTCTACAATATTCTGTGGATTGAAGGCAGCTTGCTCTACTTCGGCAAAATAGTTTTCGGGGTTGCGGTTCAGTTCTAAGACACCTACATCTTGCAACGGGAAATCTTTGTGCGACCATACTTTGGTCAGGTCGAAAGGATTGATGCGATAGCTGTCGGCTTCCGCTTCGGTCATCAACTGAATTTGAACTTTCCACTTGGGGTAGTCGCCCTTTTCAATGCTTTCATACAAATCGCGCTGATGCGACTCACGGTCTCGGGCAATGATAGCTTCAGCCTCTTGGTCGGTGAGGTTCTTAATACCCTGCAGGGTACGCAAGTGAAACTTCACCCAGATGCGTTGGTTGTCGGCATTGATAAAGCTATAAGTGTGGCTACCAAACCCATGCATGTGACGATAGGAATAGGGTATGCCTCGGGGACTCATGGTGATGGTAACTTGGTGCAGCGCCTCTGGCAGCAGGGTCCAGAAATCCCAGTTACTATTCGGGCTGCGCATATTGGTACGAGGATCTCGCTTAATGGCATGGTTCAAATCGGGGAATTTCAACGGGTCGCGCAAGAAGAAGACGGGGGTATTGTTGCCTACTAAATCCCAGTTACCCTCTTCGGTGTAGAACTTCATAGCAAAGCCACGTATGTCGCGTTCGGCATCTGCAGCACCACGTTCACCGGCTACGGTAGAGAAACGCACAAAGCACTCGGTTTGTTTGCCCACTTGGGCAAAGATGGCGGCACGGGTATATTTGGTAATGTCGTGCGTCACAGTAAAGGTACCGTAAGCACCGGACCCTTTGGCGTGCATACGTCTTTCGGGGATTACTTCGCGGTCGAAGTGTGCCAGTTTCTCCAAAAACCAAGGGTCTTGCATCAATATCGGCCCTCGTTGTCCGGCAGTTTGGGTGTTCTGATTGTCGGCAATTAAGCGTCCATTAGCAGCGGTCAGTTTTTTCTTTTCCATATCATTGGGATTAGTTAGGTAAATAATTCTATTTAAGGGTATAACAAAGGAGATGAGCTTTTGGTTTAACATACAAAGTTTTTGAATGAAGAAGGGTTAATTAAACTGCTCCACGCCCACAATATTGAGGTTGAGTGACGGAATCATTTTATTTTATACCTTTGCCACACTATTATGTAATAATATGTTTGTTATGACATTCAATAAATACTTTTATTACTCTCTTTTCTCTTTATTACTCCTCTCCATGCACACAGGCAGTGCACGGAGCAATAACACAACAAGCGACTCTATCAGGCTAAGTTTGCTTACCTGCGATGCGGGAGAAGAGATTTATTCGCTCTTCGGACACACGGCCATCCGCTACGAAGTACCCGAGAAAAGTATTGATTACGTCTTTAATTATGGTGTATTCAGCTTCAATACGCCCAATTTCGTGATGCGATTTGTGCGGGGCGAAACAGATTACATGCTGGGCGTATCGAATTATAGCAACTTTGCAGCCGAGTATGCCTTTCGTGATAGGTCTGTGTGGCAACAAGAGTTAAACCTTACGCAGATAGAGAAAGAAAGACTGGTACAGCGGCTCATTGTCAATGCGCAACCCGAAAATCGCACGTATCGTTACAACTTCCTATACGATAACTGCGCCACACGCGTACGCGATATAATAGAGGATTGCATAGATGGCAAGGTATTGTATGCCGAAGAGAATCTGCGTAAATCATTCCGCCATATTATACACGAGTACTCCAAGAATCACCCTTGGGATCGCTTTGGCATGGATCTCTGTTTAGGCATAGAGGCAGACAAGCCCATTACATACCGCGAAGAGATGTTTGCTCCTTTCTATTTAATGAACGCCTTTGAGTGCGCCACTATAACAAACAAGCAAGGAGAAAAGAGAAAGTTAACAGCAGAAGCAACCCTTGTAGTGGAAGCCGAAGCACAACTCTCCTCCCCTCCTTTCTTCACCCCGCTGCGCACGAGTTTGCTTTTCTTTATATTAATAGCTTCTGTTACAATCTATGGATTGCGCAAAAGAAAGAGTTTGTGGGGCATAGATGTACTGATTTTTGCGCTTTTTGGCTTAGCGGGATGCGTCATTGCATTTTTAACTTTCTTCTCCGAACATCCTGCGGTTAGCTCCAACTACCTTATTATATTGTTTCATCCGCTGCACTTGTTATTGCTTCCTTTTTTCATCCGAAAGGAGAGAAAGCAGAAAAGAAGCTGTTACCATGTAGTAAACACAGTCGTTTTAACCTTTTTTATATTGCTTTGGGCTTTAATACCCCAACAATTCGACTTCGCTGTATTACCTTTGGCACTCAGTTTGCTGACACGCTCGGGTAGCCATTTGGTTTTGACATACAAGGAAAAATAAATGAGAGGATTACTTACATCACTTCTTACACTGCTAACGTTTACCGGATTGCAGGCTCAAGCGCCGCAATCAACTCCTCGTGTTGTGGTAGGATTAACGATAGATCAGCTCCGTTCCGATTACCTGGACGCTTTCTCCGATCTCTTCGGCGAAAAAGGTTTCAAGCGATTACAACGAGAAGGGCTTATATATAATAATGTAGAGTATCCTTTTGCCAATATTGACCGAGCCTCCGCTATTGCTTCTATTTACACAGGGGTTACGCCCTCTGTCAATGGAATTGTCGGATCCGAATGGCTGGACAACACCTCCTTTCGCCCCATCAATTGTGTGGAAGATTCTGGTTTTCTCGGATTCTATACACTGGAGAACTCTTCGGCTACCAAGTTATTAACTTCAACCATTGCCGACGAGCTTAAAATAGCAACACAAGGTAAAGCCATCGTCTACTCCATCGCGCCTTTCAGAGACGCGGCAATCTTCGGTGCCGGACATGCCGGAGACGGTGCTTTCTGGCTGAATGAGATGACGGGGAAGTGGTGCGGCACAACTTACTACAATGAATTCCCGTGGTGGGCAAGTCAATACAACGAACGCAAAGCTCTCGATTTTCGAATAGCCGACATTGTTTGGACACCCTACGTACCGGTACAAGCCTATACCTACTTACCCAATAACGGGCAAAAGGACTTCAGACACAAGTTTGATGAAGGCAATCGCTATAAATACAAACGCATCGCAACCAGCCCGTTCATCAACGATGAAATAAACACATTGGTTGGAGAGATGCTAACGAACAGTTCGATAGGCGTCGACAGTACAACCGACTTTTTGTCACTTACCTACTACGCCGGCAGTTACGACAATGAAAGCGTAACGAAGTATCCGCTGGAGATGCAAGATGCCTATGTAAGATTAGACAGAAGCATTGCCCAGCTTCTGGAGGTATTAGATAAAAAAATTGGTTTACAACACGTATTACTTTGCATCACCTCTACCGGATACGTCAATACCGACGAAGCCGACGAAGAGAAATACAAGATACCCGGTGGAGAATTCTACCTGAACCGCTGCGCAGCGCTGCTCAACATGTACCTCATGGCTACTTATGGCGAAGGACAATATGTAGATGCTTACTATAACCAACAAATATACATCAATCACAGCCTTATTGAGCAAAAGGGGTTGGAGCTGTCCGAAGTACTTTCAAAGGCTGCCGACTTCCTGATTCAGTTCAGTGGAGTAAACGAGGTCTATTCCTCATACCGATTGTTACTTGGTGCTTGGACACCGGATATTCATCGAATAAGAAACTCCTATCATCGTAAACGTTCGGGAGACCTGATTATTGAAGTACTACCCGGGTGGACTATAAAAAATGAAGAAACATACGAGAACCATACGGTAAGATACGGTTCTACACCTATGTCGCTTGTGTTCTTTGGGTATTCGGTAAAACCGGAAACAATTACTACACCCATCACAACCAACCACATTGCCCCTACCCTCACACGCCTGATGAGGATAAGAGCTCCGAACGCATGCACCACAAGCGCATTGCCCGTACACGGCAATCACCGCTAGTCCTCGTAAAAACAAGGAGCAAAGTATACGATAATCAGCAATTTAATGTAACTTTGCGCCGAAAAATCTTTAAGTAAATAATAAAATCAGATAGATAATCATGGGATTTAATGAATTCATTGGCAAGCTTTTTGGAAATAAAGCTACACGAGATATGAAAGATATCCAACCTTGGGTCAACAAGATAAAGGAAGCATATCCAAGAATAGAGAAGTTGGACAACGATGCTCTACGTGCCAAAACGTTAGAACTAAAACAATACATACAAGAGGCTGCCGCTACACAACGTGTTAAGCTCGAAGAGTTGAAAGCAAGTGTAGAAGGCATAGAGATGGAAGACCGTGAAGAGGTCTTTGCCCAAATAGATAAATTAGAAAAAGAAATTGTTGAAACATACGAGAAAGCACTGGACGAAGTATTGCCCGACGCATTCTCTATTGTAAAAGAAACCGCCCGCCGTTTTACCGAAAACGAAGAGATAGTGGTAACTGCTACAGAATTCGACCGTCACTTGGCTGCTACGAAAGACTTCGTTCGCATAGAAGATGACAAAGCCATCTACCAAAACCACTGGATAGCAGGAGGAGCAGAGATTACCTGGAACATGGTTCACTACGACGTACAGTTGTTTGGTGGTGTAGTGCTCCACAAAGGTAAAATTGCGGAAATGGCAACAGGAGAAGGTAAAACACTGGTTGCTACCCTTCCGGTTTTCCTTAACGCACTCACAGGAAATGGCGTACATGTAGTTACAGTGAATGATTATCTTTCCAAGCGTGACTCCGAATGGATGGGACCACTTTATATGTTTCACGGCTTAAGTGTAGATTGCATCGACAAACACCAGCCCAATTCAGATTCTCGCCGTCAGGCATACTTGGCAGATATTACATTCGGAACAAACAACGAGTTTGGCTTTGACTACCTGCGCGACAATATGGCAATCAGTCCCAAAGACTTGGTACAACGCAAGCACAATTACGCAATCGTCGATGAGGTTGACTCCGTGTTGATTGACGATGCGCGTACTCCGCTTATCATTTCCGGGCCGGTACCCAAAGGAGAAGACCAACTATTTGAGCAACTCCGCCCCTTAGTAGAAAAGTTGGTTGAGGTACAAAAAGGATTGGCTACCAAATACCTCACAGAAGCCAAACGTCTTATTGCCTCAGATGACAAGAAGCAGGTAGAAGAGGGATTCCTCGCGCTATACCGCAGTCACAAAGCATTGCCTAAGAACAAAGCACTTATCAAATACCTAAGTGAACAAGGTATCAAAGCGGGAATGCTGAAAACCGAAGAAATCTACATGGAACAAAACAACAAACGTATGCACGAGGTTACCGACCCGTTATACTTTGTTATTGATGAAAAGATAAACAGCGTAGACCTTACCGACAAAGGTATAGACCTGATAACCGGAAACGCAGAAGATAAAACATTATTTATCCTTCCTGATATTGCTTCCGAGATGTCGGAGTTGGAAGGAAATCCCGACCTGACTGAGGAACAAAAGCTCGAGAAGAAGGACGAAATGATGACCAACTATGCCATTAAGTCCGAACGTGTGCACACCATCAACCAATTGTTGAAAGCCTATGCCATGTTCGAGAAAGACGATGAATACGTGGTTATTGACGGACAAGTAAAGATTGTGGATGAGCAAACAGGACGTATCATGGAAGGTCGCCGTTACTCCGACGGTTTGCACCAAGCCATCGAAGCCAAAGAACGCGTAAAGGTAGAAGCCGCCACACAAACCTTTGCTACAATTACGCTGCAGAATTATTTCCGTATGTACCACAAACTTTCGGGTATGACCGGTACGGCAGAAACAGAAGCAGGCGAATTTTGGGACATTTACAAGTTGGATGTGGTAGTTATCCCAACCAACCGCCCCATAGCCCGTATCGACATGAACGACCGCGTTTACAAAACAAAACGCGAAAAATACAAAGCCGTAATCGAAGAGATTGAAGGACTGGTCAAAGCCGGTCGTCCGGTACTGGTAGGTACCACTTCGGTAGAAATATCGGAAATGTTTAGCAAGATGCTTTCCATGCGCCACATAGAGCACAACGTACTGAATGCGAAGCAACACCAACGCGAAGCGGACATTGTAGCGCAAGCCGGTGCCAAAGGTATCGTTACCATTGCTACCAATATGGCAGGTCGTGGTACCGACATCAAACTAAGCCCAGAAGTGAAAGCTGCGGGCGGTCTTGCCATTATCGGTACCGAGCGCCATGAATCACGCCGCGTAGACAGACAGTTGCGTGGTCGCGCTGGCCGTCAGGGAGACCCGGGTTCTTCTATATTCTTCGTTTCTCTGGAAGACGATTTGATGCGTTTATTCTCTTCAGACCGTATTGCTTCAGTTATGGACAGACTCGGTTTCAAAGAAGGCGAAATGATTGAGCACAAGATGATTTCCAACTCCATCGAGCGTGCACAGAAGAAGGTAGAAGAAAACAACTTCGGTATCCGTAAGCGTCTGTTGGAATATGACGACGTAATGAACAAACAACGTACGGTTGTTTATACCAAGCGTCGCCACGCACTTATCGGCGAACGTATCGGTATGGACATTTCGAATATGATTTGGGATAGATGCGCCAATGCTATCGAAAACAACGACTACGAAGGTATGAAGATGGAATTCCTGCAACTCTTTGCTATGGATGTTCCTTTCAGCGAAGACGAACTGCGTAGCGAAAAGAAAGAGGCACTGGTTGAGAAAACGTTTGAAATAGCCATGTCTAACTTCAAACGCAAAACCGAAAAGATGGCACAGATTGCTAACCCAGTCATCAAACAGGTATATGAAAATCAGGGACAGATGTACGAGAACATCATGATACCAATTACCGATGGCAAACGCGTGTACAACATTTCGAGTAACCTGAAGAGTGCTTATGAAACAGAGTGTAAAGAGGTCGTTAAAGACTTTGAGAAATCCATTCTGCTTCATGTTATCGACGAGTGCTGGAAAGAAAACTTACGCGAGCTTGATGAACTGAAACACTCTGTACAGAATGCCAGCTACGAGCAAAAAGACCCATTGCTGATTTACAAATTGGAGTCGGTAAACCTGTTCGACAATATGGTGAACAAACTCAACAATCAAACAGTTTCTGTCTTAATGCGCGGACAAATACCTATTCAAGAGCCCGGACAGGTACGTCAAGCAGCTCCCGAAAGGAGACAGGATATGAGCAAATACCGCGAATCCAAACAAGACCTGACCGATCCGAATCAGCAGGCTGCGGCACAACGAGACACACGCGAAGTAAGACGCGAACCGGTACGTGCCGAAAGAACAGTAGGGCGCAATGACCCATGTCCTTGCGGAAGCGGTAAAAAATTCAAAGCTTGCCACGGACGTAACGCGTAAATAACAGCGTGTAGTTAGTACTATAAAGTAGTACATAGAAATAAAGAAGCTGAGGGTGTGTCAAAAACGACACACCCTCAGCTTCTTTTATAGTTATCTGCAAGCAGAAGGCTGAAAGCCTGACATATTTAGACTGGGGTAAAACCCCAGGACAGTGACTACCATAAGCAAAGAGTTCTGAAAGAACGGCACTAAAAGCCAATAGTGTGTCGCTCTTACAGAGCTTGAATTCATGTTGGCGATTCCAAAACCCAGGGCTGCACTCGCTTCGCTCCCTGACCCTGGGCTAAGTATGTCGCGCTGTCAGCGCTTCCACGTTTGATACACCCCCTATAATGAAGCTTGATATTGAGATACACCTCCTATAACGAAGCTTGATATTGAGATACCCCCTACAACAAAGCCTGATATTGAGAAAGTTCAGCCTCTTCTTTTGCTTATAGACGAGCCACTGTGAGCCATAAGCAAACGACCCGTGAGCCATAAGCAAACGACTCGTGAACCATAAGTAAACGACCCGTGAGCCATAAGCAAACAGCCCGTGAACCATAAGCAATGAATAATTCAGCATAGATAAATTGCTGTTTTGTAGAAAAAGCGTACATTTGCTTATTCCAACTAAAAGAAAAAGTCCTACGCATGAAGAATATTGTCAGACTTTTATCCCTCTTGATGCTTACTGTTTGCTCCTGTCAAACAGTAGAACAAATCTCTATTGATTATCTTAAACCCGCAGAAATCACTTTCCCTGAGCAAGTTAGGAAGATAGCAGTTGTGAACAACATTAGCGACCAACCCGAGATTAACACTAATGGAAACGACAGTCTGTTGCTTGCTAAAGGCGACTTGTATATAAAAACATCGTCAACGAGATACAAGTGGGGAGATGCCAGAACCGCTGCGGAATCACTCGCGGAAACGATTGCCGAAGCCAATTACTTTGACAAAGTTCTTATTTCGGACTCGGCCCTACGCGCCAACGACATTACCCTCAGAGAGGCAACACTCAGCCAAACAGAAGTTATGGAGCTGACCGATGAGCTGGATGCCGACATGCTGGTTGCGTTAGAAAATGTAGTTATCAAGTACCAACGATCCATCAGGTTTAGTTCCTACGAAGGAGGATATTGGGGAACGACCGACGCACAAGTATTCCCTACCATTAGATTTTACCTCCCCAACCGAAAGACACCATTGGCCTATATCACCTCTACCGACAGCATCTTCTGGGAAGATTTTCAACGTTCGGAAGGCTATCTGCGCAAACAGATGATTTCGGAAGAAGAGTTGGTCAAAGAAGCTTCGGACTTCGCGGGAACGATATTGGTTAAACACTTCACGCCACAATGGGTAACAGCCGATAGATATTTTTTCATAGACAACTCCATCAACATGCGCGACGCTGCCGTGCATGCGCGCGAAAACAACTGGGAAGAAGCAGTCGAACTATGGAAGAAAGCATACGAGGATAAAAGCGAAAAACGAAAAACACGCGCAGCAACCAATATTGCTCTCTATTATGAGATGCAAGACGACTATGAAAACGCGTTGGCATGGATAGCGAAAGCGAAAGAAAAAGGATTTAAAGCGTACAAAATAGACGAAAAACAGATTGCGTTGCAAAGTCAAGAAGCCCAAATTGTACATTATATCGTTACATACGAGAAGGTACTAACAGATCGCCAAGCCGATTACATAAAATTACATCTCCAAATGAATCGATTTTAATCTTTTTTATATATCTTTGAAACACAATAAAAGCAATACTCTATGAAGTTAAGTCAACAATCGCTATCAGAAATTGAATTCACCATCCGAAAAGCACTTTCCGGATATACTGCCGAGAACGAACAGTCCATCATTACCGACATACATATACAGCCCAACCCCAGTTCGGGAGAACTTACTGTATACAATGATGAAGACAAGGAATTGGCAAACAATGTTATCGAAGATTGGCTTTCGTACAACGGTGCCGATTTCTTTAAAGACTGCGAACGAGTGCTGCGCAACATCATAACAACCATGAAAGAGAACGGTGAGTTTGAAAACCTTCCCTTCATACAACCTTACTCATTTGTATTGGTCGATGATGAGAAAGAAACCGTAGCCGACCTGCTATTGATGGACGATGAAACCATGCTGCTCAACGAGGAGCTACTGAAAGGGTTGGACGAAGAGCTGGATGCTTTCTTGAAAGACCTGTTGACAATCTAAACCACTAAAAACACATTATAAATCGACAAAACATGAAAAGCAATCTATGGATGCTGGGATGTTTGTTCTTATTTTCGTGCACTAACCCAAGCTACGAAAAAACAAATGACGGGATTATTGTAACCCTTGAACAGCAACAAACAAGCGACGTAAAGAAAATCAGGCTACAAGTTGTTAATGACAACATTATCCATGTATCAGCCACTCCTAAAAAGCAATTCTCTGCTGAGAAGAGCTTGATTATAGTGCCGCAAAGCGGAAAAACACCTTTTACTGTAGAAGAAACCGACAGTGTACTCACGCTCAAAACAGCCGCTTTGCAGGCTAAACTACATCGCCACACAGGAGAGGTAGTATTCGCCGACTTAAACGGAAATCCTATCTTGCAAGAGCAAGCAGGTGGTGGCAAAACCTTTAAGCCCGTAACCGTAGAAGGAACATCCGCCTACTACATCCGCCAAGTCTTCGAGTCGCCCGATGATGAAGCATTTTACGGACTGGGGCAGCATCAGGCAGACGAGTTTAACTACAAAGGAAAGAACGAATCACTTTTCCAGTACAACACCAAAGTATCTATACCGTTTATCCTTTCCAACAAGAACTATGGCATTTTGTGGGATAACTACGCATTGAGTCACTTTGGCGACCCACGCGAGTATGCACAACTTAATGAAGAGTTCAAACTGTACGACGCGCAAGGCAAAGAAGGAGGGCTAACAGCTACTTACACCCCAGACAAAGAAGGTGTAGCACCCATCGAAAGAATTGAAAACAGCATCTTCTACGAAGATTTGAAATCTGCCAAGAACCTACCACAGGGCTTTCCGCTCAATGGTTCCAAGGTGGTGTACAAGGGCGAAATAGCCGCCAACGAAAGCGGAGTCTATCGCTTCCATCTATATTATGCAGGTTACGTAACGGTCTATTTCGATAACACTCCCATTGTTCCCGAACGCTGGCGTACTGCATGGAACCCCAACAGCTATAAGTTTGTTGCGGATCTCCCTGCCGGCAAACGAATCCCCATCCGTATAGAGTGGCAACCCGATGGTGGAGAGTCGTATTTAGGGTTGCGTGCCCTAAGTCCTGTATCCGATGAGCAGCAAAATAAGCTCTCCATAGATAGCGAGATGGGTAACGAAATAGATTACTACTTCATCAATGGCAACAATATGGACGAAGTAATCAGCGGTTACCGCACCCTCACCGGCAAAGCACCCATCATGCCCAAATGGGCAATGGGGTACTGGCAGAGTCGGGAACGCTACAAAACACAAGAAGAAATCATTGGCGCACTCAAAGAGTTTCGTCAACGACAAATACCTATTGACAACATTGTACTCGATTGGAGTTATTGGCCACAAGACGCATGGGGCAGCCACGAATTTGATGAAGCACGTTTCCCAAGCCCCAAAGCAATGGTAGACTCTATCCATGCCATGAACGCACAAATGATGATTTCTGTTTGGCCCAAATTTTACATCAATACAGAGCATTACAAGGAATTCGACGAAAAAGGCTGGATGTATCAACAAGCTGTGAAAGATAGCATACGCGACTGGATTGGTAAAGGTTACATAGGTTCTTTTTATGATGCCTATGCCGAAGGTGCACGCAAACTATTCTGGCAACAGATGGAGGAGCACCTTTATCCGTTGGGCATTGACGCTTGGTGGATGGACGCCAGCGAGCCCAATGTACGCGACTGCACCGATATGGAATACCGCAAAGCACTCTGCGGCCCTACTGCGCTTGGCCCTTCCACACAGTATTTCAACGCATACGCTTTAATGAACGCGCAAGCTATTCACGAAGGGTTGCTTGCTACCGACCCCAATCGTCGCATCTTCCAACTTACCCGTTCGGGCTTCGCAGGGTTACAGCGTTATTCCACTGCTACTTGGAGTGGCGACATCGCCACCCGTTGGGAAGACATGAAAGCGCAAATCTCCGCAGGGCTCAACTTTGCCATGAGTGGTATTCCATACTGGACAATGGACATTGGAGGCTTCTGCGTAGAGAAGAGATTTGAGAAAGCACAACGCGACTTCAACAAAACCGGCATAGAGAACGCCGACCTCAAAGAGTGGCGCGAGCTAAACACCCGCTGGTATCAGTTTGGCACCTTTACACCGCTCTTCCGTGCACATGGACAATTCCCCTTCCGCGAAGTGTACAACATGGCACCCGAGAATCATCCCGCCTACAAATCGATTGTAGCATACACCCGTTTACGTTATTCCATGATGCCGTATATCTATTCGTTGGCAGGTATGACCTATCATAACGACTACACCATTATGCGGGCATTAGTCATGGATTTTGGTAAAGACAAAAAGGTAGAGAACATTGGCGATCAATATATGTTTGGTCCCTCACTTATGGTTTGTCCGGTTTACGAATATGGTGCACGTAGCCGTAAAGTTTATTTCCCCGAAACAAGCGGTTGGTATGACTTATACACCGGCAAATACATTCAAGGAGGACAGCAACAAACGGTAAGCGCACCCTACGAACAGATACCGCTTTACATCTGCGAAGGTAGCATCATGCCTTATGGCCCCGACATTCAATACGTAGATGAAAAACTTCCCGAACTTATCACTTTATATGTTTATGGAGGAAAAGACGGTGCGTTTACGCTTTACGAAGATGAGGGCGTAAACTACAACTACGAAAAGGGAAAGTACAGCACAATCTCCATGACATACAACGAAGCTTCGGGCAAACTAACCATTGGCGAACGTCAGGGAGAATATCCCGGTATGCTGCAAAGCCGCGCGTTCAACGTAGTATTCGTTGATAAGAATAACCCCAAACCTTATGACGTTAAGATGGAAGGTATAAAGGTTACTTACAATGGCAATCAAGAAATTGTAAATTTGAGATAGTAAAACACCCATAAAACACGAAAGCGATGAAAAGAATCCTTACTTACGGCCTATTTAGCCTCTTTATAAGCTTTGCCACCGCGCAAACCAAACAAACACCAGTTTACCTGGATGACAGCAAAGACATTGAGCTCCGCGTAGAAGATGCGTTAAAGCGAATGACGCTGGAAGAAAAGATAGCATTTATCCACGCACAATCTAAGTTTAGTTCACCGGGCGTTCCTCGCTTGGGTATTCCCGAACTATGGATGAGCGATGGTCCGCACGGTGTGCGCATGGAGATAGAATGGGATTCGTGGAAACATGCAGGTTGGACAAACGACTCGTGTACTGCATTTCCTGCTTTGACTGCACTCGCTGCAACCTTCAATCCTGAGCTTTCGTTGCTCTATGGGCAATCTCTCGGTGCGGAAGCACGCTACCGCAAGAAAGATGTGATACTGGGGCCTGGTGTAAACATCTACCGCATGCCACTAAATGGGCGCAACTTCGAGTACATGGGAGAAGACCCATTCCTTGCCTCTAAAATGGTAGTACCTTATATAATAGGTGTACAAGAAAACGGTGTTGCAGCGTGTTTGAAGCATTATGCACTCAATAATCAGGAAGTATGGCGCGGGCACATCGACGTGGAGGTTAGCGACCGTGCACTCTACGAAATATACCTTCCAGCCTTCAAGGCAGGTGTTGAAAAAGCAGGTGTATGGTCTATTATGGGGTCGTACAACAAATATCGCGGACAATGGTGCAGCCACAACGAACGACTCGTTAACGATATCCTAAAAGGTGAATGGAAGTTCGATGGCGTGTTCATGACCGATTGGGGAAGCGCACACGACACTAAAGAAGCAGCCCTCTACGGATTAGACCTCGAAATGGGAAGTTGGACAAACGGTCTTAACCAAACCAAAGATTTCGCTTACGACAATTACTACATGGCAAAGCCTTATCTCACTATGTTGCGTAACGGTGAAGTGCCTATGTCTACCCTCGATGAGAAGGTGCGCCGCATGCTTCGTCTTGCTTTCCGTACCAACATGAACAGAAACCGTCCTTTTGGTAGTTTCGCCACACCCGAACATGCAGAGGCAGCACGCCTCATTGGTGAAGAGAGTATTGTATTGATGAAAAACACGAATAACTTCTTCCCGATAGCCAAAGACAGATACAACAAAATTCTCGTAGTAGGCGAGAATGCCACCCGTCCACTAACTATAGGTGGTGGCTCTTCGGAACTTAAGGTAAAGAAAGAAGTCTCTCCACTCGAAGGGCTTATCGATAAGTATGGTGCAGATAAAATCTCCTACACGATGGGATATGGTTCGGGACGTTCTTCGTACGGAAAGGTAATTCCATCACCCTACAATGCAGACTCATTAAGAATCAAGGCATTGGAACTGGCTAAAGATGCTGACGTAGTGCTCTTTATTGGCGGGCTCAACAAGAGTCATGAGCAAGACTGCGAAGCAGGCGACCGCGTTACGTATAATTTGGATTTTAACCAAAACGAACTCATTGAAGAGTTGCTCAAAATAAATAAGAACATAGGCGTTATCCTTATCAGTGGCAATGCTGTAGCTACTTCATGGCTGAACAAAGTACCTGCGCTGATACAATCGTGGTATCTTGGTTCATCGGCCGGATATGCTACCGCCAATGTTATTTCGGGTGAAGTAAATCCATCAGGGAAGTTACCGTTCAGTTTTCCAAAGCGTTTGGAGGACAATGGCGCGATAGCAGGTGGTAGCCTCTCCTATCCGGGCGATAGCATTCGTCAGGTTTACACGGAGGATATTTTAGTAGGCTATCGTTGGCACGACACCAAGAAGATTCCAGCGCAGTTTGCGTTTGGATACGGTTTGTCATACACCACGTTTGAATTTGGAAAAGCTTCTACCGACCAAAAAGAATACGGCAAGGATGATACGATAAAGATTTCCGTAAGCATAACCAACAAGGGTAGTGTAGATGGTGCAGAAGTTGTACAGATATATGCTTCGCAACGCAAGCCGTCGCTTCAACGTCCTGCCAAAGAGTTGAAAGGTTTCCAAAAGGTATTCCTCAAAGCAGGCGAAAGCAAAGTGGTGGAGATTGCCATTCTGGTTAAAGACCTTGCGTACTTTGACGACAAAGCACACACATGGGTGGTAGAAAATGATAAGTTTACGCTACACTGTGGGGCTTCATCGGCAGATATCAGGAGCTCGGTGGTGGTTAATGTGAAGTAATTAAGCTATATTTATATTCAAAGAACAACATATTAGGGCTGAAAGCCCGACATATTCAGCCCAGGGTGAGTGAGTGGAACGAACATAACCCTGGGTTTGGACATGAAAAGTGGAGGGATTAATTAGGGTGCCGCTCTTTCAGAGCTTGAATTCACATTGTTGATTCCAAAACCCAGGGTTACACTCGTTTCACTCGCTCACCCTGGGCTAAGTATATCGCGCTTTCAGCGCTATGGATAGTTTGTCTTACCTATACAGGTACACTATCTTCTACTCCACATAAAGCACTAACACATCTGTTGCATCAGTATTAGTTACTACATCTTCCTATCCCCTACTCAACATAAAGAATTCTACAGGGCTGAAAGCCCGACATATTTAGCCCAGGGTGAGTGAGTGAAACGAACGTAACCCTGGGTTTGGACATAAGAAAATGAATTCAAGCTCTGAAAGAGCGGCACAAACTCAAACTTATTCCGTGCTTTGTAAGAACCATAAAGACAGCCAGTAGCAAATGGATGAAGGATTTCAAACCATACTACCGTAACTTTGAATGGCAAAAGGGATACGCAGGTTTTTCTGCATCATAAACAACGTACGTTTCAGGAGGAATATATTATATTTCTGAAGGAATATGGAGTAAAATATGATGAAAGGTATTTGTGGAGGGATTAATTAGTGTGCCGCTCTTTCAGAGCTTGAATTCACATTGTTGGTTCCAAAACCCAGGGTTACGCTCGTTTCACTCCCTGACCCTGGGCTAAGTATATCGCGCTTTCAGCGCTATAGATAGTTTGTCTTACCTATACAGGTACACTATCTTCTACTCCACATAAAGCACTAACACATCTGTTGCATCAGTATTAGTTACTACATCTTCCTATCCCCTACTCAACATAAAGCACTAACCCCTTCAAGTACTCCCCTTCCGGATGATAAATGCTCACCGGATGATCGGCAGGTTGAGTCAGTTGGTGCAAAATACGCACACTCCTTCCTGACATAGCGGCTGCGGTAAAGACCGTAGTACGAAAGTTCTCTTTTGTAACCACTTGTGAACAAGAGAAGGTAAAGATGATTCCTCCCGGTTTAATCTTCTCGAACGCTTTGGCATTAAGACGGCGATAGCCTTGCAGCGCATTGCGGAGCGCGCTTTTATGCTTGGCAAAAGCAGGTGGATCAAGGATTATAAGATCGTATTTATCGTCTATTTTGTCGAGGAACTTAAAACCGTCTTCCTCAAAAGCTTCATGACGCTCATCACCGGGGAAGTTAAGGGCAACATTCTTGTTGGTTAGGTCAATAGCTTTGGCAGAGCTATCAACTGAGTGCACAATATCAGCTCCTCCACGCATGGCATAAAAAGAAAAGCCACCGGTATAGCAAAACATATTAAGCACGGAGCGACCTTTGGAATATTTTTCCAACAGAGCACGGTTCTCGCGTTGATCTACAAAGAAACCGGTCTTCTGTCCTTTAAGCCAATCCACATGGAAGTTCAATCCGTTTTCTTGGGCAATGTTATCAGTATTGCCTCCTTTTAGGAAACCGTTTTCCGAGTTGAGGTCGGCTTTGAATGGCAATGTAGTTTCCGATTTATAATAAATATTTTCAATAACTCCCTCCATTACTTCCGAGAGAGCTTCGGCAATCTCCATACGGTCTACGTGCATCCCCACAGAGTGCGCTTGCACAACAGCAGTCTTGGCATACACATCAATAACTAAACCGGGCAGGTTGTCGCCCTCGCCATGTACTAAGCGAAAGGTGTTATTAAGAGGGTTTCCGGCAACACCAATGGCTTTACGTACCGCATAGGCTGATGCCAGTTTCTTTTTCCAGAACGTCACATCAATGGGTTCTTGCTTAAACGAAAGCACACGCACACTGATACTACCTATTTGATAATGCCCTTCGGCAATAAATTCTTTTTTGGAGGTGTAGACTTCTACTACTTCGCCTTCGGCGATATGTTCGGTAGAAGTGGCAATAGCTCCGGAGAATATCCAAGGATGAAAACGTTTCAAAGAGTCTTCCTTACCGGGCTTGAGGTATATTTTTTGAAGTGTCATTGTTCTGTGGTTTGTAGGGGTTCATCATTAAGTATTTCATATTTGCCTGTTGCTCTCAACTCCTCCAGCAGATTATAAATCCGCAGGCACGCCCACGCATCGGTAGCGGCATATTTCTTCTGTGAATCGCTCAGGGTTTCTGTTTCCCAGTTGGTTAGCCGTTGCGACTTGGATATTTTCATACCGAAGAGTAGCGCATAAATCTTCTGCAGGCTTTTATCTTTAATGCCAAATTCGAGTACATATTCTTGTAGTTCAACACACGATTGCTGTTTGAACTCGGCACGTTTATGCAACATCAGGAAGTCATCTTTCAAAGAAAGTCCTACCTTTATAATATCTTTATTCTCCAGGAAATCGATAAGCGGTTGCGACAATCCCACGTGGTTGAGGCGAAATAAAAAACAGACATCTTCCGTAGATATTTGCAGCAAAGACACCTTATGTGTTTGTCCCTTTACAAATGATGGACGTGTTTCACTATCAATGCCCACCACCCGTTTGGTACTCAGAAAACTAACGGCTTTTTCTACTTCGTTTTCGGTCTGTATCACATGTATATTACCCTCGAAGGAAACCCTCGGCAAATCTTTTACGTCTTCTTTTTGAATGCTTTTCTTGATAACCATAAAATCAATTAATCGTTTTCATCATCCAGATGAAATTCGTCTCCACTTTCGGTATAATTATAATTGTCGTCTTCATCGCCTACAGCGTTGTATTTGATGTCGTGAAGAGCTCGCATCGTGTTTACCAGCTTCTGCCCCCATAGTGAAGAAAAATTCTCTTTGCAAAGGTAGAGTGCATCGTTCATGGTTTCGTTATAACCCAACTGAAAAACAAAGATAAAGTCCTTTATATCCTGATAGATATCAGCAAGATCTTCGGAAACATTTTTCTTTATAGGGGTATCACTGTATGCCATTTCGGGCAGAAATACTTCGAGGTAGTCGTCTTTCTCGGCAAGGATATAAGATATGTTCATGCGAAGTATTTCATAGATTTCTTCCGTTACATATGTTTCGGGAAGCTCTTCGCCCATCATTTCTACTTCGGGGAGCATAGATGCCTTGAGGTAGAGTAACGGTAATATTTTGGTAAGGGTATCGACAAAGCGGGCACGTTCCATGCCATTCGATTTCTCGAGGAATGCACAAAACTCTGCCGCTACAGTAACAAATTCCACGGCATCGCGGTCGAAGATAACCTGACTCTCTTTTTTCATCTTTTGTCCACTTTTAGGCGCAAAGGTAAGAAAAAAAAGAGCCTCAATCTATTTTTTTACTACTTTTGCCGATAAGATATATTTTATAAAGGTTATTATACATGGCAAAGAAGAAAACAGATAAGGGAGCTACCCCCAAAGCACCTTCCACCAATAAAATCAAAGCATTCTTTACTAATGAGAGCGTACGCTTCGTTATTGGATTTGCGTTTGCTTCATTCGCGCTTTATCTGCTGTTGGCTTTTACCTCGTTCCTGTTTACCGGAGCTGCCGATCAAAGTGTTCTGGAAAACGCCACTGCGGAGCAACTGGCTTCGGTTGACAATAAAGTATCCAACTATGCCGGTTCGCGGGGAGCACAGGTTGCCAACTACCTCATCAATCGTTGCTTTGGCTTTGCGTCAATATTTCTGCCCATATTCTTGTTGGCGGCAGCGCTTAAAATGATGAAACTACGTCGCTTCAGATTATGGAAATGGTTTATCTGCTGCTCATCGCTGCTTATCTGGTTCTCCATCTTTCTGGGGTTTGCGTTTGTAGACCACTATAAAGAAACTTCTATTTACTGGGGAGGCTTGCACGGGTTTAATGTGAGCAACTGGCTCGTTTCACAAATCGGTGTTCCCGGTGTGTGGTTGCTATTGTTGATAACCGCCCTCAGCTTCTTTGTTTATGTCAGTTCTCAGACAATTATCTGGCTACGCAAGATACTCTCACTTAGCTATCTCAAACGCGAGAAGAAAGAGAAACCCGTCACAGACAATGGAGAAGAGATTATCAGTAGCTATCAACCCGAGGCTGTGGAACCTTCACATACATCGGTCATTGATTTGGACATCAACAAACCCACCCATACGAGAATGGATGTAGTTGTTCCCGAAGAGGAAGAAGATTATACTCCACCAACAGAGGAAGAGGATGACAATAACGGCATTGATATAGAAATAGAAAGCGAAATCAGCGAAGAAGATGATTATCGGGAAGGTGGTACACTGGAGCCCTATAACCCCAAACTGGATTTGGAGAACTACAGATTCCCCACTCTCGACCTGCTTACCCGCTACGACAGTGGAGAGCCCACTGTGGACATGAACGAGCAGAATGCCAACAAAGATAAGATTATCAACACCTTGCGTAGCTTTGGTATTGAAATTAGTTCGATAAAAGCAACCGTAGGACCTACCGTTACTCTTTACGAAATAACTCCCGAACAGGGTGTGCGCATTTCAAAGATTCGCGGATTGGAAGACGATATCGCCCTTAGCCTTTCTGCACTGGGCATTCGTATCATTGCACCTATTCCCGGAAAAGGTACTATTGGTATTGAAGTACCAAACTCCCACCCTAAAACCGTATCGATGCACTCGGTTATTGGTAGCAAACGCTTCCAAGAGGGCACTTTCGAGCTACCTATGGCACTGGGCAAAACCATCTCCAACGAGGTGTTCATGGTAGACCTTGCCAAGATGCCGCACGTGTTGGTAGCAGGTGCTACAGGGCAAGGTAAGTCCGTAGGACTAAATGCAATCATTACTTCTTTACTATACAAAAAGCATCCGGCGGAGTTGAAGTTCGTACTCATCGACCCTAAGAAGGTAGAGTTCAGCGTATATGCCGACATTGAGAATCATTTCCTTGCCAAGCTACCCGATGGCGAGGATGCTATCATCACGGATGTAACCAAGGTGGTGCACACACTTAACTCGCTTTGTATAGAGATGGATAGTCGCTACGACTTGCTCAAAAAAGCACACGTACGCAACGTAAAAGAGTACAACGAGAAGTTTATCAACCGTCGCCTCAACCCCGAAAAGGGACATCGCTTCATGCCCTACATTGTGGTGATTATCGACGAGTTTGGCGACCTCATTATGACGGCAGGCAAAGAGGTGGAGCTACCCATTGCTCGTATCGCTCAGTTAGCACGTGCGGTAGGTATCCACATGATTATTGCTACACAACGTCCTACCACTAACATCATTACCGGTACTATCAAGGCGAACTTCCCGGCACGTATCGCATTCCGTGTAACATCTATGATAGACTCACGTACCATCCTCGACCGTCCGGGAGCCAATCAGCTCATTGGGCGAGGCGACTTACTCTTCTTGCAAGGAGCCGACCCGGTGCGTGTACAGTGTGCTTTCGTAGACACCCCCGAAGTAGAAAAAATATCATCATTCATTGCTAAACAGCAAAGTTACCCGACAGCATTCTATCTGCCCGAGTATGTGGCACCCGACAGTGGCAACGACCTTGGCGATGTAGACATGGGACGCTTAGACCCGCTCTTCGAAGATGCAGCCCGCCTGATTGTTATTCACCAGCAAGGCTCCACTTCGCTGATTCAGCGTAAATTTGCTATTGGCTATAATCGCGCCGGACGCATCATGGACCAAATAGAAAAAGCAGGTATTGTAGGCCCAAGCGAAGGAAGCAAAGCGCGTCAAGTGCTCTGTCTGGACGAGAATGATTTGGAAATGCGCTTAAACAATCTGTAATAATTGCGTGTTCTTAAAAAGAAAAACAGGAATATGAAAAGAGTTGTTTTCATAGCGATAGTAGGTCTGCTGGCTGTTTCAATGACAGCACAGAACGAAGAAGCGCGTAGGATACTGGATAAAACATCCGACACATTCTACCTCAATAAAGGTATAAAGACGGAGTTTGCCATCAACATAACCAAAGGCGGACAACCGATAGGCTCCACCGAAGGATCTTTGCAGCTAAAAGGGAATAAGTTTCTGCTGCAAACGGAAGAAGTTATCAGCTGGTTCAACGGCGAAACGCAATGGAGCTATCTCACTGGAAGCGAAGAGGTAAACATCAGCAATCCTACCGAAGAGGAGCTACAAAGCATCAATCCTTACGCACTGCTCTCTATCTATAAAGAAGGCTACAACATTGCGCCATATAAAATACAAAAACACAACGGGAAGTCGGTCTACAACATAGCCATGACGAGCGATGACAAAAAGAAAGAGATAACCCGCTTGGTGTTGTTTATTGAAACAGGCACGTATCATCTGCAATATATAGAAGTTGAACTTCGTGATGGAACGCGCAATGAAGTTACCATTACCGGCTATCAAACAGGGTTGAACCTAAACGATTCGTTGTTCTCGTTCGACCACAAAAAATACCCCGATGCCGAGATTATTGATTTACGCTAAATAAATTAAGGAATAAAAAACAATATGGAGAAAACAGAAAAAGTACAATGCCTGATTCTCGGATCGGGCCCTGCAGGCTATACCGCGGCAATTTATGCAGGCCGCGCCAATATAACACCGGTGCTGTATGAAGGAATACAACCCGGAGGTCAGCTAACTACAACAACGGATATTGAGAATTTCCCAGGCTATCCTTCCGGAATCTCGGGTACGCAGATGATGGAAGATTTCCGTGAGCAAGCAGTGCGCTTCGGTGCGGATATTCGCAGCGGACTGGCTACCAAAGCAGACCTGTCGGCTAGCCCGTTTAAGATTACCATAGACAATGAAAAGGTTATTGAAGCACAAACGCTGATTATCGCTACAGGTGCTACCGCCAAGTACTTAGGCTTGCCCGACGAGCAGAAGTATGCCGGCATGGGTGTGAGTGCTTGTGCCACATGCGATGGATTCTTCTACCGCAAGAAAAAAGTTGCCGTAGTGGGTGGTGGAGACACTGCTTGCGAGGAAGCACTTTACCTGGCAGGACTGGCTTCGAAGGTCTATCTCATTGTTCGCAAACCATTCTTGCGTGCTTCGCAAATTATGCGCGACCGTGTAATGGCACACCCCAACATCGAAATATTGTTCGAGCACAACGCAGTAGGCTTATTTGGCGACAATGGCGTAGAAGGTGCACACATCGTAAAACGTATGGGCGAAGCAGACGAAGAACGTTATGACATTGCCATAGATGGATTCTTCCTGGCTATCGGACACAAACCCAACTCGGATATATTTAAGGATTACTTAGAGCTGGACGAAACGGGATATATCAAAACAATCGGTCAGAGTCCGTTCACAAAAATACCGGGTGTTTTTGCAGCCGGAGATGTAGCCGATACAATCTATCGCCAGGCTATTACGGCAGCGGCAAGTGGTTGTAAAGCTGCTATCGAAGTAGAGCGTTATCTGGCTGAGTGCGAATACAAAGAGTGTAAGAAGCAATAATACATCAACCTATCTTGCTGATTTTTTTCAGCTTATCTTCGTCAATGATTTTAATTTTCCGTCCGTCGATGGCAATTAAACGTTCATTGGCGAAGTTTGATAATGTGCGTATAGCATTTGATGTAGTCATGTTAGAAAGATTGGCAAGGTCTTCGCGCGAAAGGTAAATACTGAGTGTAGATTCATCCTCTTCCACTCCATAGCTATCTTTAAGAAAGAGCAAAGACTCGGCAAGCCTGCCACGGATATGCTTCTGTGTGAGGTTTACAGTACGCTCGTCGGCTATACCCAAGTCCACAGATAGCTGGCGAATAAAGAACATGGCTATGTTATTGTTTTCGGCAACCAACGTAGTGATAACGTTCATGGGTATCATACAGATAACCGAAGGCTCTACGGCAGCGGCAGCAGTTACATATTCTTCGTTGGCGAAAAAGGCACGATAACCGAAGTACTCTACCGATTTAATCATGCGAATAATTTGGCTGCGCCCGCCTACGCCATCTTTGTATATCTTGACTTTTCCCGACAGCAAACACATTAAATGAGAGGGTGTCTCACCTTCACAGTATATTGTTTCGTTCTTCTTATAGTATTGCATAGTAAAACTCCCCGACAAATATTCTTTTTGTTCGGCTGTTAAAGGAGTCCATAAATCAACAATATATTCCGGAACTACCATTTTTGACATATCATCTTTTGTCATAACTGCTGAAGAACTGTGTTATAAAGCACAAATGTAAGAAGAAATGCCGAATAATTGCTAATAAAAAATAAAAAAATGAGAGGAACAGCCGCACTGTCAAACCACAGTTTGTTAAAACATCGGCAACCTCCTTTCTATTACAATTATTTTGTCTAAGTTTGTTAGCTCGCTTATGCTTAGATTCATACAATCTATATTGCTCCTACTACTGCTACTGCTCTTTTTCCCGATACGAGCGGTAAGCCAGGATATGCCCGAGAGCAAACGCGATACCCTCATTCAGGAAGAGGTCATTCTCGAAAAGCTTTTCTTCTACGCACCCCTTTATAGCCAAATAGTGGAAGACTATACGGCCGAGGTGTACATTAAAAACAAAACCGTGGTGCGTAAGAAGAATCAACTTATGCGCTTCATCCCCACTATGTTTAAGATCAAGAAAGGGGTCAATGAATACATCATGGAGACTTACAGCAACCTGCACTTTACCGCCCCTAATATTTACGACCAAAAGGTAAAAGCTGTAAGCAACACCGTAGAGAGCTACAAAGGTGTGAGCAAAGACCTATTAAGTTTCACCCATACCAACATCTACTCCTCTTCGCTGCTAAACTCCAAACTGCTATCGCCACTGGCAACCAATGCGCGTAAGTATTATACGTTCAAGGTAGATTCGGTGATGCGCTACAACGGCACGAATTGTTACCATATTTCGTTCGCCCCCCGCCTGAAAAGCTATCAATTGGTAAAAGGATACATGATTGTAAGCGACGAAGTGTTTACGGTACGCGAAATTGAATTCTCCGGACGGTGGGAATACCTAAACTACCATAACCGCATAGAGATGGGAGAAGTAGGCACGAAGGAAGAGTTCCTACCGGTACGTTTTGACCTGACCGCCAAATTCAAGCTGCTGGGCAACAAACTGGATGTAGATTTTGTTGCAGCTTTAGACTTCGACAGTATTACGTTGGGCGAGTCCGTCGCCGACGAACTGCGGAATAAATACAAAAAGGGCGACCTCAACCTCACGCGTGCCTTCACCTTACAGTGCGACACATCCGCCTTCATCACAGACAGCGCCTACTTTGCCAACCTGCGCCCCATCCCTCTGGAAGAGGACGAAAAAGAGGTGTATCGTAATTATTACTCGCACAAAGGCACCACAACCCACACGCCCAAATTGGGGACTATGACCCGCGTGTTCTGGGGGCAGGTAGGCGACATGCTTACCAGCAACTACATGATAGATTTAGCCAGCGTAGGACAGATAAAGGCCTCGCCACTTATCAATCCGCTGCTGCTGAGTTATAGCGCTCGAGACGGGCTATCCTACCGGCAGGAGTTTAAGTACAACCATCTCTTCAATGGCGACCGCTTACTGCGCATTGTGCCTCATGTGGGTTACAATTTCAAACACAAAGAGGTGTACTGGGCACTTAAAGCCGGCTTTGACTACTGGCCCGAGAAGCGTGCAGCGTTCCACCTAAAGCTGGGTAACGGAAACCGCATTTACAGCAGTGATGTAATCGAAGACCTTAAACACATTCCCGACAGTGTTTTCGACTTCGACAAGATGGAACTCAATTATTTCCGCGACTTCTTTATAGACCTCAGGCATAGCTGGGAAATAACCAACGGACTAACCCTCGACTTGGGTACCACCACCCACCGAAGAACACCCGTAGGCAAGTTTAAGCTACCCTCCGAAGACGAAATACCCGAAGGAACTCCCGAGGTAGAAAACAAGCTCCGCAAAGAGTACATCAGTTTCGCACCGCACGTTCGCCTTAGCTGGACACCCCGCCAGTATTATTACCTTAGTGGCGAACGCAAAATAAACCTCCAATCCAGATATCCTACCTTTACAGTAGATTGGGAGCGCGGCATAGCGGGCGTCTTCAACAGCACAGGCAAGTACGAACGCATTGAGTTCGATATGCAGCACAAAATAGCGCTGGGGCTGATGAGCAGCATCTACTATCGCGTCAGCATGGGTGCTTTCACCAATCAGGAAGACCTTTACTTTGTGGACTTCGCCAACTTCTCGCGTAGCAACATCCCCATTGGCTGGAACGACGATATCGGTGGAGTGTTTCACCTGCTCGACCGCCGTTGGTACAACTCCTCCGACAAGTACCTGAAGATAAACTTCACCTACGAAACCCCCTTTCTATTACTGTCGGGACTGCGAAAAATAACCCGAAACATACTCAATGAGCGCATATACGCGGGTTACTTAACCATGCCAAGCCTCAACCCCTACTTCGAGCTGGGCTACGGTGTGGGTACACATATTTTCGACGTAGGCGTGTTTACGAATAACGAAAATGGCAAGTTCGACAGCATTGGTTTTAAGTTTACTTTTGAGCTTTTCAACCGCTAACTTCCGGTGCAAAAGTGTGCGTTTTTTGAAGGAAAAACAGATGGAAAGTGATTGATTTTTATTAAGAAGCTGTTTTGAATTTCCACAGAATAATTATTATATGATGCTTTTGCTTTTTCTTTAGCACTCTTTTCGTCTGTTTCTTCTCTTTTTTACGGCTCAAATAGCCCGCTATTATCGCCTTAAAAAGAAAACAAACAACCTGAAAATAGCACTAAATAAAAGAACAAGCAAATTCAAAACAGCTTCTAAAAAAAAATATTTTTTTGTTTTTTATTTTTTTATTTGTCAAAACTAAAATCACCATTCCCCCAATTAACCTAACAAACAATCCTCAATAAAAACGCTCTTCTTTTAATTGTTTTTCCTAAAACACACGGTTTCATCGATAGTATTAACCCAAGAAGGAATAGAAGAACGCTCAAACCACCACTAATATAAAAACGAAATATCACAACTTTTTGAAAAACAAAAACACCAGGGGTATACCAGCACTAAATAAGATAAGATAAAAATAAAAAGAACTACTAACGTAGTAAGAAAAAGCAGCAGTCGTCGTCTGCCTATGGATAAACACTCTTCAGCCATAAGCTCACGACCCGTCAGCCATAAGCTCACGACCCATCAACCATAAGCACACAGAGTGTTTGCCTATGGCTGACGATCGGTTTACCATAGGCAGACGAGACGAGAACCTCAAACAATGCAATTTTAACAATTATTCCCCGATTATTTCCGCCCTATCACTTTGTACATCAGCAAAATAATTCTACCTTTGCAGCCGATTTTATCGTCAAATATAATGTCTAACTCAATTAACGATTAAAACAAATAAATTATTAATGGAAAATTTAAAGAACATTGCTCCTGTTGAAGATTTCAATTGGGATGCTTACGAGAAAGGCGAAACTTTCGAAGGAGCTGCACGCCAAGACCTCGAAAAGGCTTATGACGGCACGCTAAACAAAGTTAACGACCGTGAGGTAGTTGACGGAACTGTAATTTCAATGAACAAACGCGAAGTTGTTGTGAACATTGGTTACAAATCAGACGGTATCATTCCTTTGAATGAATTCCGCTACAATCCTGAACTTAAAGTTGGTGACAACGTAGAGGTGTACATCGAAAATCAGGAAGACAAAAAAGGACAGCTTATCCTGTCGCACAAAAAAGCACGTGCTGCACGTTCTTGGGATCGTGTTAACGCAGCTTTGGAAAACGAAGAAATCATCAAGGGATTCATCAAATGTCGTACCAAGGGCGGTATGATCGTAGACGTATTTGGCATCGAAGCATTCTTGCCAGGTTCGCAAATCGACGTGAAACCTATCCGCGACTACGACGTATTTGTTGGAAAGACCATGGAATTCAAAGTGGTGAAAATCAACCAAGAATTCAAAAACGTTGTTGTATCTCACAAAGCACTTATCGAAGCAGAGCTTGAACAACAAAAGAAAGAAATCATCGGTAAACTCGAAAAAGGACAAGTTCTGGAAGGAACTGTTAAGAATATTACCTCTTACGGGGTGTTCATCGACCTTGGCGGCGTAGACGGATTGATTCACATTACAGACCTTTCTTGGGGACGCGTTAGCGATCCGAAAGAAGCTGTGGAACTGGATCAAAAACTCAACGTGGTTATTCTCGACTTCGACGACGAGAAGAAACGTATCGCTCTTGGTTTGAAACAACTTACTCCTCACCCATGGGATGCGCTTAGCGAAGAAATCAAGGTAGGCGACAAGGTGAAAGGTAAAGTGGTTGTTATGGCAGACTACGGTGCGTTTATCGAAATCGCAGCAGGCGTAGAAGGACTTATCCACGTATCGGAAATGTCATGGTCGCAACACTTGCGTTCGGCTCAAGACTTCATGAAAGTGGGCGACGAGGTAGAAGCTGTTGTATTGACTTTGGATCGCGAAGAACGCAAAATGTCTTTGGGTATCAAGCAATTGAAACAAGATCCATGGGAAAGCATTGAAGAAAAATACCCAGTAGGTTCTAAACATGCTGCCAAAGTACGTAACTTCACTAACTTCGGTGTATTTGTAGAAATCGAAGAAGGTGTAGACGGTTTGATTCACATCTCTGACCTTTCTTGGACTAAGAAAATCAAACACCCATCAGAATTTACACAAATCGGTACTACAATCGATGTTCAGGTATTGGAAATCGACAAAGAAAACCGTCGCTTGAGCCTTGGTCACAAACAACTCGAAGAAAACCCATGGGATGTATTCGAAACTGTATTTACTGTAGGTTCTATCCACGAAGGTACAATCATCGAAGTACTGGATAAGGGTGCTGTTATTTCTCTTCCTTACGGTGTTGAAGGTTTTGCAACTCCAAAACACTTAGTGAAAGAAGATGGCTCGCAAGCTCAAATGGACGAAAAACTTGAGTTCAAAGTAATTGAGTTCAACAAAGACGCTAAGAGAATCATCCTTTCACACAGCCGCATTTTCGAAGATGTAGCTAAGGCAGAAGAAAGAGCTGAAAAGAAAGCATCTAAGAAAGCTGCTGCTCCTAAGAAAGAAGAAGCTGCTGCTATCCAAAACCAAGCTGCATCGACCACTCTTGGTGATATCGACGCATTGGCTGCTTTGAAAGAGCAATTGGAAAATAATAAGTAAGATACACCTTATTATATATAAAGAGCCGTCCTGCACAAGGGCGGCTTTTTTTGCTTATTTAGAAACTGTTTTGAATACAGGGTTGCGGTTTTGTTCGTACATTTGCATATGGAGAAATTCGAGATACATATATTGGGGTGCGGCTCTGCCCTACCCACCACCCGCCACTTTTCCTCCTCGCAAGTACTCAACATCCGCGAGAAGCTGTTTATGATAGACTGCGGTGAAGGCGCGCAAATACAACTACGCAAAACCCGCTTAAAATTCTCACGCCTGAATCACATCTTTATCTCGCATCTGCATGGCGACCACTGTTTCGGGCTGATGGGACTTATCTCTACCTTCGGACTATTGGGAAGAACCGCCGATTTGCATGTGCACTCCCCTGCCGGATTGGAAGAACTCTTTGCTCCTCAACTCGATTATTTCTGCAAGAACCTGCCCTACAAGGTTGTGTTCCATGCTTTTGGCACAGCAGAGTCTGCTATTATATACGAAGACAAATCCTTGGTCGTAACCACCATCCCGCTACGACACCGCATACCCTGCTGTGGATTTTTGTTTGCCGAGAAGCGAGTACCCGACCATATTTTGCGCGACATGGTTGAGTTCTACCACGTGCCTACCTTCGAGCTAAACCGTATAAAGAACGGTGCCGGATACACCACCCCCGAAGGTGAATTCATTCCGCACGAACGCCTCACACGTCCATCTGCCCCACCACGCAAGTATGCCTACTGCTCGGACACGATTTACCACCCAGCCATTGTGGAACAAATAAAAGGAGTAGATTTACTCTTCCATGAATCAACCTTCAGCAAAAGAGACCTGCCCCGCGCCAAAGAGACCTACCATACCACCGCCGAGCAAGCCGCACAAATAGCCCTTGCCGCCGAAGCAAAACAGCTACTCATCGGACATTTCTCGGCACGTTACGAAGACGAGAACCTTTTGCTGCAAGAAGCAACCGCCCTTTTTCCGCATACACAGCTTGCCCGCGAAGCACTCTGTGTAGAGGTATAACTGCTGATTATCAAGTAGAAAAGAAGTTAAATAAACTTGCTTTTCAAAAGAGAATTATTACATTTGTAGTTGATTTTGTATAAAGAATAACTATTGATGAGAAAAATTACGCTTTATTTCTTCCTATTAATAACCTTTGCTTCGGCACCTGCGCTCTTCGCACAGCAGCCACAGAAGTCCGAAGTTATTAAAGAAGAACAACCCAAAGCACTTGTTACCGTCCACGAGAAGGTAGTAAGTATAGAAAACGCCACGGTGGGTAGCGTAGTAGAAATCTATAACATACTTGGCGTGAAGGTCTTTTCATTTACCATTGAATCTGCCAAGGACACATTTACCATTGACCTTCCCAAAGGATTCTACATCCTGAAAATAGGGAGGATAACAAAGAAAATAGCGATCTAATAAAAATTGCACTATCTCCTGTATAGCATGCAAGATCCGGAAGTAAAACGTAGCACAACTTTCAACGAACGAGAAGTTATTGCCTTGATTCAGGATAAAGAAACCCAGAAGCAAGGTTTTGAACGTATCGTAGCCGAATATAGCGAACAACTATATTGGCAGATACGCCGTATGGTACTATCGCACGATGACACCAACGACCTGCTGCAAAACACCTTCATCAAAGCATGGCTAAACCTGGAATATTTTAGGGCAGAAGCAAAACTCTCCACCTGGCTCTATCGCATAGCATTGAACGAGTGCCTCACCTTCCTGAACAAGCAACGCGCCACGCTATCCATAGACGACCCCGAAGCCGCTGTGATAAACAAATTGGAGAGTGACCCTTACTTCTCGGGCGACGAAGCCCAACTGATGCTTCAGAAAGCATTGTTGACATTGCCCGAAAAACAACGCATGGTGTTCAACCTGAAATACTATGAAGAGATGAAATACGAAGAAATGTCGGAGATATTTGGAACCTCCGTAGGAGCACTGAAAGCATCGTATCATCATGCGGTTAAAAAAATAGAGAAGATTTTAAGTGAAGAGGATTAAACCTTTTAAACTTATAAATATCTAACCATAAAGAGAGGAGATAAATTATGAAAGAGGAAGACAAATTACTAAAAAAGGTAGGAAAGGAAAATCCCTTTACTACTCCACAAGGTTACTTTGAGAACCTGACCTCGGACATTATGAACAAGCTTCCCGAAAAGGAAGAGACGAAAGAAACGGAAAAGGTCATCACCATGTGGGATCGGATAAAACCGTGGGCATACATGGCAGCCATGTTTGCAGGAGCGGCTCTTATTATACAAATAGGAAGCTTTAAGCCTAACCCATTTGCCGACAAGCAAGTGGCTACGACCGACGACATAGAAATGGCTGCCGACGAATATCTCGATATGGCTATCGACAAGGCATTGCTCGACGACTACTCATTGTATGTGTATCTATCGGACGCAAGCATGGATTAACGTAACGAACGAACAACATGAAAAAACTTATTTTTGTATTACTGTTACTGATTGGGACAGCTCCTGTTGTCAGGGCCATAGACGGACATCACCAACACCTGTCGCCCGAGGAGTTCAATGAAAAGATAAAAGCTTTCATTACCGAAAAAGCTGATCTTACTACGGCAGAAGCCGCCAAGTTCTTTCCTGTGTACTTTGAGCTGCAGAAAAGAAAAAAAGAACTGAACGGCAAGATGTGGGATTTACTGCGCAAAGGGAAAGACAAAGAGCTAACCGAAGCCGAGTATGATGACATCATGACAAAGGTATACGACTTGAAAATCAAAGAGAAAGAGGTAGAAAAAGAGTACTACGTTAAATTCAAGAAGATACTTTCCGCCAAGAAAGTCTTTATGGTACAACGTGCCGAAGCAAGATTCAACCGGGAATTGATTCGAAACGTAAACCAGAATGAGAAAGCGAAGAGAGAGAAAGAAAGAGAGAGAGAGAGAAAAAAGCAGTAAGGTTTTACCTTACTGCTTTTTTGTTTTCTTCGCCTCCTCCCAAACAGCGTCCATCTCCTCAAGTGACATTGATTTCAAGTCCTTGCCGTGTTGTTTGGCATACGCTTCCAAGTAGTTGAAACGGTAGATAAACTTCTGGTTGGTACGTTCCAGTGCATTGTCGGGATTAATTTTATAAAGGCGGGCAGCATTAATAAGGCTAAAAAAGAGGTCGCCAAATTCTGCTTCGGCTTTCTCTTGATCCATGTGAGCTATCTCTACTTGCAGCTCATCAAACTCCTCCTTTACCTTATCCCACACCTGCTCTTTCTCTTCCCAATCAAAGCCCACATTGCGTGCCTTGTCCTGAATGCGATAGGCCTTGATGAGCGAAGGCAGCGAAGCAGGCACCCCGCTTAATACAGTTTTGTTTCCACCCTTTTCTTTAAGCTTAAGTTGCTCCCAGTTCTGAGATACCTGTCCGGCTGTCTCGGCTGTTTCGTCGCCAAACACATGCGGATGGCGGAAGATGAGTTTTTCGCACAGACGGTCGCATACGTCTTTCATATCGAATTGTTCTTTCTCAGCACCTATCTTGGCATAGAAAGCAACGTGCAGCAACACATCACCCAGCTCTTTGCATATCTCAGCAGCATCATTCTTAATGATGGCATCTGTTAGTTCGTACACCTCTTCGATAGTATTGGGGCGTAGGCTTTCGTTGGTTTGTTTGCGGTCCCAGGGGCATTTCTCGCGTAGCTCGTCGAGCACGTCGAGAAAGCGACCGAAGGCTTGCATTTGTTCTTCTCGTGTATGCATAATTAATTGATGTATGATTTAATTTCCTTTAATACCTCTTCTATCTCCCGGATATCTTCTTTGTTTGCTTCTCTGGAAACCATCAGGTAGAAATTAAAGATGCCTCTTGCCTCGGGGATGTTGATCCAGCCATCGTCTTTCATAAGATATTCCGTATTCATGTTATATAATTTTTGTATTTCGTTTAGCTTGAGGTTGCTATATTCCAGATAGTTTTCCTTACATCGTTCCAGCAGAGCGTAGCAGTCGGATATTTTCAGGAGCAGTGCTCTATTCCTAAACGACTTTATAACTCCACTGACCTCGAACAATCCGTAGGCTCCTCTTTTATACACAAAAACGTGGGTTTTACCAATGAGGCGCGCTGCCGCGTTGAGACTATCGTTATCAACCTTATCGGGCGTTTCCACAAAGGCGTACAATTGTCGTTTTACGATTTCGTGTGTATCGTAATACTTGTATAACGCCACCAGCTTATCCCTGTTGTACGACAGTTCATCATAGATAGTGCTCAACTGAAGCTTTATATCTTGCTGCTCGCGATTGGACTCAATAATTCCGCTAACGTAGAATGTTACCGCCACCCCAATAATTACCACCGACAGCTCCCGGAAGTAACTACCTACTCTGTACTTCTTATTTTTTCCCTTTAGTACCTTAAACAGTTTGCATTTTGCCATAACACACATATATATTATTTATTATCTTTCTTCTCATACTGCCACCACGACACCAACAGCCCTACAACTTCGGAGTAGTTCTGTCTGCCGCTACTAATTTTATTTCCTTTCAGGTAGAGATCGTATATCCAATTCTGTACCTCGCCAAGAACCCGGCTATATTTTGAAATCCAAAACTCACGATGTTCATTGTAGAGTTCGAGTATTTCGGGACGCAAAGTCGTGATAACTTCTTTGAACTCCTCTTCGGCAAGGAAGCCACGCGCATTGCCCAACACATAGCTCAATACGTTGAAGTATCCGCAAAAACGAGTGGATGCTTCTTCGGCATGGGTACAAACCTGATAAGCGTAGAAATTAGCTTCCGCCTCGCTTGTTATTCCTAAGAAGTGCGCCAATTCGTGCGCATAGGTCGATGCATATTGCGCAGGCAGCAACTCTCCGTTTAGGTTAAACTCACAAAAGAAAGGTCCCATATAACCCGTAATTGCCATCTTGGAAAACAGCGGGGTAAACATCATCGTTTTTGCCCGGGGCGAACCGGCAGGAGTATGCACACCCATCGTATGCCCAATGTACCGATAGGTAGTGATAATATCTTCGTGAACACGCTGCTTGTCTATGCTTTCGATGGGGAGGTAGCTGTTGTTCAAGCTATCCACATATTCGGTAAGAAATTGTTGAAACACCTCTTTTTGATAGCTGTGCACAGGTGCATTTGCGCGCTGATAAAAGTTCGGTTGCGAATAGTTCAGCCCCCAAGCAAGGTAGAACCATATATAAACCCACACAAGGTATTCGGCACTATGCAAGAAAATCATCTTCCATGGCTTCTTACTTTTGATGCGCGTGTAGATTGGATGTATAATTAACCAAAGGATACTTAAAAGGATAAACAAATCACCCACCGAGAATGGAAAGAGGGAAGAGAAAGCAGAAAGGGCTTTGGCAATGAGAGGGTAAATACATTCCGCATAATAGACACTCCACGCAGAGATGTGTTGCGTTAACCCTAAAAGGAGTAACAGAGCAACGGGGAGCGAGTAACGGATTGTTTTTTTAGTCATATTGATTAAAGCCCTTTATCTTTATACGATTGGTGTTTGTTCTCTTATTTGCTTGCAGCTCAGCTAATGATTCGTTTATCAGTTCTAACTGCATCCGGGTATCTTCGTTTATATCGTTGTAATCTGTAAAGACTTCTTCAATGTAACATCTAAGCTCTTGCAGATCAAACTGCAGCTCTTGCAAATCACAACTTTGTTTTGGTGGATTTAGTAATAATTGCCGAACTGCAACGAATGCACGCATAATATTTCGGTTTATTTCAATGGCTGTGTTAGAGTTTAGTACACTACTAAGCATGGCCACACCAAGTTCAGTAAAAGCAAAAGGCATATATTTGAAATGAGTTCCTCGTCCTTTGTTTAAGATCACAATTTGTGATGTTAAAAGTTCATCTTTAGTAAGTTCAAACATAAAATCCTCACCCTCAAAGCGCTTCATATTACGACGGACGGCTTGCTTAAGGACTCTTGTTTCAATACCGTACATTTCTGCCAGGTCAAAGTCCAGCATCACTTTCTGACCTCTTATCTCATATATTTTATTCTGTATCAACTGCAATTCCATAGGTTGGTAATATTAATTTCTCGCAAAGATAAAGAGAATCTCACAAAGATAGGCTCAACAGCTACAAACAAAACATTTTTACCTGTAGACCACACTGTCTTCTGTTTTGAGTACAGATATTTATTCTCTCCGTCTTGTGTATACGATATTCTTTATTAAAATCAGAAACACCATGAAAACAATTCTTCGAATCATCAGTACCAGTTTGTTATTATCTGTCTTGTTATGCACAGAGATTCTTGCACAACAACCTCAGAGTGGCATGATTCCACCACATCCGCCTCGCCTACCCGAAGGTGCTATTCCAGCATTCCCGGGAGCATGGGGTGGAGGTATGTTTACCACAGGAGGACGTGGCGGTCGGGTTATCGCTGTTACAAACCTGAACGATAGTGGTCCGGGTAGCTTGCGTGCCGCTTTGGAGGCCGAAGGAGCTCGAATTGTTGTATTCCGCGTTGCCGGAACTATCAATGTAAACAAAGATATTAACATCGCACATCCCGACATTACTATTGCGGGGCAGTCTGCACCAGGTGACGGTATTTGTGTAGCAGGAACAATTAATATTAATACTTATAATGTTATCATTCGTCATCTACGCGTTCGTCGCGGAGTACCTATGGGTGGACAGGGCGACGATAATATCGGTGGAAATCCTTTCCATCACATCATCATCGACCATTGCTCAACCAGTTGGGGTATGGACGAAAACATTTCACTTTACCGCCACATGCGTCCTTCGCTCGATGGAAAAACCCAAATCAAAGACCCAGCGCAGCACATCACCATTCAATGGACAATCTCCAGCGAAGCGCTCAATGCCAGAGGTCATGCTTTTGGAGGTACCTGGGGAGGAAATCCATCAACATTCCACCACAATCTATTCGCTTGTAATACCGCCCGAAATCCATCTATCGGAATGTCCGGCGCATTTGATTACCGTTACAATGTAGCTTTCAATTGGCGCCACCGCACCATGGACGGCGGAGACGAAACCTCTATGATTAATTACATCAACAATTACTACAAGCCAGGACCTGCTACCAACGAAAACATGCGCAACGTACTTGCCCGTATCGAAGAACGCAACATGTACTCACCCGGTAGTGCATGGGCTGGCGGAGGCGAATGGTACCCCAAAGCCGAGAAACGTCCCGGTAAGTGGTACGTAGCCGGAAATATTATGTACGGAGACGAAGAAGTCACCAAGAACAACTGGTTGGGTATGCGTGGCAACGAGCAACTCGCCCGTGTGAATACTCCTTTCGAAGGATGGCCTGTATCACCACATCACACGGCTCAGGAAGCTTTTGAGGCTGTACTGGCAAAAGCAGGTGCCACACTACCCAAACGCGATGCGGTAGACACCCGCGTAGTAGAAATGGTTCGCTCCGGAAAGACAACAACAGCTACCGGTATTATCAAAGATATTTCGGAAGTAGGTGGCTATCCTAACCTGACCTTCGACCCAACCGAAATCCCGGTAGACAGCGACGGCGACGGCATGCCCGATGAATGGGAAATAAAATACAACCTGAATCCTAACAATCCGGCTGATGGAGCGATTGATTCCGACGGAGACGGTTATACAAATGTGGAAGAATTCCTGAATAACACCAATCCACGAGAAAATATTAACTACCGTAACCTCGACAATAACATCGATACCATCAGTTAATTCATCTCTCATAAGACTTATACCTAAGAAAAGAAGAGCAAGAGATTTCGATAAAAAACGAGATTTCTTGCTCTTTTTAATTACTATACGCACATACAGAAACACCCAAGAATGTAAACTTTAGACATTCCATCAATCTATTATTTTTATTAAATAAGCGCAACTCATGGATTTTTATGTATTTTTGTGCCTTTAAACTCAATTAATTAGTGAATACAGCATGGAATTAGCAAGCAAGTACAACCCTACCGACGTAGAAGGGAAATGGTACCAGTATTGGATGGACAACAAATTGTTTAGTTCAAAACCCGATGGACGTGAAGCATACACCATCGTCATACCGCCACCCAACGTCACCGGAGTACTCCATATGGGACACATGCTCAACAATACCATTCAAGACATACTTATTCGCCGTGCCCGCATGGAAGGCAAAAACGCCTGTTGGGTACCTGGAACCGACCATGCCTCTATCGCTACCGAAGCAAAAGTGGTAAACCGCCTTGCCGCGCAAGGTATCAAGAAAACAGACCTCACCCGAGAAGAATTCCTTAAGTATGCCTGGGAGTGGACCGAAGAACACGGTGGCATCATCTTGAAACAGCTCCGTACCCTCGGTGCTTCGTGCGACTGGGATCGTACCGCCTTTACCATGGATGAGATACGCAGCGAAAGTGTGCTCCACGTTTTTGTAGACTTGTACAAAAAAGGTTTAATATATAGAGGTGTACGCATGGTGAACTGGGATCCACAAGCACTAACCGCTGTATCTGACGAAGAAGTTATCTACAAAGAAGAGCACGGCAAACTCTATTACCTGCGCTACAAAATTGAAGGTGAGGAGGGATACGCCGTTGTGGCTACCACCCGCCCCGAAACAATCATGGGAGATACCGCTATGTGTATCAACCCCAACGACCCGAAGAACGCGCACCTCAAAGGTAAAAAAGTAATCGTGCCGTTGGTAAATCGTGCCGTACCGGTAATTGAGGACGATTATGTAGATGTAGAGTTCGGAACAGGCTGCCTCAAGGTTACCCCTGCTCACGACATAAACGACTACATGCTGGGCGAGAAACACAACTTGCCAACTATTGACATATTCAATGATAACGGAACCATCAGCGAATCCGGAGAATTATACATTGGCATGGATCGCTTTGCTGTTCGCAAACAAATCGTAAAAGATTTGGAGGCTGCCGGATTATTAGAAAAAGAAGAAGCTTACACCAACAAGGTAGGCTACTCCGAGCGTACCAGCGTAGTAATTGAGCCCAAACTCTCCATGCAATGGTTCTTGAAGATGGAACATCTCGCGGAGATTGCCTTAAAACCGGTAATGAATGATGAGTTGAAGTTCTACCCACCGAAATACAAAAACACCTACAACCATTGGTTGGAAAATATTAAGGATTGGTGCATCAGTCGCCAATTGTGGTGGGGACACCGCATTCCTGCGTGGTTCTTACCTGAAGGAGGATACGTGGTAGCCAAAGATGAACAAGAAGCATTGCAACTGGCTAAAGAAAAAACAGGAAACGCCAACCTCACGCTGGGCGACCTTCGCCAAGACGAAGATTGTCTGGATACTTGGTTCTCATCGTGGCTATGGCCCATATCGCTATTCAACGGCATACTCGACCCTAACAATGAAGAGATGAAGTACTACTACCCTACCAGCGATTTGGTTACAGGACCAGACATTATCTTCTTCTGGGTAGCCCGTATGATTATGGCAGGGTACGAATATGAAGGCGAAATGCCATTCAAGAATGTGTACTTCACTGGAATTGTGCGCGACAAGCAAGGACGTAAAATGTCTAAATCGCTTGGCAACTCGCCCGACCCGCTGGAACTGATAGAGAAATACGGTGCCGATGGCGTGCGTATGGGTATGATGCTTGCCGCTCCTGCCGGCAATGACATCCTTTTCGACGAAGCGCTTTGCGAACAGGGACGCAATTTCAATAACAAGATATGGAATGCTTTCCGCTTGATAAGAGGTTGGGAAGTAAGCGACACAGCAGAAGTTCCCGAATCGAGTAGACTGGCCATGCGCTGGTTTGAATCTATTCAAAACCGCACCGCTGCCGAAGTTGCCGATTTATTTAGCAAATACCGCATCAGCGAAGCACTGATGGCTGTGTACAAGCTATTCTGGGATGAATTCTCATCGTGGTTTTTGGAAATGATTAAGCCCGCTTATGGACAACCAATCAGCCGCGAAGTGTTGAACACAACCCTTGGCTTCATGGACAACTTATTGAAATTATTGCACCCATTTATGCCATTTATCACAGAAGAGCTGTGGCAACAAGTACAAGAAAGAAAGGCAGGCGAAAGCATTATGGTTTCTCCATTAACGATAAGCAGCAAAGCAGACGAAGCGTTTATACAATCTTTTGATGTAGTGAAAGAGGTGATTAGCAACATTCGCAACATTCGTTTACAGAAAAACATCGCGCAAAAAGAGGCATTGAGCCTGCAAGTTGTTGGTATAAACGAAGCCGTAGCAGCACTCACTCCGGTTATTCTAAAGATGTGCAACCTAACGGAAGTAACCACTGTAGAGTCGGCAGCCGAAGCTTCGGGCACCTTTATGGTAGGAACCACTGAATTCGCTGTACCTCTTGGCAATATGATCGATGCCGAAGCAGAGATTGCTCGCATGGAAGCCGAACTAAAACACAAAGAAGGTTTCTTACAGGGAGTGTTGAAAAAACTAAGCAATGAGAAATTTGTAAACAGCGCACCTGCGGCAGTTATAGAAATGGAACGCAAAAAACAAGCGGATGCCGAAAGTATCATCAAATCATTATTGGAAAGCATTGCGGCGTTAAAGAAGTAATCTCAAAAAAACTATATATAATAAGGTGTAATTCCTCGCGGAGTTACACCTTATTTATTGGTAGCTATATACAAATTATTCTTTAATTTCAACTAATTATTAAATAAATTCTTATATTTGCCCTCTCTAACTACCCAAAAGTAGCCATTAGGGAGATTATACCTAGTAAGTAATTATTCAGTTGGAGACAAAAACACGCTCTATAATGCGCACAGAAGACCTAAATGCTTTTTCTAAAAGCTTTATACTACAAATAAATAACGATATTCCTTTTCAAGATAAAGTTGAAAAACTCCTGAAGGAACTCGGTGAATTCTTTAACTTTAGTAAAGGATTTATTTATCAAACAGATGGATTTCGCTACTTCCACCTCAAAGAATCTTATGGCAACGAAAATAACGTTCTACGCGAAAGCTTTGAAATTGCCGATATGTCGGAAGAGCACTCTAAAACGACCAATCACACTTTCTACAGGTCCAAAAAAGAAAAAGCCACTGAGTTAGAATTAGATATTCTTGATTTCTACCATGTAAACTCGCTGGTAATCCGCCATTTCAAAGATATAGAAGGAAAGATTATAGGATTTATAGGGTTTGCAGATATTGCCAACGACAGAGTTCTTAACGAAGAAGAAATGGAATGTTTGCAGATGATGACAGGACTTTTCTCTAAAGACATCGTAAACCGCGAGTACAAGGAACGAGGCATCCGTGCTACAAAAACGCTGGAAAGCATCATGAACAACCAAGGGGTTGACATTTATGTAAACTCCTTTCACTCACACGATATGCTATACGTCAACGAATCTATGGCGAAACCTTATGGAGGTGCCGATAAATTCACCGGCAAGAAGTGCTGGCAGGTACTTTACAACGACAAAACAGAGGAGTGTAGCTTCTGCCCCAAACGCAACATTGTTGACGAAAACGGCAATCCTACCAAGAAGATATATTCGTGGGACTACCAACGCCCGTTCGACAAATCATGGTTTCGCGTATTCAGCGCGGCGTTCGAATGGACAGACGGACAGATGGCACACGTAATAACCAGCCTCGACATTACCCATCAGAAGAATATCGAAGAACAACTACGTGAAGCTAAGGAAAAAGCAGAGAACCTCGACCGGTTAAAATCAGCTTTCCTTGCAAACATGAGCCACGAAATACGCACACCGCTTAATGCCATCGTTGGTTTCTCGGACTTGCTTGCCATAACAGATGATATGGAAGAGCGTATGGAGTACAACGAAATTGTGCAGGAGAACAACCAATTGCTACTAAAACTCATTTCGGACATTCTTGACCTTTCGAAGATAGAGGCAGGAACACTCGATTTTGAAATAGAACGCATCAATGCTTACGAACTTTGCGACAGCATTGTAAAATCATACTCCGTAAATACAAACGCCAAGGTGCCCATTCTGTTTGATGAAACTTCCTCATCCGAATATTTCATCAACAGCGACAAAAAGCGCCTGACACAGGTTATTACCAACTTTATCAATAATGCCATTAAGTTTACGACCGAAGGCAGCATAACAGTGGGCTACCATCTTAATGGAAATAATACCATTCATTTCTCGGTAAAAGACACCGGCATGGGCATTGCCGCCGACAAAGTAGACCAAGTATTCGACCGTTTCGTGCAACTGGATGGTTTCACCAAAGGTGCCGGACTGGGACTTGCCATCTGCAAAAGCCTCATCGAGAACCTTGGTGGAGAGATTGGCATTAACTCGGTTATCAAAGAAGGCTCCACCTTCTGGTTTAACCACCCGTATCAAGGATAGAATCTTTTTCCACACACACTTCTATATATGTCAGTGAGTTTCAGTATAGAACTCACTGACTTTTTTAAAAAACTCAGTCAGAACCGAGATAGAAAACACTGAGTTCTTACATCCAACTTAGTGAGATTCTTTTTTGAAGCTCAAAGCATTAAGCCATGAACCCCATTCTATCCAAAAATGGACCTCGTTTTTGGAGTCATCAAGCCGAAATACTTGACGCGTCAACTCTTTATACTTGACGCGTCAAGTATATGAACTTGAAGCGTCAACTCTTTTCTCTTTACTGGGCTTCACCATCAGAACCACAGTGCACAAAAATCACATCCTTTATTGCTTTGAACAAACAGCTACAAATAACAAATCAAGCCATATTTTTGCCTCAATAACGGATTTTCATTAAACAAAAACGGATTTTTTAGATAAAGACAGTCAACAAGCAGCCAGCTATACATTCAACGCATTCTTACACCTTATTAATATAACAGTAAAATAACGCCTATAAAACACGCAAATAACCAGTACGCTTTTACATTAACTAAGTACGCTTTTATAAAATTCTAAGTAAACAAGTCTAAAACGAATATGCAAACAAACCTTCTTGTTAAATAACGTTATACAAACACAAGTTTTTATCAAAAACATGTTTTACAACATAAAAACCCATTACCTTTGCATCGTGTTTTTCATGGTATTAGATTTAAGGTTAATAAAGATTGGTTGCCCGTGAGGGTGACCTTTTTTTTGCTCATTACACAACAATTGCATGCAGAATAATAAATTATTCTTAAATAATAGTTCTTTTTTCTTCCTTAATATATAGGATAATAAAATAATTCATTACATTTGCAGAAATTAACGGCATTATTGACATAAAATAACGTTCAGATAAACCAACATTTTTACATTATGAAGAAAATCATTTTCAATCTATCGACAGTAGGACTCTTAACCGCCTTACTATTTATGACAGCCTCTTGTGAGGAGAAAGATTATTTCAACCCGAACTACAAAGACCCAACGGTGAGTGAAACACCCATGACTTTCGACTTCTCTACTACGCAAGATGTTAAAGTTAATTTTGACATTGCAGATTTGCCAGAAGGTTTTTCTCACAAATTTGAACTTTATTCGGAAAATCCAATGGAGCTAACAAATGGCCAATGGAAAAAACGTGAAGGGGTAACCCCAATTGCTGCTGGTATAAACGTAGCTAAGATTTCGGATATACGTAGAACAATTCCGGCTTACGTAAAAGAAGTGTGGGCGTACTCACTCAATCAGTTTGTTCCACAACTGATGTATGCAGAAGTAGGAGGAGAAGATCTTAATCTACAAGCAGTAGATTTATCTGTAGCTTATTCTGGTGATACAGAGACTAGAACAATTGGCAATAACAGAATTGACCGTTACTTAACCACTACCGGCTCAGTTGCAGGAAGCAATAATACTGCTACGGATGTCAACAGTAGCCACAAACCTAATTATATAGATAAAACGATGGCTATCCCGGCTAAATACCTAGAACGTATAACAAGTACTTTTCAACCTAAGAAAGCTGCTCCCAGCCAATATTTCGAAGACGCACTATTGTATCTACACGAAGAGGCTGAAATCTGGGTATCGGTTATCCACTCGGATGGTTCTTACAACAGTGCTTTAAGCTATTTCTTCTATACTGGAACACCAGAGGAGTTGGCTACGGCAGATAAAACTAAAATTCCTGATATTTTAGCATTTCCCAAAGCTAAAATAGGTACTAAAAACAATGAATTGAAAGCAGGGCAATATGTGAAACTTAAATACATGACTGGCAACAATTACGCTACAGCCAATGATAAATTCCCCGCAGGCACAACAATAGGTTTTGTTCTGCGCTCTAACGCTTACAACGAAGATAATAAAAGAGTAAATCGTAATCCAACTGAAGGAACATATTACTCATACAATGACTGGAATCCAGAAAACGGCACTACAGTACCTAAACAGCACACCATCTATTTTAATGCTGGAGACGAAAATGGAGACCCTTTCATCTGCTTTGGATTTGAAGACATGAACAACAGTAAGGGAGACAAAGACTGTGATGACGTAATGTTTAATGTACAGATAAGTCCGATTGATGCAATTGACCCCCCTGAAATACTCCCAGAACCAGGTTTTCAAATAACAAACGAAGAAAAAGTTGGTATCTTAGCTTTCGAAGACAACTGGCCTGCCAGAGGAGACTATGACATGAATGATGTTGTTGTTCAATACAACTCAAAGATTACTTACGAACGTGAGTTTGAAAATTTGGACGGTAAATTCCAAGGCTGGACTAGTGAAGTCTATGTAAAAGAGATAGAAGACAAATTTACTCTAATACACAATGGAGGACAATTCTACAATGTATTCCAGTTGCATGTACCTATAGATCCAAACAGAATAGAAAGTGTAACACTCAAACAAGGTAATGGCACTGAGACGGCTTGCGAATTAATTCCGTTATACTATGGTCAAACAGGATTCAAAATAGATATGACATCGTATGTAAAAGACATTCTTACATTCAATAAATATTATACAGATGTGGAACTTACGAATATGCTAAAAAATCAGTTCACACTGAAGATGAAGTTTAAGATACCGGAAGATCCTGCCGCACGCTTCTTGCAAACAGAGTTCAATAACAACAAGCTATTTGCTCCATACAATCCGTTTATCACACCATCGCCCCACAAACAAGTACACTTGCCAAACTACCCACCTGCGATAGATGAACATATCGTGAGTGATGGTTGGCAGCTATTTTCGGTTAATGCAGATAGGTCAAATGTAGATAGAGACAATTTTGAAACAGCATGGGGAAATGCAACATTATGGTATGTTTCAGGCAATAATAATAAAGCTCCATTTGCGATTCACTTATCTAACATTACATATAGTGGATTCAAAATACCTGCAGAATACGAACCTATAGACAAGGTTTATCCTGAATTCGATGAATGGGTAAACTCAGGAGGAACATCAGGTACGGGTTGGTACTTAAGGAATAATCCTTAAGTCCTAATTTATCCTTAAGATTAAAACTCTAAAAAAGAGTGCCTCAAACGTCTTTTGGGGCACTCTTTTTACGACCTTACCTTATTTCACCATCCTTACCAGTAACAAATACACATTTTTAATTAATACCCATTGCAGAATATAGAATTAAAGTATATATTTGCAGACCTATTTTCTTGAAATACAATTATTTAATTATAAACCTTATGAGAAAAAAGTTTTTTAGCCTAGCCGCAAGTTGCTGCCTGACCGTTTTATTAATCTCAATCACCTCATGTGAAGAGAAGAACTATTTTGATCCGAATTACAAAGACCCAACAGCAAGTCTTACTCCCATGTCTTTTGATTTTTCAACCGCGCAAACCGTAAAGTTGAATTTGAATTATCAGGCACCTACGGGATTTGTTTCCGAGTTCGCTGTGTACAATGAGAATCCCTGTGTCATTCGCGAAGATGGAATGGCAAGTCTACGTGCTGATGCAGAACCTATTGCCGCAGGTATTAATGTGGCAGGAGTTTCTCAATTAATCAGAACAATTCCGGCATACATCACAGAGTTGTATGTTTACTCTACAAGTAGCTTCGTTCCGCAATTAATGTATGCGAAGATCCAAAATGGAGTTGCTAACTTCACCACTATCGCCTCTTCTAATGCATCCAGAAATGCTGCTACACGTAATATTTCTGACAAAGTCGTTGATTTCTACCTAAACAGCAACGGAGCGGTTGGTATTACACCCGATGTTAATACAGGTCATAAACCAAACTATATTGACTCGGAAAAGACTACAGAGATTGATGCTGCTATTATAAACAGAATAGACGCTGCTTTCCCTAATGACAAAGTACCGGCAGTAGAAGCAACCATAAAAGATGCTTCTATCACTTTGACAAAAGCTGCCAAAGTATGGGTAGCCATGGTATTCTCGGCAGGATCTTACGACAACTCGCTAAGTTACTTCTGGTACAATGGGAATAAAGAGCTGAAAGATTTAACCGATTTGGAAAAACAATCATTGAAAGAGGTGGTAGTATTCCCGTTGGCTAAAGTAGTAAATGATAATGGTATGAATGGAGCTGGTCCTATGAAACCCGGAGAATACGTACAACTCAAATATTACGATGAAGAAAAACAGCAATGGGTCGATGAATTCCCTCAAGGAACTACTATAGGCTGGATGATTCGCGCAAACGGATATAACAGAAATACCCAAAGCATAAGCAGTGGTGCAGGCATCTACTATTCTGTTCCTGAATGGAATCCAGAAGCAACAGCCGAAAACAGAAACCACACGGTTATATTCAATGCCAATCCCAGCAATCCCGAAGAGCCATTCAACTGCTTTGGTTTTGAAGACTGGAACAGAGATAATGAAGCAGGTTGGGAAAAAGACCTTAACGACTTGATGTTCCACGTTATGACCGACCCAGCATCAGCACTCATTGATATCCCTGAAATACCGGAACCCGGAACTATAGAAACCTACGAGAACAAAAAAGGTATATTGGCTTTCGAAGACAACTGGCCTGCTAAGGGAGACTATGACATGAACGACGTGGTGGTTGAGTACGCTTCAAGAATTACTTACCAACAAAAAACGGAAAGTGTGGACGACCCAACACCTATTGGAGATTCATACGTTTCTAAAATAGTAGATAGATACACAGTTCTACATAACGGAGCTCAATACCATAATTATTTTAGTGTTCATGTGGGTATTAATCCAAGCAAAGTAGAAAGTGTAACAGTAAATGGTGTAACGCAAGACATAGTAAGCGCGCCAAGAAATCCGATTGCTCTTGGAGAAGGATTTGTTATTGAGGTTACTCCTACTATAAAAGACTTCCTTACATTTGATCATTACTATACAGCCAATGAATTTGCCGGCATGACATCGAACATCTTCGATGTGGTTATCACATTGAAAGACGAAGAACTAACACAGAATGCTTTCAACACAACAGCCTATGCTAGCGCGCCCTACAATCCATATATATCGCGTTCTCCACACATTCAGGTACACTTGCCCAATTACATTCCGGCAGTAAACGAATGGATGAAAGCTGATGGTGGTATTCTTTTTGGAACTATTTATGACAGGTCTGATGTAGAAAAAGACGCGGAAGGAAATATTATCAATTGGGCATCAGGAACAAAATGGTATGTAACAGGAGATAATATCCTATTCCCATTTGCTATACATCTCTTGGGTGTAGACCGTAATGGATTTAAGATTCCGGAAGAGTATAAGTCCATTGCAGAAACTTATGGAGAAAGCTATAGCAACTGGGTTAACAGTGGCGGCGATACTAACAAAGACTGGTATACTCCTTAATATACAATCCTAATTATATCAAGAGTGCGACGGAAATGTCGCACTCTTTTTTTTAACTCCTCCCTACGTAACTTCTCCCGATTATTAATTATATTTGCTCAATTAAATCTATTTATAAAACGTAAATAAGGAGTTATGAACGTAAAGTTTCGTCTAATTATCATGAATTTCCTCCAGTTTGCAGTCTGGGGAGCCTACCTAACCTCTATGGGAAGTTATCTGGTAGGAGTTGGTCAAGCTGCAAATATTGGTCTTTTTTATGCCATACAAGGTATCGTATCTATGTTTATGCCGGCACTTATTGGTATTATTGCCGACCGATGGGTACCTGCACAAAAGATGTTCAGTATCTGTCACCTGCTTGCCGGACTATTTATGGGCGCCGCCGGATACTATGGTTATGCCACAGGTAGCGAAGTGCAGTTTGCCACACTGTTTACCCTATACACATTGAGCGTAGCTTTCTACATGCCTACGCTGGCACTTTCCAACTCGGTAGCCTATTCGGTATTGGACAAAGCAAAGTTAGACACTGTGAAACACTTCCCTCCTATCCGCATATTTGGAACAATCGGTTTTATCTGCTCTATGTTGCTTGTGGATGTTACGGGCTATCAACATACTTATTCGCAATTTCTCGTATCTGGAGTCATCGGGTTGGCATTGGCGATTTATGCCATTGCGATGTTGCCAAACATTGCCATAACCCACACCAAAGGCGAAAAGAAAAGTCTGGTGGAGAGTCTCGGGTTGGATGCCTTCAAGTTATTCAAACAAAAGAAAATGGCTATTTTCTTTATCTTCTCTATGCTGTTGGGCATGTCATTACAGGTTACCAATGGCTACGGTAATCCGTTCATTACCAGTTTCAAAGACGTAAGCGAGTTTGCCAATTCCTTTGGTGCCAATCATGCCAACGCACTTATCTCCCTTTCGCAAATGTCCGAAACACTCTGTATCCTGCTGATACCTTTCTTCCTGAAGCGATTTGGTATTAAGAACGTGATGCTTATTGCCATGTTGGCATGGGTACTTCGCTTCGGATTCTTTGCAACGGGCAACCCGGGTTCGGGTGTATGGATGTTTATCCTCTCCATGTTGGTATATGGCGTGGCGTTCGACTTCTTTAATATTTCGGGTTCTTTGTTTGTAGACAAAGAGACTACTCCTGCTATCCGTTCCAGTGCGCAAGGGCTATTTATGCTGATGACCAACGGGCTGGGTGCCACCATCGGTACGCTTAGCGCGCAATTTGTGGTAGATAAGTTTGTGTACAACCCTATGGCACAATTCCCTGCGCTTGCCGATGGCGAGTTCTACTCGGAAACAGCAGCCAACACCCTGATGAATGGTTGGAGTACCGCATGGTATATTTTCGCGGCTTACGCGTTGGTAGTAGCAATCGTATTCGCTATTGTTTTCAAATACAAGCATAACCCTGAAGAAATAAACGTGAAGCACTGATGAACGATAAAATTGAGCTGAGAGTAGTAAGCATATCCAATAGCCAAGAGCAGGCATCTGCCTTTGCTCTTGTATTGCAGGAGGTGGGTGGCAACCGCCAACTTCCTATCATTATTGGTCCGTCCGAAGCACAATCCATTGCGCTTCATCTCAAAGGAATCAAGCCACCACGACCGTTGACGCACGATTTGTTTGCCACCACACTCGATGAGTTCAACATCCTTGTCGAAAAAATACATATCTATCGGGCTAAAGATGGCGTGTTTTTTTCGTACATCTATTTTAGAAGTGACAATCAGGCTAAGAAGATAGACTCCCGAACATCCGACGCGATAGGTATTGCCCTTCGTTTTAATGCACCAATCTATATTGAAAGTAGCATTCTGGCAGAAGAGGGTTTCACACCAAGCGAAGAGATAACCAACGAAGAACTGGTTGAAGAAGATGCCGCTGCCATCCATAAAGAAGACCAACTGACCAACCTTAAGTTGGCACTGGAAAAAGCCATCCAAGATGAGAATTATGAACTGGCATCCGTATTGCGCGATGAGATAGCCCGAAGACAGTAAAAATAAGAAAAATATGCACCTGTTTTACGCTCCCGATATTGAAAAAACCCACGAACTTCCCGAAGAAGAAGCTCGCCATTGCCTGAAAGTACTGCGTCTGACCGAAGGAGAAGTCATCACCATAACCGATGGCAAAGGACATTTCTATCAAGCCGCTATCGCCACTGCCGGTAGCAAACGTTGTTTAGTCAACATCCTTGAAAGAACAACGCAAGAACCATTGTGGGAAGGACACCTGCATATCGCCATGGCTCCCACCAAAAACATGGACCGCAACGAATGGTTTGCCGAAAAGGCGACCGAGATTGGTATTGACGAACTAACCTTTCTTGAAACCCGCTTCTCCGAACGAAAGGTCATCAAGACAGACCGTATTGAAAAGATAGTAGTATCCGCTATGAAACAATCGCTGAAAGCGCGACTACCAATTATCAACGAAATGACACCATTCGACCGTTTCATAGGGCAGCCACACAACGGACAAAAGTTTATAGCCCATTGTTACCCAGGCGAAAAGGCGTTATTGAAAGAGTTGCTACAACCGGGCGAAGACACCCTGATACTGATTGGCCCTGAAGGAGACTTCAGCGAAGAAGAAGTTAAGAAGGCATTGGAGCAGGGATTCAAACCTATTAGTTTAGGAAAAGCAAGGTTACGCACAGAAACAGCGGCACTGGTGGCATGTATGACGAGACAGTTATAGAAAACAACAAAGGGCAGGTTTTTCCTGCCCTTTGCTTTTATTATTATTCTTTGACTACAAAGCTCCTACTTGTTTCAAGTCACCATTTGTAGTACGAACAGCCTTTGCACTTGCTTCAAACAACGCTTTTTCTTCAGCGTTCAATGGTAATTCCACTATTTTCTCAATACCATTGCGACCTAAGATTACAGGTACACCGATGCAAATGTCGCTTTCGCCATATTCGCCTTCGAGTGCTACCGAGCAAGGAACCATCTTCATTTGGTTGTGTAAGATAGCTTCTACCACAAACGCTCCTGCTGCACCCGGTGCATACCATGCCGAAGTTCCTAAGAATTTAGTTAACGTAGCACCACCTACCATGGTAGAGCTTGCTACTTCTTTAATTTTCTCTTCAGAAAGGAAGTTGCTGATAGGCAAACCTTTGTATGTAGCAAAACGAGTCAACGGAATCATGGTAGTATCACCGTGTCCGCCAATAACCATACCTTCGACTTCGTTAGCATTGCAACCAATTGCTTGTGACAAGAAATATTTGAAACGCGAGCTATCCAACGCGCCACCCATACCAATGATACGATTCTTTGGCAAACCAAGAGATTTCAAGGCCAAGTATGTCATGGTATCCATCGGATTAGAGATTACAACAAGAATTGCGTTGGGCGAATATTTCAACGCGTTTTCGGCAACAGCTTTCACAATACCCGCGTTAACACCAATCAATTCTTCGCGTGTCATACCCGGTTTACGAGGAATACCCGAAGTTACAACAATTACATCCGAGTTGGCAGTTTGTGCATAATCATTAGTACAGCCTACAACAGTTGTGTCAAATCCAAGCAGCTGAGCTGTTTGCATCATATCCATAGCTTTACCTTCCGAAACGCCTTCTTTCACATCCAGCATCACAACTTCATCGGCTACTTCATTGAAAGCCAATACATTTGCACATGTAGCGCCTACATTACCTGCGCCAATTACGGTTACTTTTGACATAATACTTAATTCTTTTAAATTTATAATTTTGTTATAGAGAATTCGTTCAACTCCAATCTTCGATTAGAGTAAACAAAAGTACAAGGTTATTCCTTATTAGGGAAATTTTTCTCTAATAATTTACGTTAAACAAAAAACAACCCGGCGACAAAATTGTTAATCCCTAGGATTGTTTTTGTTAATCATATATAAAATAGCACAGTCGCAAAAAGAGGTAAGCATGGAAACAGTTTTATAAGAAAACATAAAACACTACTTTTGCAGCTTGCCTCAGTAATTAAGCATTTATTGCAGTATGAAAGAAAATAAGAAAACACTATTTATAATCATCGGCATATTAACAGCTGTCATCCTTGTGGTTGCCTACCTGTTGTTTGCCGAAAAGCGCAACAATAAAGAGCTGGTAGAGATATTCAACATTGAGAAAGAAGAACTCGAAAACGAATATACCCGCTTTGCCACACATTATGACGAGCTACAACTTACATTTACCAACGATTCGCTGGCAGTTCAGCTAGATCGCGAAAAGATAAAAGTACAACGCCTGCTCGAAGAACTGCGTACCGTAAAAAGTAGCAACGCCGCCGAAATTCGTCGTCTGAAGAAAGAGCTCAACACCATGCGCAACGTCATGAGAAGCTATGTAGTACAGATCGACTCTTTAAACCAAGTCACCGAGAAACAACAAAAAGTTATCACAGAGGTAACACGCAAGTACAACGCTGCTTCGCGCCAGATATCTTCTCTCTCCGAAGAAAAAGACAAACTCAATAAACAGGTAACTCTCGCTGCACAACTCGATGCTACCAATATACGCGTGGAACCCAAGAACAAGCGCGACAAAACCGTGAAGAAGGCAAAAGATGTAACCAAATTCACCATCAGCCTGACGCTAGTGAAAAACATCACTGCGCAAACCGGCGAACGCACGCTGTATGTGCGCATCACCAAGCCCGACAATGACGTACTGACCAAAGACCCTTCGCATACCTTCCAATATGAGAATCGCACACTCAATTACTCCATCAAAAAATATGTGGAGTACAATGGCGAAGAGCAGCAAGTAACCGTGTACTGGCATGTAGAAGAGTTTCTTTATGCCGGAGGCTATCGTGTAGATATTTTTACCGAAGATGGCAACCTGATTGGTTCACAAACATTCGAGCTACAGTAATATAAGTAAAAAACATGCTGTCAATAACTGTGTGATAGTTGCCTTGTCAATTATCACTATTCTGCCTATGGACGAAGAGTCATCTGCCTATGGTTGAAGAGCCATCTGCCTATGGCTGAAGGGTCGTCTGCTTATGGACGGAGGTTCGTCTGCCTATGGCTGACGGAGCATGAGACTATGGCAGAATGTTTAAAACATTATTATCAAGAGAGGAAATACTGTGCGCAGTTATGATTATTGCCGATTCCTTAAAGCTAAAGAAGGTACATCAAAAGTCCGAGTAACAAACTATAACTAATATAAGCCCGTAGGGCTTTAACTATGATAACCTCGGGTAAGCAAAGCGCAACCCGAGGTAGGTAAACCCCAGCCACAACAACCCTAAAGGGGTTGAACCCAATTAGGGTTCAGGAAATCAAGAGAGCTATATACCTCGGGTTACGCTTCGCTCACCCGAGGTTATACAAATATTACCCTCTACGGGGTAATGGCTTACAATTTTCAGCTAATTAAAAGAGCAATTGGACTTTTTACATAGCCTCTTTAGCAGCCGGCAATTGATAAATATAACAATTTATTATAGAGTATTCCCCAAGAAACAAAAGAAAGTAGAGCGTAAATCAAATTCAATAAAGTTGCATAAACAATTTATTCTCTCTAATTTTGCAATAAAAACGCGTTAATGCACTGAACAAACTTTTAATTACTATTGTTAAATTAGAGTATCATTGTATAATAAATAAAGTTCGCATGAAGAAACTACTTCTCGCCGTTGTTTTGCCGGCTATCAGCTTATCCCTTTCCGCACAAGTTTATTTAGACTTGGACAGTTGCCGCTCATTAGCCATTGCAAACAATAAAAATTTGCTGATTGGCAATGAAAAGATAACGGCCGCCCACCACGAGCGAAAAGCTGCGGCAACCAACTATTTACCGAAAATTTCGGCTACAGGAGCCTATATGCGCAACCAGAAAGAGTTCTCTCTGCTCAACGACGAGCAAAAAAGCACACTCTCCAATATGGGTACCATACTGGGCAATTCGCCCGAGCTGGCACCACTGCTAAACAACTTGATAGACCCCTTGAATGGCATAGGGAGTGCCCTTGTAGAAGGTTTGCGCACCGACACTCGCAATGTATACGCCGGCGCCATCACCTTGACGCAACCTATCTATATGGGTGGTAAAATACGCGCTTATAACAAAATTACGAAATATGCCGAAGAGCTTGCCCACCAACAGCATAACGCCGAATTACAGGAAGTAATTCTGGAAACCGACCAAGCCTATTGGCAGGTAGTATCCCTCGTCAATAAAAAGAAAATGGCCGAAAGCTATCTTCAACTATTGCAAAAGATGGATAGCGATATCAATAAAATGATTGCTGAAGGAGTGGCAACGAAGTCGGACGGGCTATCTGTGCGCGTTAAGCTCAACGAAGCCGAGATGACCGTGACCAAAGTAGACGATGGACTGAGCCTTTCCAGAATGTTGTTGTGTCAACTATGTGGACTCAACCTCAGCACTCCCATAAGCCTTGCCGACGAATCTATCGAAGAACTTCCAATAAGCAGCGCAAACAGCGCTTTCAATATAGAGACCGTATTTGCCAGCCGCCCCGAAGTACGCGCATTGCAACTTGGACAAGAAATTTACAAGCAGAAAATAAACGTTACACGTGCCGACCATTTGCCCACAGTAGCCCTAATGGGCAATTACATCGTGAGCAACCCCAGCATGTTCAACAGTTTCGAGAATAAATTCCGGGGTATGTGGAACGTAGGTATTATGGTACAGATACCTGTGTGGAGCTGGGGAGAAGGCACGCACAAGGTAAAAGCTGCCAAAGCCGAAGCACGTATCGCCCGCTATAACCTCGAAGATGCCAAAGAGAAAATCGAGTTACAGGTAAACCAAGCTGCCTTCAAAGTAAACGAAGCAGCCAAGAAACTTGTCATGGCAACTAAAAACATGGAGAAGGCAGAAGAAAACCTGCGTTACGCCAACCTTGGATTTCGCGAGGGAGTCATCGCTACCAGCAATGTGCTCGAAGCGCAAACCGTGTGGCTATCGGCACATGCCGAAAAAATAGACGCGCAGATTGACGTGAAGTTAACCGAGGCGTATCTGAAGAAATCGCTCGGGCAACTCCACACAAACGAATAACCCCAATAACAGCAAATTATAAAGAAAGAAAATATGACTACCAACAAATCGCAAAGCAGCAATATGATTTTGGCATTCCTCACCTTGTTGGGGGTAATTGCCGTTGTATCTTTAGTTGGTTTCTTCATGCTCCGCAAAGGTCCCGAGTTAATTCAAGGGCAAGCAGAGGTAACCGAATATCGAGTATCGAGTAAAGTACCCGGACGGATTCTCGAAATCCGTGTGAGCGAAGGAGAAACCGTCAAAGCGGGAGACACACTCGCCATCCTCGAAGCTCCTGATGTGCAAGCCAAATTACAACAAGCACAGGCAGCTCAAGAGGCGGCAAAGGCACAAAGCGACAAAGCCATCAAAGGAGCACGTAAGGAAACCATCCAATCGGCATACGAAATGTGGCAGAAGGCGGTGGCAGGGCTGAACATTGCCGAGAAATCTTACACCCGCGTGAAGAACTTGTATAACGAAGGCGTTATGTCAGCTCAAAAGCACGACGAAGCCGAAGCGCAATACCACGCAGCCATTGCTACTGAGAAAGCGGCCAAATCGCAATACGACATGGCAGTAAATGGTGCTGAGCCCGAAGACAAATTAGCCGCCGCCGCTTTGGTAGGCAAAGCCCAAGGTGCTATCGCCGAGGTAGAGTCGTACCTGAGCGAAACGGTATTGATAGCACAAGCCGATGGCGAAATTTCGGAGATATTCCCCAAACTGGGCGAGTTGGTAGGCACAGGAGCACCCATCATGAACGTATCCATGCCACAAGATATGTGGGTAACCTTCAATGTACGCGAAGACTTACTTGCCGGGCTAACCATAAACACCGAGTTCGAAGCATTTGTACCGGCACTCGGCGACAAAAGCATCCGCTTGAAAGTGTACTACATGAAGGATCTTGGCACTTATGCCGCTTGGAAGGCTACCAAAACCACCGGACAATTTGACATCAAAACCTTTGAGGTAAGAGCGCGCAGCGAGGAAAAAATTGAAGGATTGCGTCCCGGCATGACGGTAATTCTCCGTAAATAATGAGACATAAGCAAAAGAAACATATAGCCCTATGGGCCGTTACAAGACGAGAATGTCATCGCCTTGTGGCACGCCCGCTCTACCTGTTCTGCATGGTAGGTGCACCCCTATTCTGCTATATCTTCTTTACCACGCTGATGAGTTCGGGGTTGCCGCAAAATTTGCCCGTTGCCGTTGTCGACCTCGACAACAGTGCTACCTCGCGCAACTTACTGCGCAACCTAGATGCCTTTCAGCAAACAGCAGTTACCGCACGCTATGGCTCTGTTGCCGAAGCGCGCCGTGCCATGCAAACAGGAGAAATTTATGGCTTCTACTACATCCCCAAGAACCTATCTGCCGACGCACAACGCCAAGAGCAACCTACCATCTCCTTCTATACTAACAACACCTACCTTATTGCCGGTTCGCTGATGTTTAGAGATATGAAGATGATGAGCGAACTTGCTTCGGGTGCTGCTGCCCGCTCGGTACTCTATGCCAAAGGCGCTACCGAAAAGCAAGCTATGGCTTATCTGCAACCCATTGTTATAGATACTCATGCTTTGAAAAATCCGTGGCTCAACTACTCCGTATACCTGTGCAACACCCTTATACCGGGTATCCTGATGATTATGATATTCATGGTAACCGTTTACTCCATTGGCGTGGAGATTAAAGATAGAACCGCACGCGCGTGGCTTCGGATGGGAAACGGTTCGATGTACATATCGCTGGCGGGCAAACTTCTGCCGCAAACGGTGGTCTTCTTTATTATGGGAGCTGCCTACAATGCCTACCTGTATGGCTTCCTGCACTTCCCGCTCAACAGCGGACCATTGCCCATGCTATTGTCCACCTTACTGTTGGTACTGGCTTCGCAAGCACTGGGTGTCTTTATGATAGGTATGTTGCCTTCATTGCGGTTGGGACTGAGTTTCGCCTCCTTGTGGGGGGTGCTTTCGTTCTCCATTTCGGGATTTTCATTTCCGGTAATGGCTATGCACCCTTCGTTGCAAGCACTTAGCACACTGTTTCCGTTGCGACACTATTTTCTTATCTACGTAGATCAGGCGCTTAATGGCTATAACATGGTCTACTCGTGGATCAACTATGTGGCGTTATTACTCTTCATGCTGCTTCCCTTTGTGGTGATAAAACGCCTGAAGGGCGCCCTGATTTATTACAAATACATGCCCTGATGATATGAGCGAAAAAGGATTTATAGCAACAATTAAAGAAGGAATCGGAGTTCTGTTTCACGTTTGGAAGCAGGAGTTCCGCAAGGTGTTCGGCGATGCCGGAGTACTTATATTCTTTATCATCGTACCACTGGGCTACCCTCTCATCTATGCCTTTATTTATAACAACGAAGTAGTACGCGAAGTACCCGTTGTGGTGGTAGATAATTCGAACACTTCGCTCAGCCGGGAATATATGCGTAAGATAGATGCTACGCCCGATATACATATCATTGCGCGGTGCAGCGACATGGAAGAAGCCAAACTGGTGCTCATGGAACGCGATGCGTATGGCATTGTCTATATCCCCGCCTCCTTCGGTAGCGACATTGCCACCGGCAAGCAGACACAGGTAAGCATCTATTGCGATATGAGCGGGTTGCTGTACTACAAAAGCCTTTTGCTCGCCAACACTGCTGTGTCGCTGGAGATGAATCAAGACATTAAGATTGCCAAAGCCGGCAACACCACTGTCCGGCAAGACGAAGTTACCGCCTACCCCATTGACTATGAAGATGTAGCGATGTTCAACCCGGCAAACGGGTTTGCATCGTTCCTTATTCCGGCGGTACTCATATTAATTATTCAGCAAACGCTATTGCTGGGCATAGGACTGGCAGTAGGTACCGACCGCGAAAAAAACAAATTCAAGGAGCTGATACCTATCGAAAAGCAATATCACGGCACACTACGCATTGTGTTGGGCAAAGGTTTGTGCTACCTGATGCTTTACGCGCTCGTCTCTGTCTACATTCTGGTGGTTGTTCCGCGCCTGTTCAGCCTTACACAGATAGGGTTGCCTCATGATTTGATGCTCTTCATCCTCCCCTATTTAGTGGCGTGCATCTTCTTCTCCATGACGGCTTCTATCGCCATTCGCAATCGCGAAACGTGTATGCTTATCTTTGTGTTCACCTCTGTGCCGCTACTGTTTATCTCGGGTATTTCGTGGCCGGGAAGTGCCATCCCCGATTTCTGGCGATACTTCTCCTACCTCTTCCCCTCTACCTTCGGCATCAACGGGTTTGTACGTATAAATAGTATGGGAGCAACACTCAATGAAGTTGGTTTTGAGTACAAAGCATTGTGGATACAAGCAGGTATTTACTTTATTACAACGTGCTTGGTGTATAGATATCAGATTATTAAAAGCAAAAGGCGTATCATAGAGGAATATCGGGAGAGAAACTCCGACGAAGCATAAAGGCGGGGTACATCACGTTCATTTCAGTCTCTTTTCAGTTTTTATCCTTATCTTTAGGGCATGAAGATACTTGTAGTAGAAGATGAGCCCGCCCTGCGCGAAGTCATCATAGGATTCCTTGAGAAAGAAAAATACCTCGTCGAAAGCGCTGCCACTTACGACTGCGCCTACGAGAAAATATCCATATACGACTACGACTGTATCTTGCTCGATATTATGCTGCCCGACGGTAGCGGTCTTGACCTGCTGCGCGACCTGCGCGAAATAGACAAGAACAAAAATGTTATCATCATCTCGGCAAAAGACTCGGTCGAAGATAAAGTAGCCGGATTGGAACTTGGTGCGGACGATTACCTTGCCAAGCCTTTTCATCTTGCCGAACTTAACGCCCGCATCCGCAACGTGCTTCGCCGCAAGACCATGAATGGAGACACTTCCATCACACTAGGCAATGTAAAGGTAGACACCGACGAACTGATAGTCTATATCAACCACGTGCCACTGGAACTTAACCGCAAGGAGTACAACATTCTCTGCTACTTCATAACCCGCCCCAATCATCTCATTGAGAAAACGCGGTTGGCAGAAGCTGTATGGGGCGACCATATAGATCAGGTAGATAACTTTGACTTTATCTACGCACAAATAAAGAACGTGCGCAAGAAAATGAACGAGGCAGGTGCCGACATCGAGATAAAAGCGGTGTACGGAATCGGCTATAAACTGATAGAGAAATGACACTTATATACCGAATCATCGCCAATATCTGCTTAGTACTGCTCGTGGTATTCACTATCTGGGGCATACTTTTTTATTACATCACCATAGACGAGGTGAACGACGAAACCGACGATTCGCTCGAGCTTTACTCCGAGTACATCATCGGACGTGCCCTTGCCGGCGAGAAACTCCCCGAGAGCGAAAACGGCACCAACAATAGTTATTACCTCACCGAAGTAACTGCCGAGTATGCCGAGGAGAACCCGTCGGTCAGATATCTGGACGAGATGGTATATATACATTCCAAATCGGAAACCGAACCGGCACGTATCTTCAAGACCATTTTTAAGGACAAGAACGATACTTACTACGAACTCACCGTGATGATTCCCACCATCGAAAAAGATGACCTCAAACAAACCATCCTCTCGTGGATCATTATTCTCTACTTGTCGCTCCTGATCGTTATCATCGCCATCAATATGCTTGTGCTTCGGCGCAGCCTACGCCCCTTGTACACTATTCTCAGGTGGTTGGGCAAGCTATCCGTGGGCAAGGAAACTCCCCCGTTGGTTATTAATTCCAAAATCACGGAGTTCAACAGGCTATCAGAGGCATTGCTGAGAAGTGCTCAACGCAATGCCGAGCTCTACGAACAACAAAGCATCTTCATAGGGCACGCCTCTCACGAGTTGCAAACACCACTCGCCATCGCACTCAACCATTTGGAAGTGCTTGGCGACGACCCCACCCTCAGCGAATCACAGCTCATAGAAGTAACCAAAACACGCCGCTCGTTGGAGAACATCACCAAGCTCAACAAAACGCTATTACTACTCACGAAGATTGAAAATAAGCAATTCCCCGATAGTAAAGATGTGGATGTCAATGAACTGATGCGCACCCTCACAAGCGACTTTGGCGAAGCCTACGCGCACACCTCCATCAGTTGTTCGGTGATAGAAGAAACAATGCTCACATTACACATGAACGAATCGCTTGCCTCCGTCCTCTTCGGCAACCTGATAAAGAATGCCTACAAGTACAACAAAGAAGGTGGCGAAATAGTCATCACCATCATGCCGGGTGCCATACGTTTTGCCAATTCGGCTACTTCGGGCGCGCTCAATCCTGAATATATTTTCCGCCGGTTCTACCAAGGACAGAAGCGCGAAGGTTCGGCAGGGCTGGGACTTTCGTTGGCAGAGTCCATTTGCAAGCTTTACGGGATGAAGATTTCGTACTGGTACGAAGACGAAACACATTTCTTTGAAGTAAAGAAACTATTTTGAATTTCTAATCGTGTAGATTTCAAAATCTTTTCAAATTCGTATTCCATCTTTGTTGTGTACTAATAAAAATGATTCATATGAAAGCAACAAAGTATTTATTGACGGCACTGTTTTTAATTACATCCGTTTTCACCGCGCAAGCAAGCAATGATAAACCTATTAGTTTTGCACAATTGCCCGAAGCTTGCAAAACATTTATTCGCAAGCATTTCAACGAAAACAATATTTCGTACGCCAAGATGGAGCGAGACTTCCTACAACGCTCTTACGATGTATTCTTCACCAATGGCGACAAAGTGGAGTTCGACAGGAACGGCAAGTGGGAAAGCGTGGAATGTCGTAAAGCCGCTGTGCCCACCGAGATTGTGCCTGCCAAGATTGCAGAGTACGTAGCAAGCAAATTCCCCAACAACTACATCATAAAGATAGACCGCGACAGGCGAGAGTACGAGGTAGACCTGAACAACAATCTGGAAATCAGGTTCGACCTGAAGTTCAATGTGATTGGATATGATGATTAGAATAAAAAAATCCGCGAAGTTTCCAGCACTTCGCGGATTTTTTATGTATTCATAGCTGTGTATCAGGACACCTTCCCCAGTCTGGTTTGAAAGTAATTTACCGCATCCGTTTTCTTCAGGTTTCGTTTGCCTCCTTTTACATAACGCGGCATATCCATAATCATCAGCATCAGGGTAGGATAAGACATTCCCCATAGAATGTACTTCACGCTCCACCCGGTTTGTGTGGCTATTTGCCAGATAAGTCCAAAAGGGCTATGTGAGCTTTCCATATGTCCGCTCGTTAACTCCCTTTTCAGTCGTGGCTCAGTCTCGGCTTCATCAGATTTATCATCTCGACCGATTTGATAATGTTGTGAAAAGACCTTGTGTCCAATAGTGTGATAAGCTGAAACCATGCTTCCTGCAACATCAGCGGGTGCACGCGCCAGCGAAGAAACCATGCCACTGCTTTGTTGAACAAACGCCCTCTGAGGTAGCTTCCGCATACGGCAAAGGCAATCATTTGGCTCATGGCAACACCATGCTCACTATAAAAACGCAGGTTTTCTTCCACGGTGTACTCTTTCACTTCCTCATAAGTAACTCCCATAGCAAGGTACTTATTGGCTATCCGGATTATTCCTCCGTAGGTAGGCGCATGCATGGTAATGCTGCGTGGTTTACCTTGTTTACGAAGAAAACCGGGTGTGCGAATCGGTATCGACACACCCAGTTCCAGAAGTAGCTTCGATGCTCTTTCTTCTGTGTTCATTGGTTTATCCGTTTACAACTACACAGCAGGTACTTCTGCATTAGGCGGATAAATGGTAAATGATGCTCCACCGTCTTCGGGTTTCATCATTTCAATTTCGCAAGCCACGCCAAGCACACCACTCATATTGATGTTGTTGGCAAAATTAGCCGTAAGCAACGCGTTGTGCATGCGGATGGTATGTCCTGACACACATTCCAGGTCGAATACACCTTGTAATTCCACGTCGTCGGAATCGGGAGTGTACACACCGTTCTCGTTACTTCCACCCATCACCTTCACAAGGTTGGCTGCATCAAGCTGAATTAATGTGAATGACCACAATTTAGTGCCTGGGTTAGATTTCAACACCTTGATTGGTGTATCACGCTTTTGAGCTGCGAAAATACGCGTTTTAGAAGGTGCCTCACCGCCCGGTGCCAGTCCGTCCTCAGAGATATATCCGAGTTGATTGTTACTGAATTTTAAGGATTTCACACCATACAAAATTCCATCATTTTCTGCCATAATAATTCTTTTTTAAAGGTAAATAATATACCGGTTGCCTCATATAGCGTTGGCTTCCCGGCGTTAACTATTTACAAAGTTGGCACAAAAAAGCAGCCTTGTCAAGGGCACTAAAGCATGATGCCGTTTTGTAAGATGATGATAACAGATTGTGCCCTCACAGTACTCTACACCTCTTGACTACGCCATATTTTAGCGCAATCTTTGTTCTGTAATAACATTAGTATAAACCCCAATTAAATGAATGATTATGGAAGAATTATTGAACTTTATGCAACAGCGCATTGCCGGAGCAATGCCTATGCTGACAGTGGTAGATGAGGATTACGGACAGTTAAACAGCGACCAGGCAACCTACCCTGTAAACTTTCCGTGTGTATTGATTGGCACACCTCAAACCGAGTGGACGCGTATGGGAGGCACAAACCAACAAGGCAAATGCGTAGTAACAATCCGGTTGGCTATAGACTGCACACAAGGCAGCGGTAGCATTTCCGAGCAAATTGCCACCCGCCAGCAATTGGTTACGCAACTACATCGCACTTTGCAAGGTGTAGCTATAGGTAGCAACGGTGGTAAGCTATCCCGCCGCACATCTACCGCTCAAACATTGCCCGGATCCATCAAAGTATACGAAGCAGAGTACGAGGTTATGCTGTTCGACACGGTGGCGTAAAGCTACTCAGTCTTATTTTATTAGCTAGGCGCATAGTTTTAAACTGTGCGCCTGGTTTTTTTGTAGCAAAAAAGCTGTAACTTTGTCATCATCATTAATTTCTGATTCTCAATAAAATATAATCTGATATGAGCAAAATAAGAATTAACCAATTTGGCCCAATAAAAGATGGATTACTGGATAGTGACTGGATTGAAATTAAAAAAGTAACCATCTTCATCGGCAATCAAGGCTCAGGAAAAAGTACTATTGCTAAACTGATTTCTACATTTACATGGATTGAAAAAGCATTAGTAAGAGGAGATTATGAAAAAGAGTGGTTTGAAAAGGAAGGACGGTTTAGAGAAGAATATCTTAATTATCATCGTCTTGAAAATTACTTTAAGAGTGATAGCTTAATAGAATATCAAGGAGATGTTTACACCATCACTTATAAAAATGACTCATTAACTATTAATGAATCAAGGGGTACTTATCCACTTCCGCAAATAATGTATATACCTGCCGAAAGGAATTTCATCTCTTATGTAAAATCACCTAAAGAATTAAGATTGACTTCTGAGTCCTTACAAGGTTTTCTTACTGAGTTCGATCATGCTAAATCTGACATGAAAGAATTGTTAAAACTCCCAATCAATAATGTAGATTTAGAGTATATTGACTCCACAGATTCTCTTATGATTAAAGGAGACGATTATAACCTCAATATCTTGGAGGCTTCAAGTGGATTTCAGTCTCTTGTTCCGTTATTTTTAGTTTCTCGTTATTTGGCTAAAAGAGTGGAAGCACAAAGCAGAAATAAAGAAACAATGAGTAATGAAGAGCGAACTCGATTTAAGAAGAATGTAGCAGACATTATGAATAATAATGATTTGACGGATATACAAAAAAGAGAAGCAATATCTGCCATTGCTTCCAAATTCAATAAGACTGCTTTCATAAATATAGTAGAAGAACCCGAACAAAACCTATTCCCTTCATCACAATGGGAAATGCTTCAAAGTTTATTGGAATTTAACAATATGAATGAAGGTAATAAATTAATCATGACTACACATAGTCCCTACATTATTAACTACCTGACTTTAGCTGTAAAAGCCCATGAACTGAAAAACAAGAATTGCAATGACGATATTATATCACAAATAGAGAAAATAGTTTCCTTAAAGGCAGCGGTAAATCCTACTGATCTGGCAATATATGAACTGGATGAAACAAATGGAGCTGCTCAAAAACTAGGAAATTACAAGGGACTTCCTTCTGATGAGAACTACCTGAACAATCGGTTAGAAGAAAGTAATGATTCATTTGTTAAACTACTAAACCTGGAAGACTTATGCCGATAAACTTCTTCGATGAAGATGCAAAAACCAACTCTTCTAGCTCCATATTTGGCATTTGCGATGACCCTTCTCCATCTACAACTCCTGCTTATATAGATGAGAATAAGGACAATGAAGACAAAAAGTGGATCGGAGTTGTTCATAACTCAGCTACTCAAAGCATCGATTTTTATCCTATTGATAATTGTGTACCTTTATTAAGACCTAATGGAGACAAAGAAAACAGGTGTGATGGAGTGCTCTCTTATAGCAATAACCTGATTTTTGTAGAATTAAAAGAGAGAGGAGGTAGTGGCTGGATAGGAATAGGGCGCAATCAATTGACTATTACACTACAAAGGTTTAGAGAAAACCACAACATTTCCGACTACACAAAAATAGAAGCTTACATATGTAACAAATTAAGACCAATATCAAGTAAAAACCATGCTAATGAAATTCAAAAATTCAAAGATGAAACAGGTCTTATTTTGAATGTACAACGAAACATTCATATATAGACCCGCTCCTCTTGTTCCTCTATTAGCCCAGACACACCCCCTCTACCCCTCAAGCAGCCTCTGCAATCGTTGCTGCTCTTCGAGTATACGCACCTGTGCTGCCGACACGTGCGGCATGCGCACTTTAGGAACGGGCCTCACAGCTACATCGGCTATCAAGTCGCATTTACTACGTATGATGGTCATAATACGTTCTTCGGAGATAAAAAATTCCTGTAACGAGAGTATCCTCAACGCATCGTCAAAGCGTAAGCGCTTTACCTCTGTCCAGTAATGATACCTGCGGAGCAACGCTTCGTCGCGCCGACTTATCAAATCTTTATTTCTGCCTTTATCTGCCATGGTAATATTTTTTATAGATACGAATACAAACTGTAATCAGTATTATGGCTACCGCCAGGAAAATTCCCCCCCCGATAGCTTTGTTAATACCTTTATCCACATCGGGCAAGATACCCGCTTCCACGTTTTTTTGAAGAGTTTCTTCGGATTCTGTGATGTTCCGAAGCGTGGTTTCGCGCCACTCCTCACCGTTATGTTGCAATGCGTGGTTGCTCTGCCTACCAGTAGTCGTCACCTCGCCCCCGGCTTCTACAATTACAGCAGCTACGGGCGGCAAACCTGTGGTCGAGTCGGTAGGCTTAGAGGTATCGTACGTATGGGTAACACGATACCACGAACCATCCCGCCGGGTTTCTTCGGCTTCGCTGCTCTGTGTGGTAGCATGGGTCGTTTGCCGGTAAGATTGCTCTACGGTTGTTTGCATTTGCTGCGCAATAGTCGAGTTTCGGCTGGCACTGCTACGACACGATACAACCACTGTGCCTACGATCAGACTACCTGTCAAGGCTACGAAGAAGGTGATGTGCTTTTTCATTTCCGTTGTCGGTTTGGGCATTGTACATCAAGACATTTCAGTGTCTTCAGCTCTTTGCGCTCTTTCTCGTATTCGCGCAAGCGATTTTCCATATCGTATTGCTTTTCTTCCACAACACGAATTTTCTCCAGCAGCTTGCGTTCCATCTCATCTTTTTCTTGTTTAATAGATGATTTATCCTTACGCAGGTCATCTATCAGCTCCTGATACACATCCTGCATAGCTCTCATGGCATCTGCCTGAGCACGGGTTTTGGTGTACTTAATGGTCACCAAGGCTGTGATAAAGGATAGTAATCCGCCACCCAGCACAAAACTAAATACATTGTTCATTGCAATTTCGGTCATAACAAATCTTTTTTTAGAACAAATGTAATACACGCCATGTAGCAGCCAAAGGACAGTTAGGCTAGGGTTCGCCCAAATACTGAAAGATGAGGGCTACCTGAACGGGAGTGAGCAATACATCGCGCGGTGTATAACCCGTGGCAAGCAAAGCCCGATAGAGCGGTTCGTTCTTTCTAATCCAGCAGTTCAGCGTTCGGCGCGCAGAAGAAATCTGTACATGGGGCAAGTAAAGCGCTGCAAGTTCTCCTTTACTATACGAACGTATGGGTATTGGGTTTATCATTGAGTCCATGCTGCAAAGATATATACAAGCAAGCGTTTTGGATGGACAGAAAGCGTGCGTTATCGTGATTTTTCGTGCGTTATCATGCGCTATCGCGATGCCAGACGCATAATCGGTGTGCAGGCAGCAAGATAAGTTATTGCTTTGCCGCTGTAACGTTACAATGAGATAAATAAAAACAGTATGAATGATTCTAAAAAAAAACAACAGAATTATGGCACTAATTTACAAAGCAATTCAATCGCAACTTCCTACCAAAGAGGGTAAGAAGCTTTATTATCCTCGCCTTATAAAGATGGGCAGAGTAGTAGATACACAAAAGCTGGGAGAGCTGATAGCCGAGAAGGCATCGCTCACACCGGGCGATGTACACAACGTGATACGCAACCTGATGTCGGTAATGCGTCAGCAGTTACTCAACAGCCGGTCGGTCAGACTCAACGGGCTGGGCACCTTTACCATGATTGCCCATTCAGGTGGCAATGGTGTAGAAAAAGAAGAAGAGGTAACCTCTACACAAATCAAGCGGTTGCAGTGCCGCTTCACTGCCGAGTACACACGCCCCGCGGGTAGTAACGCTACCCGTGCCCTGCTGGATGGTGTAGAGTATGTGAACCTATCCAACCTGACCAAAGGTACGGCACAGACAAATAGTAGTAACAACGGTAACGATGATGAAGGCGACTTCACAGACCCCACAACCTGAAAAGAGTTGACGCGTCAAGAGTAAAGACTTGACGCGTCAAGAAGAAAGAGTAGAGGCGTGAAGATTTTCATCTTCGCGCCTCTCTTATTTTACACCGGTACACGGAACAAAAACACCCACCAAAACGGACAAAAAGCTACACTTGCCGCACTCCTTTTTTGTGCTTTAATTAAGCACATTCTTTCAGGATTACTGGTTGCGTTTACCTCGTTTCTTCCTGCACAGCTCTCTCCAACGATAGAAATTTTTAATAAAAGCATCCTCGCTAATGGATGTAATATCGTACTTACGGGTAAAGTAGTGCACACTTTGTATATACTCCAACCCATGCAAATGTTTATTCGCGTCTACAAATTCGTGAAACTCTGCCCACATCATCACCTGTATTTTTTTGATGATGATGGCTTGCGAGCGAATGCTTAGATAGTTGTACGTTTGCGGAGACTTGCCACATGCGCGGTGGGGCAGCACTATTTCCAGATTACCTTTATCGACAGGGCAGTTCTTGGGGCGCCTCTCGAGCAAATCCCAAATGAGGTGGTAAATGTCTGTGTTGTCAGGAAAACGAATAGCACCGATGGCATGGTTGTTAAACTTACCCACGCAATACTCCTTAAGGTGAGGTGGGATTTCAATTCGTGTTGTTATCATTTAAAAAGTCGACACGCTCCTTCTCGTGTATTTTAGTATTTGTAAAACAGATATATATAATTTATTTGTCGTATATTTGATATCAGTTATTTATTAAGCTGCAGCAAATATGCGGTAATTTTTCCGCATATACAACTTTTCAGACAAAAAAAGTCCTTTTAACAACGAAAAATAAATAAAGATGGAACACTCTGTTAAGCAAAGATTATTTGAACTATGTGCTGCTATTGGGCTTACGCCGAATCAGTTTTCTATTGAAATAGGACACAACAGAGACTATTTAAGAAAAATCACAAAAGAAATTGGGAGCGACAAATTACGACAAATACACCGCCTGTATCCGCAAGTAAACCTTACATGGTTAATAACCGGAGAGGGAAATATGTTTATATCAGAAGAAGAAAAATAAGAAACTATTAAAATCAATTCCACACAGCCCACCCCTTCCTAACAGGTACAGCGAGGAGGAAGCCGGAAAGGAGGTAGAATGAACTACCTCCGTTAATTAATTATTTCTTTATGAATAATTCTAAAAAGACTTCCGCTGTGGAAGAGAGTAGCGCCCGCCCCGGAGAAGGCGAAAACCGGAGAGTACCCAGCAGCATCAGTCAGCCAATGATTGATCGTATAGTAGAAATGCAGGAAAGTGACTCGTTCAACGGGTTCATTGAGCTGATTGATGAGCTTCAGGACTTTGTCCTGTCGCCCAATCCCAACGACGATAGCCCCGAAGCCATCGAACACAGATTTAATCTGCTGCGTTCCTGCCGTTACCTGATTCAGGATCTGCGCGTATTCTTAACACCGGAGCAAAAGGGCGATCTACGCAAGTAGAGGTCACAGTACAAGCGAGTACTTAACTGTGTAGCCCAGCGCATGCGCTGGGCTACATCAATTTTATATCCTTTCCATCCTCCAGGTAATAAACTTGTTGAACCCACTACGGGGTTCACTTTTTGTAGAGTACATACCACCTACCACGGGTTTCACCCGCGGTTATAGATATATAACCCCATACGGGGTAACAAAGTCAATCACTAATAAGTGCGAGTAGCAATTGTAAGCAACGTAACACCGCAGCGGGTTGAGCCCCTATAATCATGAGTGAAACCCATGGGAGAGATAATACCCCTACGACTCAACCCCGTAGGGGTGAAACCTCTATAACCGCGGGTGAAACCCGTGAGAGTAACAGCAACCTAACAAATCAACCCCATAGCGGGTTGAACCCAACACCACCGCACACAAAACCAATAATCAATAACTACAAGTAGCAATTGTGGCACATAACCCCGTAGGGGTGAAGCATCTATAACCACGGGTAAAACCCGTGGGAGCAACAGCAACCATACGACTCAACCCCGTAGCGGGTTGAACCCGGCAAACTACTCCGTAATAGTTTGTACAATTCACCCCATTCCCTTACATTTGTACCAAAACTACCATCTATGGCAACCTATCGTCAAATTCTTTACCACATTGTCTTCCGCACGAAGAACAGTGAAAGAACCCTCTCGCAAGAGAACATCTCACATCTCTACAAGTACATTTGGGGCATCATCTCAAATAAAGGCTGTACCCTATTGCGCATAAACGGAATGGAAGACCACATACATATCTTATCCGACCTACATCCTACTGTTGCTTTAAGCGATTATGTAAAAGAGATAAAAACAGCATCCTCTATTTGGCTCAAAGAATCGGGAGAGTTTCCTCACTTCAAAGGATGGGGCACAGGATATTGCGCCCTCACTTATGCGTTTAGAGACAAAGATATAATAACCCAATATATCAAAAATCAACAGGAGCATCATCAACGAGAAACTTTTCAAGATGAGCTAAAGCGAATTCTAGTTGAAGAGAGGGTTGAATTTGACGAGCATTTTTTGTTACGGGATGATTGAGCAAAATGCTTGTTGCGGGAGTTGAACCCACTACGGGGTTCACTTTTTGTAGAGCCCTCCCTCCTTCCACGGGTTTCACCCGCGGTTATAGATATATAACCCCATACGGGGTAACAAAGTCAATCACTAATAAGTGCGAGTAGCAATTGTAAGCAACGTAACACCGCAGCGGGTTGAGCCCCTATAATCATGAGTAAAACCCGTGGGAGAAATAATACCCCTAAGACTCAACCCCGTAGGGGTGGAACATCTATAACCACGGGTGAAACCCGTGGGAGCAACACTAACCCTATAAATCAACCCCGTAGCGGGTTGAACCCAACACCACCGCACACAAAACCAATAATCAATAACTACAAGTAGCAATTGTGGCACATAACCCCGTAGGGGTGAAGCATCTATAACCGCGGGTGAAACCCGTGGGAGCAGCAGCAACCCTACAAATCAACCCCATAGCGGGTTGAACCCGGCAAACTAGTCCGCAATAGTTTGCATAATTCACCCTATTTATGTATATTTGTAAGAAACTACAAACAAAACACACATGAGAAAGCTAACTATTTTCTTGCTAGTAAGCATATTCTGTGGAATATGCAGTATACAGTCCGTTTTTGCCGGGCCATTCGGTATTGACATGGGAATGAGCATCGCTGATGTAACAAAAGTTTGTGGAGCTGCCC
>NZ_QVML01000013.1:0-68167 GCF_010501015.1 Bacteroides sp. 214 | reverse complement strand
AATCAGCAACTTGCTACTTATGCTGTTAGAATAGATCCTGATTATGGGGTATACATGGTAAAAGCTATGAGCAAAAATATTGAGACAAACAGCTATGGAAATGCATTGACAGCAGCATTCAACTTCCATGTAGAAAGCATCCGAGATATGTATGGAGAAGAATCGTATAGAAACGATGAAACACAAAGCGCAATATGGTTAAACCAACTTGGTTCTTTGACAGACTTAAGAAACCTCCTTCTTTTTACTGAGATGATTTACTCCTACAAAGGAAAGATAGAAGATATGCCAAGTGATTCTATTATGCAATGTTTACTCCAAAAAATAGAAGAATATAAAGACCTCCCGAGTGATATAGCATCAATAGCGATAGAAGCTATCGCAACAACACCTCACTCCGGCTATGTGGTTGTTGAATACATCTTTTCTAATCAAACTATGGTCGAAAAAAAAGCCGATTCAAATTGAATCGACTTTTTTAATGCTATCTAACTTTTCCTATTAAGGTTCTAAAGTACCAATAATAGTATCACCAGTCAATGCTATCTTTGTATCCTTTCCATTCTCCAGGTAATAAACCTGTTGAACCCACCGATAAGATTTCCCCGAAGAACTACTCATTATAATATACACTTTTGCTTTTACCGCATTGGGTTTTGCTTTAAAAGTTTCAGACATACCTTTGAAACAAGTCAAAGTCTGTGTTGATACTTTTTCACCGGCTTCGGTATATTCAAAAATAGAAGCCGATACTTCAATGGAACTACTATCATCCAAAGAATAAGTAAAAGTGTAAGTAGTTTCATCATCATCTGATGAACATGATACAAGAGCCAAAGGCAACACGAAAAATAAAAATAATAAAATCTTTCTCATAATTAGTTTTTTTATTAAAAATTTCTGCAAATATAACAAATTATTTATTCAGGATTATATTTTTCGTATCTTTTTATGACAAAACTAACTTTTTAGAAACAAACATATGTGCTACCGAAGAAAGTAAAATAAAAAAACCACAAGCCCAACTCTTTTTCGAATTGGGCTTGTGGATAGATCTATAAGAAAGCAAACTAGAATTATCTTCTATTTTAGTACAACAGGTAACGGTTCGTCTTCGAAGCTATTAGAAAATAGCCCCCCTCCCCATCCAATAATTCTGACATCAACGTAACTATTCGTAGCTGCAGGTTGCGATGCGAAAGCCGAAGGCGCAGCGTTAGAATTAGCATGCGCGGATGGAATAATTTCTAAATCTTTCAATAAAGAAACTGACATACAAAAAGCAATAACAGTCAGAATAACTTTGGTATACAAATCTACTTTCATAATAATGAGTTTTAATTGATTAATAATCACAAATATAGTGATTCTAAGCAAGAAACAAGTTAACCATAAAACCACATCATGCTTTTAACGTATTGACAAGCGCTGCTTTTCATACCATCTTTGTGAATAGTTTATACGGAAGTACCTGTAACAAAACCCACAAAATATTTAAAAGGAACATAGCACCTTTTTATATTTCAATTATTTTGTGTATATTTGTGATACTAATGGTTATAAACAATACGCATATGAAAAAAATGACTATTCTTTCACTATTAAGTGTACTCTGTGGAATATGCAGTATACAGTCCGTTTTTGCCGGGCCATTCGGTATTGACATGGGAATGAGCATCGCTGATGTAACAAAAGTTTGTGGAGCTGCCCCTAAGCATTTAGCCGAAGATATGTATGAAATAACACCACCCGATCCCAATCAGCAACTTGCTACTTATGCTGTTAGAATAGATCCTGATTATGGGGTATACATGGTAAAAGCTATGAGCAAAAATATTGAGACAAACAGCTATGGAGATTCATTGACAGCAGCATTCAACTACCATGTAGAAAGCATCCGAGATATGTATGGAGAAGAATCATATAGAAATACTAGATTAAAAGAAGGTAGCATCTGGAGTAATCCACAATATTTTATGCATGCTTTGCAGAAAGAAGATAGAACACTATGTGTAATATGGTCAAGAATACTAGATTTAACAACAGAATTAAGAAACCATCCTATTGTTCTAAAAATGATTGAGTCTAACAAAGAAGCAGGTGCACAAGAGATAATAGACAATCCTACAATACAAAGTTTAATGCAAAAGAAAATAGAAAAATACGAAAAACTCCCGAGTGACATAGCGTCAATAGCAATAGAAGCTATTGCAATAAACTCCTTTTCCGGCTATGTGGTTTTTGAATACATTTTTTCTAATCAAACTATGGTCGAAGAAAAGCCGATTCAATAGAAGTGCTACCGAAGAAAGTAAAATAAAAAATCCACAAGCCCAACTCTTTTTCGAATTGGGCTTGTGGATAGATTAATGAGAAAGCAAACTAGAATTATCTTCTATTTTAGTACAACAGGTAACGGATAATCTTCGATTCTATTAAAATGATACTTTCCCCATCCAATAATATTCACGTCAACGTAACTATTCGTAGCTGCAGGTTGCGAAGCATAAGCCGCAGGCACAACGTTACTATTTTGGTAAACAAGACAAACCAACGCGATAGCGATAATGGTTAAAACAGCTTTGGTATACAAATCTACTTTCATAATAATGAGTTTTTGAATGATTAATAATCAGTTAATAAGTAGAAACATACAATGGTCGTTGGTAAAGCTCTCCACCCCAGTCTACGATTCTTACATCAACAACTCCATTCGCAGCAGCAGGCTGCGAAGCATAAACCGCAGGCACAGCATTACTGTTAGCATGCGCGGATGGAATAATCTCTAAATCTCTCAATAAAGAAACTGACATACAAAAAGCAATAACAGTCAGAATAACTTTGGTATACAAATCTACTTTCATAACAATGAGTTTTTAATTGGTTAATAATCACAAATATAATGATTCTAACCAAGAAACAAGTTAACAGTAGGATAGAATATGCTACTTCGACACAAGTTGCGCAGATAAAACCATATCATCAAACTACAAAACCGTATCATGCTTTTAGCGTATTGACAAGCGCTGCTTTTCACACCATCTTTGTGAATAGTTAATACGGGAGCACCTGTAACAGAACCCACAATAAATACAGGTACTACCGAAGAAAGTAAAATAAAAAAACAAAAAGAAATGGAATCCATTGAATTACAAGTAATCATGCGCAACTTCACAAAAAATGAGTTGCAAGGCACTACGAAAGAAGAATTTGTTTCGACAATGGCAAAAGAACTTGTCAAACAATTCAGCAAGCACAGTACCAAAGGAAACAGCCAAGCCTATACGGCATACGAATTGAAGAAACAAGAAGGTCTATCGAAAGAGCTGAGAGCATCTCTCGAAAAAGACAAAAAGTACTATGAAGAGAGAATGCATATCGCATGGAAATATCAAAAACAAAGAGAAGAGTTGGAGCAAAAAGGCGCAGCACCAGAGGTCTTTAGTTTTATCGATAAAGAAGAGGAGAAAGCACTTAAAGAACTCGACATTGAAATTGCCAGCCGCGAAAAAACATTTCAAGAGTTAACAGAAAAAATCACAAGTTTTAGCCTTGAGCAGCTACAAAAACTACTATATGATGCTACACAAGAACTAGAACGAATAGAGTTCATTAATCCAAAATCAGAGCAAATAGCCAATATACGGGCTACGATAGAAAAATATAACACAGAAATTAAAAAACAAAATAAGAAGAAAGAGAAAGGAGAAGAAGGAAAAAAGGACGAAAATGAAGAAAAGAAGGGCGAGAATCTAAAAAAAGTAGGGATTACTCTTGGAGAATATGGCAAAAAATTTACTGCTATAGCAAAAGAGACTACTGGGGCAGCAAGCGATATCCTCAAGTCTGCCGGCGATATAGCCACAAGTACCAGTTCAATGATTACTCATATAACAGCAGTAACCAATCAGAGTGGAAAATCCATGGAAGCTACCGGAAAGACCGCAACCAAGACACTCTCCACTATAGACAAAGCTTCTGCCATCTTACTAATCATCTCCGCTGCCATCCAAGTGATGCAAAAGATAAATGCTCTTTTCTCTAGTGCCGAAAAAGAGTACGAGAAATATGCCAAGAAAAAATCGGAGATAGCCAAGCTGACCGAAGCCATGAACGAATATGCCATTGCGGTGCTCAAAGCCGCACATGCCGAAGACAACTGGTTTGCCAAAGATAAGCTCAAGGCACTGAAAGAGGCAAAAGAGATAAACCATAAAGCCAAAGAAGCGTACTTTGCCAAGCTCAACGAAGAACAAGCCGTGTACAAAAACAAGAGTAGCGGCGGATGGGCAACCGGTGCCCTAGGCATGCTCACCGGGCAGTGGTTTGTAGACCAGGTATTCGACACCAACCTCACAGGCAGAGATTATAAAAAAAGCACTACCGAAGCCAAAAACAACCTGCGCATAGAGACGCGCAAAAGGAAAAAGGGCTTTTTGGGGTCGGGCATTGGTGGCAAATCGCAGAAAACAGAAGACCTTAGTGAGTGGATTGACAGACATGAAGAATTTGGAGGCGCAAAACTCTTTGATGAAGCGGGATTCCTGAACAAGAACCTGGCACAAAACATACTCGATAACTTCGGCAACAAGCTGGTGGGGCAAACCAAAGAAACCTTAGAGGCACTGCTGGCAATGCAGAAGCAATATGACGAGTATCAGGCACAGCTCAAAGAGTATGTATCATCGCTCTACTCGCCATTGGTAGATAACTTTGTGAGTGGTATATGGGCCTCGTTTAACGAAGGCACAAAAGCGCTCGAAGCTTTCAAGAAAAATGCCTCGGAGACCTTCCGCAGCATTGCCAACGATATGATACGCACATTAGTGATGAATAAGGTATTCGACGGATTCTCGGAAAAACTGGCTAAGATATACGACGAACATGCAGATGGCGCATTGAGCGACGAAGAACTAATAACCAAAGTCACAGCAGAGACTAGTGAGTTGATGAGGAAGTATGAAGCAGCAGCACCGGCAATAGAAGGAATGTTAACCGCCTTCTCTAACTCGCTTGGCGGCATAGGCATCAACCTGAAAGAAAAAGACAATATATTGCCTACCGCCACAAAAGGTGCCCTAACTACCGTAACTCAGGATGTGGTGTCGCGCGTAGAAGGAACTTTCCTATCACTACAAACACACGCCAAAAGCATGGACGACCAGATGGTAACTATAAGCAACCAAACGTCCAAAGCCGTAACACAACTGATGCTTATAGCAGAGCACACCTCTTACTGCAGACACCTCGCACAGATCAGAGAGGTACTGGAGAAAATAGAACGAGATGGTATATTAACAAAATAAAAAACAGTTATGGAAGTATTGAAAGATTTATTAAAGATAGGCGCAGACGATGCCTACGATATGTATGGCGTATTCCTGACCGAGAGAGAAGCAGGCGGACACAGCAACTACGATGCCCTGTTGATGCCCCCAAAAATGAAACCCTACACAGCGGTGAACTATAGAGATGAAGATGGCGAAAGATTGCCCGAGGAATTAATACCCCGCTACGAAGCACGTGATGTAACGTTGCACTTCGCACTACTTGCCGATAGCAAAGCGGAATGGATAGAGCGGTACGACGCCTTCCTCGAAAGGATGAAAGCAGGCTGGGTAGAACTGACTCTGACCGAACTGAATAAAACATACAGGCTCTATGTGAAGGAGTTTGGCAGCTACGAGCAACTCACCCCACTGAATGGTAAAATTGTGTCGCGATTCAGCATCAACTTTCGCGAACCACAACCGGATGTAACACTAAAAACCAAACAAGATGGCAACATTGATAATATATGATAAAAACGGAAGGGAGAAGCTAGCCGTTGTCCCCGAAGATAGCTCCACACACCAGCGCGGCATACAAGAAGACAATGTAGTAAACCTCTCGTTTACACACCACACCTATGCAATGCTCGATGTGAACGACTATCTGGAGTTTGAAGGCGAAAGATTTCTGGTACTGGAGCAGTATGTGCCGCAGCAAAAATCGGCATTGGAGTGGAGCTATTCGTGTAGTTTCTACGGCATAGAGTCGCAACTAAAGCGCGGACTGATGTTAAAGATGGTAAGCGACAAGGTAGACGACATTATGGAGTGTGAATTTTCGCTTACTGCCGGAATAGGCGAGCATATGCAACTCATTGTACGCAATATAAACCGCCTATTTAACTCCACCGCCTATGGTATAGGCACAGGGCAGCCCGAAGGAAAGTTCACCGTAGATTACAGCAACTTGTGCATAACCGATGCCCTCTCCCGGCTGGCAGAGGAAACAGGCACAGAGTGGTGGCTAGACGGCACCACACTAAATCTGAGCGAGTGCAAGCATGGCAACGAGTTGGTATTGGGCTACCACCAGGGGCTTACAGCATTGGAGCGCACCACCGCCAACAATACCAAGTTCTTTACCCGCCTCTACCCACTGGGAACCACGCGAAACATAGACTACAGCACATACAAGCACACCCGCCTGCAGCTACCCGATGGTAAACGCTATGTGGATATGTATGCGGATACCTACGGTGTAATAGAACATTGTGAGGAGGCAGCGTTTTCGCACATCTACCCCAGTTGGAGAGGAAGTATTGGCACTGTGCGCAGCGAAGAAATAACAGAGAAAGATAAAACGGCTACTGTTTATTATTTCAAAGATGTAAAAGCATTAGGTTTCACTCCGGAAGCCATGGCAGACCTTACCCCACAGATACATTTTGAAAGTGGAGACCTGGCAGGAGAGGACTTTGAAATGAAGTTTGACAAAGCCACCGAGGAATTTACTATTATACCACGACTAATGGAAGACGGCGAGAGTTTCTTTCCCAATGAAATTCTAAAACCAGAAGTAGAAAATAGCTATATGCTTTGGAACATCAAGATGCCCGAAAAGCCGTTCTGCGAAGATGCAGAAAAAGCCCTTGAAGCTGCCGTAAACAAATACATGGAGGATAATAGCCTGGACAAAGCGGTGTACAAAGCCACGACAGATTATTTATACATAGCCGATGTTCTGAAACAAGCCGAAGAGGGAGTTAAGGAAGGAGATAAACCAGCCATACAGCTTATACCTGGACAGGTAGTGCGGTTGGAGAGCGATTATTACTTCCCCAAAACAAAAAACAGCGAAGCCGAAGAAGAGGGAGGTTTTAGAATGAGCCGCATCACCCGCGTGACTCGCAAAGTAAACAACCCCATGCAGGCAGAGCTCGAGATGAGCGATGTATTGAGCAGAAGCAAGATAAGCACGATAGAGAACAATGTAAGTACCCTGAAAAACCTCTACATCAAAAGCCGCGACGGACTGCCCGAGATTATAAAGACGTGGGAAGAGACTCCGGCTGCCGACACCAACCTGTACTCGGCACTAAAAACAGTGCGCTCGTTTGTAAGCCGCTTGTACGACGATGTGGTGCAGGGTGTGGTAACCTTTGTTAGGGGCATACGCTTTGGCAACTGGTCGGCAGGTTCGTCTGGTGCGGCAATTTATCAGGATAAAGACGGCGGTTGGCATATAGAGAGCGACTACGCACACTTCAGGCAGAAGTTAAGCGCCGAAGAGATAGAGATACAACGCACCACACACATAGGTGGCAAAGTAATATCTACAGCAGCGCAAATGGTGTGTAGCGATGTAAAGGACTATGGCACCTACTGGCGTTGCTTCTTTAAGGCAGAAGAAAGAAAGGAAGGAGAAGATGGTAGCTATAAAGTCGCTAATCAGTTCAAGATAGGCGACCTTGCGTATGTAGAAACATTCAACCTGATAGTACAGGAAGATGGCACTACGGGCAATCATTTCTACTGGCGCAGGGTGGTAGATACTGGCGAAAACTTTATAGACCTCTCTGCCAACGAATGTGCCCCGGGCAGTACGACTCCGCTACAGGGCGACCACATAGTGCAATTGGGAAGCAGCATAGAAGATCGCCAAAGCGCAATTATACAAGCATCGGTAGATGGATATATAGACCTCGAGAATGGTGCTCCCTACTATCGCATGTATAAGGGCATTTCTAATTTTAGCTTGCCCGAACCGGTTATCAACATCAGCCCCAGCAAGACGAAGATAACAGCCGATTCGTTTGTGATAGCGTCAGGAAATAAAGACATAGCCGAGAGCATGAATGAGTTGCAGGTAGATATGGATGCCGTAAAGCGACAAAACGACAATATGTGGGTATTGTGGTTTGCCCAAGAGATACCCACGCTCAACAACTACCCTGCTTCGGAATGGGAAACCAACACGGAAAGAGATGAGCATATAGAAGACATAGTGGTATTAAACAACCCTGACAATATAGAGTACAACGGCAGGGCATGGCGGTTCAAACAACCATCGGCAGGTATTTATCAGTGGGAAGAGATTACAGACGCTTCTGTATTGGCAGCGTTGGAAACCAGTAAAATAACCTCTTCGGAACTGAACATATTATCCGAAAAAGTAGAACTCTTTGTAGAAGCTGCACAAATAGACCCTCAAACCAACCTGATAACCCAATACGACAAATCGGGGTTGGTAACGGAATCCAACTACGTAGAAATGTTTTCGAAGGCTACGGATGGCGATGGGAACAAGTTATCGGATGCATTCGTAAAAACCTACACCGAAACCGTAGGTGAGGAAGAGAAGAGGTACATTCAGTCGGGCGTACACCTAAAAGGCGACCAGATAATACTGGAAGGGGCGGTATCAGCAAACGAAAAATTTAAGATACTAACGGATGGCAGTATGGAGGCGGTTGGTGGTACATTCCACGGGAAGGTGTTTGCTGAGGATGGAGAATTCAAAGGAGAAATTAAAGCAAATAAAGGATATATTGGTGCTTTAAGTATTGTTGGGAACGACTTGGTAGGATACAACGAAAATGATGAAGAACAGGTGCGAATATCTATGGGTAACGTGCCAACTATTAATAATGCCTACACTAGCAAAAGTCTTCCTTTTACCATAAGTTCGATAAATGGAGTATGCAACGTAACGCATCAAAATGGATATTACAGCGGACGATCAGAATGTATTGTATACCGCTATGAAAGAGAAGAAGAGCGGGAAGATGAAGTGAGAATGGAGGATGTTATTTCCATTGGATTTGAGATTGATGAGATTCCCAGAAAATTGATGTTTTCCAGATTCAATTCATATGTACAGTTAGATGCAGGTACTCTTAACGGCTCTGTGCGCCTCAGTGGGACTTTGTTGTATAACAATAGTGACGGAACTTACGAGAGAATTGCAGTATTCGAAGATTTTAACGACCAAAATAATGATGAAGTAGAAGCTGCAATAACAAGAACCGGAAGATACACTCTTAAATTGCAAGCATACATAGAAAGCCTAGAATGGAATTGGAGAGGTAAGCTAATTACTGATGTGACAGCAATATGGATAACTACATCAAAAATGCAAAAGGGCGTAACTACGTTGGCAAAGGATGGCATTCTATGTATACAGAATAATGATAAATATTTTTCATTTTCATCACAAAGCGGATTCGAAGTAAGATTTGGGAGCTATGGTCTAAAAATTGACAATAACGGTATACAGAAATTATCAAATAATAGCTGGAGCAGTTTATAATCATCAAAACAGAAACCTATGAGCCACATTAAATTCGCCGTAAAATCGGTAAGGGTTGACGAAAACAACCGCATAAAACGTGCTACACTGATTAACAAGATGGAGAGCAGCGTAGACAAGCGCAACACCAACGAGATGCTCTATATTATGGCTGTATTATCGCACATACAACCTGTGGGTGGCAGCAAGCACTTTACATATACATTCCCATTCAATTTAAGTTAAAAACAACAATAAAGATGGATAGATTAGATATTGTTTCGAAGCGCGAAGGCGACGAACTTACAGCGCCCGAATGGAATAAAAGCGTTGATAAAGTAAACGAGATCATAGACGCGCTGAACGGTTCGGAAACCGTTCAACGCAAACTCTATGTACAAAACAACCTGGAGACGAAAAGTCTGGCAGCACAATCGGGGCAACCCTGTGTGCTCGATTTCAGTTTCATCAGCCAGGAACGGTACTCGTACAGCGACCCGTACGAGAACACAGGCGAACAAGGCGTGTGTACCCTATCGGTAAAGAACTCGGAATATACCGAATTCACAGATGTGCAAACATTTAAGCTACCCTCGAACACAGCCCACAGGCTAGATGTGGCAGAGTGGCTGAAAGCAGGAGTAAACCAACTAAAACTCTCCATACGTGGAGAAATAACCGAAGAAACCACCCCGGCGTATGTGTATAACGTGCAGTTGACATCGCTCGGTATAACAGCCGGAAACTTCAGGTGGTGGCAGGCATACAACAGCGCAATAATGCTGCCCCTGCACATAACAGGAAACATCAATAAAAAACTGTTTGTAGAGCTAAGTGGTGTAAACAACAGTTACAAAGAGGTGTATGAAGTGAATCTGGGTGCGGCAACCTATACCGAAACTGCCTACAACTTCTCCGTGCCACATCCGGATATAGAAGGAGTGTACACATTGCGCGTATGGCTTACAAATGCCGATCAAAGCCTGCAAACACACACGATATCTTTTGAAGTAATGTGTGCCGTACAAGCAGGCATTTCTAAACTCCTATGCGTCAACAACAAAGCACTTCAAGCGGTGAACTGGACAGAGAATGTATTGTTCGACTTTGCCATTACCGCCGGAGACGCCGCCTATACCGGTGCCACGTTCACCATACGAAAAGAGAATGAAGTAGTGTTCCGCTCGGTCGAAGATGCCATTGCTACCGGAGAGCGACACACCTTCTCCTTCCCCATGGAGATAGAAACCGACGACGACGCGCCCTTCGATATTGAAGTAAGCATAACGGATGAAGAAAGCCCATTGACACCAATGCTTGTGTTTCCGGTAGAAAATTCCTCCGGTTACTCTGCGGTAGCAGGTGCGGCACTGTTCATCAACCCCAAAACACGTACCAACAGCCAGGCCAACCGCATGAATATAATCAATGAAACCAATGCCACCTTGATTGACACTGTGTGGAATAATATGAATTGGGGCAACGACGGATGGCAAACAGACGAGGGCGGCATCCGGGTATTGAGACTACTGGCGGGTTCTACATGCAGCATTGACTACAAGCCATTCTACAACGAAGCCGCCGGTACAGGTAAAACAATAGAGTTTGACTTCAAAGCATTTAACGTGGTAGATGGCAGTGTGCCGATAATCAATATATCGGCTGCGCACCCTACCATCGCAGCAAACTATATAGGTCTACGCATAGCTCCGAGCGAGATGTTTATGCACTCGCAAAACCGTGTTGATGACACCACACAAAATCTGCCTATCGACGATGAAGTAAGACTACGTGTTGCGCTCACTATTATGCCGCAAGCGTATGGAAACGCCGATTTGAATCTGTGTTGTCTATATATCAACGGAATCAAGAACCGGGTATTCAATTACGATGCGCGCGATTATTTTGCTCACAACGGCAACATCGTGATTGGTAGCGATTATGCAGACATTGACATTTATGGTATACGTGTGTACGATAGTGCGTTGACGAGCGAAGGAATTCATAAGAATTACATTAACCAGCTTGCTACAACAACCGAAAAAGAAGCCGAGGCAGCAGCTAACGATGTTCTTGATGGGGCAGGACAACATATTGACTTCTTTAATACCGTAGATCAATATGATTGCTTTGTATTCGACACCCCATTCCCCAGCTTCGTAGACACAGCCGCAAGAACAGGTACACTCGAAGTGTGGAAAAATGGTGCCTTAGCATTTACTGTTACTGACGTAGCGTGCGACGGACAAGGAACATCGTCAAAGAAATATTGGGAATGGAATGTGCGCTTTAGAATTGACAAAAAGCCCAACTCTGTTACAACCTATGCCGATGGCAGAACCGATAATCAGCAAATAGATATGTATCCGGGAATTACACCCAAGATGCAGAGAATTACAGCTAAGAAAAACTGGGCAAGTTCTATGCAGGACCATAAAAACGGTTCGGTGAATGCTTACAATGACTTGAGTAAAGCACTTGGTTTGAGCAATCCGGCGATGGAAAATGACCCACTTGTTCGCACAGCCGTTTATCAACAACCGATGATGGGATTTTCGAAACAAATTAACGAAGACGGCGAAACTATTTATACCTGTATGGGGCAGTTTACAATTGGTCCGGATAAAGGCGACACAGCTACATTTGGCTATAACAAGAAAGTCTACCCAAATCTGCTTGCGATAGAAGGTTCGGATAATGCCCCATTATTCACCTTGTTTAGAATACCCTGGAATGAGCCCTATGTAATTTACGATGCTGAGAATGAGAATTTTCAATACAACAACACAAAAAGCTGGGAGTTAAGTGCAGGAAACGATACTAGCGGGGCACTTTGGCGTAGCGCTTACAACTTTGTTTACACAAGTGGAATAAGGCTCAAACCTTTCAATGGCACGCTTGAAGAGCTTAATACAGCCGGGGCAGACTTCAACGAACGGAGATCGGGAGGGTACGAATACTGGATAGCCAAGACAGGAGACGCAAAGCAATACAATCTCTATTATTATGAGGCAACGGTAGGGCAGTTTATCCCCTCGGATATAGGTTCGGGCGGTATCAATCTTTACACCCAATTAGTAGATAAAGGTTATGGATTGACGGCTGCCGACCTTGCAGGAAAAAGCATTGAGGAGATAAACATGTTGTTCATTCAAGCAAGAATTCGACGATTTAAGTTAGAAGCAGGTAATTACTTCGATATTGATGATGCGATATTTCATGCTAATTTTATAGAGTTCATTGCCGGAACCGACAACCGGGCAAAAAACACCTATGCCTACAATTTTGGCACGGAAGGTGCAAAATGGAAGTGGCGACAAGACGACTTAGACACCATTCTGCCTATTGATAACCAAGGTCAAGACAAAAAGGGGTATTGGGTAGAGGTTCACGATCTCTACGATAATGGCGGCAATGTGTGGAATGGCGAAACAAGCAACTTCTGGAATCTGATAGAGCTAGCCTTCCCTAACGAAACAATTCTTGGTATGAGGGCAATGCTTTCTGCCATGGAATCATTGAGTGGCATGAGTAGCGGCACACCTTACGAACGTGTATATGGTTTCTACAAAAAATATTACCTGGGAGTAAAGAGTTGGTTCCCTGCTACGATATTCAACGCAGATGCCAAGAGATATGAAGACGCTAAAGTAGCACAACAGCAAGGGCTTTATAACCCGGATGTAGACCCCATGACACAATCGCATGGAGACTTCTTCTCGGCCGAAACGGCTTGGATGAAGAAACGCATCCTTTACATGATGTCGAAATACAATTATGGAACATTCTCGGCAAACGGAACAGATATAATAGTGGTTCGTGCTGCCGGAGATGAAATAGTGTACACACTTACGCCGGCAATCGCCATGTATCCATCCATTGCGAGTGGTACATCTATCATCAGAGGCGAACGAACGATGCCAGGCGAAAGTTGTCAGGTAGTTATTGACTTAGGGGGATCAGGCGACCAGCAGAACGCAATTCTAGGGGCTTCGTGGCTGAAGTCCATCGGGCAATGGCATGATAAAAATGTGTCGGGTACAATGTCCGTTCAAGGAAGACGGCTACAAGAGATAACACTTGGACACCCAACAGAAGAGATAACGATATCTATTACAGGATTAACAATTGCAAATTGCCCCAGTGTACGGTTGATTGACCTGCGTAGAATAGCTACCCTCACTGGTACGTTGAATATAACTTCTTGTATCCATCTCGAAGAGTTGTATCTTGATGGCACATGCCTCACACAGGTAAACTTGCCCCAAGGTGGTGGACTGAGAAAGATTAACTATCCGGCTACGAACGCTTACCTAATGCTTAAGAACTTCCCGGTACTGACATCCGAAAATGTTGATATAAGTCTATGTGCTGGAGTTATAACAGACTTCTTCGTACAAGACTGCGCTCGGATTAACCCTATCGACATGCTTGTTGCCATTATGGATGCGCAGGATGCGCAAGGCAGTAGCCATGCGCTGAAACGTGTGCGTGCAGTAGGTTTCGATGCGACATACACGGATACAGGTAGCTATATCCTTGACAGACTTGCTCAACTGGCAGGGGGAGAGTACGTAGGACTGAACGCTGATGGAATAGCAGAACAAGGCATACTGCCTGTACTCGATGGAAAGCTAACGGTGAATGCAGATGTATATGAAGATTCGCTCAATGCTATTCGTGAAGCTTTCCCGAAACTAGAATTAGTCGTTAATGGTGAGTATTATGTACGGTTTAAGGACTCTATCATAGGAGCTTATTATATTGCTAATTACGGCAATGGTATAGGCGTGATGGCTTCACAACTAGCTACAGTTAAGAATATACCCAGTTCTTTATTTAAGGGGCAGGCTATTACTTCATTCACTGAAATGAAATATATGACAGCTTGTACATCTATTCATACACAAGCTTTTTATGGCTGTTCATCCCTTACAGAAGTTGTTTTACCTCCTAATCTCAAAGAAATTGTTTATAGTGCATTTGAAGCTTCCGGTATTGAAAATATAACAATTCCAGCTTCAGTTATTTACATCCAACAGGGCGCATTTGAAGGCTGTTCTTCATTGAAGAGTGTTTATTTTGAGGAATCAGACATACCTTTAACTTTGAGATGGGCGATCTTTTCCGGCTGTACCTCTCTTACAGAAATTGATTTACCAGATAGAATAATCGCAATGGTGAACTACACTTTTAGAGGATGTACCTCTCTTAGGAGAGTACATTATCCTTCAAGTTTGCATATAACAAGTATTCCCAAATATGAATTTGAAGGATGTTTAGCTTTAGAATGTATTCCACTTACACCGTATATTACAAGCATTGGTGAGGCTGCCTTTTCAAAATGTACATCTTTGACTGATATTGATTTAACGGGAGTTAATGAGCTTCAGAAAGGATGTTTTTCTGGTTGCAGTTCATTGGTTAATGTATTGATACCACACTCAATAATCAACATACCTATCGAACTATTCTCCAATTGCTCTTCATTGCTTACGCTAGAATTACACGAAGATGTGATAAGTATTGAGACATACGTAGCAGCGCGTTGCTCTTCTTTACGTGCTTTAATTTCTCTTGCTACTATACCGCCTTCACTCGGTTCTAATCTGCTATATAACTCTAATGATGCTGTTATTTACGTTCCTGACGCTTCGGTTGATCTCTACAAAGCAGCAACAAACTGGAGCGCTTATGCAAGCAGAATACTACCATTATCACAATATTAAAGCCACATAGATTATGATACAAATAACAGACACATATTACATAGCCGATGAAGGCAAATGGTTCTCACGAGTAGCTGATTCTATGTTATTCGGGGCTGAGATTTATCTTGGGATGATTTTTCGCGACATAAATGGTAGCGTGTTATCAGAACCCATACAGGACGCAATCACGAATTACACAGAAATAGATATGCCCGAAGATTACTTCGGAAGTTTTAATATAAACCCGGAGAATAGCGAATTCGAAAACAAATAAGGTTATGAGATTTATAGATAGAATTGTTATTCACTGTGCTGCCACACGCATCACACAAGACTTTACCGAAGAACAAGTAAAAGAATCGCATATAGCTCGGGGATTTCGTACATGGGGATATCACTATTACATACGTAAGGATGGACGCATTGTAACGATGCGTCCTATAGGGCAAATGGGAGCTCATGCAATTGGCTACAACGCGGCAAGCATTGGTATATGCTACGAAGGCGGGCTAGATGCGCTAGGCAAATCGGCGGATACAAGGACAGCGGCTCAAAAAGAGTCGCTACTTAAGCTCTTGCATGAATTGATTCCCAAGTATAATATCAAGTTCTTATCGGGCCATAGAAACCTTAGCCCAGATCTTAATGGCGACGGGAAAATAGATAGTTGGGAGTGGACCAAACAATGTCCATGTTTTGATGTCTATACTGAATATTCTCAGGAGTTTTCAAAATATCAACTTTGCTACCAATGGGTAGAGTAACTCCGCATAGCGTAAGAACCCCAAGTCGGTAAAATGAATTCCGTCTACCGTAGCTTCGTAGTCATCGCCAAGCATTTTTTCGGAAGAGAGGAAGTAAATGTTCTTTTCGCCATCTTGCAGCAGGGTTTGATACAGATGGGCTATCGCTTCGTTCTTATCACGTATTTCTTTGGCAAGCTGCTGGTCGAAAAAGGCGTTGGGAAAACGTGGGTCTTCTACAAATAGAACAGGAACATCCGGACGACGCGTGCGCACTATATTATAGAAGTGACGCGCGCGTTCGTTTATCTGTTCCACCGTAGCATTGGGCACAAAGTCCAGAATATACATAGCAGCATCAACATTTGCCATGACTTCGGCTATCTCGTAATCGAGCAAGGCATTGCCGCTAAACCCAAGATTGATAAATTCGCGATTCAAACGGCGGGAAAGTATGTTAGTGTGCGCCATACCGGGACGAGTAGCACAACCTCCCTGCATGATGCTGGTACCATAACACACTACAGGTTTTTCTCGTTGGGGGAGGTCTACAAGAGGCGGGGTGATGTAAGAAAGAGAGTCTACCCCTATTTCCAAAGAGACAACTCCGTCGTACAAAGGCAGAAAGAGCAGATACTCACGCTCGGCTGGTTCCATATTTCTGATAATGGTAGCCCGGGTTACCTTACCCGAAGGTCGCCCGCTATTTACAAATTGCCATGTTCCATCTATTAAGGTATAAAGATCCAACCCTTTGATACCGGTATCGGTCATGTGGTTCATACGAAAGTTATTGAGCGACTCCCATCTTGCCGCGATGGTGGTGGAGTTGGAGCGGAAACGAATAGCAAGTCCGGCACTATTCTTACCCAGTTGCCACACAGGTTCGCGGGTTATCTGCTTCAACGAATCGGGCAAACGTTCGTAACGGGTTTCAGTTTGGTTGGTAGCCTTTCCCAGCAACGGAAATTCAGCCGCATCGTGGAAAACAAGTTGTGCGCTTGCCGACATAAAGACAAACAAGAGCGATAAGAGGAAGGTTATCTGCTTCATATTACAGTGTGTTTCAATGGTTTGCCAAAGATAATAATTCTTTTTCGAATATCTTTTGCATTAATTAACCAAGTAACGCTTGCTTTATTACGATTTGTTCGTAGCTTTGTTTCATAAACGTTTAAAGCCTATAGAAATGGAAAAGTTAACTTATCAAGAAGAAGAAGCGATGTTGTTCATCTGGGAATTGGAAAGATGCTACATCAGGGACATTGTTGCCAAGTACAAGAAACCGGCTCCACCCTACACTACTGTTGCCTCAATCGTAAAAAACTTAGGAAAAAAAGGGTATGTAAAAGCTACTCCGGTAGCAAACACCCACGAATATACACCCCTCATCAAAGAAAGCGAATATAAACGCACCTTTATGAGTGGCGTGGTAAAGAACTACTTCGAGAACTCCTATAAAGAGATGGTATCGTTCTTTGCCAAAGACAACAAAATATCCGCCGAGGACTTGCAAGAGATTCTTGGCATGATTGAAAAAGGAAAAGAAAAATAAGCCGATTATATGGACGCGCTACTGATTTATTTCGTAAAAGTGAATATGGCACTCGTGCTGTTTTACGCTTTTTACAGGTTATTTTTTCACAAGGACACCTTCTTCCGATGGCGCAGAATAACGCTGCTAGCGTTCTTCGCCGCGTCGTTGGTTTATCCGCTGCTCAACATTCAAGAATGGATGCGGGAGCAAGAGCCAATGGTAATTGTGGCAGACCTATACGCTGCCAACATCCTACCCGAAATAACAGTCAGCGCGGCAACGCCGGAAGTCGTCAATTGGAGGAACTTCATTATTGATTCCTCACAGATGCTATACGTTGGTATTGCTCTATTATTGATGCTCCGTTTTTGTATTCAGTTATTCAGTATCTTCAAAATCAGGTTCAGGGCGAAAGAAATGATCCTGCAGGGCGTTAAGGTTTACAAGCTAAGCCACGCGCAGGGACCTTTCTCCTTTTTCCGATGGATTTTTGTTCATCCCGAATCACACGAAGAGCACGCGCTGGAAGAAATTCTTGCACACGAATCGACACATGTCCGCGAATGGCACTCGGTCGATGTAGTTGTCAGCGAATTGTTTTGTGCCCTTTGTTGGTTTAATCCTTTCATTTGGTTGATAAAGAGAGAAGTGCGTAATAACCTGGAGTTCCTTGCCGACAATAAGGTATTGGAACAAGGGTATGATTGCAAAACCTACCAATATCATCTGCTTGGATTAACACATCAGAAATCAGTAGCCACCATTTATAATAATTTCAATGTGTTACCTTTAAAAAACAGAATTAAAATGATGAACAAAAAAAGAACCAAGCAAATTGCAAGAACCAAGTATCTGTTGTTTGTGCCGTTATTGGTGCTGCTACTACTCATTAGCAACATAGACAGCGTAGCCCGCAACACAAGTAATCTACTGAAGAATGTATTGCCGGAAAGCTCGGAAATAACACAAGATGCAGTGGAGACAGCTCAGCTTCCACAAGATCAGGAACCGCAAAAGAAAACAAACGACGAAGAAGAAGCCTTTGAAATAGCGGAAGTAACACCCGAATATCCTGGTGGGTTACCCGCATTGATGAGTTTTCTGAGCCAAAATGTTCAATATCCGGCTAAAGCTGCCGAAAAGAAGATAGAAGGAACAGTTACTGTGAAGTTTATCGTTAATAAAGACGGTAGTATTTCGGATGCGATTATCTTACGCGGAGTAGAACCTTCGCTGGACGCGGAAGCGCTGCGTGTTATAAACTCCATGCCCAAATGGAAACCGGGCAAGCAACGAGGAAAGGAAGTAAGAGTAAAATACACTATCCCTATACGATTCAGGATTACCCAACCGGTAAGTCAAGAGAAGAAGGTGGAAGTTGTGGCAGCAAGTATAGACAAATCGCCTGCAGACAATGATGCTGTATTTGAAGTGGTAGAAAACTCTCCTCAATACCCGGGTGGAATAAGTGCGCTAATGGAATTCTTGAATCAAAACATTAAGTACCCCCAAAAAGCAGCTGCCGAGAAGATAGAAGGTATTGTTACCGTGCAGTTTGTTGTAACCAAAGAGGGCAACATTAAAGATCCTATTGTGTTGAGAGGCGAGAATGCCGATTTAGCGGAAGAAGCCATACGCGTTGTTAAGCTAATGCCTAAATGGCAACCGGGCACACAGCGGGGAGTAGCCGTAAATGTGAAATACACCGTACCCGTTAGATTCCGTCTGAACTAAGAAGCTATTTTGAACAAAAAAAACGCCTATGCGACCAATCAATCGCATAGGCGTTTTTTGTTACCACTCAATTTTTACTCAATAAAAAACAAAATATCCACACCCCCCCAACAGAAAAACACGCAACTTTGCAGCGTACAAACGAGAATTCAATTTAATACCAATTAATGACAGTATGAAAAACAAATTATTACTATTCGTATTCGCTTTTTTTAGCATGACACAAATGTGGGCACAGGTAACCATTACCGAAGCAAGCGGTTGGCTGGAATCAGCATATGCCAAATGGCAGCCTATGGAAGGTGCCGATTTCTACCATGTATATTACAAAGAAGCTGCAGCAACTGACGACACATATCTGCAAATAGATGAAATGCTCATCAGAAAATATGCCGACTACTACAGAGCCGATGTTGTGGGACTAAAAGCCGGTAACTATATCTTGAAGATTGTTCCTACTACCGACGTTGAAGGAACGCTCATGGAAGATACTTCCAAACAAGCGGTAACTGCAAGTCTCGAAGTGAAAGCACATGTAAGAGAAGGGTTTGCATTTTCTACCAACTCTACCTACAAAACAGCTTCGGGAGCTTACAATAATGATGGAACGTTGAAAACGGGTGCAAAAGTTTTTTATGTAACGGCAAAATCTATCAACACAATCTCTACTCAGGTTATTGTAAACAGCAAAGGCGGCACAGAAACACGCACAGGTATTGTAGATATCTTAGCCGGCAAACAAAAAGGGCATGATACCACACCTATGGCATTTCGTTTTATCGGAGAGATTAAAGCAAGCGACGTAAGCGGATTGAACAGCAACAACTACATTCAGGTTAAGGGTGGTAAAGACCTCGAAATGAATTACACGTTGGAAGGTATTGGCAACGATGCCACCATCAACGGTTGGGGGATACTTGTGCGAGGTGTAGGAAACGTAGAAATACGCAATATCGGTGTGATGAACTTCACAGACGATGGTATATCACTCGACACAGACAATATTAATATATGGGTGCACCACTGCGACTTTTTCTATGGTCAAAACAAAGGTGGCGACCAAGCGAAAGGCGACGGTTCATTGGACGTGAAGTCGAATTCCAAATACGTTACCCTCTCCTTCAACCATTTCTGGGACTCGGGCAAGATGTCACTTTGTGGCATGACCAGCGAAAGTGGACCTAATTACATTACCTATCATCACAACTGGTTCGACCATTCGGACTCTCGCCACCCACGCGTGCGCACCATGACGGTACATGTGTACAATAACTATTTCGATGGCATTGCCAAGTATGGTGTAGGAGCTACAATGGGGTCGAGCGTATTCGTTGAAAACAATTATTTCAGAAATGCCACCCGCCCTATGCTTAGCTCGCTGCAAGGCACAGACATCATCAATGGTAACGGTACCTTCTCGGGAGAAAATGGGGGTATGATTAAATCCTTCGGCAACAAGATGGTAAACACCAACCGAACACTTGTTTATCATACGCAAAACAAGCTGAACGCGAAAAGCCAGTGGGATGCTATTGAAACAGCCACCCGCGATGAGAAAGTGCCCGATACGTACATTACAGTAGTGGGAGGCACTTCATACAATAACTTCGACACGGACGCAAACATCATATATGCCTATAATGTAGAGACTCCGGATAACGCCAAAGAAGCCATTACTACCTACGCAGGGAGAACAAACGGAGGCGACCTAAGATACAGCTTTACCGAAACGGATGATGCCAGCTATGATATAAATACTGCTTTAAGCAAATTAGTAGCCGGCTATAAGGGAACCGTTGTTCAAATTGGTCGCGAAGAAAGCAATACAACCCCCGATCCAGACCCAACAGATCCGGAAGAGCCTACAGACCCGGAAATTCCGGCAGGTGGAATGACACACAACTTCACAGCCAATGGATTGGAAAGCAGTTTCTTCAGCATTACCGGTAATCTTTCTACAGACAAAGGAACCGTTACCTATGGAGGAATGACACTGACACAATGCCTAAAGATGGAAAGTGCCACAGTTATTTCTTTTACCATCACCGAGGAATCTACATTAACATTGGTATTCATGACCGATGAAGGTGGTAAAAGAGTGAAAATAAACGATGTAAACAAAACAACGGATAGCTACATCTACACAATAGACCTGCCGGCTGACACATACACCATCAAGAAAGGAGATACCATGAACCTGTTCTACATGAGTGTAGCAAGCAAGAACGCAACAAGTATAAAAGATATAGCAAAAGAGAAAACAGCAATCTACCCCTCGGTTGTATCCGATTACCTGTATATCAAATCGGATGCCGAAGTAAAGAACGTCGCTGTATACAACCTATCTGGTGTAATGTTGTTCAAGGCAAATAAACATATCGACAGCATAGACATGAGCACATTTGCCTCAGGCAACTACATTGTAAAGATCATCACAAGCGAAGGAAGTACACAGAAAAAGGTTATTAAGAAGTAACCCGTTGGCAGAATTAATTTAGTGCATATTTTATCAACCCAATAGTTTAATACGCACTCCAAATGTAGTTTTATAAAGTAGGTCTTCACATTCACATATCGCTATAACTAACTGACAGTAAGCGAGTTGATTGTGAAGACCTCCTCTTTTATCCTTCACAAGGTATTCACAACCAATTTTTGACTGTTTTTGTGGTAAGAAAACACTGGGAAACAGGTCGAAAAACAGTGAGAAGTGAAGCAAAAAACAGTCGCAAAAGAAGCATTGCTTAAAGCTCTTATTTAAGTGCGCTTGTCAGCCATAGTTTCATCTCCTGTCAGCCATAGTCTCATGACCCGTCAGCCATAGTTTCATGCTCCTTCAGCCTATGGCTCATACTCCGTCAACCTATGGCTCATGGTTCATCAACCATAGTGTGAATTAATTCCGCCAACGCGTGAAGAAGTAATATTTTAACCAACATGATACACGAGGGTGCGTTGTTCTTTGACAACACCCTCGTGCTTGCGTTAAAAAAATCATTACTAAAACCCGCAAAAGTGTGGAAAATTTCCCCAAATTAGCCAATCTAAATAGCTGATTATCGCAGACTTAATAAACAGCAATACATTTTGTGTTAAAGAATAAAAAAACAGGGCGTTTCTTTTGTTGCCCTAAGTATAATTTACTTCTTTTGCAACTTGATTAATAGTCCATTATTCGTATTTGTTAATAATATTATGCATTTATACCTATCCATTTACTGTAAATAAAATTAATTCAGTAGCATTGGCTGGGGGTAACTATGGAAAACCTTGTTGTGATTTTGTGTCGTTGTGCTAACAAGAGTGGATTTCAGCGTTTCTTGACATTGTTTGTGTTTTTGTTTTCATTCTGTGCAATTGGCTTGTATGCTCAAAACGTTACAGACAAACAGAACATTTCTTTGCCAACATTAGAGAATCAGCGGATTACGATGGCGAGTGACGGGAGTGTTTTATCCGTTGCTAAGGGTAGCTACATATCCAAAGGAAACAGCAACGATACCATAACTTTGAATTATAGCAATACCTCTATTGGTGCCAATCGCCATATCTCTGTATGGAAAGGTGATAATTTCCCTTCGGCTTTTTATTTTCCCACAGGCAAACACGAGTTAATGCGTCACTATTACGACAACAACATTATGTTCAACGCGGTAGATGAGCTTTTAAAGTCTCCATATATAGTCGAAGCACTCGATTCTATTGAGATTATTGGTGCCTGTTCGCCTGTAGGTAGTGAAGAATATAATATAAAACTGGCGCAAAACCGCTGTCTGTCACTACAATCCTATTTACAACAAGCACATACCCAACTAGCAGAGGAGTTCCCCATCAAGCTCAACATCATTGGCATCGACAAGTTTGGCTACGACATGTTAAAGACACAGAAGCCTCCCTTTACCGAGAAACAAATAAGAGACAGGCTTCAATATGCGGCTATACGCCTGAAGATGAAAGACGGCTCCTACATCATCCCTGGTTCGGACAAGCAAAAGACATTTTTCAAAGCCAATCAATTGCCATCCCCTACTATAACAGAAACGCAACACGCCACTATGCGCGACACTGTATTCCTGAAAAGCGACACCATGTACATTACCACTACAGAATACGTATACCCAAGCAAACCTGTCAAAGAACGGACACCATTGCATCTGGCGATTAAGACCAACTTATTGTATGACGCGCTACTCCTCCCCAACCTGACAATTGAGTGGTATATGGGTAAGCAATGGTCATTAGCAATAGAAGGTAGCCTGAGTAGATGGACTTTTGGGCATCCTATACAGAAGCGATGGTCGCATAATATTCAAACGGCAGGCATAGAGCTACGCCATTGGTTCAAGTCGCCACATCCGCTACATGGACATGCTTTAGGCTTTTACTCCATGATGGGCAAGTACGATGTGCGCCTTTTCACTAAAGACGAAAATAGCAAAGGTTACCAAAGCGACCCAAGTTGGTCGGCAGGATTATCGTATGGATACAGCTTCCCTATTACACATAAACTGAACATGGAATTAGGAGTGGCAATTGGGTACGTGGGTGGCAAATACTATAAATATGATTATAGTATGACACATGAGCATTGGGAAAAGGAAAAGACTATCAACAGAAATTATATCGGACCTACCCGTGTAGGTGTATCGTTAGTATGGTTACCCGGCGAGTAAACAAACATATAATCACATTTATTCTCCTACTGACGGGTATCGTTGCCTGCCAGCAGAAAGAGTTGCATTCGCACCCTTTCCCTACAGGCGATATCCCTGTCAATGTAATCATTCATTGGGAGGATATATCTCGCGACATGATAACATTTCCAAGTAACATGACCGTGCACTGGTATCCACAATCGAGTTCGCTTATATCTTCCGATATGGATGTGTACGGAGGAATCGAACGACTTGATGCCACTGTATACGACGTTATGTGTATGGATTTCAACGGACACACCAACATGGCGTTCCGAAGCAAAGGCACACGAGAAAGCTTTGAAGCATACAATATGCGGGCAACAGGTATCTACAACAGCCTGGTGCCTCAACTCCCCGGGGGCGAGACGACCGTAGCCGAAACATATCCTTATCAATTCTACATTGATAGCCGTTCGCAATTTATCGACCTACAGAATATTTCTGCCGACGAAGAGGTTACTGTTCATTTTTACCCCAAGGATGTGTTGCGCGAATTTACATTCCTCATATACGATGTGATAGGAGCTCAAAACATGGTCAAAAACGGTGGAGCCATATCCGGTATGTCAGCTTCTTACTTTCCGGCAACCGGAGAATTAGCCCCAACACCATCTACTATCCTATTCTCTCGCGTGGAAGCCATCAGAGATGCTCAAAAAAGTTCGCGTTGGAGTGAACAGGAAAAAGCTCTTTTCACGGCAAAAAACCCCAGCTGGGCAAGTACAGACACCCTTGTGGGATGGACGCGCGACTGGGTAGTGGGAAAGTTTGTCACTTTTGGACCGCTCGACACTAACGATAATCGTTTTCGCCTAACCGTAGAAACAATCAACAGTGGTAACACCCGGTATTACGGTGCATGGGGATATTGGCAAGACGAATGGGAAGACACAATCGCCGAACAACTGAAAGGAGCAATGGGCGAAAATGGTACATTAGAAGAACAATTAGCATGGAGAGAGCGCAACGGTGGGTACGACATTGTGCTTTATAATGATCACCGATTATCGGTAAACGCAGACGAGGGAGATAAAGGACCTACCGACGGTGGCTTTACTATTGGCGTAGAAGACTGGGGAGAGATTATAGATGTACCAACGAGAGGAATGACCCGAAGTAACGATCACTATACTGACACACGCGCCCCGATAAACACTTATGCTACCATTCCCGATTTTGTGATAAATGGAATACATACCGATGACAGCGATTGGTCGTTTCTTTTCGACGAGCAGTACGTATACAAGCCCGAAAGTGGTTTGATATGGGATTATTACCCCAAGAAGTATTGGCCGCAAGGAGGCAAGGTAGATTTTTATGCGTACGCACCCGCGGGGATTAAAAACTTTATTACCGGGCTGAGTCACAATGGTGATGATACAACTCCACCCGTTATTGAATACGCGATGCCATACAAAGGAAGTGAGGAGCCACCACTTGGAACAGGAGAGCCAACTCCACCGCGAATTGTGAGTAACGATCAGGAAGACCTATTGGTAGCAACTTACACGTGCGAATCGCCACATACCGAAGCCATACCCTTGAATTTCCAGCACGCTTTCAGTAGAGTAACAGCGAGAGCAAAAGCAGCAAAAAACAACGATACCTACCGCATCAAAGTAGTGCGAATGGATTTGCGCAACCTTTATTCCAGAGGTAAATACAATTACGGAACGCCTACAGCAACAGTGTGGAGCGATCTATCACAGCCAGCCAGCTATCGCTTCAATCTGATAACATCAGCGGTAACCATCGAAGAAGAGTACACTACATTGGTGAGTAGTAATGATGGCATTTTTGTGATGCCGCAGGAAGTACTGGCTGGAAATGAAACTGTTGTGTACGTGGAATATGATATTTATACGGTTTCGCCTATTAACGGTGAGCAATACTATACTTCGGCAACAAAAAAACTGCCCGTTGTAGAAGGTTTTATCTTTGAGATTGGAAAGCAATACCAACTACAGATGACGTTGGATGTGCCGTAAATTTTAAATGAAATGATTAGATAACGATTATATAAATTTTAATTAAATGATTATGAAACAAAAAATTTTCTTAGGATTGTCCTTCTTGGCAACAATCGGACTATGGACAGGATGTTCAAATGATGAAGTTATTGACCTTGTGAATGAGACCAGAGCAGTGAGCTTCCATGTACAAGGGGGTACACCTGAAGTTACAAGAACAACAGGAACAACCAGCAGTTCAATTGAAGCATTCGTAGTATATGGTATTGACGATGTAGCTGTGGAAGCGGAAGGAGATACTAAAAAAAACATCTTTAATGGAGTAACCGTAGCACGCCAAACAGGCGGTTCGTTCGACTACAACCCCAAACGCTACTACAATACAGGAGCTAAAGAAGCTAATTTCGTAGCCTACTCACCTGTAGGAACAACGAGTAAATCGCCAGTCGTAACCAATCTCTTTACCGGTGCATCATTCACGCACACAGTATCTGCACCGAATGCTGACGGAAAAACAGTACAAGAAGATTTCCTTGTTGCAGGAGAAACATATACTACCATAGCCAACAAAGTGAGATTCAATTTCAAGCATGCACTGGCTCGTGTATTTGTAAAAGCAGTTAACAGTATGCCCGAGGTTGTGGTTATTGAGAAATTAATTCTTAAAAACCTATACCCTACCGGAACAATCGCAGGTACTCCTACTGCACCTGAAACCGACGCAACTACTGCTCAATGGGGATGGACATGGACTCCTGGTGATACTGACAAGATAGATTATCCCTACATCCTTGCAGCTACAGGCGTGGCCGTTCCGGTAGGAACAAGTACCGCAACTCTTGTTACATCTATGGAACAAGGCATGATGGTAATACCTCATACCACAGAACAACTTGCAGCAAATGAGAATGGCGGAAAGTTTGCTCTAGAAGTTACTTACAGCATAGGGAACCTCGATTCACAGACTGTAAGCGTTGCTCTGGGAGATTCAGACAAGTTCGAAATGGGTAAGCAGTATGCCATTAAAATTACATTTAATGCCCTAACAGCCATTAGCTTTGAAGTAGAGGTTACAGACTTCGGTAAAGACATTACAGACGTACCTACAGCCTAATAGCCCATGCGCATCGCCCAACACACCTCTCGCCTACTCCTGCCCATTTTATTAATGGGCATGGGGATAGTTATGCACGCACAAATCCCTGTTTCGAGCTTGCCTATATCCAAATTGTACGAAAGCAGTAGTACCTTCACCGTTCCTCAGGGAGTAACTTCTGTTACACTCGAAGCATGGGGTGGAGGTGGAGGTGGAGGTTACTCCAGCGACAACGGACGTGCATGTGGTGGCGGAGGTGGAGGTGCGTATTCGCGAAACGTCATTACCGTAACTCCCGGGCAAATACTTACTATAACAGTAGGAGCAGGAGGTTCGGGAGATAGTGGAACACACAATGGAGGCGACTCCTATGTTTTACTTTCTGATGGAACAACCTTAGTAAAGGCAGTAGGTGGCAAAGGAGTAGCGGACAATAGTTCTGATGGTGCGGCAGGAGGTCAAGCGTCGGATTGTGTCGGCACTGCTTACAGTGGAGGTAATGGAGGTAGTGGGAGTGGACAAGGTGGCGGTGAAGGCTCTGGCGGTGGTGGTGGCGGCGCAGGCTCTAGCGGTGCAGGAAAAACTGGTGGTAACGGAAGTTATAGAAATATTTTCGGAGGGAATGCCGGTAGCGGTGGAAACTCTACTGATGACCATGGCGGCAAAGGAGGAGATGGAGTTGGGACTGCCAACCCAGGCAGCAACGGTAGTAGTTACGGTGGCGGTGGCGGTGGGGGAAAAAGACGGAATGCACTTGGTGGCAATCCTTACCAAGGTGGCAATGGTGCACCCGGTCTTGTCCGCATTTCGGCGACATTCCCTGCACCTCCGGTAATCTCACTCTACAATGCCAATGTCAACTCTATTTGCCAAGGTGAGGTAGCGGTTAAAGCTACTGCCTCTCTCCCTGTTCTTTCGTCCAATGGTTGGGAGTGGATTATAGAGGGACAAAACACAGGTACAAAGACCAACACTCCAGAGTTCTTTACCGAAGGACTGGCTCCGGGTAGATATGCCTATAAAGTAAGAGCCTATTACGAAAGGATAAGTTGGTTTGGCGAAACGTACGATAACGTGTACGACGATTCTAAAGGTACTGCTACTTTTACGGTTATTATTGTTCCTGATGTGCAGGATAAAATAATCTCCGTCTGTAGTGGAGAAGAATTTAAAATAACTCCGTCGGCAGCACAAGGAGATGTACTGCCTGCTACACCAATCTATTCATGGAGTATACCAGCAGACATACCACAGGGGGTAACCGGAGCAGCAGCCTCCAGTACAAATCTAAGCTTTATAAGCAACACACTAGTCAATACCACCGATTCGCCCCAAACTGTTACATATATTGTTACGCCACGCTCTACATTAGGTAGCTGTCAGGGGCATACGTTTACCATAACTGTAACGGTATACCCCAAGCCGGTTATCTCTTACAAGGAAATTGACATCTGCAATGGTGAAAGTGTAAAAGACTACGACCCTGCATCGGGCACAGCCTTTGCCGGAATAACAAACTATGAGTGGATATTAACCACCACATCTCATCCGGGAGCAATCTCTAACCCTCCTCAAAGTGGATTGGGCAACAACATCAACATAGGAACACTGATAAACACCTCGCCTACCACAGCAACGCTATATTACACGGTAACACCCACAGCGATTACAAACTCCGTAGGCTGTGCGGGAACAGAGTTTACATTGGCTGTCATAGTGTACCCATGTCCCGAAATTGTTGATCCTGGTGAGATTTGTAGTGGTGAAACATTGCAGCTACAACTTAAATATCGCGACAATACAATATTCGACAATGCAAACGGAGGTACATACACCAGTTCAGACACCAGTATTGTCCAGATAGACTCCAATGGTATGCTAAGTACCGACGTAGACGAAGATGAAGAAGGCAAGGGCGGCAAAGTAACCGTTACCTACACCACCGCCAATGGCTGCGTTACCGAGAGAGAAATCACCATAACTCCGCGCACCAAATTACCGGAGATTCGTTGGGATTTCAGAGAAGTATGCCCCATTGACGAAGATATAGATCACAAACCTAACGAAAATTCCATCATAGCCACACCGTGGAATATTGAAGATGAGAATCGCGAATATTTTGCCAACCACATTGTATGGGACTCACTTGTAGTAGTAAACCATGAACCGGCATACTTACTTGATAGCAATAATAACAAGATACCGATAGTTGACGAAGAGGGCAACCAAATAATAGATGAGGAAGAAGGAGAACTATGGAAGATAGACGAAGTTGAAAACGTGAAGCACCTTGAATGGATTACATGGTATGCTGATAATAATGGAGTGAAAGGCGAACGCCTTCGTTCTGGTTTAGATCCTCTTACCGACGAAAAAATGAATAGCTTTTTTCAAAATGAGAATCACGAATACGAAGCTTATTGGGCTACCATTACCGAACCCGGAAAGTGTGAGAGCAAGCCTCGAAAGGTGGAGGTTAAGATTGCCGTGAACACATACATTACTGTTATTCCATTGAGGGGTTATGTTCAACCTGCGGGAACTGAACAACTCGACTTGATGAATTATCTAGACCTCAACCTTGACGAATCTCAGTATTTGGATTGGTATACCAGTTCGGACACCACTTCCGTTGCTAAAATAGCCAATCCTCCAGAAAAGCTTGACCCGACAAAAGCCATAGATACAACCTATTGGCTTGTTAAAGCAGATAGTTATGGTTGTCGGTCTGAGGCTACAGAGTTCCATATACAACTCGTGCCTATGCCCACAATAAGCATCACTCCCAAAGAAACACTCGTTTGTCCCAGATATCCGGTAGATGTAACTGTAACAATCAGCAATGGCACCGCACCCTATAACTTTACCATTATTAACATGAACACAGGTGTTGCCGATGAACAAAGCGAAAGAGAGGAAGCTGTCTATACATTCACAACCAGTCCGCAGGCTACGGTCAACCGCCGCATCACAAAATTCAGTGATGCTTTCACCGAGAACGTTACTTATTCCCCTTATGGTCTAAACGTTCCTGCCGTAGGATATTTCGATCAAAACACATTATCGGTTATTACCACCGAGATTACAAAGATATCACCTAATTCGGGTCCTACCTCCGGAGGTATCTACACCGGAATTCCCGAAGCTCCTATTAAGGAAGACGGTACAATAGCCATTACCGGTAGCGGTTTTAAGCCATTCGAAACGTCTTCTACACCAGAGGTTACTTTCGATGGTATCCCTGCTGATAATATTGAGGTAGTCGACAACAACACAATCTACTGTACACCCCCTCCTCATGTATCGGGTTATGTAACCGTAGCAGTAACAGCCGTCTGTGCCACCACCACACTTACCGATGGATATCGTTACGAACCTATCAACGTTTCCGATGTAATTCCCGCTTACGGGCCTGTAACGGGCAACACGGAAATTACTATCCGCGGAACCGGCTTACTGGGGACAACAGGAAGCGAAGAGTTAGTTACAGTTACCATCGCTGGTATACCAGCTAAAATAGTATCGGTTGACAATATTGAGATTAAGTGTATCACAGATGCATCAACAGTATCTATTCTAGGAGATATTGTTATCAACAACGGCATAGAGTCACGCGTATTTACCGATAGATTTACCTACTATCCCGTAAAATTTGTCGAGAACGGTTATTGGAGCGAGCCACATAAATGGGAAACCCAGACCGACTACCATATTCTTCCATATCCCGGTGCTGATGTACAGATTAATGCAAACTGCGTGCAGGATATAGATGTAGATATGGAGAGTATTACCGTTTGCCCGGGTAAAATGTACACTATCGCCTACGAAAAGATACTTAAAGCCAATGATTTCACACTGCAAGCCAATGCTTCTTTCCTCAACCAAAATCCTGCCAACAGTGGTAACATGCAAGCTGTGCGACAGAATATGGAACATCTGCTGAGCAAAGGTCGCAACTGGTATGTAAGCAGTCCTGTGCAAGGTGGCGAAATACCTCTGATAAAAGAAGCGCTTGGCAAAAGCATATCCGGAGATGATTTGGAAACAATCGCCGGAAATACATGGCGCGTAGAAAGTTACCACGAAGGAATGCATAATTGGTTACCCGAAAAAGCAGATAGTATTTTTTATACCGGTTTAGGCTATACAGCCTATTCTTCGGAAACAGATATCGCCGTAAAGTTCTCGGGTATCTATTCCGATGGCGACCAGGAAACACAATTCAATGTTACCCGACAAGATGACGGACATGAGAAACGAGGGTTCAACCTTGTGGGTAACCCTTTTCCATCATATTGGCGGTGGACATCGGAAGAAGCGAAAGAAGCCAACCTCTACAGTACAATATGGTATCGCACACAAGTAGGTGGTGTGTATGAATTCTGGTCGTACAACGCTTCGGGTGATGTAGCTGTAGCACCGGGATGGGAAAACGCAACACCTACCGGTTCATACTCTATGGCATACATAGCACCGATGCAAGCATTCTGGGTACGCTTAATAGATGGGAAGAGTTCGGGGATACTTACCTTTAAGGATAATCACCGATCGCATGCCGACCATGCAAGCAATTTCCTTAAAACCACGCGGGCAGCGAATAACAATACCGAAAAGCGTCCTTTGCTACGTCTCACCGTCAATAATGATTTCTACATTGACGAAACTGTAATATATGCCGACCCTGAAGCAAAAAAGGAATTCGATATCTACGACAGCGATAAATTATTCGCTGAACGTGGAATTGAAATATTCACCATACCCTACTCTTCTAGCCGTGAACTAACGATAAACGGGCTACCCGAAATCACAAACGGAATGGAAATACCCCTTGGCTTCCAAGCAGAAGAAGGAGGTAGTTTTAGCTTCCATGCCAAGGAGATACTGAATTTAGATACATTGGATGTATTCCTTATAGACAAATGGCGTAATACTGAAACTAATCTTCGTTGCAAAAATTATCAATTTACTTCGAGCAGCGTATCTGTTACAGATCGTTTCAGTATACGTTTCCGTCATTCTGTGGTGAGCGGATTACCCAATGAAACAGATGTAAACCAAGAGGCGAAGAATGGTAATGAGCTACTGGCGTATATCTATAATGACGGACAAATAGTTGTTGTATTGCACCTCGAAGGGAAAAAAGGAAACACGGAGAAAATCACAGTATTCGACACCACCGGACGCAAAATAGCCGAACAATCCATTGTCGTCGGCGAACGTACTATGCTCAAAAAGAAATTACCAGGAGGTACATATGTGTTGCGTGCTGCGGAGTGCACAACAAAGGTGATACTCCATCAATGAGTACCGACACCCAATAGCCAGCGAGCTGTCAAATTGATAAAGGAGAAGAAGAACAGTTCATAATCCAACTGTTTGTGCTCACAAATAGAGTCATAAACGCCGGGATATGTGGCTAGTATTTTCTTCATATTCTTATCATTCAGGTTCTCGCCCCGAAGATTATTTGTACACAATCGTTCTGTTTGCGATTCCTTTATCACATTGATATTCAGATATTTTCCTGCCGGAGCAGTCTTCGCGCCATTATGGACAGCCATCGCCCAAAACCAAAGGTCGTCGGTAGTGGGACATAAGTTCATGAATATATCTTCGCGCAATACATCGGGATGCAATACGTGTGGTGGGAATAAGGCACCTCCACCCGTAGTAGCTATGTTTCTATATTGAGGAAGCACACCCGAAAAGACGGAACGTAGCGTTCGGTAGCGACTCCAGTTGCGGTAATTCTCCACTTCATGGTTCTTAATCCTGATTCGTTTCACACGGCATCCGCATATAGCATTGGGGTGCTTGTGATGTTTCTCCACCAAGCGTTCAATGATGGTAGGCGGGTAAAGGATATCATCGTCGAAGGTTATAATAATATCGTTAGGAAAATCATGCAAGGCAGGCACCAACTTCTTAAAAGACCTGATATCATATCTACACCAACGTACTTCAAAGGATGGATTTTCGTGTATCAGGGCATGTAGTGTTTGTGGAAGCTCGCGAGCAGGAAACTGCTCGCAAGCTAAATATAAGATAACCCTGTCCGGTCGAACCGTCTGATTCAATATCGTTTGAATTGCCTGATGAACAGTACCAATTCTGCCCGGAAACGAAGTGAGGGAAGCAATAATGTTTGGCATCGTTTACAGCACGTTTCCGTTCATATCAATCTTCACAAGCACTTCTTGCTTGCCCGATTCCATTTCGAACTCATAATATTCGCTATTTGCCGTTACGTAATGATCTACATCATCAATTCTCCAAGAGCCGTATTGGGTTGTAGCCAGTGCGTTTAACACCGTTTGTGGAACATCCGCCTGACGCACTTCTGTTTTTGTATGCATCCACTCACCGTTCAGGTCGAACACTACTTCACGAGATATTTTATTGTCCACAATATCTACTTCAACCGTATTGCGTTCCTGATCGATATCTACAATGCGCGCTTGCGGATATTTCACTGCTATAAACTCTTTTATTGCCGGAAGCACAGTTGTAGGAAGATATGTACCATTTGTATCGACCATTGCTTTTACAAATACGCCATCAATGGTATAGTAAAGGTCGTACTCTTCTTTTCCTTTTTCCACTTCAATGATATAGACTGTTTCTACATCGGGCATTTCCAGCATATCCACATCGTCTACATGCCAGGTTGCGTATTCGCTTGCTTCGAAAGCACTCTTTACCGCTTGTGGAATATCTTTGTAGAGCACATCCGTTTCGGTCATTTTCCATATACCTTGTCCGCTATACCATGCTTCGGTCTCCATACCGTTTTGCTTAAAATCTGCCACATAGTATCCACTCTTCATCTCCCATTCCACACGGGTAACATCGGGGTACTGAACTTCGAATGCATTCTGAATGGTTTGATCTACTTTGATGTTGTCGTCATCGTCACTGCAGCCTACAAAGAATAGTCCCGCAACTGCTAAGGTAAACATAAATAATTTCGTTTTCATAACATGATATTTTAGTTTGATAATACATATTGTAACCGTTTTCTTGCGTTTACAATACAAAGGTTGCAGGCAAAGTTGAAATAATTCTGAAAAGAGGAAGAGGAATGGAAAGAAAATAAGAAGAAGAAAAATCTGCCTATGGCTGACGAACCATCAGCCATAAGCAGACGAAGCATGAGCCATAGGCAGACGAAGCATGAGCCATAGGCAGACGAAGCACGAGCCATAGGCTGACGGGGCGTGCGCCTATGGCTGACGACAGTCAAAGAATCTTTTTTATCAGTGTGCTTTTATTTCTACAATTTGGGTGGGCGGCTGTTCATTATTCCGCTCCTCTACATAGTTTACGACATTGTGGGCTACAGCTACAAATGCTTGTCCGGTTAATGAATTGTCGTTCAAGGCAACGGGCGATCCGTCATCACCTCCTTCGCGTATACTTTGCACAAGAGGAATTTGCCCCAATAGCGGAACATTCATCTCTTCGGCAAGTTGCTTGGCACCATCTTTACCGAAGATGTAGTATTTGTTTTCGGGAAGTTCGGCAGGGGTAAACCACGCCATGTTTTCAATGAGTCCAATGATGGGTACGTTTACTTTATCGTTGGTAAACATATTGATACCTTTACGCGCATCTGCCAGTGCTACCTCCTGTGGAGTACTTACTACGATTACACCTGTCAGTGCCAACGTTTGTACAATAGTAAGGTGGATATCGCTTGTGCCGGGAGGAAGGTCTATGAGGAAATAATCCAAATCGCCCCAATCGGCATCGGCTATGAGTTGCTTCAAGGCGTTGCTTGCCATACCGCCACGCCACAATGTGGCTTGATCAGGGTTTACAAAAAAACCTATGGAGAGAAGCTTTACGCCATATTTTTCTATGGGAATAATCAAATCGCGACCGTCTATCTCCTCCGCACATGGACGAGCATCCTCTACCCTAAACATTTTAGGCATGGATGGACCAAAGATATCTGCGTCGAGCAACCCTACTTTATAACCCATCTTCGCCAGTGCCACGGCAAGGTTTGCCGAAACGGTAGATTTGCCCACACCACCTTTGCCCGAAGATATGCCAATGACATTCTTCACTTGTGGCAACAGTTTCCCTACTTCGGGACGAGCGGTCTGCTTAAATCTTACGTTTATATTGCCAGCTATTTCCACTTCTTTGCTTACATAAGTAAGGATAGCTGTTTCGGCAGCTTTTACCACAGATTTCACAAAAGAATCAGTGGGTTTATCAAAGATTAGGGAAAAAGATACTTTCATGCCGTCTATGCGCATGTCATCATCGACCATTTCGGCTTCTACAATATTTTTACCGCTACCGGGATAACGAACGGTAGCAAGAGCATCGAGAATAAGTTTGGGATATAGTGTCATTTCTTTTAATGGTTGTGGGTTAAACCGCTACGTTTGCTACGGTTGTAACTACGATAAGAGTCGAGTTCTATTTCCACATCGGGTTCGGTAAGCGTACCGTTATGTGGAAGACAGAACTTGATGTATTTAATATTTAGTCCACGTGCAAGCCATTGTTGCTCGTAGTATGTTTTAATGTTCAGGATATCGTCCACTAAGCCTGAGTGATAGAGATCTTCGGTTATAAACTCCACGGGAAGTTTATTTTCCTCTATCATGTACTTGGTGTAGGTAAACATAAAGTTGCTATCGGTTTTGAGATGAACAATACCACCATCTTTAAGGAATTTGCGGTAACGTTCCATAAAAAAGGTTGAGGTAAGCCTCTTGGTAGCTTTCTTCATTTGCGGGTCGGAGAAGGTAAGCCATATTTCGCTCACTTCGTCTGTAGCAAAGAAACGGTCGATAATTTCGATATTGGTACGCAAAAAGGCTACATTAGTCATACCCTCATTAAGCGCTTCGGTAGCTCCGCTCCACATACGGGCACCTTTTATATCTACCGCAATAAAGTTCTTCTCGGGAAAAAGTTTGCCCAACCCCACAGTATACTCTCCTCTTCCGCACCCCAGTTCCAACACAATGGGATTGTCATTCTTAAAAAACGACCGATGCCATTGCCCTTTCATTTCAAAGGGAACGTCTTCGGCTACAGAGTAAGGATATTCAAAAACATGTGGATAGCTTGCCATATCGGCAAACTTTTGTAGTTTGTTCTTTGCCATATATAAGTGCAGCCTCTCCCCAACCCTCTCCAAAGGAGAGGGAGGAAAGCCATGCGGGAGGGGCATGGTATTTTAATATGAATAAATAAACTTTAAATTTCTAAAGTCTTACACTATCGTATTCCAACCGTGTGTATCCGGTTCGTCGCCATACTGTATACCTTGCAACTTGTTGTATAGCTTAGTACAGATAGGACCTGCTTCACCATCTTTACTGAATACGTATGATTTCTTTTCGTCAAGATCGTCGATACGCTCTATCGGACTGATAACCGCTGCTGTACCACATGCACCAGCTTCTTCGAAAGTAGCAAGTTCACTTACTTCGATAGGACGACGTTCTACAGTCATGCCCATATCTTCGGCAAGGATTGTTAAACTATCATTGGTAATAGAAGGAAGGATAGAGTCCGACTTGGGTGTGATGTAGCTATTGCCACGGATGGCGAAAAAGTTGGCTGGGCCACATTCGTCCAAGTATTTTTTCTCTTTAGCATCCAGATAAAGTACTGCCGAGTAGCCTAAGCGGTGTGCTTCGTCTCCTGCTTGCAAGCTTGCCGCATAGTTGCCACCCACCTTGATACGACCTGTTCCAAGTGGAGCCACGCGGTCAAAATGACGTAGTATAGCGTAAGGAGAAGGTTTGAAGCCGCTCTTAAAGTACGGTCCAACCGGAGTTACAAAGATAACAAGCATATATTCCGCAGCTGGTTTTACACCAACTTGTGCCGAAGTTCCAATGAGTAACGGACGAATATAGAGCGATGCTCCGCTTCCATAAGGAGGTACAAAGCGCTCGTTGAGTTCCACAACCTTTTTTACGGCTTCTACAAAACGGTCAATTGGCAGTTTTGCCATCATAATACCCTCAGATGAAGATTGTAAGCGTTTAGCATTCTCCTCAATGCGGAAGATACGAATCTTTCCGTCTTTGCCACGAAATGCTTTCAAACCTTCAAATGCTTCTTGTCCATAGTGCAGACAAGTAGCTGCCATGTGGATATTCAAGGTATCGCTACTGCTTACTTCCAATACTCCCCACTCACCGTTGCGGTAGTTAATTCTTACGTTGTAGTCAGTCGGCATATAGCCAAATGATAAACTCGACCAGTCTATTTCTTTCATAATGGTATTGTTTTATTCGTTAGTTAGATTGGACAAAATTAGCTTTATTTATTCAGTTTGCTGCTTTTCTTCCAATAATTTTTCCACTTCACCTGCTGTTTGGGTTAGTTTCTTATTACAAAATGATATAAGTTCGTTCGCCTCCCTGATTTTTTCGCTTAGCGCGTCAACCTCCAACTCTCCACTATTAATCAGAGCTACAATTTCTTCCAAACGTTCTATTGCTTGCGAATAGGTTTCTTTCTTTGTTGCCATATCTTTTCTATTGAGGTTATTTTTCTACTTTACTATGTATCTCTCCTACTGCCAGACGTGTGGTTATCACGTCGCCCTCGTGTACCTGCGTAGCAGATGTTACCGCCTTACCATTTAGGAGTGTGATACTATATCCACGCTTGAGCAACAACTCGGGCGAAGCATCCTTGATGCGTTGCGCAAGCAGTTCCAATTGGTATTTCTTATGAACCAAGAGCGCCTTAACACCAGTGGTTAGTTCCTTCTTCAGACTTGTCAGCGCATATTGCTCTTTGGACATTCGCTGATGGACTATGGCAGGAATCTGTGTGGCAAGCATCTGCAATAGTGTTCGTTCTTGCGTCAGACGATTGTATGCGCCACGCTCCAACTGCTTGGTCAGTGTATAGAGCCTTCCCGCAGCCTCTCCTACCCTATTGACAAGGTACTCGGCTGCAGCGGTGGGTGTCTTTACCCGTGTGTGCGATACGGCATCCAGCACCGTATCATCCCGTTCGTGTCCTATTCCGGTGATAATGGGCAACGGAAACTGTGCACAGGCTGCAGCCAGCAGATAGGTATCAAAGCCCGAGAGGTCGGAAGTAGCCCCACCGCCACGAATGATTACCACTACATCAAATTCTTCTTCGCGTTGCATAATCTTTTCCAGCGCGGCAAGGATGGTTTTTTCCGTGTTCTCGCCTTGCATAATGGCAGGGAAGAGTTCCGGTTGAAAGTAAAAGCCATGCGGATTGCTTACCAATTGATGACTGAAATCGCCATATCCTGCTGCTGTTGCCGACGAGATAACAGCTATGCGTTGTGGTAACACAGGCATTTCGAGTTCTTTATTCAGGGTGAGTACCCCTTCTTCTTCCAACTGCTTGAGAATTTCCCGACGACGCATAGCCATATCGCCCAGTGTGTAAGCAGGGTCTATGTCGCACACGGTCAAACTATAGCCATAGAGCTCATGAAATTCCACACGCACCTGCACCAATACCTTTATATTTGAAGCAAAGGATTGTCCCGTAGTTTCTTCAAAATAAGGTTTCAGCATACCGAACACGTTTGCCCAGATAGTACCGCGCGCTTTGGCTATGAGGCTGTTCCCCCGTGGGTCTTTCTGCACAAACTCGAGGTAACAATGACCACCATGTACACGCACATCATTCAGTTCGGCTTGCAACCAATATTCATCGGGCAAGCCTTGTGAAACGCTTTTCTTAACAAGCGCGTTGAGTTCGTATAGAGTAAACGGTTGTTGCACGGGGAGCTACTTTGCTTTAGAATATGCTTCCCGCAAGTCGGGCACGCCGTATCCGTAGATATTATCGGGATGTTCTGCGTTATCGCCCGACTGCCGCACCACCTCCAACATCTGCTTGGCGGTAAGTTGCGGAAGTGCTTGCCACAAACAAGCAATCATCCCACACATGATAGGCGAAGAAAATGATGTTCCGTTCACCAAAGTTAAATTACCATTCGTCCCCATCGTATCCGAGAATGCGCCCACTGCCATTACATCAGGTTTGATGCGATTGTCGGTTGTATTACCAACGGAAGAGAAAGGAGCCAATACTCCGTTTTTGCCAATGGCACCTACCGTTATAACATGTTCTGCATCGCCGGGAGGAGTTATCTTTTTCCACGATCCGCTACCGGCATTACCAGCGCTACATACCAAGAGCATACCTTTCTCAGCAGTGCGATTGGCGGTGCGGCTCATAAGCGACACTTTTCCATCTAAGTCGCGGTAGCGATAATCCTTTGTCTTGTCATCAAACGTATAGTAACCGAGTGAGGTATTTATTAAATCTACCCCTACACTATCGGCAAACTCGATAGCTGCAGCGGCATAATCTTCTTCTACAGGATATTCCGAATAACTATCTTCCGTGCGAAGCAACCAGTACGATGCCTCTGGTGCGGTACCAATCATCACATTGGGTTGATTCATTGCCATACAAGCAAGCACCGCCATACCGTGACTGGTTTCGGCATAGATATCCGAGTGAGGATTTACAAAGTCTTTTGTGCCCAATACGCGCACATTGGCAAGCATCGGAATAATATCGGCATTGTGAAAGCCACCGTCAATTACGGCAATCGTCATGCCCTCGCCCTTAAAGCCTGCTTCGTGTAGCTTATCGCCATTACTCATACTTATTTGTTGATAAGCCGAACCGTAAAGATTATCCGATAGTTGAATTTCTTTTACCTCAATGGAATCTCGCTTGGTAGCGAATTGTGGTTTCTTTGTCTTTTTAAGCTCCCACACCTTCATGGTGCTGGTCACAAAAGGGAAGCGGGCTATCTGGTCTATCAGCGTTGTATCATTGCAGGAAACCGTGACAAAGTTTTCCCATTTACCCATAGCCACTACCTTCACGCCAAGCGATCGGATAGCTTGCAGGTATTGCTCACTCACGGGGAGGTCTGTTTCGTCAATGGCAATCCCCTGTTTTTGTCTGCGGGCAATTGCTTTCTCCGAAAGAAACTGTTCGGGATGCTCCACGGAATACGCTGAGCCTGCCTTGTCTGCCAGCATAATGCGATACTTCAATGTATCTTGCTGCGCCGAAGCGCCAATAGCCATACAAAGCAAGGCTATCCATACTGCTTTTCTCATTTATTTATCTGTTTTTTTGAGTTTTGTTCTACAATCCACCCGATGCCTTTCTGCGAAGCTATAAACGCCCCACCCAATACACGGCGACCGCTGTAAAACACGGCCGATTGTCCGGGTGTTACCGCCGAAGCCTCCGCGAGGAAGTGTACCAACAGTCTGCCGTCTTCCAAGGTTTTCACTTCGCAAGGTATCGGTTTGCTGCGATAGCGTATGCGCACCGTCAGGTCAGTACAGGCAAAGAGTTCTTCCTCGTCTATGATACTTACCTGCTCCAGCAACATATATTCGGTTTGCAGCTGCTCGGCATCGCCCAACATCACTGTATTCTTCTCCGGATTTATACGTAATACATACGCCGGTTTCCCCAGTGCTATCTCCAGACCTTTGCGTTGACCTACGGTATAGTAGGCGTGCCCTTTATGCTCGCCCAGCTTTACGCCTTCGGTATTGACGAACCATCCGGGACCTATTTCTGTGTCAATAAGCGGGTCGTGCTCACGAAGAAAATCACGATAATCTCCTTTAATAAAACAGACCTCCATACTTTCGCCTTCGCGTGCTTTGGCTTCGAAACCTTTCTGATGTAAGTATTCGCGCACGGATGCTTTTGTATAAGTTCCCAGTGGGAAAAGACAGCGTTGCAACACTTCTTGCCCCAATCGCCAAAGGAAATAAGACTGGTCTTTTTTATTGTCGTCTCCGGCTACGATGTAGACTTTTCCGTTTCGCTGTTCCAAGCGGGTATAATGCCCGGTAGCTATCCACCGACAATTCAGCTTATCTGCCCACTCCGCCAAAACACGAAACTTAAAGAGTGGATTACACATCACGCAGGGGTTTGGCGTTCGTCCGTTGCGGTATTCATCAATAAAGTTACGAACAATTATTTGTTTGAACTCCTCGCGCTCGTCTGCCACGTGGTGTTCTATATGAATGCGGTCGGCAAGTTCGCGTGCCTCTTGAGGTTCATCGCCCCATACACGCATCGTCACACCAACTATTTCATAGCCTTGTTCTTGTAGCATCAGACAGACAGCCGAGCTATCTACTCCGCCACTCATACCTACCAGCACACGCTTGTTCGCTTCTTTCATGCTTACTTTGTTTAATGCAAAAATAGCATATTTTGGCGAGATGCGTCTGTTTTTTTCAATAAAAGATGTATTTATATCGTTATCTTCTCGGGGTGTTTTGTACACCACCCAGACCACCCCCTCTTTGCAAAAACCACTTCACAGAAAGAGGTCAAAAAGAGAAAATCGAAGCAAAAAGCACTATTGAAGGAACAAACAAGCAGAAGAGAAAGCACCACAAAACCAACAAAACATTGGTACAACACACCAAACAACACCAAGAAATCAACATTCAGAAAAACAGTGTTTTACACACCATATAACAGTCAGAAAAGGCACTGAAAACAGTCAGAATCATACACAAAAACATTGAGATAATTGAGCAAACTCACTATAGCGTCTAAACATAAAAACTCTTTAAGTAAAATTTAAAGCAACTTTTCTCTGCAACAAGAGGTAGGTAGGGTACCTACCTCTTGTTGCAGAGAAAAGTTTAAAAAATATAATACTGTAAACTGCGTTTTTTAGATTTAATGTTTATTAACCCCTGTTTTCTGAGACGAAATCCAGGCAAAAGGCAACAAAAAGAGTGACTTTGAAAAAGACAAAGAGCCGCCAGAACGCATCTACGCAAGGTGCATCTTTAGATTCAATAGAAAACCCGAACACAAAATGCACACAAAAACTATTGACAGCGCCCACAAAAGGGCTTTTGTAGAAAGTCAGCAAAATCCACATAAAAAGCCCCAAAATTAGGATTTTCAAATTCAATCCTTTGTTATATATTTGCTTGATTAAAAAAAACAGATGAACATGATGAACACCAACTCAACACTAATCGCTTTCATTAGCGCTATTATGCTGTGCGTATCTACCGCCACCGCACAAGAACAAGTAGAACAGTGGGGACGCTTTGAAGCAACCCTTGCAGGAACACCTACAGGCAATCCTTTTGTTGACGCAGACCTGCGCGCCACCTTCAGCAATGGCGAAGAACAAATTACCGTAAACGGATTTTACGATGGCGATAAAGGGTACAAAATACGCTTCATGCCACAAAAAACCGGAACATGGAGCTACACCACCCGAAGCAACATGAAGAGCCTCGACAATCAAAGCGGTTCATTTGAATGCATTCCTGCTACAGGGAATAACCACGGTATGGTAGGCGTGCGCAATACATGGGATTTTGGATACGCCGACGGCACACCCTATTATCCCTTTGGAACTACGATGTATGCCTTCGTTCATCCCAACATGGAGCGCGAAGAACAAACGTTGAAAACTCTTTCCGAGTCGCCCTTCAATAAAATCCGCATCTGCGTATTTCCCAAAACATACGACAATAACAACAACGAACCGCGCTATTTCCCTTTCCTGAAGATTGAAGGTGCCGTGCCTGATAGCCTGAACAACAACGTAGCGGTATGGGATTTCACTCGTTTCGACACCGATTTCTTCCGTCATTTAGAACGTCGTATTGATGACCTTGACCGCTTAGGAATACAGTGCGATCTCATTTTGTTTCACCCTTACGATGAGGGGCACTTTGGTTTTGACCGCATGACGCGCAGCAGCGATTTGAACTACGTGCGCTACCTCGTTGCCCGTCTGGCTTCCTTCCGTAACATTTGGTGGTCGCTTGCCAATGAGTGGGATTTCTTGAAAGCAAAAACGACAGACGACTGGGATGCTATCCTTAAAACCGTAGCCGAAAGCGACCCGTACGGGCACTTAGTATCCAACCACAACGGTAAGATATATACCAACTATCACCATCCACTCATTACACATTGCAGCATACAAAACGAATCGGCTTGCGAGGAATTCGGCAGAGCAGGACTGGTAAAAGACAGCTACCGCAAACCTGTTGTGTTCGACGAAATTTGCTACGAAGGCAACTACCCCAACCGTTGGGGAAGCCTCTCGGGCGAAGAACTCACATTCCGCTTCTGGCAAGCTGCCATTGTAGGCACTTATGCCACACACGGCGAAGTATTTACCAGTGCCGACCACATTGCCTGGACAGAGAAAGGAGCCATTCTACGGGGTACAAGCGCACCACGCATTGGTTTCCTACGAAAATTGATTGAACAAACCGGCTCACTGAAAATTATCGACAACTGGCGTTACCTGAATATTGCTAAAGCAGAAAAAGGACAAGTCGTGATTTATCTTGGTAAAGAGAAACTAAAAGAATGGGCCTTTATGGTACCTACACGCACTGCTTGGGCAAATGGAACCAAAGTGAAAGTAGAAGTACTGGACACATGGAATATGACCACAACCGAAGTTAAAGATGTATTTGTTACCGAACGCAAACAGTACGAAATAAACGATGTGAATATGAGAAAGGTGAAGCTTCCCGGCAAACCCTACATGGCGTTAGTGCTGACGGTGGTGGAGTGAAATAGGGAGAACTAAGTGTGAATAAGATGAACAAGCATAACAAAAAAAACAAGTTACAAATTCGAAATAGTACAGCTGAGTTCTTAATTTTCGCTTATCAATCAAAAGGCGATGGGATAGAAGTACGTGTACAAGACGGAACTATTTGGCTCACACAAAAGAACATGAGCTCATTATTTGATAGTTCAATAGATAATGTAGCCTTGCACATAAAAAACATTTATACCGATGGCGAGTTGGATGAAAACTCAACTACCGAGGATTTCTCGGTAGTTCAACAAGAAGGCAACCGTGAAGTTCGCAGAACAATAAAACACTACAACTTAGATGTGATTATTGCAGTTGGTTATCGTGTCAACTCAAAACGTGCAACAGCTTTTAGACAATGGGCAACAGGTATTTTGCGTGACTTTACATTAAGAGGCTATGTAATAGACCGCAAAAGAATGGAAAACGGAACCTTCCTTGATGACGATTATTTTGAACGCCTTTTAGAAGAAATACGCGAGATACGGTTATCAGAGAGACGATTTTACCAAAAAATAACTGATATTTATGCTACCTCTATGGATTATAGCCCAGAATCGTCCACAACTAAAGATTTTTTCGCAAGAGTTCAGAACAAAATGCACTATGCAGTGCACAAGCAGACTGCCGCTGAGTTAATTATTCATAGAGCCGATCATACAAAGGAAAATATGGGATTGACTTCATGGGGAAAATCACCTCATGGTAAAATTGTAAAAACAGATGTAACAATAGCCAAAAACTATCTAACGGAAAGCGAATTAGAATCTCTTGGTCGTATTGTTAATGGTTATTTGGATTTTGCCGAAGAATATGCTAAACGACGCAAACCACTCACTATGAGTGATTGGGCTAAGCATTTAGACTTAATTCTTCAAGCAAACGGAAATGACTTACTACAAGACGCGGGTAAAATAACCGCCGCTATAGCCAAACAACATGCTGAAAATGAATTTGAAAGCTATCGTTCTATCCAAGACCGTCTGTTTGAATCTGATTTTGACAAAGAGATAAAACGCATAAAAGGAGAAGTAGATTAAGAAGCATAAAAAAAGGGATCACGCCTGATCCCAACCTTGTTAACCTTAAATCTAATACTATGAAAAACACATTGCAAAGGTACGGCTTTTTTTGATACTTGCAAGCATCGTGTGCGAAAACAACGGTGTTATAACAAAGATTAAGACTTCATGCACCGATCTCTTTTCTTTTGTAAAAATAGCCTCCGAGTTACTAAAATGCTTGCATCGTACAATATTTTCGGTTCCTTTCACTATCTTTGCTGAAAGTCTAAACGCATAAGCACCATGCCGCAATACGATTTAATCACCATTTTAGGTCCTACAGCCTCCGGCAAAACACCCTTTGCCGCACATTTGGCTTACGAGCTGGATAGTGAAATAATCAGCGCGGACTCCCGGCAGCTTTACCGAAAGATGGATCTTGGCACTGGGAAAGACCTTGCGGACTACACCGTAAACGGTAGGCAAATACCCTACCACCTGATAGACATTGCCGAGCCGGGTTATAAATACAACGTTTTTGAATATCAACGCGATTTTCTAAAAGCTTTTCAGACAATTACCGCCCAGAATAAACTACCCATTCTTTGCGGTGGAACAGGTATGTATCTGGAATCGGTTCTGAAGGGATACAAATTGTTACCCGTACCCGAAAATCCGGAGTTGCGAGCATCACTGGCTGATAAAACATTGGAAGAGTTGACCGAGTTGCTCGGTAGCTACAAAACATTGCACAACCAGACCGATGTAGATACGGCAAAACGCGCCATCCGCGCCATAGAGATAGAAGAGTATTACGCTACCCACCCACGAGAACAGCGACCATTTCCCCAACTCAACAGTTTGATTGTAGGCATAGACATTGACCGCGAGCTGCGCCGTGCAAAGATAAGCAACCGCCTTAAACAACGTTTGGAGGAAGGGATGATAGAAGAAGTAACCCAACTGCTTAATAGTGGCATCGCTGCCGAAGATTTGATTTATTACGGTTTGGAATACAAATACCTCACGCTCTACGCCACAGGAGAACTCTCTTTCGAAGAAATGTTCTCCGGGTTGGAAACAGCCATTCATCAATTTGCTAAACGACAAATGACATGGTTTCGAGGCATGGAAAGGCGCGGGTTTACCATCCATTGGATAGACGCAACACTTCAGATGGAAGAAAAGATTGGTCGCGTTAAAGAACTAATCACAAGAAAAGAAGTAACTAACAAACTAAATACAGGAGAATGAGTGTAGATTCAGGAAAATGGGGAATCATCTATAATCCGAAAGCCGGAACACGAAAAGCTCACAAACGGTGGCAAGAGATTAAAGAGTACATGGACAGCAAGGGTGTATCCTACGACTATGTGCAATCCGAAGGTTTTGGATCGGTAGAGCGACTTGCGGGCATCCTGGCTAACAACGGCTACCAAACGATTGTAGTGGTAGGAGGCGACGGCGCATTAAACGATGCACTGAACGGCATCTTAGCCTCCAACGCCGAGAACAAACACGACATAGCCATTGGCATTATACCAAATGGTATTGGCAATGACTTTGCCCGTTACTGGGGTTTGGATATTGAAGAGTACAAGGCTGCGGTAGACTGCATCATAAACCACCGTAAAAAGAAAGTCGATATAGGCTACTGCCAATACTACAACGGCAAGAAGCATGTAAGACGCTTCTTCCTGAATGCAGTAAACATCGGGCTGGGAGCACGTATTGTAAAGGTTACCGACCAAACCAAACGCTTTTGGGGCGTTAAATTCATCTCCTACTTCACCGCATTCTTCTTACTTTTCTTTGAGCGAAAGTTATACCGGATGCATCTTCAAATTAACGGTGAGAATATTAAAGGACGTATTATGACTATCTGTGTAGGCAATGCTTCGGGCTACGGACAAACGCCAAGCGCTGTTCCTTACAACGGCTGGTTGGATGTTACCATTATACACCGTTTGCAACTATTGCAGATATTTACAGGCATTTGGCTATTGATACGCGGAAGAATTCTGAATCACGAACAAGTGCGCATCTACCGCACAAAGAAAGTCAAGGTATTCAGAGCACGAAGCGCGTCGGTAGATCTCGACGGGCGATTACTCCCCAAACAATTTCCGATAGAAATAGGAATAAAACCGGAGTTAATAACATTAATCATTCCCAAGTAAGAATATAGTAATTATTAAAATAGTATTTTTACCTATTGAAATAAAAAGAGCCGCTCGGTGTGATTAATTGAAACAACGAGCGACTTATTAAACAAAAACACTTTAATCACAAAGCAATGAATCATTTATTTCGAATTTCATTTGTAGCTATACTGACAGTATGCTGCAGCCTGAGCTCGGTTTTTGCTCAGCAAATGCCTCCTATTCCGGTTGACCCGAATGTACGCATCGGCAAACTGGAAAACGGATTGACGTATTATATACGCAAGAACAGCCTGCCCGAAAACAGAGCTGAGTTTTACATTGCACAGAAAGTAGGTTCTATACAGGAGAACGATGATCAAAAAGGATTGGCGCACTTCTTGGAACATATGTGTTTTAACGGTACAACCCACTATCCCGGCGACGCCTTAAAACAATATCTTGAGACAATTGGTGTGAAATTTGGCGAAAACCTCAATGCCTACACCTCTATTGACGAAACGGTTTACAACATCTCGAATGTGCCCGTTATCCGCGAAGGTGTTATTGACTCTTGTTTATTAATCCTGCACGACTGGTCTAACGACCTTACACTGGATGTAGTTGAGATAGACAAAGAAAGAGGTGTTATTCACGAAGAGTGGCGCAGCCGTATGAGTGCCAGCCAACGTATGATGGAAAAAGCACTTCCGGTTATGTTTGCCGGAACACAATACGAAGACTGCTTACCTATTGGTAAAATGGACGTAGTATTGAATTTCAAACCACAAGTATTGAGAGATTACTACGAGAAATGGTATCGTCCAGACCTGCAAGGTATCGTAGTAGTAGGCGACATTGACGTAGATATGGTTGAAGCGAAGATTAAAAAAATGTTCTCTGACATACCTGCCCAACCCGATGCTGCCGAACGCGTATACTATCCGGTAACTGATAATAAAGAACCCATTGTTGTTATTGAACAAGACAAAGAACAAGCGAATATCCAAATCCTGTTCTTCAATAAACACGAAACTGTTCCTACCGAAGAAAAAGGAAACATGGGCTATATGGTAGCTCAATACATGACAAACCTTATCAGCAATATGATTTCGGCTCGTTTAGATGAATTAAGACAATCGGCCAACCCTCCTTTTGTATATGCTGGTGCTTATGACAGCGATTTCTTCATTGCAAAGACAAAAGATGCCTTTACCGGCTATGTGATATGTAAAGAAGAGGCCATCGAAACCGGATTTGAAACATTGGCGCGCGAAATAGAAAGAGTACGTCGCTTTGGCTTCACCGAATCAGAATATACACGTGCTCGCGCTGACTATCTTCGTCAGTTGGAGTCTTCGTTCAACGAAAAAGACAAGCTCAAGAACAATCAAATCGTTAGAAATTATGTGCGTCATTTCCTCGATAATGAGCCTATTCCGGGTATTGAGAACGAATACGCTATCATGAACCAGATAGCCCCAATGATTCCGGTTGCCGCATTAAATCAAGCGGTGCAAGGAATGATAGGCGAAGAAAACAAAGTAGTAGCTTTATTTGCCCCCGCAAAAGAAGGTTTGACACTTCCTACTAAAGAAGCATTGATAAACGTATTGAATAAGATAAGTGCGGAAGAACTGACTCCATACGAAGATAAAGTATCTGACGAACCATTGATTAGCCAAGAGCCAACTCCGGGCAAAATCGTTTCCGAAAAGAAAGACGACATCTTCGGAACAACCACACTTACATTATCTAACGGTGTGAAGGTGATTGTTAAAGATACAGACTTCAAAGCCGACGAAATCATGATGAGAGGTGTAAGCGAGGGTGGTACCTCATTATTCCCCGAATCGGAAATTGAAAATATCAAAACATTGAACGCAGTAATTTCGGCAGGTGGTTTTGGTAATTTCAACCCTGTAGACATGGAAAAAGTACTTGCCGGTAAGAAAGCAAGCGTAAGATCTTCAATCTCTACCGATACAGAAATGCTTTATGGTAGCTGCTCGCCAAAGGATTTTGAAACGATGATGCAATTAACGTACCTTACGTTTACATCGCCACGCAAAGACCAAGACGCGTTCGAATCATACAAAACCCGTACAAAAGCACAGCTACAAAACCAAGAGCTACAGCCAATGGTTACTTTCATCGACTCCATCAACAGTACTATCTACAACAACCACCCACGTTCAACTCGTTTGAGTTCGGGTATGATTGACAAAGTAAACTACGACAGAGTAATTGAAATGTACAAAGACCGTTTTGCAGACGCAAGCGACTTCACCTTTGTTTTCATTGGTAACATTGACATGGAAACAGCTAAACCTTTATTCGAAATGTATCTAGGTTCGTTGCCATCTATCAACCGAAAAGAAACATTTGCCGACACAAAGATGGACCTCCGTCAAGGTATGTACAAGAACGAATTTATCAAAGAGCAAGAAACTGCTAAAGTATCTTCGTTTGTATTCTACAATGGTAAATGCGACTACAACCAAAAGAACAGAGTGTTGATGGACATCACCCGACAAATTCTTACGTTAATCTACACAGAAAAGGTTCGCGAAGACGAAGGTGGCACTTACGGTGTGAGTGTAAACGGTGGATTAGAAAAAGATCCGAAAGAAACATTCTACTTGCAAATCATGTTCGAAACTTCTCCTTCAAAGAAAGACAAACTAATGGAGATTATCTTTGCGGAAATGGATAACTTGATGAATGCAGGTCCAAGTGAGCTGAACTTGAACAAAACCAAAGAGTTTATGATCAAGAAACACCAAGAAAACCTGAAAGAAAACAGTTACTGGTTAAGTACAATCAATGAGTACGTTCTTAATGGCGTAAATATGGAAACCGGTTACGAAGAGATTGTAAACGGAGCAACCGTTGGTGACATTCAGAAATTTGCCAAGAGTTTGTTCGGTCAGAACAATCGCTCTGAAGTTTTGATGATTAGCCCTGAAAAGGAATAATCGAATAGAATAAGACTTTGACATAGCCACAGATTATCCATACATAAACTGTGTATTGTATGATCTGTGGCTATTATTGTATCAACTTACGACCCATTTCAACCATGCTTTTCAACGAATTACGCAAACACAGCAAGCTTGCCGCCAAGCGTCACCCGATGTATGACAAGAACAAATTCGGGAAGTACTTCGCCTACTTCATGGCGGTGTTCTGGATTGGTTATTTGATTTTTTTCGGAGTAACCTTCGCTAAAGGATTTGCCAATGCAGCTCCCAGCATAGAGCCGTATCATGTAATGAATAAGGGGCTTATCTACGTCCTTATACTTGACTTCTTCATGCGGTTCAGTTTCCAAAAGACACCCACCCAAGAAATGAAACCCTACCTGTTGCTGCCTATCAAACGTAAACGGTTAATTGACTTTTTGTTGATTCGTTCGGGTATTAGTGGTTTTAATTATCTGTGGTTGTTTATGTTTGTGCCCTTTGCACTGCTGACAATAACCCGTTTCTACGGCATCGCTGGTGTATTTACTTACGTCCTTGGCATTTATCTATTGATATTGCTCAACAACTACTGGTATCTCTTCTGCCGCACCCTCTTCAACGAAAACTTTTGGTGGCTATTGTTGCCGGTAAGCATATACGGAGCCTTGCTTGGTGTAGAGTTCGCTTTTGATTTTCCCTTTGCTGATTTCACCATGAACCTTGGCGAAGGATTTATTGACGGAGATATTCTCTATTTTCTCGGAGTAATTGCTTGTATTGCCTTGATGTGGTTCATAAACAGAAGTATAATACTGAGATTTGCTTATTCGGAACTCAACAAGGTGGAAGACACCAAAGTGATGACTGTATCCGAATACAAGTTCTTTGAACGTTATGGAGAGCTGGGCGAGTACCTACGCTTAGAGTTAAAGATGCTCTTTCGCAACAAACGTTGCAAGGTATCACTGCGTACCATTGCCATTATCGTTGTGTTCTTCTCGCTTATTCTTAGCTTCTCGGATGCTTACGACGGCATGTTCATGAAGAATTTTATCTCCATTTACAGCTTTGTAGCCTTCGGAACAGTGATACTCACACAAATCATGGGATTTGAAGGTAACTATATTGACGGACTGATGACGCGTAAAGAATCTATCTACACACTGCTCCGCGCCAAATATTATTTTTACTGCATCATGGTTATTATCCCCTTTATTTTAATGATACCGGCGGTAGTAATGGGCAAGCTCTCTTTGCTAGGTACCTTCGCACTTGCGTTTCTGTCTATAGGGCCTGTTTATTTTTGTCTTTTTCAAATGGCGGTATACAATAACAAGACAGTACCATTGAATGAAGGAGTTACCGGCAGACAATCATCAGGAACAGGGCTTCAGAACATCATCAGTATTTGCAGCTTTATGATTCCGATTCTGCTTGTGTACCTGTTAAATGCACTTTTCGGAGAAACAGTGGCATTGTGGATATTACTCTTCATTGGTATTGCCTTTGTGGCAACAGCCGACTTCTGGATAAAAAACATCTACAACCGCTTCATGGCACGTAGATACAGAAACATGGAAGGATTCCGCGATACAAAATAACTCAACTTTCATATTTTATTAAAAGTAAGAACACATGATTACAATAGAAAATCTACAAAAGCTATTTGGCGAGAAAAAAGCAGTAGACATAGCAACGTATAACATCGCACAAGGTGATATGATTGGCTTGGTTGGAAACAACGGTGCTGGGAAAACCACCCTTTTCCGGTTAATACTAGACCTACTCAAAGCCGATAATGGTTTGGTGAAAATAAACGATATCGACGTAAGCAAAAGCGAAGAGTGGAAAACATACACCGGTGCGTTTATTGACGAGGGTTTCCTTATTGACTATCTCACCCCCGAAGAATTCTTCTACTTCACCGGAAAGATGTACGGATTAAAAAAAGAAGAAGTAGACGAACGCTTAGTACAGTTCGAACGCTTTATGAATGGCGAGGTATTAGGACAGAAGAAATTCATCCGTAATTACTCGGCGGGTAACAAACAGAAAATCGGTATCATTTCTGCCATGCTGCATTATCCACAACTACTTATTTTGGATGAGCCGTTCAACTTCCTCGATCCGAGTTCGCAGTCTATCATCAAACACATACTGCGCAAATACAACGAGGAGACCAAAGCCACAGTACTTATCTCCAGCCACAACCTCAACCACACAATAGATATCTGTCCACGTATCGCTTTATTAGAGCATGGAGTAGTTATTCGCGACATTGCCAATAACGACAACTCGGCAGAAAAAGAACTGGAAGAGTACTTCAATGTAGATATGGTAGAAAAGGAAGAGGAAGAGATTCTTTCTGAAGAACAAGTAAACGAAGAAACTACTAACGAATTACAATAAGATGAAAAAGATTATCACGACCCTGTTTTTAGTTTGCGCAGCTGTTTGCACTCAGGCGCAACTACTATGGAAGATATCGGGCAACGACTTGGAAAAATCTTCGTATGTTTTCGGCACACACCATCTTGCGCCCTATGCCATTTTAGATAGCGTAAAAGGATACAGAGCAGCCTATAATGAGTGCGAACGCGTAATCGGCGAAGTTGCGATGAGCGAAATGAGATCACCCGAAACCATGGGGATGATGCAAAGAATGATGATGATTGATGAAGACAGCATCACACTCAAATCACTTTTCACCCCTGAAGAATACGAACTGGTAAAGAAAACCTGCCAAGAGTATGTAGGCTTGCACATAGACATGGTTCCTAAAATGAAACCGGCATACATCACCAATAATTTGGTAGTGGTGCTTTACATAAAACACATGCCCAACTATAAATCTAAAGAACAGTTGGATAGTTTCTTGCAAGAAATGGGTAGTAACCTTGGCAAACAGATTGCTGGTTTGGAAACATTAGAGTTTCAAATGAATATGCTCTTCAACAATTCTCCATTGGAAAGACAAGCTGAACTGTTGGTTTGCACCATATCGGATATTGACAATACCGTAAAACAGGCAATAGAACTAACCGATGCTTATATGAACCAGCAATTAGATAAGCTACTCGAAATAGCCTATCACAAAACAAATACCAACTGCGACCCATTGCCTGGTGAAATGGAAGCAATGATAGACAATCGCAACATGGCGTGGGCAGAGAAGCTTCCGGCTATGATGAAAGAAATGGCCAGTTTTGTAGCCGTAGGTGCCCTACACTTACCGGGAGAAAAGGGGTTGATTAACTTATTGAAAGAAGCAGGATACACAGTAGAGCCGATTTGGTAGAGCCAGTATAAAAAACAAAGGAAAAGATTTGTCCGATAAAAATAAATCTATTACTTTTGCAGCCTAATTATTCCGCACCGGGTAAACCAAGTGTTCTTTAAGCAATTAACGACCACCCGACGGAGAAACCTGTATAATAAATAACAGATGTACGCAATTGTAGAAATTAACGGTCAGCAGTTTAAAGCTGAAGCTGGAAAGAAGTTGTTCGTTCACCACATTCAAAATGGCGAAAACGGAGCAACTGTAGAGTTTGACAAAGTTCTTTTGGTAGACAAAGACGGAGCAATTACCGTTGGAGCACCAACAGTAGAAGGCGCAAAAGTAGTTTGCGAAATCGTTTCTAACTTAGTGAAAGGCGACAAAGTAATCGTATTCCACAAAAAGAGAAGAAAAGGTTATAGAAAACGCAATGGTCACCGCCAACAATTTACAGAGATTACAATTAAAGAAGTAGTAGCTTAATCAATTAAAACGTAGAAGAAAATGGCACATAAGAAAGGTGTCGGTAGTTCAAAGAACGGCCGCGAATCACATAGCAAAAGATTAGGCGTAAAGATATATGGTGGTGAAGCTTGCAAAGCTGGTAACATCATTATTCGTCAAAGAGGTACTGAATTCCACCCAGGTATTAACATGGGTATGGGTAAAGACCACACTCTTTTCGCCCTAACAGATGGTATCGTAAGCTTTAAGAAAACAAAGAACGACAAGAGAATTGTTTCCATCGTTCCTGCCGAAGAAGCTAAAGAAGCATAAGGATTTAATAAAATCTTATTTCAAAAAACAGGAGAAGGAGATATGATTTCAAGTCATATCTCCTTTTTTAGAAAAAAAAGATACATATATGCTTACAATTAAACAAATCACCGAAAACACCGAAGCGGTTATCCGTGGGTTGGGAAAGAAACACTTCAAAAATGCAGGCGAAGTGATTGAACGGGTTATCGCCGCAAACGACAAAAGGCGTAACACACAAGGAGTACTTGATGGCAATCTTGCTGAGATAAACGCACTTTCCAAATCAATCGGACAACTGATGAAAGAAGGAAAGAAAGAAGAAGCAGAGGCAGCAAAGAGCAAAGTAAGCGAACTAAAAGAAAACAGCAAAGCGCTGGAAGCTACCATGAGCGAAGCTACCACCGAATTGCAGGAACTATTATATACCATCCCCAATATCCCCAGCGAAATGGTACCCGAAGGCAAAACACCCGAAGACAACGTTGTAGAACATACGGGTGGCAAAGAGGTGGAACTTCCCGCTGATGCTAAACCACACTGGGAACTAGCAAAAGAGTATGACCTGATTGACTTTGAACTCGGTGTAAAGATTACCGGCGCAGGCTTCCCTGTATATAAAGGAAAAGGCGCTCGCTTGCAACGTTCACTTATTAACTTCTTCCTGGACGAAGCGCGAGATGCAGGATATCTGGAAATCGAGCCACCATACGTAGTAAACGAAGCATCAGGTTATGGTACAGGACAACTTCCCGATAAGGAAGGACAAATGTATCATGCAACCGAAGACAATCTATACTTAATTCCTACTGCCGAAGTGCCAGTGACTAATATCTACCGCGATGTAATCATTGACGAGAAGGAACTTCCTATAAAGAACTGCGCTTACTCGGCATGTTTCCGCAGAGAAGCAGGGTCTTATGGAAAAGATGTTCGTGGCTTGAACCGCTTACATCAGTTCAACAAGGTGGAGATTGTGCGCATTGACAAGCCCGAGCATTCTTACGAATCATTGAACGAAATGATTGCTCACGTAGAGAACTTAGTTAAGAAGCTGGAACTCCCCTATCGCATTCTTCGTCTTTGTGGCGGAGATATGAGCTTTACCTCTGCCATCACATTCGATTTTGAAGTGTACTCGGCAGCACAAAAGCGTTGGTTAGAGGTTAGCTCGGTATCTAATTTCGAATCATATCAGGCAAACAGGTTGAAGTGTCGTTACCGCACAGCCGACAAAAAGACAGAGCTATGCCACACACTGAACGGCTCGGCATTGGCATTACCACGTATTCTTGCCGCATTGCTGGAAAACAATCAAACAGACGAAGGTATTCGCATACCCGAAGCATTGATTCCATACTGTGGTTTTGATATGATAAGTAAATAATAGCTTCAATTTTATATAAAATATTGGCTAAACTCCTGACTTTTTGCAAGGTCGGGAGTTTTTTTAATTAAATAACGTATCTTTGCAGCGCGTTACCCTACTATAGAGGGTTAAATAAAGAACAAAGTGATTACGAATGAATAAGATTATCAGCAAAGAACAGTTCTCTCCAAAGGTATTCAAGTTGGAGATTGAAGCGCCACTTATTGCCAAGTCGCGCAAAGCAGGACATTTTGTAATTGTCCGGGTAGGAGAAAAAGGCGAACGTATGCCGTTAACCATTGCTGAAGCAGACACGAAGAAAGGAACTATCACGCTTGTGATTCAGGAAGTTGGGCTTTCATCATCAAGGCTTGCCGCACTAAAAGTAGGCGAATACATTACCGATGTAGTAGGTCCGCTGGGAAAAGCTACTCACGTTGATAACTTCGGCACCGTGATTTGCGCCGGAGGTGGTGTGGGTGTAGCACCGATGCTCCCCATCGTACAAGCCCTGAAAGCTGCAGGCAATAGAGTAATCACCGTACTTGCAGGACGCAATAAAGAACTCATCATACTTGAAGAGGAAATGCGCAAGAGTTCGGACGAAGTTATCATTATGACCGATGACGGTTCTTACGGTCGCAAAGGTTTGGTAACCGAAGGCATTGAAGAAGTTATTAAGCGCGAAAAAGTAAATAAATGCTTCGCTATTGGCCCTGCCATTATGATGAAGTTTGTTTGCTTACTCACCAAGAAATACGAAATCCCCACCGATGTATCGCTCAATACCATCATGGTAGACGGTACAGGTATGTGCGGCGCCTGCCGCATCACAGTAGGTGGCAAAACCAAATTTGTTTGTGTAGACGGTCCTGAATTCGACGGACATCAGGTAGATTTCGAAGAAATGCTCCTTCGTATGGGTGCTTTCAAAAAGATTGAACAAGAAGAGGTAAAAAAACTTGGTTCTTGCCAAGCTACTAATACAGAGAAAAGCCGCGATGCCGCTTGGCGCGAAGAGCTTCGTAAAAGCCTCAAAGCCAAAGAGCGTAGTAGTATTGAGCGCGTTCACATGAACGAATTGGAACCCGCATATCGCATAGCACACCGCACAGAAGAGGTAAACCGCGGACTTAGCGAGGCCCAAGCCATGAACGAAGCGAAGCGCTGTTTGGACTGTGCCAACCCCGGTTGTATTGATGGCTGTCCGGTTAACATTGACATTCCCCGTTTCATAAAAAATATAGAACGTGGCGAGTTCCTTGAAGCAGCCAAGACACTAAAAGAAACCAGTGCGCTACCTGCTGTTTGCGGACGTGTTTGTCCGCAAGAAAAGCAGTGCGAAGCTAAGTGTATCCATCTCAAAATGGGTAAAGAAGCCGTAGCCATTGGTAATCTGGAACGCTTTGCCGCCGACTATGAACGCGAAAGTGGCAAAATATCCATCCCCGAAGTAGCACCCGCTAATGGAATCAAGGTAGCCGTTATTGGCTCTGGTCCTGCCGGACTTTCCTTTGCAGGAGAAATGGCTAAGAATGGTTATAGTGTTACTGTATTTGAAGCCCTCCACGAAATTGGCGGTGTTTTGAAATATGGTATCCCCGAGTTCCGTTTGCCCAATCAAATTGTTGATGTAGAGATTGAAGGACTTGCAGGCATGGGTGTTACCTTTGTGAAAGACTGCATCGTAGGCAAAACCATTAGCATAGAAGATCTCAAAGAAGAAGGTTTCAAAGGATTCTTTGTTGCTTCAGGTGCCGGATTGCCCAACTTCATGAATATACCGGGCGAAAACCTGATTAACATCATGTCGTCCAACGAATACCTTACGCGCGTAAACCTTATGGATGCGGCAAGCCCTGACTCGGACACACCTGTTACCTTCGGTAAGAATGTAGCAGTAATAGGTGGTGGTAACACCGCAATGGACTCCGTGCGCACCGCTAAGCGTTTGGGAGCCGAGCGTGCCATGATTATCTACCGCCGTTCGGAAGAAGAAATGCCTGCGCGTATTGAAGAAGTGAAGCACGCCAAGGAAGAAGGAATAGAGTTCCTCAACCTACACAACCCTATTGAATACATCGGAAATGAAGATGGTAGCGTAAAACAAGTTGTACTACAAAAAATGGAACTCGGCGAGCCGGATGCTTCGGGCAGACGCAGGCCGGTAGAAATACCCGGTGCAACGGAGACTATCGACATTGATCTGGCAATTGTCAGCATTGGCGTTTCACCAAATCCAATTGTTCCAAGCTCTATCAAAGGACTGGAAATGGGTAAGTGGGGTACTATCAATGTAGACGAAAATATGCAATCGTCTATCCCGATGATTTATGCAGGAGGAGACATTGTGCGTGGTGGAGCTACTGTTATTCTTGCCATGGGCGATGGTCGCAAAGCGGCGGCTTCCATGCACAAGCAACTGAACAAGTAAGCCGAAGAAAAATCAGCCTATGGACGAGCGACCGTGAGACTATGGCTGAAGGGTCGCGAGACTATGGACGAAGGGTCGCGAGACTATGGCTGAAGGGTCATGAGACTATGGCTGACAACGAATGAAACTATGGCTGACGAAGCAAGAGCCATAAGCAAAAAAAAGAAGAGAGCGTTTTGCTCTCTTCTTTTTTTGTATCTGTACGATGTATGACCTACACCAACTTATTCGTTTGCGAATCGGGGAATACCACTGCCGGCTTAAACGTTTTCGCTTCTTCAAAGTCCATCTGTGCGTATGACATAATAATCACAATATCGCCCGGTTGTACCTTGCGAGCTGCCGCGCCATTCAAACAAATAGCTCCCGAGCCTCTTTCACCTTTGATTATATAAGTTTCCAAACGCTCACCGTTGTTATTGTTCACTATCTGAACCTTTTCTCCAGCTATGAGATTAGCAGCATCCATGAGGTCTTCATCAATGGTAATGCTACCAATATAATTGAGGTTTGCCTCGGTAACACGTACACAATGCAACTTCGATTTTAATACTTCAATAGTCATGCAAACGGGGGTTATTTATATTTTATATTATCTATCAGACGAACATCGCCACAGAACACGGTAATACAGCCAACGATGTATGTGGCATCTTCCCAAGCTTCGATTGGTTGTAGCGTATCTCCGTCTACCAACGAAAAGTACTCCAACTCAAGTCCGGGTGCGGCAGCTATAGAATCTTCTACAAATCGAATTGTTTCCTTTACCGAATGTTCTTTGGCAAAGGTATGGCTTTTGAATAAAGTTTGTGATATTTCTAACGCATTTTTTCGTTCTTCAGTAGACAAACGACTATTTCGACTACTCATAGCCAAGCCATCGGCTTCGCGAACAATGGGGCAACCTACAATATAAATACCGTAATCTTGCGCACGATTCATCTTGCGAATGATAGCAAGTTGCTGAAAATCTTTTTCTCCAAAATAAGCGTTATCCGGCTCTACCGCTTCGAAAAGCTTGCTCACAATCTGGCAAACGCCATTAAAATGTCCCGGACGAAACTTACCCTCCATCACTTCATCGAGTGGCGGATAGCTAAAACTGCGGGTATCAGGTGTAGGATACATTTCGGCTACCGAGGGAGCAAAAACAACATCGGCATGATTAACCTCGAGCAACCGCACATCTTCCTCCAGCGTGCGCGGATATTTCTCCAGATCATCAAGATTATTAAACTGTGTGGGATTTACAAAGATAGTAACTACTGTTACTTCATTTTCGCCAACGCTCTTCTCCACCAAAGAAATATGTCCGGCATGTAGCGCTCCCATAGTGGGTACTAAACCAATTTTTTTCTGTTGATTCCGACAATCAGCCAATACTTCTTTTAACTCTCTGATGGTATGTATTATCCTCATTTTCTTTGACTATTACCGTTGCTTTATTCTAAAAACGTTGCAAAATAAACTATTCTTTAGCACACAAAAAAGAAATAAACGAAATTAATGCAAAATCACTTCAAAAAGAGAGGACAGATGTGCCGGTTAGAGCAAAACCGTTACAAAACTATTTACTAAAGAGATAGACAACGTACTAATTAAACTTAATTCCACCTGCACTTTCAGTAGATTTTGACTATCTTTGCATATTATTTATTCGAACATTATGACAAAGGCGAAGAAAGTATTATTTATTACGCAAGAAATCACACCGTATCTACCCGAATCGGAAATGTCGACGATAGGCAGAAGCCTGCCGCAAGCTATCCAAGAAAGAGGAAGAGAAATCAGAACTTTTATGCCGAAATGGGGAACGATTAACGAGCGTCGCAATCAATTGCACGAAGTAATTCGCCTTTCGGGAATGAACCTCATCATCGACGACACCGACCATCCGCTCATCATTAAAGTAGCCTCCATCCAATCTGCTCGTATGCAGGTATATTTCATCGACAATGATGATTATTTCCAAAACCGCTTAGAACTGTGCGACAAAGATGGAAATGAATACGATGATAATGATAGCCGTGCCATTTTCTATGCGCGTGGTGTATTGGAAACCGTAAAGAAACTACGTTGGGTACCCGATGTAATACATTGCCATGGTTGGATGACTTCGCTTGTGCCGCTTTATATCAAAAAAGCGTATGCCGAAGAGCCCTCTTTCCGTAACTCCAAAGTTGTTTTCTCTATCTACGAAAATGGATTCAAGAGCAAGTACAACAAGGACTTCGCCAACAAGTTGCTGTTGAAAGGTATTGAAAAAGAAGACCTTGACACACTAACTACCAGCAGATCATTTGATTATGCTGCCGTAACAAAACTTGCTATTGACTACTCTGACGGAATCATTCAAAACAGCAAGAAGGTAAACAAAAAGCTCATTGACTATACACTGCAAAAAGAAAAGCCATTCCTTGAGTATCAAGAACCGGAAACTTATGCTGATGCTTGCAGTAGTTTCTATGATAAAATCTGGGAAATTTAAACTAATCAAATAACAACAACCTAACTTCATTGAGCATGAAAGCTAAAAATTTGTGGGTGCTACTACTAACTGTTTTTGTATCCATAGTAGGATGTGACGATAATACAGGTAGCCTAGGTTTAGATATGCTTCCTCCTGCTGATAAATTAACGGTAGACTCCAAAACCTTTGAGGTTTCTACAAAATCAGCATTAACAGGTGCTGTTTTTGCCAAAACAAACATCGGATACATAGGAAAGTTCTCTGACCCTGACTTTGGCTATTACGAAACAAGCTTCTTAACACAGTTGAACTGCGTAGACTCTTTAACATTCCCATCGGCATACGACCCCAACATTGAGTATAAAGAAGGAGAATACCTCATGGCAGGAGACTCTACCTACCTGACAGAGTTAGTTGTATACTACGACAGTTATTTTGGAGACTCATTGAATGCTTGCCGCATGAGTGTCTACGAACTTAACAAGGATTTGGATAAGAATCATTATACCAACATAAACCCCGAAGATTACTACGACGAATCCGATCTTCTTGGTCGTAAAGCCTACTCTGCTTACGATACTTCAATTTCAGATTCATTAAGAGCAACCGAAGATTATGTTCCTTATGTAAGGTTTGTCTTGTCTAAAGAAAAAGGCGAAGAGATATTAAGACTCAACCGTGAACACCCCGAATATTTCTATAATTCCAAAGCGTTTGTTAAGAATGTATTGAAAGGGTTATACATCAAGAGCGACTATGGAGACGGAACAATTCTATATGCCAACAGCGTTGCCCTTAACATTGTATATAATATGTACGAGATAGACAGTCTAGGTGGCATTGCAAAAGACACGCTGGGAACCGAGCTAATATACAGGCAATATCAAACACTAGCCTCTACTAAAGAGGTTATACAGGCAAACAGATTCTCCAACTCGGCTCTCTTAGAGGAAAAAGTAGCCGAAACGGATTGGACCTACCTGAAGTCTCCGGCAGGAATTCATACAGAAGTTACATTGCCTATCTTAGAAATTGCCGAACATCTGAAGAACGACACACTAAACACTGTAAAGTTAGTGTTTGACGGACACTACCGGGAAAGCGAAAACCAGTTTAGCATGTCTGCTCCTTCTACTATTATGATGATACGAGAATCAAAACTCAAGGACTTCTTTGAGAAGAACGAAATCTATGACAATATTTCATCATACATCGCAAACTACCAAACAACAGGAGAAGTGGCTAATCAATACATTTTCAACAACATCACCAACCTTGTTAACACCTGTATTCGCGAAAAGGACGAAGCAAAAAAAGAAGCAGGTAGCAACTGGGACGAAGCAAAATGGATAGAAGAGACCCAATGGAACAAAGTTGTATTGATTCCGGTTGTTGTTAACTACGATTCTAATAAAAATATACTAAACATGCAAAATGATATGCGACCCGGATACATAAAACTAAAAGGTGGAGCAAACGATAAACTACAAATGAAGATTTATTATACATACTTCCAGTAAGTAAAGGTGTATACGCTATAAAATAATAGAGGCGGGTTGTTCAACCCGCCTCTATTATTTTATAGCTATATCTACTATCACTATTTCTTTTTAGGAGTAGCTTTGGCTGCTTTAGGCGCTGCTTCTTTCTTTGGCTTTGTTGCCCCGGCAGCCGGATTCTTTGCTTTATCCAGCTTGATACTCAAGCGCTCCACGTCTTTATTCAACAGAGCAATCTCTTTATCTTGATTTCTTATTGTTGTAAGCAAAGAGTTGAGTTCTTCATCATCAATATCTTCGGGATACAGTGCATTAACACGCTTTATGAAGTCACCCAATACGTTCATGTAATTTGTAAAAGCATCGTACGGAGAATCATAAATACCCCTATTCAACGCTATTCCTGTATTCTTTGTAGTCATATAGCGAAGATTATTACTCGCTTGCAGGTAATCCCAATCTTGCTTGATACGGCTATTATCACTCAGCAACACACGCTCGGCAACGCTATATAGTTTACCGAAAGCCTCGCGTTGCAACACGTTGCCCAACCATGGAGTAAGGTCTCGCTCTTCGTCTACCCACGAAATAGGATATGGCACATCCAAAGCCGACACTGGTTTCAGCTTGGAGATGATTTCCGATGGCGTAGAGAAAGTAATGCCTCGCTCTTTTGCACAAGCCGGAAGCGCTTTCAGAAATTCCAGAATATTAGAGTGAAGCGGCTGATCCATACCGATAGCCGACAAACGCATAAACAAGTTAATAACCTGCTCCTCTGCCGGGAACTCGCTGATCCAGTTCATATACTTATCCGCGAACAATGGATACTCACTCCACTCTGAGTTAGAGAAGCGCAATGTGATGTCATCAGAAAGCTTGTAGTCTCTCAACAACAGTTTGAGGTTTGGTGCCTGACTGGATTGGTACACATAGTGCGGACTCTTCCAACCAAGAATACCCTTTGCTCCTTCGGTAAGCATCCCTTTGAATCCCATGCTTGCAACCACACTACCTATATCATCCGAATAAATGAGACTGGAATTGCGGAAAACCTTAGGTGCTTTGCCAAACACCATTCGCATTTTCTCACTTTGTCGCATTACTTCCTCGCGGAAACACTCCTCGTTGCCCAACGAAGAAAGCCCATGCGAATAGGGTTCGCCAAGAAACTCGCAACAACCGGTATCGTTCAACTGATGCAGCAAGTCTATTACATCGGGCGCATGCAATTCCAATAGTTCCAATGCAATACCCGACACCGACAAGGCAATCTTAAACGCTCCATTGGATGTTTTAATCATTTCGAGCAATGCAGTAAGCGCAGGTATATACGACTTAGAAGCAACTTCACTTATAGTTGTATCCGTGGCATAATCATCGTAATAGTAATGGTCGGAACCTATCTCAAAGAAGCGATATCGCTTCAGGTGTACTATTTGATGTATCTCAAAATAAAGACATATTGTTTTCATTGTCTATGTTGTTTTATTATTACCTATAATTCTTTAATACTTCATCATAAATGCCACGCACTTTGTAGCCAACCGTTTCCCATTTTATCTGGTCTACTTCTCTCTTGCCTTCCTCTTTGAGGTATTCGTACAAGGCCGGATTGGTACAGATAGAGTAAACAGCATCGGCTATAGCATGTATATCCCAGTAGTCTGTCTTGATACATTTCTCTAAAATCTCGGCACAGCCAGATTGTTTGGAGATTATAGTAGGCACACTTACCTGCATCGCTTCGAGTGGTGATATACCAAATGGTTCGGACACGGAAGGCATTATGTACACATCGCTTGCTTTCAGCACTTCGTACACCTGCTTTCCTTTCATAAAGCCCGGGAAGTGGAAACGATCGGCAATGCCCCGTTCGGCAACAAGGCGTATCATCTGATTCATCATATCTCCGCTACCCGCCATCACAAAACGAACATTCTTTGTTCGTTGAAGCACCATAGCGGCTGCCTCAACAAAGTATTCTGGTCCTTTTTGCATGGTAATACGCCCAAGGAAGGTTACTACTTTTTCTTTGGGCATCTTCTTTGCCTCTATATCCATAATTTCTTGCGACAACGGTTCTACCGCGTTGTGCACAGTGGTTACCTTGCGAGGATCCTGATGGTATTTATGAATAACCGTTTGCCGGGTAAGTTCGCTCACGCACATGATATGGTCGGCATGATCCATTCCGTTTTTCTCGATGGAGTAAACAGTAGGATTCACGCTACCACGACTGCGGTCAAAATCGGTAGCATGCACATGGATAACCAGTGGTTTGCCCGACACTTGCTTAGCATGGATGCCGGCAGGATAGGTCAACCAATCGTGCGAGTGAATTATATCAAACTCTTGCTGGCGAGCTACCACCCCGGCTACTATCGAGTAATTGTTTATCTCTTCATGAAGATTATCCGGATACTTGCCCGAGAACTCTATACAGCCCAGGTCATTGGTATGCAAGTAATTGAAGTCAGCATAAATATGGTCGCGTAAATCGTAGTAGAGTTGCGGATCCATGTAGCCACCCACACGGTTCTTCACATAATCCCACTCTACATTCCGCCACACCACAGGCGTACTATTCATTCCTACGATTCTTAAAAAACTCTGGTCTTCGTCGCCCATTGGCTTGGGAATGCAGAATGTTATCTCTAAATCATTTTGGTAGGACATTCCTTTAGTTAGCCCGTAACTTGCTGTTCCTAATCCTCCTAATATATGCGGGGGGAATTCCCATCCGAACATTAATACTTTCATAGTAATTCCTCCTGCTTATTGTTTATATTTAGACAATAACTTTAATATCCGAAGAAGCTCGGCCACATTCATAGCAAAGGAGATAGCACCTCGACCTTTGAACGGAGGATTGCCATCGAACAGTTCGGAAATAGTACCAATGCAATGCTGCGTTATTTCATCTTCAAACCCAACCAACTGGCGCTCGACGAATGAAAGTCCGCTCATTTTGTAGATACGCAAGTAAGCCTCCAAGTAGAAACCTACCAACCACGGCCACACCGTACCTTGATGATAAGCATAGTCACGTTCATTCTGTGTACCTACATAATTAGGATTATATCCGCCACTTTTCGGGCTTAACGAGCGCAACCCTTTGGGAGTGAGCAACTCTTTTGTTACAATATCAAGGATTTGTTTCTTCTGTCCGCGATCCAACGGAGAGTAATCTAGCGCAGCAGCAAACAACATATTCGGACGCACACTCCAATCCATCATGTAGCCATTAACGTAGTCGTACAGATAGCCATGCTCATTTCTGAACACATCCACAAAAGAGCGGGCAGCTGTTTCTGCATATCGTTCCAACTTGGCGGCGTATGCTTCGTTCTCATCATCACGTAGCATCTCGGCTACAAAGCACAATGCGTTATACCACAATGCGTTTATCTCTACCACATAGCCCGTACGTGGCACCACCGGTCTTCCGTTTGCCGTAGAATTCATCCAGGTAACAGCTTTATCTTCTCCATTTGTATAAAGAAGTCCGTTATCGTGCAAGAACAGGTTTTCGTGTTTGCCTTGAACTATATAGTCGATGATGTCGGTTAGTAGTTTACCATATTTCTCCCTGCAATTGGCTCTTGTGGTTTCCTTTGCATATTGTTGCAGTGCCCATATTGCCCACAAGGGCACATCGGGATGATTCATTTCGGTTATTTTACAGGGGGACGATGGGTCTTTCATAAAAGCGTATATCGCCTTTTGAGCAGTGGCCATTACCGCTTCGAACTCATCAATGTCATCGATGGCAAGCGTTAGTCCAGGTAGTGAAACGAACAAATCGCGGGCACGACACTTAAACCATGGATAGCCTGCAAGAATATAGCTTTCGCCCTCTTGCTTGCTATGGAATTGATGCGCCGAGTTCTTCAGGCAGTTGTAGAAGCTATCTCGTGGGGTTCTATCTTCTACCTCCGCATCAAAAAGTTTCTTCAACTGGCGTGTGTTTATCGGGGAGATACCTGCGGAAAAAACAATGCTTTCACCTTTCTTTATCCCTACTTCAAAATATCCGGGAACATACAAGTCTTCGCGAACAAAGTATCCACGCTCCTGTTCTTTAGGGTATTCAATGCCTCGATACCAGTCGGGTGCAAAGTGGAACTCGTTCTTTTTGTTCAGCTGCATGAAGAGTTCGGGGTAGCCGGGATACATACAGGTTTTAATACCATTCTCCACCTCTTGATATTCGCGGCTTGCGTTAGGATTCTCCACCGTATACTCGCGTACGCTTCTGAAAGCCATGAAAGGACGGAAACGCAATGTTGTGGGCGAGTGCGCCTCGACCAATGTATAACGAATCAGGATTCGGTTTTCATGGTGAATAAATATTTTCTCTTTGGTAAGAATTACTCCACCTACACGATACGTGGTAATAGGAATTTTTTCACAGTCAAACTCACGGATGTATTTATGCCCGTTGGGACTAAAATTGTTTCCCTGATATTTGTGCAAGCCCAGATTAAACTCCGCTCCATGCTGAATAACTGTTTCGTCAAGCGAGGAAAGTAACACATGGTTGTCATCATCCAAATTTGGAACCGGTATAACAAGTAATCCATGGTATTTTCTGGTATTGCAGTCTACAATTGTTGTAGAATGATAAGCTCCCGATTTATTTGTTCGCAGGATTTCCCTTGTCAGCGATTCCTCCAAATTCACCATCAGCGTCTTATCAAATCGCAAATAGCTCATTATTGTGCATTTTATAAGGTTAATTATATTATTTCTTTAAGCATTTTTCTTATTGCTTCATCAAAAGTACAAATTACAGTATGAATTAGAAACTAAAAGATGCTTTATTTTTATTTTTTGTCACTTTATTCGGGCCATTATACTGATAAAATCCATATCTTGCGTTTTAGAAAAGCATATTAGTTTTCTTCGCACACATATGAAGCCAGAGAATCAACGAATATTTTTGTCAATGGTCATACCGCTCTTCCTCATATTTATTCTTTATATGATTGAGGTTTTGGAGGTTGGTATGAAATGGGATTTTACCACACTGGGCGTTTATCCCCGCACATTCAAAGGTGTTTTTGGTATCTTTGCCCATCCATTTATACATAGCAATTTCAATCATCTTTTCTCTAACACAATACCCTTATTTTTCTTAGGTTGGTGTTTATATTTCTTTTACCGGGACATTGCCTCGTTAATTTTATTTCTGGTTTGGATTACCGGTGGTGTACTTACGTTCCTTATCGGCAAACCCGGATGGCATATTGGCGCCAGTGGCATCATTTACGGACTTGCTTTCTTTCTATTCTTCAGCGGCATACTTCGCAAGCACATTCCACTTATCGCTATTTCTTTGTTGGTAACGTTTCTCTATGGCGGATTGTTCTGGAACATGTTTCCATTCTTTGCCAAGCCCACCACCTCGTGGGAAGGTCATCTGAGTGGTGCTGTGGCAGGTATATTGTGCGCCTACGCATTCAGAATGTACGGCCCGCAAAAGCCAGAAATTTTCTCCGACGAGGAAGAGGAGGAAGAAGAGAAAGAGGAGGAGGAAGGAGAAGAACACGAAGAGCAAGAAATTGAATAAGAAACGATAAAAAACACAAAAAGGGCGGGTAAGATAGCTCAAACTATCCGTTATGTTCTTACTTTTGTACAATAATCAATGCTACAGCTATTGCATGAATACAATGTTCAACACTTTACTTCAGCTTCCGTTATTTCAAGGTCTTTGCGAAGAAGACTTCACCAAGATATTGGCTAAGGTAAAGTTACACTTCATAAAGTACAAGAAGGGAGATGTCATTATACGCGAAGATACTATCTGCGACCGACTGGTATTTCTGCTGAAAGGAGAAATAGTTTCCAATATCAGTTCTGAGAAAGAGATGCTCGTTTTTCAGGAAAGTTTCTCGGGCAAACACCTCATCGAGCCACAGTCTCTCTTTGGTTTGAACAACTTCTACACTGCTACCTATACCGCTCAAACAGAAGTCAATGTACTCTCCATCAGCAAATCTTTTGTGGTTAAGGAACTAATGAATTATGAAATTTTCCGCATAAACTTCATAAACATTATCAGCAATCGCGCACAAAACCTACAGCGTCGCATGTGGACACCAAGACCCAACTGTGTAAAAGAAAAAATCATCTACTTCTTCTTTATCCATGCCGAGAAGTTTGAAGGCAAAAAGGTGCTGAAAATAAAAATGAATGACTTGGCACACAACCTGAATGACACTCGACTGAATGTATCCAGAGCACTAAATGAGTTGCAGGAAGAAGGGCTATTGGTGCTACATCGCAAAGAAATCATTGCACCCGAGATGGAACGGTTGCTTGCTAAGGTCAACCCTATTTATAACTAAGTATAAACCGAGTCAACCAACTCTATTAATAAGACTGAAAGTAGTCAACTAAAAACGTTAACAGACTGTCTTATACGGGATTAGGTTTACACGTTTTTTCTGCATAATATTTAATTGTTTATGCAAAAATCAGTACATCGTTCCTACAGTGAGCCTTTTAAGTTAGAAGTTTTACGTGACCACTACTCCAGTGGTATGTCTTTACGTTTTACCGTC
>NZ_QVML01000012.1 GCF_010501015.1 Bacteroides sp. 214 | reverse complement strand
ATTGGAGTAATGGTCACGCAAAACTTCTAACTTAAAAGTTTCACTGTAGCGATGTTGTACGGTTTTATGCATAAATAAGAAAATATTATGCAGCAAAAAAGTGACAACCAAATCCCGTATAAGACACAATTTAGTTACGTTTCCACTGAAGTACAAGACATCCTCCTTTGGAGGAGGATAACTGCGGGAGAAGTTCTCTCGGAAAGGTAAAGTGTAGTCTACGGCAGGTGAAGACACTGTGAAGGCTAGAACAGGGGTGATTTCACACGTAATCCACTTACTGCTAGTCAGTTACAGCGACATGTGAATGTGAAGGCCTATTTGGTATTAGTACTATTAAGCGCTTTTATCTTCTTTCCAAGCCCATCCATTCCTTTCTCCTGAGCCTTTTTATAATACTCCAGCGCCTTTTGCGGATTGGCTTCTACACCAAGACCCCGTTCGTACAACTCGCCCAAGCCGTAATATCCCCATTCGTTGGGTAGGCTCTCGGTGAAGTAGTCGAATGCTTTCTTGTAATCGGGCTTCAGGGTTTCCGACCCTTGCCAGTAAATCAGACCGATACCGGCTGCCGCTTTTTTGTTTCCCCTGGCTCGGGTTCTTTCGTAATAATACAAAGCTCCTGCCGTATTGCTTTTTCGGTTTGTGAAACCTAAGTTGCAAAGGTAAATGCTCGTATCAATCTCTTTATAGAGTTCTGCGAGTGGAACTCCCTTTATAATATCTTCATCCTTATAAAAGTGAGTGGGATTAAGCCTCAAGAGCTCGCTCTTCATAAAACTGTAATGTTTCTCTTCTTTCACAAGATTAAAGTACTTCTTAGCCAACTCTTTTGCTTTATCGATATCGGGCATCGTTCCTTCGGCCAAAAATAAAACACGGGCACAGTTGTGCATGGCAGGACCATAACCCAGCTCCGCACCTTTTTTGAAGTATTCGGCAGCTTGCTTCTTTTCTTCTTCGTCCTTCTTGTCGACCGAGTAGAGAATGCCGATGCTATTGCATGAGTAGGCATCGTTCTTATCGGCAGCCATTTTGAAGAACTTCTTCGCCAATTCTATATGATTGTAGTATTCATAGTCGAGGGCGAGTTCGCGAAGTTCGTCCGCGGAAAGTTTAGTTACGTCCTTATCTTTGATCCTTTCGGTAATGGCATCACTTTCCCTTTCGTCTGCCAAGCGTTGATACTGTATAAACGCATCTTCCTTCCTCTTCTTTACGTCGTCGTTTTCGGTTGCTATCATGTAGTACGCTATCGCTGTATCTCTGTTTTTCACTACACCGGTTCCTGTTTCATACAGATAACCCATTAAATAGGCCCCACCCCACTTACCAAATTCTTCTTTCTGCTCGATGGGAGCCAACAACCCGGCAGCTTTTACTCTATCCGGCTCTGTTCCTTTGCCCCAGAAGTATAGACTTGCAAGCGAGCATATACCTCTTACGTTACCAGCATCGGCGGCAACCCGATAATAGCCAAGTGCTTCGGTATAGCTTTGATGAACTCCTTTCCCATTCTCTACATAATAACCTGCCAAGACGTTGGCTTCGGCACTGCCGTTTTTCGCTGCAATATCCAGCACATGAAATATAGCGACATCAGAGCCTCCTACCCGCACCACATCACATAGTTCTGCATTGTTAAACTGAAGTAAACGGGCTTTTGTTGTTTGTATGGCAGCTTCTATGTTTGGTTTACTAAAGTCGAAACCGCATAAAGCCAGCAACTCCTTCAAAAAAGGAGTTGTTCCTGATGGGATTCCTGCTTGCAGCGCATTCTGAAGAAATAACTGTGCCTCCATCATATAAAATGCAGCATAGTGGGGTCCCTCGTTTGAAAAAGATTCGCGAAGCATGTCATTCTGAGCAGCAATAACACTCTTCAGTGGGTCTATTTTCTTATCAAGGCTCTGACTGTAAGATATTTCGTTGTAATAGCTACGAGCCCCCTTAGTATCTTTCATTTGATAGGATAACTTTTGCGCATAATACATAAACAACAAGTAATCAATTCCTTTAGTCCTCTTTTCATTCTTGAAAGTTTGATTTATCTCTTTCAATAAAGATTTTGCTTTATCATACCTATTTGAAGCCACCTCTTTTTCGGCTTTCTTCAGCATTGAAAGTAGCTCTTTCTCTGCAGTACTTTGGGCTTGCAGATGTGATACCGGTATTAAAACCAGCGCCATTAATACGGCTAATATTACTTTTCGCATAGCTACCTATTGTTTAATAGCGTAAATTCGTATTGCTTGTTGTTGATTCGCGAAGTTGGTTGCTGTCTTCCCTGCGAAAGATCCACCACTCTATCGCGGGTATATGCATGCAACTCTCCGGTGGTAATTACACCATCCCCATTCCGATCGGCTTTTTTGTTCGACAAACCTTCCTTAAGCACGAAGGTAAACAATCCGTTTTGCCAATGGTCGCCCTCAACGGCTACTTCGGCACCACCTGCACTCGACAGGATGGTTGCCCCCACTCCCCGCCTGATATCCGAGAAGAGATCGTTCAGGAGTTCATTTACCTGTCCGGCACCAAGAGCATCTTTCTGCTTTATGCCCGCGCCTACACTTCTGAACACTACATCCGCCTGTTCGGTTTGAAGTGTATTCTGGGCTATATACTCCTCTTTATCTATCTCGCCGGAGTGGCAGGCATCTATCATCATCAACTTCTTTAATGGTTTTATTCCGTCAAGAAGCATCTCGAAGTCTTCGTACATCAATCCTCTTTCCGCAGGATTATTAAAATCCATATTCGACATAGCGAGGTAGTAATCCATACTATTATCTAACACTCCATGACCGGCATAGAACAACACGACTACGTCATTGCGTCCGGCATTCTTCAGGAAGTCTTTCACTTGCAAGACGGATTCTTTGGTGACTTCTGCATTAGCAAGCACCTTACTATATATGTTGCCATACAAGTTACTCTTATTTAATTCGTTGAAAAGCGCAGAAACATCTTTAGCATCCTTGTCGGCATAATGAAGATTATACAGCGAATTGGTGTAATTCGATACGCCTATGCTCACCAGGTATAGGTCGGACTTCTTTGTCTTAGCCTCACAAACAATTTCAAAAGTTTGCTTATATGCCTCGGCTCCCTTTGCATTCAGGCATGAAACATCCACACGATTAGTACCCGAAAGCAGTTCTAAATTAACACTTTTAAGCACCTCCTGATTGGGAGAAGCTTGTAACGGAATACCTTGAAGCCCATACACCGGCACACCATTAATCCATACAAGCAAGCGATTGAGCGCATATTTACTATCGCTTGCTTTCACTTCCAGAGCGATAGATGATGAGGTTGTCTTTGCCGGAATATCGGAGTAGTTCACGATTTCCACCGTTGGTGTATGGAAGTCATCGGATAGCATATCCTCTGTAAACTGCATCTTCCTCAGGCGTTTCTTCCAGGCTTTATGATACAGTTCAAGCGTTTGATCCGAGACAGTACCCATGCGTTCCATAACAATATCGGGGCGATTGTACTTCAAGTCAAACTGATCGTACTCGTAAACCTCGTTTCCTTTCACAAAATGTATGGCTTTCGAACAATCCTGCGATGCTTTATAGTAATTATCGGGGATGATTACAATGTACTCATTGCTATTCTCGATGGCTATGAGTTGCACAATTTCCTCGAACGTTTCGCTGTTCCATATTTTGGTGGTTCCATCGTTGGAAGTAGTAATTACAAAGCGCTTGTCGTTGGATTGTATGATAGACGTTATCTCTCCGTTATGAGCCTGAAACATCTTATAGCTTTCTTTCTCCCATCGATGCCATAGAGCAATAAAACCTTCGTGCGATCCGGCTGCTACAACCTCATCGCCCACAAAAGCGCAACTACTTACACGAGCACGGGAGAAGGGTGCATTATACTTAAACCAGATATCATTTCCCCGATTATATTGATACACAACGCCATCCTCGCCAACGGCCAATACGTTATTTCCCTCGCTATCTACGGAAACAGCAACAACAGGGACCTCCACGTTTTTAAGCAATTTCATCCCCGAGGGGTTATCAATCTCACCCATGCGCACACCACCACCATCGGTGCTTAACACAAACTTATTAGTAGCGGGCAGGAATTTAACACCATATGCAGTATAGTTTTTCTTCTCAGAAGCAAAAGAGAGTTTCTTGGAGTGTACATCTCCCACACACAATCCCTGTCTGGTAGCAGCCAACAGTTTATCTCCTTTCAGGTCGAGTGTAAAAACAGGATGTCCCGGTGTCTTAATAGAGGAGAGCAGATTGGCTTCCGTATCCCAGATGGTTATGTATTGCCCGTATCCTCCAATAAATATGCTATCGCCAAATAAGTATCCCTCAGTGCTTATTTTACTCCCATATCTCAGATAATCCTCGCCTGTTGTGGCATTCTCTATCTGCTTTTTTGTGTCATACCTATTCTTTTTTACAGGACTCACCCTGTCGTTGATGTACACTATTGAGGTGTCTTTCAACAAAAACTCTTTATGCGGTATTCGATTTATCAGCTCCATCTTTGTCAAATCCCACAATTGTGGGTTGTTCTCCATCACAAAAAGCAGTTTATCATCCTTGTGGATAGATGCATTTCCTAATGGAACTACATAACCTCTATAGTGCATCATCTTCTCTTTTGTCTGCTGGTCAAAAGCTACTATCGAGCAGTCGCGTTGTTTCTCGTAAGCAACACCTGCATATTTTTGCAAGGCAGGTCTTATTCTGGATCCAGCTATTAAGCCCATTTTTTTGCCGGTTTGCCAGTTGTAGGTACTATAAATGTATTTGTCATTATTAGCGATACCTGCCCTCGCTTTCTGCAGAAGTCCGATGCCATACAATTGTTCAGAGTTTCGCGGGTTGAATTTAATGTCCGAGAACCCCTCTTGCAAATCCACAGGCTTAAATCCGGCTATAAGTTGCTTCCCTCTTTTCAAGTCCCAAATTATAACCTTTCGCGCCATATCGGTCGAAGCCAAATACCTACCATCCGCACTAACAGTATAATCTATAATGGGGGCTGTATGACCTACTTGTATGATTGTCCTTACCGGTTCGTTGACCTCCTGAGCGGTAATACTTTGGAATGAAGGAAAAAGCATACCTATCAGTATCGTCGCAAAAAGCCTCTTCATAACTATGTTGTTTAATTATCGTCCAATGATGTAATCCATTTTTCCAAATCTGTTGCAGGGAAGTACACTTCGGGATATTTTATGTCGAGGTATTCGCTCAGGATTTCTATTTTATCGGCAGTAGTTAACTCTGGAGCATTTAGTTCTTTGATCCAATGAAGTAAAGTAGTTGATTCAATGGGAAAAATTGTCATTTCATCAGTTATCAAGGCTTGTGTCTTTTTCTCTGAATTATAGTAATACAAAGACATCTGCATACTTTGCAAAGGAATAGGGTTCCCGTCGATATTGTAAACCGAGGTGTTCAATATTAATTGTGAGCCTTCGGAGGCAAGTTTCTTATTAATGTTCTCATCACCATACCGGTAACTTATATAGAAGTAACAATTCTCATCCATCGGAAATGTGCTGCCGATGTTCACTCTCAGCTCATTTATCAGTCCCAACGTACGCCCGAAGTATTGCTTCAACTCCCGAACGCTGTTCAATGCCCCTGCACGCGAAGAAAGTTGTCCGCGAGAGAACAGATAATCGGATACGCTATTACTCTTATTCTGTTTAAAAGCATCGGACGATACTACCCGCTGCTTTGTGCAGTTACTATAGCAGAACTTCATCACCTGTTTCTTGTTTTCGTTCCAGTTTATTTTAGCCTCCGCTTCGAAAGAGTCTCCCACCCGGAGGGTTTTTCCGCCGATCACGATGTCGGGAGTATTCAGATATACAATCTTACAAAGGTCTTGCGCATTGCAAAGAACTGCGGATAAAGCGAAGAAAAAAAGCATCATTCTTTTCATAACTATATTAATTTGTGGGTTTTAACCTCCGTGTGCTGTTCAGTATTTTAAAGATGGTTTCTAAGAAAGTGAACCACGATGCAATAATCAGAATATCGAGATAAACCCCGACAAACAGGTAGCAAAGTACACAAAGCAGCATCATTATAAACGTATAACCAAACCAGGTTAGGATGATTTCTATAAAGCGGATATCGATTTTGAACAGCCGATCGGGTATTATATCCGTAAGCCCTTTGCTGAAAACAATGGCGGATGTCATGATGAAATACACCACAAAAATCAGCAGAAGCATGAGTTTGGGAATCCTGGGATCATTGTTCAATAGCGCCAGGTAGGCATTGTAGTTAATCAACACACCGGGCAGCTCGCCTACAACGGTAGTGTGTATGTCCTGTTCGAAGAAGCTTCCGATGAGAACAATCTTGTCCGCGCAGAGGGCAACGATATCTTCGTCGGCCATGCTGTTCAGTATATCTTCGCCCAGATTATAGATGGTTTTGTTGCCTTCTTCATCGTACAAGCGGGTTTCTATGAAGGGAAACGAGAGGATAACCGAGTTGACAGCCATCTTTCCGTTGAGCTTATAAGAAAAGCCTTTCCGTTCCATCTGCCCGGAAGTCAGGTCTTTCCACATATCGTATGCAAGGGTTGGCTGTCCGCGATGTATGAATTCGTATTTAAAGAAGTCGTCGACTAAGAATGTTTTTGTATAGCCCACATAAGAAGTCTTTTCGCCTGCCAGCGATCCTCCTTCGGGGTTTTCCTCGTCATCTACATGGGCGAAGCGGATTTTCTGCATCGTTTCAATCCGGTTTTCGAGCAGGGAGTCGCTATCGGTTACGTATTTTTTGTTCAAAGAAATATCGCATAAGATGTATTTGTAGCTGCTTTCTTTCCCCAGAACATCGAACAGGCGATACAGTTTACTGCGGTCTGTTATATCTATGGTTCCCATGGGGATTTCGTATTCGTCGTATATTTCCACCAATTCCTTGTCGAAGGAGACGTTGATAAGTACGACATTCTCGTCGCCCGCAGGTTGATTTATATTCAGTATTTTCTGGACTGTGTATAGCTTTCTCAGCAGCTCGTTTTCGTTGCCCCACGAATAACTTTTATTCCACAACAAGTAGCTTACTACTAATAGTAAGGTAGCGTGAAAGATACACAGCAACCATTTTAGAAGGAGTGTTTTTTGTTGTTTAATCCAATGTACAATTGTGTAAAACATGTTGTATGTGAACCGATGTTGTACAAAGGTAAAATAAAGATGCAAATATCTTCTTGTTGTTGTACAAAAAAAATATCCGCACGCATTTCCCCATAAAGAGAAACCGTGCGGATATTTATATAATTATTAGTTCCTTTTCTTACTTATATTCTTGCCAGCTCTTTATTTGCAAGTCTTCCGGTTTCATTTCGCAGAAGGCTTCGATAAAGGCACTTGCCAAACGAGCATTTGTAATCAATGGAATGTTATGGTCGATAGCTGCGCGACGAATCTTATATCCGTTCGTCAACTCCCGTTTAGAGTGATTCTTCGGTATATTTACAATCAGGTCGAACTTATGCTCAGAAATCATGCGCATTACGTTGTTCGTTGCGTCTGCTTTTTCATCCGGCCAGTAAACGGCTTCCGTATCTACACCGTTGGCATTCAAGAAGGCTGCCGTACCGGCTGTTGCGTAGATTTTGTAGTTCTTAGCACTTAGCATCCGGCTGGCATCCAGCAGGTCGACTTTCGATTTCATAGCTCCAGAAGAGAACATTACTCCTTTCTTAGGTATGTCATAACCGGTAGCAATCATCGCCGAGAGCAATGCTTCGGAGAAATCGTCGCCTATACAACCTACTTCTCCGGTAGAAGACATATCCACGCCCAGAATCGGGTCGGCTTTGTGCAAGCGAGAGAATGAGAACTGCGATGCTTTCACCCCAATCCAGTCGATGTCAAACGCCGAGTTATCGGGTTTGCTATATGGCGCGTCGAGCATGATGCGGGTTGCTGTTTCAATGAAGTTGCGTTTCAGCACCTTAGACACAAACGGGAAGCTGCGCGAAGCGCGAAGGTTGCACTCTATCACTTTAACCTCGTTGTTGCGAGCCAGGAATTGCATGTTGAATGGCCCGGAGATATTAAGTTCTTTTGCTATCTGACGACCAATCTTCTTAATGCGACGTGCCGTAGCGAAATAGATTTTCTGTGCGGGGAATACCAATGTAGCATCTCCCGAGTGTACACCGGCAAATTCTATATGTTCCGAAATAGCGTATTCTACAATTTCTCCATTCTTAGCTACGGCATCAAATTCTATTTCTTTGGTGTTTTGCAGGAATTGCGACACTACTACCGGATACTCTCTTGATACTTCAGCTGCCATTTTCAGGAAGTTTTCCAACTCTTCTTCGTCGTAGCACACATTCATCGCAGCACCCGAAAGCACATACGAAGGACGCACCAGCACCGGATATCCTACCTTATCTACAAAAGCTTTCACATCGTCCAAGCTGGTAAGTTCTTGCCAAGCCGGCTGGTCAATGTTCAGTTGGTCGAGCATGGCAGAGAATTTATTACGATTCTCGGCACGGTCGATAGATACGGGAGAGGTTCCCAGGATAGGCACCGACTGGCGATGAAGTTTCATAGCCAGGTTGTTGGAGATTTGTCCGCCTACCGATACAATAACACCGCCCGGTTGTTCCAGGTCAATCACGTCGAGTACACGCTCAAACGAGAGTTCATCGAAGTAAAGACGGTCGCACATATCATAGTCGGTCGATACAGTCTCGGGATTATAGTTTATCATGATGGATTTGTATCCCAACTTGCGCGCGGTCTGTACGGCATTTACCGAGCACCAGTCAAATTCCACCGAACTACCAATGCGGTACGCTCCCGAGCCGAGTACCACTACCGATTTTTCGTTTTTGTAGTAGTTCACGTCATATCCCTGCACAGCATAAGTCATGTAGAGATAGTTCGTTAGGCTTGGGTCTTCGGATGCAATGGTGTTGATACGTTTCACGGCAGGAAGGATGCCCAATTCCTTACGGCGGGCACGGATGGCGAGATTTTCTTTCTCCATGTTGCCTTCCGGATTCAATACGATGCGGGCTATCTGGAAGTCAGAGAAGCCAAGTACTTTTGCTTCGCGCAACACATCAGCCGGAATCTCTTCAACCGAGTTGTACGCTGCGAGTTTTATCTTATAATCTACAATATTCTTTAGTTTGCCCAAGAACCAAGGGTCTATCTTGGTAAGATCGTGAATGCGCTCAATGCTATAACCTTGTTCCATGGCTTGTGCAATGGCAAATACGCGCAGGTCGGTAGGACAAGAAAGTTCCTTATCTAAATCTTCGAATTCCAAGTCATTGCCCACAAAACCGTGCATACCTTGTCCGATCATGCGCAATCCTTTCTGAATAATTTCTTCGAAAGAGCGGCCGATAGACATAATCTCGCCTACCGATTTCATACTTGAACCAATTTCGCGCGATACACCGGCAAATTTGGTTAAGTCCCAACGTGGTATTTTACAAATAAGGTAATCGAGTTGTGGAGCAACATACGCCGAGTTAGGTGTTCCCATTTCGCCAATCTGGTCGAGTGTGTACCCTAATGCTATTTTAGCAGCTACAAATGCCAGTGGATAACCGGTTGCTTTGGATGCCAACGCCGACGAACGGCTCAAACGGGCATTTACTTCAATTACGCGGTAGTCGTCGGTTTCCGAATTGAACGCGTATTGTATGTTACACTCCCCTACGATTCCCAGGTGACGAATACATTTGGTAGAAAGTTTCTGCAACATATCCAGCTCTTTATCATCGAGCGAGCAGGTAGGTGCTACCACAATAGATTCGCCTGTGTGAATTCCCAGTGGGTCGAAGTTCTCCATGCTTGCCACCGTAAAGCAATGGTCGTTCGCATCGCGGATAACCTCAAATTCTATTTCTTTCCAACCTTTAAGTGATTCTTCTATCAAAATTTGTTTAGAGAAGGCAAATGAGCTCTCTGCCAAAGCAATAAACTCTTCTTTGTTCTGTACAATACCACTACCCAATCCGCCAAGAGCATAAGCCGAACGAATCATAATGGGGAAACCAATACGTTCTGCCGCTGCTATAGCCTCTTCCATAGATTCTACGGCTTGACTTATAGGCGTTTTCATCTCAATTTCGTCCAGTTTTTTAACGAAGAGATTACGGTCTTCGGTGTACATGATGGCATCTACCGAAGTACCAAGTACCCGCACACCATATTTTGCCAATATACCATTTGTATATAGCTCTGTTCCGCAGTTCAGCGCAGTTTGCCCGCCAAATGCCAGCAAAATACCATCGGGTCTTTCCTTCTTAATGATTTCTTCTACGAAATAGGGAGTTACCGGTAGAAAATAAACGGTGTCTGCAATACCCTCTGATGTTTGAATCGTAGCGATGTTCGGGTTTACAAGTACCGAACTAATCCCTTCTTCCTTTAATGCCTTCAGGGCTTGCGAACCGGAATAATCAAACTCACCTGCTTGTCCAATCTTCAAGGCTCCTGAGCCGAGTACTAATACTTTTTTCAACTGTTCTTCCATTTCTTCTATACTTATTTAATTTGTTTCGAGTTTGCAGACAAAAAAAATGCGTTACCCCTTGCGAAAAGGAGAACGCATCAACCTATTTTGAACGTTTGTAAACGACTTTTTCTTCTCTTTAAACATCGTACCTTAAAGTTTGTGCAAAGTAACTACTTATTTTGCATATCCCCAAGATTATCCAATCTTTTTGTTTATTTTTGCGCCACATTTAAAGTATTTAATAGATTTATGGAAACAGTTGTAAGCGGTATTCGTCCTACAGGTAACCTACACTTAGGTAATTATTTTGGAGCAATCAAAAGTTTTGTTCAAATGCAAAATGAGTATAATTGTTACTTCTTTATAGCCGACTGGCATTCCTTGACGACCCGCCCTAAACCCGAAAGCATCGTAAATAGCGCCCGCACCATTCTTGCTGAGTATTTGGCATGCGGTATTGACCCCGAAAAGGCGACTATCTATATACAGAGTGATGTTAAAGAGGTACTGGAATTATATCTTTATTTGAACATGAACGCCTACCTTGGCGAGTTGGAACGTACCACTACTTTCAAAGAAAAGGCACGTCAACAACCTGACAATGTAAATGCCGGATTATTAACTTATCCTACACTTATGGCTGCAGATATCCTAATTCATCGTGCAGTAAAAGTCCCTGTAGGAAAAGACCAGGAGCAAAACATGGAAATGGCACGCAAATTTGCCCGTAGATTTAATAATATGTATGAAGTGGAGCTTTTCCCCGAACCAGCTTCATTCTCTTTTACAGATAAAGCCATTAAAATCCCTGGTTTAGACGGTTCCGGCAAAATGGGTAAATCAGACGGCAACTGCATCTACCTCTACGAAGACGAGAAATCTATTCGCAAGAAAGTAATGAAAGCTGTTACCGACGCAGGACCTACAGTGCCCAATAGCGAAAAGCCCGAGGTTATTCAAAACCTGTTTACCTTCCTTGATATTGTTTCAAGCAAGGACACCTACAACTATTTTGAAGAAAAATGGAACGATTGCTCCATTCGCTACGGTGATCTTAAAAAACAATTAGCCGAAGACATTGTTACGTTTACCAATCCTATTCGCGAACGTATTGAAGAATATACAAACAACACTGAATTACTTGATAAGATAGCACTACAAGGTGCAGAGAAAGCAAGAGAAAGTGCTGTTAAAACAATACAGGAAGTGCGCCGAATTATTGGTTTCAAGTAAGCGCTTAAGAATATAAAAAAAGAGTCCGGCTCGTGTGTGAGCCGGACTCTTTTTTTATTTCACTACATCAACCAGCGCCATGCGGTTCAGGTAGACTTTATCAAACTTAGATACACCACCGACTGCATCTATAGTCATTCGGTTTCGATCAATATTGTATGTTCCTACCAACGCATCTACTACAGCTTGTGCACGCTGAATGCTCAATCGTTTGTTTGTTTCAACAGAACCGGTTGAAGAGTCGGCATAACCTGTAACCTTAAATTTCAGATTAGGATACTCTTTCATTTGGTCGGCCAGGAATTCTAAGTTAACCAATTCCTGTTCGGAAACTTTGGCTGAACCAATATTAAAGAATACAGAACGTGGGGCGATATCCGGAGTTTTCACAATTACCTCGGTCGATATAACTTCAGGTTCTTTCTGTGCTTCGGCTAAATCTCTTTTCAAGGTTCCGTTTTCGGCAGCAAGTGCATTCATCTTTTCACGAATGTTGCTCAGTTCACCTTCGCTGATTAACTGACGAACTGCAACCGGTTTCTTAAATTCACGTTTGGGGAAACGGTAAGTCAAACCAACGGTAGCTGACAAAACACCATCAAAGTCTCTTTTACCATGTAGCTCGCCATCAAATTTATTTTCAACACCCATAGCACTCAACTCCAGATTGATATCCATTGCTGATGATAGACGGAAACGGTTGATGATACCTGCGTTTACACTCAACGCCTCCCTCTTAGGAGATGAATAGCTGTGTGTAACACCCACACCCACATAAGGAATGACTTCGTAAACACGCTTAGGGTTGTAACCGCCTATTAAAGCGTTCAGATTAAACAACGCGTCACCATGCAAATTCATATAATTAAACTTCTGCTTGTACGCGTTAGCACTATTTTGGAAGCCGCCGTCGATATAACCATTATCAGCCTCTTTGGTAAAACCACGAGCTTGCAAACCGCTATATTGCAAACGAAGCGCCAAACCGGGAGTAAACCATTTTCCTACAGAAAAATTCAACGTAGGACTAATACGGTCTTTCACCTTACCTGCAGCATCACCGTTGCCCATCAATATTTCGGCACCACCACCTGCGGATATAAACCAGTTGTTCCAAAACTTATTCGTAAATACTTCATACTTGTTATCAGATGTATTCTGATATCCTGCTACATTCTGTGCCATTGCCACAGAAGACAAACCGGCAAACGCCAGTAACATTAGACTTTTCTTCATAATTTTACATAATTAAGTGGTTATTATTCTTTATAGTTTTAGTTCTAAAGCAAAATATAACAACACTCTCTAAGGAAAAAGGTTTTTGAAAAAAAGAAAAAACAATTTACGGAAACAATAAATAGCCGTATATTTGAAAACCAATAATATTGTTGAATAGAAAGCATGCAAATTGTTTGTTACACTCCCGAAAAAAGAGAAGAATGGAATCAATTCATCCAATCTTCCAGAAATGGAACATTCTTACTTTCGAGAGAATACATTGAATATCACGGCGTTAGATTCCCCGAACACTCACTCCTATGCTATAAAGGCAATGAATTAATGGCTGTAGTACCGGGCAACTTGGCCGGCAATATATATCATACCCATCAAGGGCTAACTTATGGTGGAATGATTTTTTCATACCAAGTTACCATTTCGCATATTTTAAAGTTTTTTGAATTAATATTAACTCACTTAAAAGAAGAATTTAAGGTAGAACAACTGATTTATCGTGCCATTCCTGCTATTTATCATGCCTATCCTGCCGAAGAGGATCTTTATGCGCTCTTCAGGAACAAAGCCGAATTATTTGAAAGGAAATTATCTACCACCATTCTTCTGGAACAAACACAACCATTCAAAACACTCCGCGAAAGACAGATAAAGCGTGCAGCAAAGAGTGAGCTTCGTATTCACGAAACAACAGACATCACTCCATTCTGGCATATCCTGAGTCATTTACTTCAGGAAAAACATAACACTACTCCTGTACATTCCGAAGCCGAAATGCATCATCTCATGCAACTGTTTCCTGAGGAAATTAAGTTTTTTGGCGTGTACGACAAAAAGGAAATGATTGCCGGAACCATTGTTTACGACACTAAACAGGTTGCCCACCTACAATACATCGCTTCCAACAAAAAAGGAAAGACATTGGGAGCACTCGATTTTTTGTTTAGCTATCTCATCCATGAACGATACGCGCACAAACGCTATCTCGATTTTGGTATATCTGTAGAAGAAAGCGGATGGTACCTTAATAAAGGACTGGTATCACAGAAAGAAGGATTTGGCGGAAGAGCCATTATGTACGACACTTATCGAATAAGACTTTAATATCCTATAAATATGATCTCTTTTTTAGACCTACAACGTATCAACAACTCATTTGAGCCACAACTTTCCGAAGAAATTACACGAGTGGTTCACTCCGGTTACTACCTCTGTGGAGAAGAAACCACACGCTTTGAAGAAGAATTTGCACTTTACTGCCATACTTCCTATTGCGTTGGGGTAGCTAATGGACTGGATGCTCTTACCTTAATACTCCTTGCCTATCAAGAACTTGGAGCTATGGAAAAAGATGATGAAGTAATTGTCCCTGCCAATACATTTATAGCTACAATTCTTGCGGTTATCCGTGCCGGAATGAAGCCTGTTTTTTGTGAACCTTCACCAGAGACCTACAATATAAATGTAAACCGACTTGAATCACTGATTACCGAACGTACCAAGGCTATATTACCCGTGCACCTTTATGGTCAATGCGCCGAAATGGATGTTATTAACAAGATAGCAAAAAAGAACAACCTGAAAGTCATTGAAGATGCCGCACAAGCAGCTGGTGCTGTCTACAAAGGTAAAAAAACCGGTAATCTCGGAGACGCTGCTGCTTTTAGCTTTTATCCATCCAAAAATCTTGGCGCACTGGGAAATGGCGGAGCTATAACCAGCAGCGATAAAAATCTTGCTGATATGGTACGTTCTCTTGCCAACTACGGCTGTTTGCAAAAGTATAAACATGTACAAAAAGGAATCAATAGCCGTTTGGAAGAGATACAGTCTGTTGCTCTTTCGGTTAAGCTCAAACGACTGAACGACGATAACAATCGCAGAAGAGCCATTGCCAAACGGTATCTAAAAGGTATAGACCACCCATTCATTACACTGCCCAAAGTAGAAAACTGGGACAGCCACGTATTTCATGTATTCCCGATTTTCTGCCAACGAAGAGATGTATTGCAGAGTTGGTTGTTGAAAAATGGTGTGCAAACACATATTCACTACCCCACTCCGCCACACTTACAACCTGCGCTGAAAGAGTATGAAAAACACTTCTTGCCCGTTACCGAACAAATACATCGTGAAGAATTGAGCCTACCAATGTCGCCAATGATGACAGACGCGGAGGTGAAAGCAGTTATTAAAGCAGTAAATGGATTTGAGTAATTGATAAAGATTCAGCCTAATTTAATTAGTTGATCTAAATCAAACCCTTTATTCTTCATTCGATTTTTGCGACGGGTAATACTGTCTGCTTCTTGGCTTAAAGCTGCAGCAATGCGTTCGCGAGACAAGCCTGCTTTATACAGTATAGAAATTATCTTTTCAATATCCGATGAAGAATGATTATTTACAATCCCCATAAAATAGGGATTCAGCAACGTATAGAAAATAATGAGATGCTGAAAATCAGACTTTTGAAGAATTCGATTCTCACCATCTAACAAGGACCGATATATCTCTATCCCTTGTAAAACAGAAGACTTGTACTCCAACTCCTTTTCATATTGAGACAAACTCGTTTGTAGTTTCACATAAGATGCTATCTCGTGAGTCTTTGTTCTGATTTTCTCTTCCAGTTCGTTATGTCGCGCAAGCAGGTATTGCCTTTCTTCTTCACCTTGATTCATTTCATCTTCCAATGTCTGCAACTGCAATCTATACGTCATCAGCTCCGCTTCTTTACTTCTAATCTTTTCTCTTATTGCCGCTTCCCTTTTATTTTTATATCTCCGGTAAAAATAGAATATAAGCAAACTAAGAAATACAAAAAGCATAAACAATACACCTAGTTGATATTGCATGAGTTCATGCTTCATCTTAAGAGACTTATTATCATATTTCTCTTGAATTTCCGAAATATTTCTATCCAATATACTATTATATGCATCTTGAATAGCAGAAACTAGGCTATCGGCAACTAAAGCAATTTCCTCGCTTGCTTCCGTACGTAATAAAAAAGAAAGTTTTGACTCTAAAACCGTAATATTAAAAGCTCCATTATCTATGGAACCCAATTTTTGTAAGTAGTATGTTGTTTTCTCTGAGTCACCTTCCTTTGCATATAAATCGGCAAGTGCAGCATATGTATAGGGCATTATCTCCTCGTCATTATAATGTAGTGAACATTGAAGATACTCCAACGCTTTATCAGAGCTTCCATGTTCTATATGAAATATTCCCAAGCAGTGATACACATAAGCTTTCTGGTCATTGTTACACAATTCGAGTTTTGAAATAAGCTGTTCATGGTAATGCAACACACTATCCGGCTGTTCCATATAGAAAAACACGTTAGCTATTTCCTGCAGGTTATAAACGGCTCGTTCTATATTATTCATTTTTTCAGAAACACGAAACGATTGCTTAAAGTAGGACAACGCCTTATCAAAATCAAGTTCGTTCTTGTTGATATAGCCCAAAGAGTTGAATATTATTGAGGTTAAATCATCATTAGCATCAGCTACCGCCCACTTCTCCGCCTCCTTAAAAGCTAATGTTGCTTCTTTAAATTCACCTTGTGTATAATGATATCGCCCTTTATAGAAATATGACATTGCTTTTCTTGTTAAGTCAGACCGATCTGCATAATAAGCAAGGGCAATTTGTAGTAAAGAGTCGTTCAGGGACAAGTGATTTTTATCCATTGCCTGCGAGAGCAACAAACAATAATCCGCCTGCTGCCTGCCCGTCAGTTCCTGTGGATGAACTACAGATTGAAGAATTTGCAAAGCACTGTCGGGGTATTGAGACATAAGAGATTCGGCTGTAACCAACTGAGTGTTTGTGTGAGAAGGCGTACAGGCATACAGAAAAAACAAAATGACAGTGTATAAAAAGAATCTCATAATATATTCATGCGTTTTGAAGTACAAATATAGCAAAAAGAAGAAAGCGGAACATAACACACTAGATAAATGCACTTAGAAGAGGATTGTTTTGAAGTTCATTTTAACCCAAAACAAAGTCCAAATGTATTCATTTGCAAGTCCATTTTTTACTTATGGCATTTGCTGCTAGAGCCATAAGCATTTGACCCGAATACCATAAGCAAACGATGCAAATGCCATAAGCATTTGGTCAATGAACCATAAGCATTTTTTTGATTAGCGAGAAGCCCAAAAATCAAGATACTGCTGGGCTACCCTTACATGGTCATGATACTTCTCTACATACTCAATACCCTGTGCAGAGAGCTCAGAAATACGCTCTTTATGCAGTAGCAACTCCTCCAATTTACGATACACATCATCAGCATCGGGCAATACATTGACAATGGGACGAAGAGTTGTTTCGCCCAGTATTTCGTAGTTCTCTTCCTCACCCCCACCTACAACAACGATACCCTTTGCCATAGCCAAGAGCGAATTCATTGAAGGGGTATAGGAGTATAACTGGTCTAACTGCACATCGGCTGCATTTAGTAAACGTTGATATTCATCATACGGAACAGAAACAACTTTTGTTATGGTACATTGGTCGGGATACTTGTGGTGCAATGCTTCTAATACAGGAAGCATTACATCTGTTCCTTTTAATTCGTTCTTGGCTGCCTGAATACCAATGAAAAAGTTGATTGTATCGGAAACATAACGTACACGCGGAGTAACCAACGAGCGATTGATGGGCAATGGTATAAATTTCGTTTTATCAGGAAAGTAAGGGCGATAAGAGACATCATATTCGTACAAACAAGAGATGATGCCGTCGCAACTTTCGGCAATTTCCTTGTTAGCTTTAGCTACACCACCATGCAGACACTCTTCAATATCAATACGGTTGAAATCTATATTTCTATACACATCGCCTATTTTGAAATCGGAGTAGCGAAAGGTATTGGTTTCCATACAAGCTTTCACATAGTAATAGTCTGTACCAAAGGCACCGAGGAATACCTTTTCATTATGCCTCCGCAAGAAACGATAAATAGGCAGAGTACGCTCCGCACGAATTCGCAAGAAGTAGGGATGAATAACCTGCACCACATCAAAACCTGTAAAAGAGGGAAGATGATATAAGATTTTTGCAAGACAACGAAATCCATCTTTGTAGCTATCGGTAGGACGATCCAATAAAATATCGCACGGATATTTCCCCCAACCACCACCATCGGATGCCACGCAAACTTCATGTCCAAGTACTCTAAGTCCCTCGGCCAGTGTCCAGTGTAAACGACTAAATTCTCCTATCAGTAATATCTTCATAAGTTATATCAGGTGTGATAGTACACGAGCTATACAATATTTCCACGAATAGACTTTGCCAGACAACGGCAAAAGAGATGCCCGTTTCAAATAGCAAAGTTCTTTATAAATGAAGCGCAGTGTACAACGATTGCGAAATAATTGCACCACATAGTCTATTGTAAGGAATGCCTTTTTACGATGAAGGGCTAAGAGGCGAGTATCCCAATAAGGAAGAAGAACCTCATCAGCAACAGCATTCGTGTTTAGAAAGTTGCTTACATCAAAAAGAGCCGTTTTGAAATCGGCAATTCGTTTCTTTCGTGACTCCTCATCTATGGTATGCAAGATAGAACCCACCTGTTTGCTATAGGCATAAACCACCAGATCGGTAATGATGGTGTAGTTGGCATAATAGAAAACTGAGGTTGTAAAGAACTCGTCTTCGTGGTAAACTCCTTCTCTAAAACGAATTTGATGCCGATCGAGCAGATCTTTACGCATAATATACCCCCAGGCTGTGTAGAGGAAATTATTGTTTGCCGAATAATCTGCGGCTATTTTATAATGATCTTCCTTGAGTGGTTGCGGCAAGTGCAGTGATTTGTGCAAATCACCACATACCCGTTTATGCGCAAAGGCAAGTAAATCGGCATTTTGTTTTTCGAGTGAATGAAGGCAGAGAAGTAGTTTATTATCAAAGAGATAATCATCTGCATCGATAAAGAGAAGATACTTACCCCGAGCTTGATCAATGCCTCTATTGCGTGCATTTCCCAAGCTGTCGCCATCAACCACAAGCACCTCCAACTTTTCTTCGGCTATCTTTTGTCTTTTGAAAGACTCCAGGCAGCGCTCCAACAAGTGCCTGTCGGCATTGCCATAGAAAGGTACGATGATGCTTAACAGTGGTTGCGACATTTATTATAGCACTTTATGAAATGACAAATTTATATGTAGCGCCACCTATTCCATTGTTTATACGAACAAAATAAACGCCGGCCGGTAAACCCGTCAACGGTAAAGTAAAATACAAATCGGCAGCGTCTTTTTTATAAACAGAGAGCAATTGTCCGGTAATATCCAGTAGCTCTACCTTATTAATATATTCGCCCTTCAACGTCAGGAAACCATCTCGCGGGTTACCAAAGAGAATTTCTCCTTCTTCTTCCTCATCCGGTGTTTTTATACCTGTACTACTATCCAAAAAGATGGCTGTTACAATAGGGTCGTGGTCTGAGCAACGATACATGTTACTCTTCGCATAGGGATCCACCGTGCTGGTAGATGATATTTTCATGTAACTTGACTCATCTGAGTTTATCGGGAAAGGTTCTGCCTTTGTTATTTGTTGGTCGAGCGAAGGAGTAGCTAAACTATGGTCCAAATATCCGGCACTGTTATAGCCTTCTGTGTAGAAGTTGTAGCTATATCCGATTGGCGAATGTTTCTGTAACTGGTTGATAAAGCCACCATTTATGAGTACTTCTATGGGATCTTCTTTGGTATACGAGTTGAGGTCGCCTACAATGAGCACATCAGGATCTTCGTAGTATGCTATCATGTTATTAATGAACTCTAGTGTTTTAGTAGCTTCCTGCACCCGGCGTGGATTATAAGCAGATTGTCCATCTTTCATGTCTTTTTGGTCAGCAGGAATATCTCTCCCGCTCTTTGATTTCCAGTGGTTAGCGCAGATTATGAATCGTTCGTTATTGCTACGCAAGTCAAAGGCTTGTGCTATTTTTCGATAAGGAAGATAAGAAGCTGTATTGGTATTAGGTACAAGTGTATTCTTCTGCATCTCTTTGTAAGGTACAACGGTCACGCTATTGTAGATAAAACCACACATCACTTGATTATTGATATTGGTTATGAACTTATAATCATAGGCTGGCGAGTTCATGGCTGCCGTCAACGCATTTGCCAAATCTTCGAGGTAAGTGTTTCCGTACACTTCCATTAATGCATAAATATCCGCATCAAGTGCTTTCATGCCGGCTATAATCTTCCTCCGTTGCACGTCTGTCGTTGCGGTAGTGTTCCCAAAATTCTCCACATTAAAGCTAACAACCTTTACATTATACGTTCCTAAATCGCCATGTGTCGTGGGGCGTTCATTACCAGCAAATACAGGTGCTACAGTAGGAGTTATGGCATACTTGCCACTCACTTTGCTCACAGTGCCGGTTATGTTACTTACCAATTGCCCGGTACGGCAACTACCATCAGCTGCGATATAGTTATAGTTATTTTTCCCCTTCTGCAATAGCAACTGATTGGCAACATTAGTAGCATTAGCAGTTGTAAACATTGTAATACCCGGCGCATTGGTCTCTGTGGGAATCCATAATCTACCATTGGAAAGGTAAACACCTCCATAAGTTTCTACCCCATTAGTATTAGTAACGGTAAGAATATTGGTTACAGTTACGGTTTGGTTTAAAAGTGCATCAGTAAAATCATCAGGAAAAACAACTTGTTGTTGTGCAAATAGTGTGCTAATAAAGATAGCTATAAAACTAAATGATATTGGTCTCTTCATAAAGTTATTTTTTAGATGTATTACAAAAATAGAGGTTATTTTTGTAATAGCCCTACTTTAAAAGATTAAAAAGCACAGAACCAAGAGGTTGTTACGCTCTTGACCCTGTGCTTAGACACACATTTTTGGAATTTATGAAAAGTTTCTTATTCTATCGGAATCCCTTTGTAGAAGTCGAGCACCTTTGTACGGAACATATAGTCGTACTTCGCCTGTATACGATCCGACAGTGCTTTCATTAAGTTCAATTTGGCTTCATTATACTCTATTGAAGTTGATTTCCCGTTTTCAAACTTTTCGCGCATCAAACGGAAAGATTCTTCGTTAGCCTCTACAGCCGTACCACTCGATTTAAACTTTGTTTCAGCAGCCAATGCGTTATACCAAGCTTGTTGTATTTCCTTATACAACACCTTCTTGGCATTATCTAACTGAATAGAAAGATTCTCGCGTTGCATCTTCGCTGCACGCACTCTATTGCGCGTAGCAAAACGATTGAAGATAGGTATGCTCAAGCTAAAGCCTAAAGACTTGTTTTGGTTCTTGTCCAATTGATCAAAGAAACCAAATTCCGAAACACCATCTACAGTAAAGTAACCCGAACTAATACCCGCACTAAATGACAAATCTGGATAATAACCACTTTGCGCAATGCGAATACTTTTTTCGCTTCCTTCTAAGCGATATTGAGCAGCCATAATACTTGGCTTATTACTTACGGCAGTTAAATAAATATCATCCGGTGGGCTCAGAGTTATAAAATCCGGTTCTATATTGGGGTCGGCAACAGCAAAGCCATCAGGTGTAGGGAGCTCGAGCAACTGTGTTAATTCAAGAACAGCCAGGTGATAGTCATTCTCTGCTTGCACAGCACTCATTTCGTCTTGTGCTACGCGTGCTTTTGCCTCGGCGACTTCCGCAGGAGAGGCTTTGCCTAGTTCGGCAAGACGGGTAGCACGATTGAGTTGTTCATTGCTTAACAACACTTGCTCCTTAGCAACTTTACTCAACTCCTTAGTATAGAGTGTTTGCACATAATAAGAAGCTACATTTATTGCAATATCGTCCTTTGCTTTATTGAGGTCTTCGATAGCTGCCTTCAAATTTAGTTTAGAGAGGGCATATTGATTAGGCAACTCAAAACCGGTAAATAGCGGTACATTTGTATTCAGACTAAAGCTTGTATTCGCTGTATTTAAGTTATCAACATAAGTATTCGTTTTCGGCGATTTTTCGCGTCCCCAGCCAAATTGTTGACTGGCACTACCATTCAGGTTCGGTAACCGCGCCCATTTGGCAGTGTTCTTTTCAATTTCCGATTGATTAACCGCATTCTCGGATTGCTGTATATTGAGATTATGCTCTATGGCGTAATCTATACACTCGCGCAGAGTCCATGCTTGTTGCCCGTACGAATGGTTCGCCAACAACAGGGCACTTACTACTATCAGTACTATTTTATATTTCATACCGTTTTACTTTTTATCTTTTTTCTCCATACCACGAAGCATATCACTCAGTTCGATACCCTCTTTTACTTCAATCTTAATACCGTCGCTCATACCTATTTTAATATTACGACGTACAAATTTCTGTTCGGGAACGCTATCAGTCATTATCCATACAAAAGCACTGTCTCCACTAAATTCGAGGGTGCTTTCGGGAATAGTCAACACATTTTCTGCATTAGCCAGTACTATTTCTGCATTAGCAGAGTATCCTGAGCGAATCACTACTGTATCGGGTACATGAACAGCCGCTTTAATCTCAAACTGGTTAGCTCCATTTTCCTCTACTCCTTTAGGTGAAATATACTCTAAAACCGCATCGAATTTATAGTTTTGCAGCGCACCTATAGTTAGTTTCACCGGCATTCCTTCGTGCAGGCGACCTACTTCCGTTTCATCTATCTTGCCGAGGAAAATTAAGTCATTCATATTGGCTACAGTTGCAATGGTGGTACCATCATTGAACGTATTGCTCATAATTACCGAGTTACCTTCTTTAATAGGCACATCAAGTATCAGTCCATCGATAGTAGAGCGTATCATAGTGTTGCTATACGATGCCGTTTTTTGTGTAATACCTTCCTTTACAATATCCAAAGCGTCTTTGGCATTCTCATATTCTTCATTTGACTGTTTGAAAGAAACTTCCGCTTTTTCAAATTCTTCTTTACTAATAAGTTTGTCCTCAAAAAGTTTCTTGCTGCGTCCAAAATCTGTTTCGGCTTGCTTTAGATTGATTCCGGCTAAGCGAACACGACTTTCGGCTGAGTTCAGTTGTCCCAACTCAGGGATTACTTTTACTTTGGCAATCACTTCATTTTTCTTCACTTTTTGTCCGGCTTCTTTGTACACCACATCTACAATGCCCGAGATCTGTGGCTTGATAAGGATTTCATCACGTGGCTCCACCTTTCCTGTAGCAACCGTGCTTTTTTCGAGGTCGCCCACCGCCGGTTTAACTATTTCGTATACAACAACTTTAGGTTTCGACTTATTATACAGGAAAACGAATGTCCACAAAAAGCCAAATGCCAGTAGCACTAGGAGTGCGATTTTAAAGAACTTTTTCATATTATGCGTATTTTGAATTTATATTTTATTTCGTTATTAATCTTCTCTAATAGCTTCGATTGGTTTGATGCCCATGGCACGATAGGCAGGGAACAACCCTGCAAGCATGCCTAACACAAGCAACAAAAATGTTGCACCAATGGCTGTCCAGAAATTAATCTGGAAACTCATCGGGTATGTAGCATCCGCGTTTACTAATATCTCAGCAGCTTGCAATATCAATACACCAAACGACACACCCACTAGTCCGGCAATGGTCATAAGCACCATACTTTCCGAAAGAATCTGCTGCATGATGTCGCGTGGACGGGCACCGATTGCACGACGAATACCAATTTCCATGGTACGTTCCTTAACTGTTACCATCATGATATTACTTACGCCGATAGCACCGGCAAACAATGTTCCCAATCCTACGATAAACACCAAGATATTAATCCCCACCAATAGATTGTCAACCATGGAGAACATAGCCTCGGCATTGAGGAACATCACCGCTTGTTTATCTTCGGGAGCGAGCAAATGCACCTGCTTCACAATCGCTTCAATATCGTCTTGCAACTCAGTAATCTTCACACCGGGTTTTGCCGTTACGCATACCATATCTATGTAGCGTCCAAGATTATATGTTTGCTGCATGGTAGTAAAAGGGATCACAATACTTTCGGAAGCACTACCGTTTATCTGAATATTTCCTTCCGAGTCGCACACGCCGATTACACGGTAATAGACCCCATCCAACAAGATAAACTTCCCGAGTGGATTCTCACCTTTGCGAAACAACTCTTCATAAACACGTGTTCCTATCGTACAAACCTTGCGTGCTTCGAGAATATCTATATCGTTAATGAAGCGTCCTTTACTCATTCGTTGCTGCTCTATCGCGTCATAATTAGGATAAAGTCCTTTGATGATACAGGTGCTTTTACGATCTTCGAATGAAGCTGTTCTTCCCCAATAATTTACCGTAGGGGTAATTACATCTATACCGGGCACATTTTGTTTAAGCCTGTCCACATCATCTATTTCTAAGTTCCACCAGCGTCCTTTTCGGAAGCCTTTGTAAGCTTTGCTGGTGCGTTGTGGCCATACAAAGCAAGAATTACTGGCAAAACCTTCAAAGTTACTTTTCATGAATCCTTCAATTGCATTACCTCCGCCAATCAATGCGATTAACATAAATATGCCCCAAAAGACTCCAAAAGCCGTAAGCAAACTTCTTGTTTTATTGCGGGTAATCGTTATTAAGATTTCTTCCCACGTATCTATATCCATTCTCATAACTTAATCGGCTCTTAGTGCTTCAATAGGTCTGATACTCACTGCTTTCCGCGCCGGAAAGAATCCAGCCATCGTGCCCGCCACTACCAACGTCAGGGTTGCCTGAATGGCAATGCCCACATCCACCGTAGGGTTCAGAAAAACAGTTTCCTGCCACATGCCTGTATCCATGGTTTGGTTTCCGGCTACCATATTCATAAGTTCTGTAACACCGATGCCTGCCACCATTCCTATATAACCAAACAATGTTGTTATAAAAACACTCTCTACAATAACCAAAAATAAAATAGAGGCGGGCTTGGCACCCAACGCTTTTCGTATACCAAATTCGCGCGTACGCTCTTTCACTGTAATAAGCATAATGTTGCTCACTCCTACAACACCGCTTAGCAGCGTAAATATACCGATAACCCAAATTGCGATACGTAACACACTCTGGGCTTTCTGCTGCCCCAGTTGCTGGTAAAATCGATTCCAAATCCACAAGGCTCCTGTATCTGCGGGGTCGGCACGGTGTGCCGCATTGATTACCTTACGATACTTTTCAACAAACTCGTCATTTTCTTTTTCTGTAGCCAGTCCTTTGGTTGTAAAGAGAATGTTGTTGAGTTTATCGCCTTTATTGTAAATAACCTGAAGGGTAGTAAACGGGATATACGCTTCACGTGAGTCACTATCCCCCCTGTCAGTATAGAGTCCCACGATTTGATAAGCGACCCTGTTTCCTATAACAAACTTTCCGATAGGATTTTCCTTAGGGAAAAGAAGCTCGGCAGTTTTTTTATTAAGAACAACCACCTTTCTGCGGTCGCGCAGGTCCAGGTCATTAATGAAACGTCCTTCAAGCAATTTCACTCGCTCTACTTCCGTATAGTTTGGGTACACTCCGTTAAAGCTGGTACTTACATATTCTTGTCCATAGCTCAATGTAATTCCGCCTTGGCGTACTCGTGCACCGGTACTGATAATGTTTTCGGGAAAGTAGGTATCCGTTGTTTTTACGTCGTCGTTATCCAACTCAATGCGCCTTCCCTCTTTCAGCCCGTCGTAGGCTTTACTGGTCCTTCCACCCGAAACACGCACGGAATTCATTGCCATTTCGGAAGAATTTTCTTCGAAGGCATGTATCAATCCGTTTCCTGCGCCAAGTAGTACAATCAGCATAAAGATTCCCCACGCAACGGCAAAACCCGTCAGAAAAGTACGCAACTTATTCCGCCGGATGGTACTGTATATTTCTTGCCAAATTTCAATCATGGTTATTTCATTAATCCGTTTTGTCCGAAGGAGATGGAGTCGTGGTTACGATTATCATCTATCCGTTCAATAATTCCATCCTTCAGGCGAATGATACGATTGGTAAGATTTGCGACGCCACTTTCGTGCGTTACAACAACGATGGTCATACCACTTTCATTGAGACTTTTAAGAATATCAAGCACTTCTGCAGAGGTTTTACTATCAAGTGCACCGGTAGGTTCGTCGGCAAGAATTATCTGCGGCTTGGTTATCAATGAACGGGCAATAGCTACGCGCTGTTTTTGTCCACCACTCATTTCGTTGGGCAGGTGATGTGCCCATTCCTTCAAGCCTAACATATCAAGGTATTCGAGCGCTAGTTTATTTCTTTTACGACGACTCACTCCTTGATAAAAAAGAGGCAGGGCTACATTTTCCATCGCATTTTTGAAAGAAATGAGGTTGAAAGACTGAAAGATGAAACCAATCATACGGTTACGATACTCGGCAGCTTTGCGTTCGCTCAAATCTTTTATTAATACGTTGTTCAAATAATAATCACCTGTATCGTAATTATCTAAAATACCAAGGATGTTGAGTAATGTTGATTTTCCCGAACCGGAAGAACCCATAATAGAGACAAACTCTCCTTTTTCTATATCCAGACTGATTCCTTTTAGTACGTGCAACGGCGCGCCGTTATAGTACGTTTTGTTGATGTCTTCGAGGTGTATCACGCTATTTAATTGTTATTTAAAGATTGTGTTCTGTTTCATTTACTTCATTAGACGCACGGTATATATGAAAAGTTGCAACGAGGTGTGTTTTTTTTCAAAACATTTTGCTAAACCGGATTTCTTCCCTTAATTTGTAGGTACAATTTTATTAACTAACCCTTTTAATTTTATTTCAAGTATGAATTCACATTTAGAAAAGCCCTATGTGGTAGGTATTGATATAGGTGGAACCAACACCGTATTCGGCGTCGTTGATACACGCGGTACTATTCTCGCCAATGGTTCTGTAAAAACACAAACTCACAACGACATCAACAAGTACATTGATGAAGTTTGCGAGAACCTGCTTCCGCTAATCAATGCACATGGTGGCATTGACAAAATAAAAGGTATTGGCATCGGTGCGCCCAATGGCAATTACTATAAAGGAACCATTGAATTGGCAGCCAACCTTCCTTGGAAAGGCATTATCCCATTGGCACAATTATTTCAAGACAGATTGGGATTACCTGCTGCATTGACCAACGATGCAAATGCCGCCGCTGTAGGCGAAATGACCTACGGAGCCGCGCGTGGCATGAAGGATTTTATTATGATTACATTAGGCACAGGTGTAGGCAGTGGTATCGTTGTGAATGGCCAGGTGGTTTACGGTCATGATGGATTTGCCGGAGAACTTGGACATGTTATTATGCGTCGCGAAAACGGACGTGTATGTGGATGCGGTCGTAAAGGTTGCTTAGAAGCCTATTGCTCGGCAACAGGTGTGGCACGTACTGCGCGCGAACTACTTACAGCCCGAACCGAACCCTCTTTGTTGAGAAACATTCCTTCTGAGAGTATTACATCTAAAGATGTGTACGAAGCAGCAGTTCAAGACGATGCGCTGGCACAAGAGATATTCAAGGCAACAGGAACATTGTTGGGCGAAGCATTGGCAGATTTCATCGCATTCTCCAGCCCGGAAGCGATTGTTTTGTTTGGTGGCTTGGCAAAATCCGGCGATTACATTATGAAACCAATCTACGAATCAATGGAAGCCAACTTGCTGGATATATTCAAAGGTAAGACTAAGCTACTTGTTTCAGAGTTGAAAGACTCCGACGCTGCAGTACTTGGGGCAAGTGCATTGGCTTGGGAATTGAAATAAGTAAAACTCTAATTCATAAAAAAAGCGAGAATTTATAATTCCCGCTTTTTTTATGAATTAGAGTATACTTAACGATTAACTCTTTTTTCTTTGATTCTGGCTTTCTTACCAGTAAGTGCACGCAAGTAATAAAGTTTAGCGCGACGCACTTTACCAATCTTGTTCACCTCGATGTTATCGATAGCTGGTGATTCGATTGGGAAAATTCTTTCTACACCCACAGTGCCCGACATTTTACGAACTGTAAAACGTTTTTTGTCACCATGACCTGCAATTTTAATAACAACACCACGATACAACTGTACACGCTCTTTGTTACCCTCAATAATACGATATGCTACAGTTACTGTATCACCCGCTTTGAATTTTGGATGTTGCTTACCGGTAGCAAATGCTTCTTCAGCAATTTTAATAAGATCCATTGTTCTATTTTTTAATTGTTTTATCGTTACAACGCAACATATCAAGCAACTCTTCATGACAGCGATTGCGCGAAAGCGGTGCAAAGAAACGAAATTATCACAAGACAGCCAAATGATTTTACGAAATAAATCTTCAGATACTCTTCCACGTATACATCCTCTATCTATTTAGTCCTATAACTCTCCAACTTATTCCTCTTTTTCACTGTAAGCAGGGATATTTTCATCTATTATTATTCTGTTCCTCTGTTCTTATTTCCTATTTGCGAAATCGATTAGGAAATCGCTTTAATTAATTGTAATATTTGTATCAGTCCTTATATTATAATTAGGTGAAAGTGTTCTTTTCTTAGTTGTGGTAACCGATATTAGTCTGAAATTCTTGGCTCAAACATATAAACAATTTATTAAGATGAAAAAGATATTATTTAGCCTGTTTCTGTTGTTTGTAGCTTGGCCGATGACCGCCCAAGAGGCGTATAAAGGCCAACTCTACATTACACGCCAATCTCTTGTCTCTTCGGGAGATGATCTTGTCCTTGAAATGGATATCAACTTCGAGGGGTTATCGCTTGCTACCGACCGTGCTGTGATGCTTATCCCCATTCTCCGCTCCGGTAACTACTCTTTCGCACTCCCCGGTGTGTTGATTAATGGTTCTGAAATGCATCGTTCGTACCGCCATCGCCTCTCGAAAGCGGATAGCTTGGCGAAAGCCAATGATCCGTTGCCGTACGCAGTGATCGTCGACAACCGCAAATCATCCCGTCACATATCGTATCTTACATCTGTGGCTTACCAAAGCTGGATGCACGATGCTGTTCTATTTCTTCGCACCGAAGAGTTGGAACAAAAGGGTCTGGTAACAAGCATATTCGAAGACAAAATCGCCGATACCCCTCTTCAGTCGAAGAGACCCCATTCTCCTGTTGTGATCGACGACCAGTTACTTTCCCTTGTTAATATAGTACCGCCGAGGAACGAAGTCTTTACTCATGCCGGTAACCTGCTGATTTCGGAGTATCTCTGCGGGCCCGCCCATAAAAACAAGCGTCGCGAACGCTCAGGTTATGACGATGTCTACCGACTGCTCAATACCGAGGTAAATAAGATACTCAACCAGCCCGGTGCCGAGTTGGCCTACATTCATCTTACAGGCTACGGCTATCCCATCGGCGATTATCAGAAGAATGGGCGCACGGCAGCCATCCGCAGTGTCGAGTTGAAGGAAGTTCTTTACGACTACCGTCTATCAGGCAAAGCACCTTTGGAGGTTACCTGGGTCAGCGAAGACTGGGACTCCATCGCCAACTTTGTTCGTAACTCCCACATGCAGTTCCGCGAGTCTGTCCTTAATATAATAGAAAGCGTTTCCGTAACCCGCGGCCGCGAAAATATGTTGATGACCTTTGCCGACGGCATCCCTTACCGCTACCTCTGCGGCGAGGTGTTTCCCCGCGTCCCGCGTCTTTCGTACGAAATTGGTTACATCCGTTCGGTATCCATGCCTTCTTCTCCCGGCGCACAGGGTGGAGCTACGTATATCAGCCTCGAGAATTTCTACCAGTTGGCCATACAATCGCCCGTTGGCTCGTCGAACTATAACGACCTGCTCGACCTCTCAGCCCGCTTGTACCCCAGCAGTGCCGAAGCCGCTATCAACGCGGCTGCCGTAGCCCTGATGCAGCGCAATGCCCCCAAGGCACGCGGATATCTCGAGCCTTATGCCGAACACCCGCTTGCTTACAACAACATGGGTATTCTATATCTGCTCGAAGGCAACTCCGACAAAGCCGAAGTTTACCTCCGCATGGCAGCTTCTGCCGGTGTCGATCAGGCACGAAGGGCCTTAAATGCCTTACTGTCCCGAAACGGGAATCTTTAACAAAGAACAAAACCTAAACACGCCCTGATATGAAGAAATTTAGAATATATACGCTACTTATCCTCTGCCTTCTGCTGACCATGCCTTTCAGCACATTTGCCGGGGTATCACCGACGGACTCCATCTACAGGCGCATCATCCTTGATGGTGTTCTTCAGCAGGATTTCTACTTCGGATATCCGCAGGGCAGTGCTGTGATTTTTAATCACTGGGGTAACAATACATACGAGCTCGACAAACTCGCTTCGTTTATGGATGTGGTGCTTGGCGAAAAGTCGGTCTACATCAAGGAAGTGCATCTGTCGGGTCATTGTTCGATAGAGGGAAGCCGTTTTCTAAACGAGGAGCTTTCTTATAACCGTGTCAAAGGTTTCCATAACTACTTATTAAATGCATATTCTGCACTGGCTAATCACAAGATTTGCCTGAATTGGCTGGGCGAAGACTGGGATAAACTGATGTCGTTGGTTAGCGTATCAGATATCCCATCCAAGAAAGATGTATTAGAGATTATCAACGAAGTAGAGGATGCCGACGAACGCGAACGGAAGCTCATGAAGCTAAAGAATGGCACTCCTTACCGCATCATGCTGAGCGAACTGTTTCCGCAACTGCGACGCGTCGAGATTGCCGTAGTCTACGACGTCCCCCGCATGCTTCGCGATGATCCCGGGCTTATGGATGATGTATTGAGCTTGATGGAAGACGATCCTCACTTACAACAGCAGGTTGCTCCTGTAGACACCCGTCACCGTGCTAAGAATATATCTACTCGGGTAGCCGTGGGGTATTACGCCGATACTCTTTCTGTCTATCAAGGCAAGTATCCCTCACGTCGTTACAGTTCGCCGTTACTGGCGATTAAGAGCAACCTGCTTCTGTGGGGAGGCATCACTGCCGAGGTGCGTCACGTAGCCTTTACTCCCAACCTGTCGGTAGAATATTTCTTCAACCGTCACTGGTCGGCCGAGTTCGAAGGTAAATATGCCTACTGGCATTACGATAACGACCGTAAGTTCTGGGGGCTTTCCGGCTATCGCCTCGAAGCGCGTTATTGGATTACCCTTCCTAACTTTCGGCACATCGCTTATGTGGGTGTTTACGGACGGGTAGGCGATTATGATATCCGTAGTGCCGAGGGCGCTCCGCAAGAGCTGTTCAACGGACGAAACTATACGGCCGATTACTGGGATGCAGGATTATCCGTGGGGTTCTACATCCCTATTACCTCTTTCCTCGGACTGGAGTTGGGAGCACGCGGAGGCTACATGAGCAGTAAAAAAGCACTGTACTCGGAAGAACCTCCGTATGCATACCTGAATAAATATGAAGACTACCGGAAGATTATGGTTACCGATTTGGTCGTATCACTGGTGTTCCGGATAGGACGCTGAATAACTAATAAATAGAAAAGAGATGAGTGGAAAAGAATCCAAGCCAATCTCTTACATGTTGATGATTAACCTAAAAATTAATGAAGATGAATTCAAAGACCAAACTGATGTGCATGGGCGTCCTGATGGGCTCCATGCTGATGATGAACTCGTGTGTGAAACACGAGAGCGACGATCCCAATCCACCCGATCCGCTCGCTGTTACTTTTAACACCGAGATTGACGGAGGAACAACCACCCGCGCTGTGGGCGATTCTTGGGAAGAAGACGATGAAGTCGGCATATTTATGCTGACCAAAGACGGGAAATTGCCCGGCGATGTATTAAGCAACGGTATCAACCGCCAGTATAAAGTAACGGCCGAAGGAACTGACGCCAAAGATGTATTAATACCCGCCAGCGCCGACCAGGCTATCTATTTCCCAATGGATGCCTCCACCGTGGATTTTGTAGCCTACCACCCGTTTAAAAGCACAGCGGAGCTGACGGCAGAATACCTCTATCCCGTAAACCTGGTGGCACAGAACCCAGCCTCGGCGCACGACTTATTATACAGTATCGGTGCCAGCGGAAGCAGCAACAACAATGCTGTTACACTGAGGTTTAAGCACATGCTTACCAACATTACCATCGCTATATCTCGGGGGTATGGCGTTACCGACGATGCTTTCCAGGCAAAGACCGTAATCCTGAAAGGTATGCCCGCCACGGCTAAGTTTAGTTTGGGCGAAGCTACCTTTAGCGACTTGGCAGTAGCCGATATAAAAGCCCGCCCAAAAAGTGATGACGGTGCTGTGTACGAATTCATGGTGTTGCCGCAACCCACAGTGGGAACATACCAAAACCGTACCGTAGATATATCGATTGACGGAAAAACATTCCAATGGGCCTTCCCTGATGGAGCCACCTTCGAGCAAAGCAAACGCTATAGCTACGAAATGGCAGTGACTGCCGACGGATTGGAAATGGTAAATCTAACCATTACCCCCTGGGAAGATGGAGGAGTATTTACCGATTCCGAAGGATGGGTAAGTACCACTACCATTAAATTCTCGCCCGATGATATAGAAAGAATACGAATACCTGCAGGAACTTTCTGGATGGGAGCGGCCGATGGAACTACATCTGTTACGATAGATGGGAATACATTTGTACCGGGTAGTGATCCATTTAAAGCTGCTAATGGTAGAGAAGTACCTATGCACCAAGTACAAATATCCAATGCGTTCGATATGGGTAAGTACGAGGTTACGGTAGAACAGTTCTGTGCCTACTTGAACAGCATACGAAACCATCCGGACTTTATGACGGATTATGTCAATGGAGCTATGACTGTTTATCGTAGAACGGATGAAGGATGGGAAAATTATTACGCTCCACTTCCGGAGGATTATCCCTGGACAGCTAACTATAACCCTAAAACCAACATTTGGTATCCGAGTGAGGCTAATGCTATTGATTACTCCAACTATCCTGCCGGTCGTGTGACTTGGCAAGCAGCCAATGATTTTTGCAAGTGGATAGGTGCCCGTCTACCTACTGAGGCCGAATGGGAATATGCATGCCGGGGTGGATTATATTTTGCAGGCAATAGCGATGGCTCCCTCCCTTATCGATGGGCTACTCCGAATGGAACTGGATATACCGAAGTAATAGATTATTTCTGGAATAGTTACAATAATACGCCTGAGACTGGCGAAGGTTATCCCGCTGGAACTAAACCCGTCGGCATGAAACAACCCAATAACTATGGATTGTATGATATTGAAGGCAATGTGCATGAATGGTGTTCCGACTTGTATGATATAGATTATTATAAAACACTTGCTGGAAGTTTGGCAATAGACCCTACGGGACCTACAGAAGATGAAACTTCAAGTACTCTACGAGTGTGTAAAGGAGGAGCGTTTAATTCTAATCACGGAGAAACTCGAGTAACAGCACGTTATCCGTCCTCAAGGGTTAGTAATAATGTTGCATATGGTTTCCGTGTTGTGTTCCCTATACAGCCAGCCACTCCCTGAAAGCGAAACCAATGAACTTAAAATTGTAAACAATGAAAACAATATATTATATTTTTCGGACTGCCGCATTATTATTGATTGTGGCGTTCCTTTCTGACTCGTGCGTACACGAGGAAAACAGAAAAATCTCTACTCCCGGCGATCTGGTGGAGTTTACGGCTCAGATTGGGTCGTCTAGCAAGTCGCGTGCCTCCACCAGCACGGTGATTACTACCCGGGTTACCGGTGATAGTTTTGACTATGGTGATCAGGTAGGAGTTTATATGCTAACCGAGAATGGATCATTGCCTGATAATATCGTAGGTGAAAATGATAATCGGCGTTATAGTATTGCTCGCAACGATGCAGGTACGGGATTCAAGCTAATTCCTTCAATGCCTGAACACAATATGTTTTATCCCGATGATGGCAGCACAGTAAGCTTTGTTGCCTATTATCCTTATAGTACTACTATCCAGGATTACGTGTATCCGGTGAATATAGCTGAGCAGGGCGAACAAAGCCTCGATTTGCTTTATAGTACCGGTACTAAAGGGAGCAATACGACTCCTGCGGGTACATTGACCTTTGCCCATAAACTATCTAAGTTGGTGATTAACCTAAAGCAGGATGTGGGAATGAACGATGATCTGTCGTCTATTTACGCTACCCTCGGGGGTATGCCCGCACGGGCATCATTTAGTTTGGCAGACGGCTTGCTGACGGTAAATCCCGATTCAGACGATACTCCCATTGTTATTGCTAAAAACACCATGAATAATGCTGTGGCGGTGTTCAATGCCATTGTGCTTCCGCACGAAGGTAGCGATCATAATGGGCGCACTATTACCTTTAGCACCGGTAGCGTAGATTATACCTGGACGATGCCCGATAATATCGACTTTGAAAGCAACAAAATGTATACCTGTTCGTTTACCCTGCGTGGCATCAATCTGGCGTTCAATGGTGTTACCATTACCGATTGGGAAGATAGCGATAGTGGCTTGGTATTTCCGGTAGCGCGCATTCCGGCAGGAACCTTCTGGATGGGTGCATCCGATGGACAGACAGAAATTACCTATAGCGGGAGAACCTTTACGCCAACGGAAGACGAACTCAGAAATAGTGATGGTCGCGAAGTGCCTTTACACGAAGTTCGTATTAGTAAGGATTTCTACCTGAGTAAATACGAAGTTACCAATGCCCAGTATTGTGCATTCCTAAATGCGTTGGCAGCTGCCAATGACCCCGATTATAGTGTAGAGACTGACGGGGCAGTTACCAGAGCATACTACATGGTAGATGGCGTTAAGCAGATCTATGCCCGAAACGTCAATGCTACCAGTTATCGGGGCATAACATATAATGACGATGACAAGCTGTGGCTTCCTAATGTGCGTGATGGTCTGGATTATTCGGATTATCCCATGATGTTTGTAACTTGGTTTGGTGCCCGTGCTTTCTGCGAATGGGTAAATGGCAGGCTTCCTACCGAGGCTGAGTATGAATATGCAATTTATGGAGGTAATTACTTTATTGGTGATGACCCTATTTTTGGACTTGGAGGCAGTAAAGATACTCATTGGAACTATGCTTGGTCTGGTTTTAATAATGCAGCAGCAGGTGAAACCATAGACGGCTATCCTGCTGGCACCAAACCGGTTGGAAAAAAATTACCCAACGGGTACGGTTTATATGATATAGCGGGTAACGTTTGGGAATGGTGTCACGATTGGTATTATATAGATTATTACAAAGACCTCGCCGGTAGCATAGCAGTAGACCCCACTGGGCCAAATGAACCTGTTGAAGGATTACAACATCATCATGCACGTGGAGGTTGTTTTTCTAGCACTATGTTTACATCCCGTTTAAATTATCGTAATGGTGTTAAAGAGGATGGCGTATATGATTATCTCGGCTTCCGCGTAGCATTCTCCATCGAATAACCATTTCCCCGGGTGGGGCTTCGCCCCACCCCATCGTTCTTTGACTAATTTATAAATGCTTAAGTGTACATTTAGATACCTTTTTTGTTGGTATTTCAATCATCAATTGCCGTCTGCTTTAGCTGACGGTTTAAGAGCAATATTCATTTCTGGCTTTAGCCAAAACTAAAATCATTTGGCTAAAGCCAAGATAGGAAATTTCTTCCAAATCCGGCAGCTAAAGCAGCCGGTAACTGAAAACTGACGTAAGCAATTACCCCATAGGGGTAACACTTCTATAACCTCGGGTGAGCAAAGCGTAACCCGAGGTATATAACTCCCTCGATTTCCTGAACCCTAAATGGGTTCAACCCCTTTAGGGTTGTTGTGAGTGGATATTTACCAACCTCGGGTTACGCTTTGCTCACCCAAGGTTATCATAGTTAAAGCCCTGCGGGCTTATAATTGAAAACTAACATAATCAACCCATAATTTAAACTTATAACTAAAAACCTAATGAAACCTCCCCACAACAAATGGCCTTTCACCAGATTGGCAGCCTGCATATTTGCGGCGCTGTTGCTGGTGTCGTGCACCAAGCGCGATCTGGATAATCCCGAACAGGTTCGTGTGGCGGTGCGTTTAATTCCCCGTATCGAGCAAACAACCACCCATATACCCAGCAGCGGACTTACCGATGGTCTTGCCTTTGGCATCTATATGCTTGGTCGTGGTGGTTTGTTGCCCGATCATATTGTGAACGATGCCGATAATCGCCGGTATATTGTGTCCATCAGCCCGGGCGATACGGTTTTGCTTTCGCACACCTCGCAACAGGAGATCTATTTTCCGGTAGATGGTTCGGTGGTAGACTTTGTGGGATATAGTCCATTCAAGGCCACCGGCAAAGGGCGAGGGATGCTCGATAACCATACCTACCCGGTGCGGGTGGACAATCAGTCGAACCCTGCCGCTATCGACCTGCTGTACGGTACGGTTACGGGCAAGACTAAACTCTCTAACCCCGTAGCGTTGCCATTAACCCATCGCCTGAGCAAAATGCAGGTGAAGATAGAACGCAAGGCGGGGGGCGATGCGTCGATACTGAAAGATATGCGGATTACGATTAACGGTATGCCGTTGGCGGCAGGTTTCTCACTGAGTCGCGCCACTTTCGACCACCGGAACGAGGTCGGTGTTCGCGAAACGGGAACGATTGCTGCTCACATGCTGGCAGAAGGAGCCCATTATCAGGCTATCATTATCCCGCATCTGGGAGCCGATTATCCCGGACGGTCTATTACGTTTTCGTCGCCCAATATGGGCGAAAGCCAGAGTTGGGATATTACCGGCGATAGTGATTTCCTTACCGGTAAAGACTATACATTTATCTTCATTCTGGATAGTAGCGGACTTCGGTTTGCCGGGGTTACTATTTCAGATTGGGAGAACATTTCTATTACGCCCACTGCTATTGAGATGGTGACTATTCCAAGTGGCACCTTTTTGATGGGCAGTCCGGATACCGACCCCGACCGTCGTGTAGATGAAGAGCAGCGTTTGATTACGGTAAGTGGATTTCGCATCAGTCGCTATCCGGTGACCAATGCACAGTATGCCGCTTTTCTCAGTACGGTGGGCGTTCCTGCTTCGGGATTATATGAAGGCAACAGGCTGATAGCCGTTCCCCATCCTTATCTGGCACATACAGTTACGGGCAGTTCGCCCGGCTGGCATGTTGCCGATGGGTACGAAAATCATCCGGTAGCGGGTGTTAGCTGGTATGGTGCCAATGCCTTTGCCCGTTGGCAAGGCGGCAGCCTGCCCAGCGAAGCCCAGTGGGAGTATGCCTGCAGGGCCGGTACGCTGACACCCTATTACATTCGCCTCGAAGATACATTACTAAGCCGGTATGCTTGGTACGAAGCTAACAATAACAATGCTCCCGGCAACGGTATCGGCACCAAGCAGGTAGGACAGAAATATTACAACCCTTACCATCTTTGCGATATGATGGGTAATGTGTGGGAGTGGTGCCTGGATTGGTATGGCGATTACACTGCTTCGCCCGGTACTGATCCTGTTTACACTGACCCTTCCTCGGGCAAGCGTGTGCTTCGCGGGGGCGGGTTTGATAGCACTGCTGCTGATTGCCGTTCGGCGGCACGATATGCCTTGAAACCGGATGCTACGGTGGGGAATTTGGGGTTTAGGGTAGTGTTTTGAGTAGGAGCTGAATTTTACGTCTATTCTTACCCTGTAGAGAAGAAATTCTCACCTTGTTGAGAACAAATACTCGCCTTGTTGAGAATGAATACTCACCATGTTGAGAATTTATTCTCAAAACGATAAAATCTTTTGAGAAAAACAGCCGCTCCTAAATTGTGACTCAACTATTCTTTTTATTGCGAATAGACGTTGTACAAATAAAATTAATCAGCGCCTTATTTGTGAGAATCACTTTCATTATGCACCTTTGTATTATAGACAAAATGTTATGATTATGAAGAAGCATACACTATTTACCTTACTACTAGGTATTCTTTTACTGTTACCGGGATTTACTTTCGCATCAACTAATTATCAAAAAGCATGGGAAGAGTTCTTTGCCAACAATCGCGTGCAAGCTCGAAATAGCTTTAACGAGGCTTTGAACGACCCCGCCACACAAGCCGATGCATACCTTGCACTCAGCATTCTGGACTGGAGCGAGAATAAACTCGAAGATGCTTTTGCCGACTTCACCAAATTCTATCGTCTGTGTCACGAACCGGACGCTTTTTTATATGGTCTATACACCACCCCCTACACCTTTGCCGATGGCACTATACTAAAACCAGAGAAGCTAAAGTTTCTGGAAGAGATAGTAGATAAAACCACCAATGGTACGCTACGTGCCATGATTTACGAAACACTAGGCAAACACTACGAAGGTTGCAATGACTTCGAAAAGTCTGCCGAATACTTTGGCAAGGTGGGTGCGCTACGCAACTGGCAAATACTTGGGGCATTTAATAACATATCGGGAAGTGGTTTTGAAAAAGAATGGGGTGCTGTGAGTAAAGCACGCACCAAGGATATTTTCCAGAATCATCTTGGAGCAACAGTAGGATGGTATGCTCCGGGACTAAACAAGAGCGATGGTTGGTTCGATTTCACCTATTATTATATGATTAACGACATTGTGGTCTACGCACAAAGCTTCGTTACATCGCCACAGCCACAAGAGGCATTTATTCGTTTAGGGACTTCGGGTTCGCTGAAAGTATGGATCAATGATGCCCTCGTTGGTTCTGTGCAGCAAGAACGTAATTGCGACATGGATGTGTACAGTTACAAAATCAATCTAAACAAAGGTGTTAACCGCATCTTAGTACAGGTGGGACAAAGCGAAATAGAGGCACTTAACTTTATGGCACGGCTTACCGACGAACAAGGCATCCCGCTCACAGGACTACAAGAGAGTGCCGACTATGCCAGCTATACCAAAGCAAGCAACAAAACCAACAACAACTCGTTGCCGTTTTTCCCCGAAGCCTATCTGCAAGAAAGAATAAAGACCGATGCTACTAACCCGCTCTATGCCTTGGTACTTGCCGAAACCTATCTGCGCAATGACAAAGCCGACGAAGCTATCTTGCTATTGAGAGAGGTACAGAAACAAGCGCCCAAATCGTCGTATGTGCATACTCGCCTTGCCGAAGCGTATGCCCGTGCCCAGAATCAAACATACTACACCAAGCAGATTGAGGATTTGAAACGTGACGACCCCGAATCGTTCTACGCACTTTCAAATTTAAGTTCCGAAGCTATCTCATCCAACAAAATAAACGAAGTACGGAGCCTGAATCAGAAGATAAAGGATTTGTACGGCGAAAGCCTCGACACCCGCCTGCTGGATGCATGGCTTGCCAACAAGCAAAACAACCAGGAAGAATCTATAGCCATTGCGCGCGAAAACTTCGCTAAGTACCCATACAACTACGGTTACATGAACGCCGTCTATAATATAGAAGAGAACACCTTGAAGAATCGTACTGCTGCCGAAGAAATCATCAAGAATTATTGCGAAAACTATTTCAGTCCGGCTGCCATGGGTACACTCTCGGGGCGTTACATCAAGGATGGTGAGGTAGAAAAAGGGTTGCAGATACTACGCGACCGTATAGCCCGTATGCCCTATGCCATCGGATTTTTGCAATCTTTTGCACGCACACTGTACCAAATGCAACGCTATGACGAAGCATTAACGATAGCCAAACAGATGGAGAAACAAACGCCCTATCTATCGGCCGTTTACACCCTGCAAGCTGACATACTCAAAGCGATGAAGAACGAAAAGCAAGCGGCAGAGTATTACAAAAAAGCGATTCACTACAACCCCGTGGCTTTCGATGCGCGCACACAGCTACGCCAATTGGAAGGGGAAAAAGAGATTGAGGATCTTTTCCCACGCTATAACATCGACAGCCTGATAGCTGCTGCCCCATCGGCGGAAGTTTATCCCGATGATCACTCTATGTTGGTGCTTTATGACAGCAAGCAAATGTTCTACCCGGAAGGAGCTTCGGAGTATCATATGGAAATAGCCGTGAAAATTCTCAACCAGACAGGTGTGGAAATCTGGAAGGAATACAACGTATCGGCCTACAGCGGACAAGATGTTACTATTGACAAATCCGAAATTATTAAAGCAAACGGACAACGTGTAAAGGCAGAACGCAATGGCGGACAGGTAGTCTTTACCAATATAGAACCAGGCGACGCGCTCTATCTGGAATATCGCATCAAGGAATATGCTACCGATGTGATTTCAAAGCATATCTACTCGCAGGATATTTTTCAATACAGTATGCCATCCATGGTAATAAGCAACTCCTTATTATTACCCAAAGAGAAGAAATTTCAATATGTGGTAGCCAATGGGAAAATAGACCCTGTTATTACCAATATGGGCGATATGAAACTCTATCGTTGGACATCCAATAATCAGCCTGCTTTGCGCATGGAGCCTGCCATGAGTTCTTTTGTTGATGTGGTACCAACCTTGGCGTATAGTAGTTTCCCCGACTGGCACTTTATAGCCAATTGGTATAAAGACCTTACCACCAATAAATTCAAGAGCGATTACCTCCTTCAAGATACGTTCGATGAAATACTTAAAGGCAAAGAGAATGCTTCTCCTTTAGAGAAAGCCGAGCTATTCTACGAGTACATTGTTAAGAATATCACATACTCCAACGTGCCCTTTATGCAGAATAACTACATTCCGCAAGCTGCATCACGTACTATTTCCACACGTTTGGGCGATTGTAAGGATGTATCTACCCTATTCGTGGCACTATGCCGCAAAGCCGGCATCAAAGCCAATCTGGTATTGTTGTTATCGCGCGACAACGGCAGAAATATTCTGCCGCTACCCAGCAATGCGTTCAACCATTGTATCGCACAACTTACCATAGACAGCAAGGTGTATTACCTGGAGCTTACCGATAGCAGACTTCCATTCGGTTCCGCACCCGTTTACGACCTGCACTCCCCCATTCTTCCTATTCCTTACGGAGACGAAGTTTCGGAAGGCAAGTTACTGAGTATGAATATGCCGTTTCGGATGCCGAACGCTGTTTTGCGTACTTCGAAGTATCAGTTCAATAACAACGACATGATGATTAGTACCCAAACTGTTCGTTGGGCTGACGCCGCCTCAGGCTTCCGCCATATGTATGCCGACTTGGGTGCGGAGGAACAGCTCAAACAAATGAGTCAAGCCATTTCTTCGGACTACACCACACCGGTAAAAGTATCGAACCTACAGTTCAACGAATTAACATCACTTGCCGATACGCTGGAGTACAGCTACGAAGTAGAAGCTAAAAACATCATGCAAGAGATTGCAGGGATGAAAATCTTCAAGATTCACTGGGCAGACCAATTCGCCTCACTCGAAGAGTATTCACTTGATACCCGTAAATATCCGATAGAATTCTGGATGCTTGCCCCCGAAGACAAAACCGAGGAGAAAGTTACCGCCATACTCCCCGAAGGGCGCAAGTTTATGGAGGTTCCCAAGGATATTCATCTGGAATGCGACAACGCGGTGTATGATTTAACTTTCGACGCGCAAACGTCCGGCCAAATGGTTATTACACGACGCTTCCAACGCAAGTCTGAAACTATCACGCCTCAGCAGTACGATGCTTTCAAAGAATTTGTGCACGCGGTAGCCGAGGCGGATAATAAGTCGTATGCGATGTAAGGGGTTTTACTTAACGAGTTACGATAGGATGGATTTGTAGATTTGTTCCTGTATCCGCTTACGTATATCCAGTTTGGACAGCTGATTTACCCACACGTCGGGATAAATGCGGTTACTAAGGAATATATAAACCAGCTTATTGTCGGGATCTACCCAAGCAATGGTACCGGTAAATCCGGCATGCCCATATACAGAAGCAGGTGCTTGCTTACAGCAAGGGCTACGGTCGGGGAACTTTGTATCAGGTCTGTCAAAACCAAGCCCACGCCGGCTTATCTTGGAAACAGAAGTGGTAAATAGTTTGCAGGTCTCTTCACTGAGGTATCTTTTATCGTCTAGTGTACCGCCATTCAGTATCATCTGATAGATGAGCGCAACTTCGTTTGCCGTAGAAAACAATCCGGCATTACCCGAAACGCCACCTTGAAAAGCTGCCGTTTCGTCGTGCACATACCCCTGCAGGGTTGTTTTACGAATAAAGCGATCGATAGTTGACGGTACAATTTCTTCTTTTTGGAAGTAATGCAACGGCAAGTAGGTGGTACGTTTCAAGCCCATGGGCTGATAAAACTCTTTAGCGAGGAAATTATCCAACGCCATACCGCTCTTCTCCTCAACCAGTTTTTGTAACAAGACAAAACCGATGCAACTATATCGGAACCGTTTATCGAGCAGCTTGGCATCAATGATTCCGGTAATAATACTGTCTCTGAAAGATGTGCTGAGCCACATATTATCAGTTATTTGCAGGCTATGAGTGTCATCTTGTGCTGTTGCGATTAAACCCGGTAAGAACTTAAACTTGGGTTGCGCGTAGGTTCGCCAATCAATTTGTACTGTATGGTTTACAGTTCTTCGGGCACTGTAGAGCTGTCCGGGGTAACTATCTTTATCGATTGCCTTCAAATAGAAATTGATACTCGACGGCAAACCCGATTGATGAAACAGCAATTCGCGAATGGTAATGTTAGCTTTATCTGTCTGCTGAAAGTCGGGCAGGTGGTCAGACAATTTATCCGACAAGTTAAACAGTCCCTTGTCATACAACTTCATCACTGCAAGCAGTGTGGCAGTAGTCTTTGTCAACGAAGCAATATCATAAATACTCTCCGGGACTACCGGATGTTCCGCATTTCCATCGAACGTGCCGAAGCATTTATCATACATGGTTTTCCCATCTTTCAATACCACAATCTGGCAACCGGGATAGGCTTTCCCTTTAATTCCTTCCAAAGCAATGCTGTCTATTCCGTTGAGTACATCTTCGTTCATACCAAACTCTTCAGGTATAAACTGGTGTTCTGTCTGTGGAGTGATAGTTACCCCGTCGCCCGGTTTGAACAGGTCTCCAATACTCGATGAAGCCCTTCCTAGAGCAGTTGCCTTACCAAAAAGGAGATTAACAACATGTTCTTGCACACCAGTATCATTGTTATGAGCTATCACCACACTATTTGCCGCCGAAATCGCTTTGCCAATCTGCGGCATATTAGCTCCATTGGTAAAGAATGTGTAGATGATGTGTTGTTCGGGCATAAACCCATTCAAGAAAGCCTGATAAGGTGTAAGCTGACGTTCGGCGGTGCAAACAATAATCCGTTTATAATTCGCGAGTTGCTCGTGAATGCGCTTGCGCTCAACAATTGGCAGATTAGCCGCCACCTGTATGGTCGTAACCTTTACTTGTTTTTTTAACGCTTGCTCAAATGTGGCACAGTTTGTTGACAATCCAAGATGCACCAATGCTATTTCGTTCAACTCGGTATGCAACGGTAAGATGTTTTTCTTGTTCTTTAATACAGTAACAGCCGCTTGTTTCAACCGTAGAATCAGATTATGCGCTTCGGGAGTATTAATACGTTGTTCCAAACCCGATAGCTGAATATGCTTTTGCTTATGCACACCCAATGCATATTTGTAGGTAAGCACCTTGCGACATTTGGTATTTATCTCCTCCTCGCTTAGTTCGCCATTCTTCACCGCTCTGTAAACGGCTTCGAGTTCGTTCTTTATCTGCCGTGGCGACAATACCATATCATTCCCGGCTTGCAAAGCTTTCAACGAAACATTTGTATGCGTAGCAACTCCCTTCATGGCAAGTGCATCGGTAAAAACCAACCCCTTAAAGCCAAGTTCATCAATCAACAATCCTTGCACCACGTTGCGCGAGAGAGAAGAAGGTAATCCTCGCTGTGGTTCGAGCACCGGAACCTCCAAATGCCCTACCATGATAGAGCCTAACCCTGCGCTAATAGCCTGTTTGAAAGGATAAAGTTCAATACTATCAAGGCGTGCCCGGCTAAACGAGAGAAATGGTAATGAATGGTGTGAATCGGTTTCTGTATCACCATGACCGGGAAAGTGTTTGGAGACGGACAATACACCGCCACTTTCCAGCCCTGTGGAATAAGCAACAACTTTATCTGCCACTCTTTGAGGATTTTCGCCAAAAGAGCGCGTGTTGATAACCGGATTCTTAGGATTGATATTTACATCGGCTACCGGAGCAAAATTTACGTGCACACCCAGTTCGCGACATTGACGGGCTACCTCTCTGCCATATTCATAGAGCAATTGATTATCTTCAATACAGCCCAGAATCATGTTGCGCGGATAGTTGGGCGTGCCTTTCAATCGCATGGCAAGCCCCCACTCTCCATCAAAAGTAATCATTAACGGCACATCGGCAAGTTGTTGCGCTTGGTTGGTTAACTTAGCCTGTATCTCCATCTGTCCACCCGAGAAGAGGAGTCCACCAACTTTATACTCTTTGACCACATCGCGTAGCAAGGCTAAATTTGGTTTATTCTCTACCGGGGCAATAGTAAATACAAAGAGTTGCCCAATCTTTTCCTTTACTGTAAGTTTTTCGAATACCGAGTCCACCCACTGCTCACAGTGGTCGTCGGTCTTACTCAACAGCAATGGTTCTACTTGTGCTTTCGCAGCAAACACCATTGCCAAGAGCGTTATTATCATTAAGAGCCTCTTCATCATTACTCCATAGATTTGTAGATTAGTTCTTGAATCTGCTCCCGTAGCTTCATCGTAACTAACTTGTCATTCCACACATCGGGACATACGCTGTTACTCAAAAACACATAGACAAGTTGGCGGGTAGGATCTACCCATGCACACGTTCCGGTAAATCCGGTATGTCCATACACCTCTGCAGGCGCCGAAGGGGCACAAGGATTAGCAATAGCATCTTGCTTATCGGGCTTGTCAAAACCTAATCCACGGCGACTAAGAGTCGATTGTTCTGTAGTAAAGAGCGCGCAGGTTTCTTCACTAAAATAGCGTTTACCATGCAATACACCTCCATTAAGCAACATCTGATAGACTTGTCCCACTTCGTTTGCCGTGGAGAATAATCCTGCATTTCCCGAAACACCTCCCAGGCAAGCTGCCGATTCATCGTGTACGTGACCGTGCAAATCCTGACGACGCAAGTAATCATTAGCAACTGTAGGCATGATTTCATCTTTATCAAAGAAACGCAACGGCAAGTATTTTGTTCGGACTAACCCCATAGGCTGATAAAACGTTTGCTCAAGGTAGTGATCAATAGAATCGTCTACAAGTTTCTCTACAACTTGCTGCAACAAGATAAAGGCATCGCTACAGTAAACATAATTCTTCTTGCCCAGTTGCGATTTATCGAAAGTGCTCATCATATTTGCCTTAAAGTCATTACTTAACCACATTCCATCTGCCATGTGCAAAGTGTGGCTGGGCATGTAGTTCTCTGCAACCAGACCTGCTTTAAACTTAAATGTAGCACATGCGTAAGTATAGTAGCCTACGCGTGTGTAGTGCCAATCGTCAACAAATCCTTGCATAAAAGGACCCGGAACAGAGCGCTGGTCTATCAAGCCCTTCGAGAAACGCATATAAGGTTGTAGCCCCGATTGATGTAGTAGTAACTCGCGTATAGTGATATCTTTCTTGTTGGTACTACGTAAAAAAGGTAAGTAGGTAGAGACCTTATCATTTAATGCCAATTTCCCTTCATCGAACAGTTTCATTATGGCAAGGAGTGTACCTGTAGTTTGCGTCAGTTCCGCTAAATCAAATAGGTCGGTAGAGCGTACAAGCGTTGTTCCTTGGTAAGTGTGCGTACCCATCGCTTTTTCATAAACCACTCTTCCGCCTTTTAACAGTAACACCTGGCAGCCGGGGAATACCTTTTCTGCTACCGCAGTGCGCAGCAAGGAATCTACACCTTTATTGAAGATATAAGATTTGAGGCCGAGATCTTCGGGGGTGGACTGAGGCAGCATGTCTGTGGTAATAGTTACACCTTCGTCTCTTTGATAAAGATCGCCAATGCTCATGGAAGTCTTGCCATTAGCAGGTGCTTTAGCAAACAACACATTAGCTACATGCTGCTGTATGTCGGTTTGTCCGGAATGTGCCAATACCGTAGCAGACGATTTTCGTTGTGCAGTAACAAGCTGCACTGCTGCCCGGTAGGAAGTAAAGAAAACATAAACGACCGATGACCTTGGCAAGTCCAGATTGTTGAGAAAGCCCTCGTACTCTTGCGTGTTTTTATCACTACCGGTATAAGCAATTACCACACGACGATATTTAGACAATTCCGTTTTTATGGAGTTGCATTGCGCTTCGGGTGTATCTTTACTTAATTGAAAAGTAGTTACCGTCGCGAACTTTTGCATTGTTTCAATAAACGGTATACTACTGCCCGCTTCGCCAACATTTAATACAGCAATTCCACCTTCTACCGCCTCAAGTGGCAGCACATTTCCATGATTTCCCAAAACAGTAACAGCTTCCTGCCGTAGCCTTGTCTCTAAGCTGCGGGCAGTGGGAGTGTTTATTTGTTCTTTAATAGTATTGGGGTTAATCGACACCGGACGATTATCCAACCCCATCATATACTTATAAGTAAGTATTTTACGACACTTCTCGTCAATCTCCTCCTCGCTTATTTCACCTTGCTTGACAGCATCGAGAATCTCTCGTTGCGCTGTTTCAATATCCTTCGACACCAGTATCATATCATTGCCCGCTTTTACCGCTTTAGCGTTGCATTGAGGAATATCACAGACACCTTTCATCTCCATTGCGTCGGTAAAGACCAAGCCTTTGAAACCAAGTTCTTCTTTGAGTAATTTGGTAATGATATTATGCGAAAGGGAAGAAACAATGCTTCTGTCGGATTCCAGCGCAGTAACCTTCAGATGACCAACCATAACGCCACCCAGCCCGGCATCAATCGCCGTTTTAAAGGGATGAAGTTCTACCGTATCGAGATGTGCCCGCGGATAGGATACCCACGGAGCAGAGAGGTGCGAGTCGGTATCCGTGTCTCCATGACCGGGGAAGTGTTTAGTTACGGAGAGAATACCGGCACTTTCTAATCCTCGTGCATAGGCTACCACTTTTTCGGCTACCTTCTTGGGGTCTTCGCCAAATGAACGATGATGAATAACGGGGTTCTTGGGATTGGTATTAACGTCGGCAACAGGAGCAAAATTCACGTGCACACCCAGCTCTTTGAACTGTCGCGCCACTTCCTGTCCATATTCAAAGAGTAGTTCATTGTTCTGGATACAACCCAGTGCCGCAGCTTTAGGGTAATCGGGTGCATCTTGCAATCGCATTGCCAAACCCCACTCTCCGTCGAAGGTAACCATCAGCGGAATAGTAGAAAGAGCTTGCATATAGTTCGTGAGGTTGGCTTGTCCTTCTATCGTGCCTTTGTAGTAGAGCACCCCGCCGATTTTATACTTCTTAATGACTTCTTGCGCCCGTTTCTTGGTTTTTGCATCACCAAAGGGAGAAATGGTATACACCATCAGTTGCCCTACTTTTTCTTTTAAGTTCATCCGCCCCAAAGTTTCGTTTACCCAGCGGCTGGCTGCTTCATTGTTATCTTTACACATAAATACAGATTGTTGCTGCGCTTTAAGGGTCAGAAAACAACCACATAAAACGGCAAGTAACACATTTTTCTTCATAGAGTTTGTTGCTTTTATTCGAGTGTTAAATCAAACCGCCCGAGGAAAATTCCACTTTTCCCCATTTGCGATATATATACGTCTTTATTATCCGGATTCTTTTCTACAAGCGGCTCTTCCATCAGCGTGTGCGAATGTCCACCGATAATCAAATCGACATTGCGGCATTGCTTCGCTAATTCTATGTCGCAAACAGGGTTGGTGCGCGAAGCACGAAGCCCCAAGTGCGATAAGCAGATAACCACAGCACAACCTTTCGCCTTCAGTTCGGTTGCTATTTGAGTTACCCGCTCATAAGGAATGTGGTATGTTACTCCTTCACATTTATTGGCTTGCACCATTCCTTCGAGCTGATAACCCACACCGATAACACCTATTTTAATGCCTTTCTTTTCGATGACAACGTAAGGCTGTACCAAGCCTTCGAGCACTGTGCCCGTAACATCATAGTTACAACACACGATAGGGTGATTTGCCATGCGAAACAAACGCGCCATATTCTCCATTCCGAAGTCAAATTCATGATTACCAATAGTACCCGCATCGTACTTCATTGAGTTCATCATCTTTATCTCTACTTCGCCCTTGAAAAGATTATAATAGGGTGTACCTTGCGAGAAATCACCCGCGTCAAGAAGCAGCAAACCGGGATCTATTTTGCGCATACTCTCTACGCAGGCAGCCAAGCGAATAAATCCACCTTTATCTGCCGAAACAGTATCGGCAGAGTTAGCGTCTACTGCTTCCATACGACTATGCACATCATTGGTATGCAGAATAGTGAGTGTTTTTTGCGCCGAGGCAGATAACGACAGACAAAGGACAAAAAGTGTCAGGCATATCTGCCGGGTAAGTGATGTGATATGTATCATAGTTTCATTCTATTTTAAGGTTATTCTTCCATCGAGTTTGGAAGTTATCTTTCTTCCCGCAGCTGTTTCGTTTTGAATGTATTGCATAAAGATGTTGCGAATCGTTTCCTCGGGATAGCAATTCATTTTTTCCGCCTTCAGAAAAGCAGTCATTCTATCGTTTCCCTCGGCAAGATAGTCGAGTGTAGCAACTTCGTAAAGTTGATTATCATTGATGGGTTTGCCTCCAATCTTTAGACTAATCACCTCTTTGTCCTTTACTTCCATTTGCACATTACTAACACCCGCGCCGTTTACAGCAATACCTTGCATCAGTTCTTTTATGTCTTTTCCTTTCATCTTAAGTATACACAAAGCATTTTCGAAAGGAAGTATCTCGAACACATTACCAAAAGTTATGTTGCCCGCCGCAAGTGTACTCCGCAATCCGCCCAAGTTAATTACAGCAACATCCGCAGCTCTTCCTATGTGAGGCACAGTTGCATCTCTCAACACATCGGCTATAAGGTTGGAGAGCAGACTCTCCGGTCTCCCCGAAGTCATGTTTTGAGTGCTTACACCAATTACCGGTGTCATAATGCTATCAATGGCTTGTTTGTACTCAAGAAAAATGGCGTTAGCCTCAGTTTCAGCTCCGTTCCACGAGGCATCTATTTCTATTCTACCGCCTTTAACTTCCGTTAGCTGGGGTTGTTGCGTACAAGATAGGAAAACCGCACAAAGAGTTATTCCCAGCATTGTTTTTTGATAGTATTTCATTTGCTTACGTTAATTATTTAGACCACTCACAAATATACAGCTTTCTGCAATACTAAATATTTAAACAATCATATTTTATATACCCGTTGGCGGAATTAATTAGTGCATATTTTACCAACCTAACAGCTTAATATACATTCCAAATGTAGTTTTAGCAAATAGGTCTTCACATTCACATATCGCTGTAAACGAATGACAGTAAGCAAGTTGCGTGTGAAGACCCCCTATTTAATCCTTCACAGGGTCTTCACAGCAATTTTTGACTGCTTTTGTGGTAAAAACACAGTCAAAAGTGAAGCAAAACACAGTCAGAAACGAGGTAAAAAACAGTGAGAAATGAAGCAAAAAAAGAACCTTACCGGAACAACTTATCTATCTCTTCTTCGCGGATGGTGCTTAATATTGTTTTCCCATCGGGCGTATAGTTGGGCATTGTACAAGCAAAAAGGTTATCAACCAGGCAGGTCATTTCCTCAGTGCTCAGTACCTGACCATAAACAATAGCTGCCGCACGAGCAAGAGTCAACGAGAGTGTGGATTGTACTTCTTCTTTTACATCACTACCTTTCTCTATGGCAGTATGCAGCATATTGCGTACCAGTTCCACCGGGTTTAAGCCTTCAATATCCGATGGGATACCATTGATGGCATAACTTCCTCCACCCAGATTGCTCAGGTCGAAACCAATGTCGTAGAGATCTTCCATAATATCTTGCAGAACAGCAGCTTCGGATGCCGGTAGTTGCAATATCTCGGGGAATAACACACCCTGAGAGGCACTTTGCTTTTGCTTGATTTGTTGCATATAGCGGTCAAACAATACACGTACGTGCGCGCGATGTTGGTCTATAATCATCAACCCCGACTTTACAGAGGTAAGGATATAACGTCCTTTGTATTGCAAATGAAGCGTGCCTCTTTCTATAGAATCGGTTGCATAAAGAGATGTTTGTGCCGGTATACTTTCTACGGTGTTTTCTGCTCCAATAGTTTCTTCATCGGGCATCAGAGAAGGAGGACAAACCGTAGCTGTACGTTCCAAACCACTATACAACTCCTCCCAGTCTACTTTAGAGCGTGTATAAGAAGGTTTCTCGCTTTTAAACGGATTATAGTTTGTATCCACATGCACTTTGGGCGGCTCTATAGGGCGATTCTGTTCAAACACAGGAATATCGGGCATTCCTTCGGTATCAAAGTCAATAGAAGGTACGGCATTGAACTTGCCAAGCGCTTCTTTTACCGCTGCCGAGAGAATTTGCCAAATGGCCTGCTCATTCTCAAATTTGATTTCTGTCTTAGTAGGGTGTATGTTTACATCAATATTGGCAGGATCAACATCAAAATAAAGGAAGAAAGGAACCTGCTCACCGGTTGGGATAAGATGTTCGTACGCATCGGTCACAGCGCGATAAAAGTAAGGATGGCGCATGTAACGACCATTCACAAAGAAATATTGATTAGCCGATTTTTTGCGTGCACTCTCGGGTTTACCTACATAACCAGATATCTTTACCAGAGTCGTTTCCACCTCTACAGAAAGCAGTTGCTGATTCAGCTTCTTGCCAAAAACAGCGACAATGCGCTGCCTCAACGAGGTAATAGGTAGATTAAACATTTCCGAATCATTGCTATGCAATGTAAAAGCTATATCAGGATGCACCAAAACGATGCGTTCAAACTCGGTAAGGATATTACTTAACTCGGTCGTATTAGATTTGAGAAATTTACGACGAACAGGAATATTGAAAAACAAGTTCTTCACCGAAAAGCTACTTCCTTTGGGGCAAGAAACCACCTCTTGAGATTCTACCCGCGAACCTGCGATCTCTATCCGGACACCGAGTTCTTCCTTTTCCTGACGCGTTTTCAATTCCACTTGTGCCACCGCAGCAATAGAAGCGAGTGCTTCTCCACGAAAGCCCATGGTACGTAAAGCAAAAAGGTCGGCGGCAGTGCTTATCTTGGAGGTTGCATGGCGTTCAAAGGCAAGGCGTGCATCGGTTTCGGACATTCCTTTGCCATCATCAATCACTTGCAAAGCAGTCTTGCCGGCATCGGTAATCAATACATTTATTGTTGTTGCTCCTGCATCAATAGCATTTTCCACCAACTCCTTAACAACAGAGGCAGGGCGCTGAATAACTTCACCGGCAGCTATTTGATTGGCTACTGAATCGGGTAGCAAATGTATGATGTCGCTCATGAATTCAACAAGAAATACAATAAATAAATGAGTAAAACAATAGCAACTAGTCCCACTCCCAAACTCATGGGTTTACGCCCGCTTTCTTTTCGTCGTTTAAGGTGTGTAGTACCTTCAATAAACTTTCCGCGAATATCTTCGGGACTAAACTCTTTCTCGGGCAGCATCCCCAGATCACGTTTAGCACTTTCTTCCATTTTCTGCAATCTTTCCTTTCGTTCATCGTAGTAGATATACTGATGATTGAAACGGCGTGGTTTTCTTTGTGTAAACATTCCCATGACTATCTTGGATTTATGAGTTCACGACTTGGCGCGGTTACGGTTTTTCGGGTAGTTGTGCGCAACTCTTGCCCGGCTCGTTTGCCTCGCCAGTTAAATATATCGTCCTTGTTCAGCGGTCTTATGTAATCAAACCATACAAATGTAGGTAGGTAAAGCTTATCTTGAGGTATCTGACTCATGGGGTAAAGTGTGCCTTTGGGCTTGGGGCTCATCACCATTTTTTCCATTTTACGGTTAAATAAATACAGATTCAGCAAACTGGTTTCGGAGGTGTTCATCATAGTTATAGACCCATCATCCTCTTCGGGGTAGAAGATTACAAGTACATTGGCTATAACATCTACCTTACGCACATCGCCATCTATAAAGTAAGCTTTAATCTCTTTGCCGGAGACTTGATTGTAATGTATAGAGTCTTTATTCTCCACCGCCAATGCTTGGTTAATAATGTGAGCCCAGTCGATGGTACTGTCATTCATATACACCTTTATCTCTTCGCCGAGCAATTGCATATTTTCGTTCCACAAGATAGGGTTATTATACATAGAAATACAGGAATCTTTCATGTTGTAAACCAGCGAATCGCATACTCCTTGCCCATCAGTACGATAAAAACGCACTTTGTTATAAGCACGCACTTCGCGATACATGGAATCGGTATCAAGATGAAACGTTAACATTTTCAGCGTGTCGCCATGCAGAAAAAGACTGTCGCCTTGCGAATAATCCACGGCCATAGCACGACGCGTAGAATAAGCGTTTTGTGTAAGTTCGTTGTAATAGCAGTAATCGCCCGTGAGCATTTGCTTATTAATAGAATCGTTCATCCAAACATTATCAAACGCTTCACCATAGCTTTCTTTGCGATTGTAATATAGACTATCTCCTATTAGTTTTTTTCCTTGATTGGTTAATACAGAACGATCGAGCAGTTCCGCCACATCTTCGGCAGTGTGATAAATACCACGTTCGGAATAGATGTGATTATCATCGCTGACAATGTTAGATGGCCCGAGAATAGTTGCCACTTTGGTAAAGGTATTGTATTTCAAGGTGTCAGAAGTAAGCACAAACTGCGGATTGGTAAGCTCTACCTGATGGTTAAAGACAGAGAGTTTGGTAGCCGGGCTGTATTCGCCCCAGTCGGACACTAACACATTCTCTTCGTCCATCAACATACCGCCATTGAAATAGTAACCCAAGTCGTAAACACGATCGTAGTTTAAGCTATCCGCCAGCAAAGTTGTGTTGCGATTGATGAGTTTCACATTGTTGCGTAGCATGGCGAGTTGCGCCATACCATCGTAGAAAAGATAATCGCTATAGGTAAAAAGTGTGTCGCCTTGTTCCATACGCACATTATCAAACGCTTCGAAAGAGTTCGTGCTTTCGTAAACATGCGCACTGTCGCAAAACATATACATGCTGTCGTGTTTGAACTGCACATTACCCACCAACACCTGTACATCGGGACGATTATTCTTGTCCATATAACCTAAGTCGGCATGAAGCAAATCCACACGTGTTTTCTTTCTTTGGGGTATCGAGTCATTAGGTGTTTGCCCCCAAACAATACATACACTAAACAGGCATAGTATCCCCATCCAGAGAATTCTATGCCTGCTCAGAGATATTTTTTTATTCGTATCCCGCATATTGCAGTGCATTAATATTTATTCTTTTATCCAACCCGGATACTTGAAATCACAGTTTCTCCACTTCTCGTTGATGCGTACATAGGTTTGTTTTTGTTTCTCCAAAACCCATTTCCGCAGTTTCTCCTCTTGACGCTGCTGCAACACCACATCCTTTAGGCGTTGGTAATCTTCGGAGATAGTTGCTTTGTGTCCGTTGATTCTATTCTTTAGCTTTACAATGACACACACTTCTTTTCCGTCTTTCATTCCAATCATGGTAAAAGCATTGGATATTTCGCCTACGTTCATTTTATCTACCACTTTTGCAATTTCTTGCGGTAGTTCTTGCATCTCAAAACGAGAGGTGTTTGTACGGGGATTAGGTAGAACACCATGATTATTACGGGTATCTTTATCATGCGAAAGTGCTGAAGCCGCACTTTCAAAAGTAAATTTCTCTTTGCGGATATCATCAGCAATAGAGTCCAGGCGTGCAGTTGCCGCTTCCAAGTCCTTCTCTGCTATTTTGGGTTTCAATAAGATATGACGCACGTTTACACGATCGCCACGCCTTTCAATCAGCTGCATGATATGAAATCCGAACTCAGTTTCTACAATTTTAGATACCTTCTTGGGATCTTGCAACTCAAAGGCTACACGAGCAAACTCGGGTACCCACTCTCCTCTTCCATTAAAGCCAAGTTCGCCTCCGCGAGATGCACTACCATCTTCAGAATAAAGACGTGCCAATACAGAGAAGCTACTCTTTCCTTCATTGATGTCGTCTGAGAACTCACGTAAACGACGCTTCACATCTTCAATTTCTTCGGTAGTTATGCGAGGTTGTTGTGTAACAATCTGTACTTCGACTTGTGTAGGGATATAAGGAATACTGTCTTCGGGCAGATCTTTGAAGTAGCGACGTACTTCGGCTGGGGTCACTTTAACTTCGCCTACCAACTTTTGTTGCATCTTCTCAACAGTAAGACCTTCGCGCACATTCTCGCGTAAAGTTTCGCGAATCTGCGTATAGGATTTGTTCCAGTATTCTTCCATCTTTTCTTTAGACCCAATCATTTGAATGTATTGATTGGTCATATAGTCCACACGCTGCAATATTTCATTTTCGGAAACTTCAATACTATCTAATACAGCTTGGTGCAGGTAGAGTTTTTGCATGGCTAGCTCTTCGGGGATAACACAATACGGATCGCCATCGAACTTGCGCCCTTCGTATTGGTATTGCAGCCGAACTTCTTCCACATCCGACTTCAATATCGCATTGTCACCGACAACCCATATTACTTCGTCTACGACATTGCTTTGTCCGTATGCTACCGATGTAAAAAACAGTATTGCCATTAAAGCAATTGTTCTAAAGTGTCCTAAGTTTTTCATTCTTTATCGTTATATATTATTTTGTTTCGTTTTACAGCTTCTTGATAGAGCTCTTCTTTTATGTCTTTAATAAAATCGACTTTCCGCAAGTTGAGCAACATTTCCTTTGCTTCCAATCGCGCAAAGTCAAAAGGTTTATGTTCGCCCGCTTTGCGAAGTTCGGTTACGTTCAAGAAGTAATAAAACGCTGTATCTTTCAGTTCAACATTTCTGTTTTTGTCTATAAATGACTCTACATTTTCTGTTTTCAATGGCATCTTACCCGATACATCCGACATTTGAATCCACTTATCGTAGAAGTAGTCGTAGGTAACAGCATACTGGAAACTATATTTTTCCAAATGTTCAATGGCTTCGTGCGTTTCGGTCTTATACCACCTGCGTACATTATTTATCTGAGGCGCAGTTAGTGGAACTTTCAAGTAAACTCCCTTTATCAGCGGGCGATCTACTATGAACATGTCCTTATTTGCTTCATAAAAATCGATTACTTCCTGCTCGGATACAGTTGATGAGAGTCTCTGGTTGATTAATGCCTGCTGATAGCTATGGACAATTAATGCCTTCCTATAATTTTCGACGAGTGTTTCTACTTCTTTTGTATCGGGTATATTGGACTCTGCCTTATCAAAGAACAATAAATTTTCCACCCAACTACGTATGTATTTTTCCACAAATTGCAAGCTATCCTCAGCAGATAAGCCTCGTGGCAATGCGGATTCCAATTCTTCTTTATATAAAAAATTGCCCTCGACCTCAACAAGAAGGTTATCTGCCCAGTTCTTCCGCTCGTTTTTACACGAAGAAATCAACAGCATTAAAAGCAACAGAACGAACGTGGCTCGCATTCTTTACAAATTACACTTATTTAAGAGTACGAAGATAATGTAATAATCAATTCCGTAACTCTTTATTAACTGTTTTTAAAACCTCTTCGTTTATTTCAACCAAGCTACTACTACGTAGCCGGGCAACCCATTCGGCGTCGAGCTGATTTTGATAATCCATAGTAAGTTGCTCTTTCAGTGCTGAACTATTCTCGGACAGTTGTGTTTTATTTCCAACAACAACCGTATATGGATACTCTTTATGGGCGATAGTTTTACTTCCTCTGAAGATTGCCTGATCCACAAACTCATCATCACCCCGTTTAAAAGTTCCAACCTTATAAAGCACTTGTTGCGTACCATCTGCGTTGAAGTACGATTGAAGAATATCCTCCCAGTAAGTTTGTGGTAAGTTCTTAAGTAGCCTTTTTACCTGTTTTTTGACCTTTTTATGTCGTCCATGCACCACAACACCATCAAAGGCAGTACGACGCTGTTCGTATTCTTTTCGATGCGCAAGGTAATATTGCTTTTGCTGCTCTTCATCAAGTGCAGGCAACCACACGTTCTTTTCGGTAATCTCAAAAAGAAGAATACCATCATAATATTCTTGCATCAAATGGCGAAAATCGGGATGTTTCTTCTCCAACTGCTTATCCTCATAGTCTAACAAAGATTTCCGAACAAAGTGATTCCATTGCAGACGAAGGGCACAAGGATAGGTTGCCGCAAAATTCTCAAAATCACTGCCAGTATATACCTTTTCATCCAAGGTAAACAGTGTTTGGGTAGTTGTACCTGTAGCAAAAAGTTCATCAACGGCAGATTGATTTATTGTGTAATTATACTCGTTCTTAAGACTCTCAACGAAAGTCGTTTGCGCGTGGGTGCAGTCTATCATTGAGTTCCTTAGTTCTCTTTCTACTTCATCAAAAGGCTTCAGCAGTCGCATATCTAAAACCTGCACCACATGCAGTCCATCAAAAGAGTAGAATGGTTTAGATATTTCGCCTTTTGCCATTGCAAACACAATTTGTTCGGTAGTTTGTGAAACATCCAATCTGCCCACCCATTGCTCTTCCTTCATATCAGAGAATTGAGAAACCAATGCTGCAAAATCTGTATTTGGATTATTCACAACTACCTTACTTAGCGAATCCATTAATGCTTCGATTTGCCGTTGCTGTATCCCTGATATGTTTTGTTCCATCTTTTTAAACACTTGTCGTATCAGGACTTCGTGTGTTTGCCCTTTGCGTTGATGGTGATCATAGAGCTTTTGCACATCAACACCATCACACAATTTATTGGCAAAGTATTTTTTAGAAAGGGCATTACGACAAGCACGCAACTCTGCACGAAAAGAATCAAGCGTATCAAGCCCCATCGTTTCCGCCTCAGCAACTTTTAACTTGTAGTTGATAAACAGATCAACAAAGCGATTCAGGCCATTTTCATTTTGACCGATAGCATCTACACTCTTGGTATAAGCATAGACAAACTCCGACCGCATGATAGGCTTTTCGTTGATACGCATCAAAACTAAATCATCCGTTTGTGCCGTAAGAGCACAAAATGAAGAAGATACAAGGAAGAAGAAAGAGAGAATACGATTCACATTTGTCTTCTATACCGGGCGACTGTAATTAGGAGCCTCGCTGGTTATTGCTACATCGTGTGGATGACTTTCCATCACACCGGCATTGGTTATACGGGTAAACTTTGCCTCGTGCAACTTCTCAATATTAGCAGCACCACAATAACCCATTCCGGCACGCAAGCCACCAGTAAGTTGGTAGATTACTTCATTTAGAGTGCCTTTATAAGGGACGCGCGCAGCAATACCTTCGGGAACAAGTTTCTTCACATCGCTTTCACCGCTTTGGAAATAGCGGTCTTTCGAACCGTTCTCCATAGCTTCAAGAGAGCCCATGCCACGGTATGACTTAAATTTTCTACCATTAAAGATAATTGTATCGCCGGGACTTTCTTCCGTACCCGCTACCAGCGAACCAATCATCACCGAACAGCCTCCGGCAGCTAAAGCCTTTACCACATCGCCCGAATAGCGCAAACCACCATCAGCAATCAAGGGAACACCAGTTCCTTTTAACGCTTTAGCAACATCGTAAACAGCTGAAAGTTGCGGAACACCAACACCTGCTACCACACGTGTGGTACAGATAGAGCCCGGTCCAATGCCCACTTTCACACCATCAGTACCTGCCTCAACAAGCATCTTGGCAGCTTCGCCGGTAGCGATATTCCCTACTATAATATCTATATTTTTAAAGCGAGCCTTAGCTTCTTTTAGTTTTTCGATAACAGAAGCAGAATGTCCGTGAGCTGTGTCAATAACAATTGCATCCACACCGGCATCAACTAATGCTTGCATGCGTTCCATCGTATCGGCAGTAACACCTACACCTGCGGCAACACGCAAGCGACCTTTTGAGTCTTTACATGCCATAGGCTTATCCTTGGCTTTGGTAATATCTTTGTAAGTAACCAACCCAATAAGTCTGCCATCTTTATCTACAACAGGGAGCTTTTCTATTTTATGCTTTTGCAGAATATCTGCCGCTGCTTCGAGGTCGGTAGATTGATTGGTTGTTACTAAGTTCTCTTTTGTCATTACCTCATCAATCTGTTTATCCATGTTCCGTTCAAAACGAAGGTCGCGATTGGTAACAATCCCTACCAACATTTTCTCATCATCTACTACAGGGATTCCACCTATTTTATATTCGGCCATAATAGCAAGTGCCTTTCTTACTGTAGAATCTTTATGAATAGTCACCGGATCGTAAATCATTCCATTCTCGGCACGCTTTACCACAGCTACTAATTTGGCTTGCTCTTGTATCGGCATATTCTTGTGGATAACACCAATACCACCTTCGCGAGCAATCGCAATAGCCATTTTCGCCTCGGTAACCGTATCCATAGCGGCAGTTACAAAAGGAATTTTCAGGTCAATGTTTTTAGAAAACTTTGTTGATAAATCAACAGTGCGGGGTAGTACTTCGGAGTAGGCAGGAATCAATAAGACATCGTCAAAAGTCAGCCCATCCATAACTATTTTATCTGCAATAAATGACATAGGAGATTATGTTTAAATTTTATTGCGTGCAAATATAATTATAAAATTTGAGTTATAAGTTACGAGCCATGAGTTTATTGTAGCACTTTAACTCATAGATCAAAACTTATAACTCAACACTTTATTAATTTGCCATCTCTGAGATGAACTTAATGCGAACCAAGCGGACTTCGTCTTCCGTAAAATCAGGACCTAACTCTTCTAACGCATCATCTATCTTGTCGGTTGTGGATTCCTTAAAGTAATCATAAATATCCAACAGATGATCTTCATCCATGATTTCATTCAAGAAATAATCTATATTCAGTTTCGTTCCGGAATAAACAATCGCTTCTACTTCTTCCAGCAAATCGCCAAACTCAATACCCTTAGACAAGGCAATATCATCCAATGCCACTTTTCTATCTACAGCTTGAATAATGGAAACTTTCATCTTCGATTTATTGGCAACAGTACGAACGCGCAAATCTTCCGGACGTTCTATTTCATTTTCTTCGCAATGCTTTTTTATCAACACACAAAATTCACTCCCGTAGCGTTTTGCCTTTCCTGCCCCTACGCCGGGAATATTTTGCAGTTCTTCTAGTGTTACCGGATAGATTGTTGCCATTGCCTCCAATGAAGGATCTTGGAATATTACATACGGGGGAACGCCTAGTTTCTTAGACATTTTCTTCCGCAAGTCTTTCAACATTGAATATAAAGCCGGGTCAACAGCACACGAACCTCCACCCCTTGCCGGTGTTTCTTCCTCTACCTCTTCGAAATCATTATCTTCCGTTATTTTAAATGGCTGAGGTTTCTTTAGGAATTTATGCCCGGCAGATGTTACTTTCAGGATACCATAGTGTTCTACATCTTTACTTAGGTAGCCTCCTATTAACGCTTGACGAATGACAGCATTCCAAACCTTATCCTCTTCGCCCATACCAGAACCAAACACCTCCAATTCATCATGCATTTGAGCTTGAACTTCGGATGTTTCTCTTCCTTGTAATATATCAATAATGTAATCGGTCTTAAAATTTTCTTTTACTGCAATGATTGCCTCGATCGCAGCACATAATAGCTCTTGAGCCTCCACTTGTTTCTTAGGGTTTAAACAGTTATCACAATTACCACAATTTTCTTCTAAATATTCCTCGCCGAAGTAGTGCAATAACGACTTGCGACGACATATTGATGATTCGGCATAAGCTGCCGTTTCTAATAATAGTTGTTTACCAATTTCCTGTTCGGCAACAGGTTTTCCTTGCATGAATTTTTCTAACTTCTGCAAATCTTTATTTGTGTAGAAAGTTATACAACGACCTTCGCCACCGTCTCTTCCTGCTCTACCTGTTTCTTGGTAATAACCTTCTAAGCTTTTCGGTATGTCATAATGAATAACATATCGCACATCAGGCTTATCAATACCCATCCCAAAAGCAATCGTAGCTACGATTACATCTGTTTTTTCCATCAAGAAGTCATCTTGATTTTGGGTACGTGTCGCCGAATCCATACCGGCATGATAAGCTCTCGCATTTATTTCGTTGGCTTGAAGTATTTCGGCTAGTTCTTCAACTTTCTTCCTGCTGAGACAGTAGATAATTCCCGACTTAGCAGTATTATTTTTGATGAACTTAATGATATCCTTGTCTACATTATTGGTCTTTGACCTTACCTCATAATATAGATTAGGTCTGTTGAACGAAGATTTAAAAACCTGCGCATCGACCATCCCTAAGTTTTTCTGGATATCGTGTTGTACTTTAGGCGTTGCCGTTGCAGTAAGTGCAATTACAGGCGCCTTTCCTATCTCATTGATTATCGGTCGAATACGTCTGTACTCAGGTCGGAAATCGTGCCCCCATTCCGAGATACAATGCGCTTCATCAACCGCATAGAAAGAGATTTTTACGTCCCGAAGAAACTCCACATACTCATCTTTCGTCAACGACTCGGGTGCAACATACAACAATTTTGTTTTTCCACTTACTATATCAGACTTAACCTGATCAATAGCACTTTTATTTAAGGAAGAATTAATAAAATGAGCCACACCATCTTCTTCGCTGAAGTGGCGCATAGCATCTACTTGGTTCTTCATTAATGCAATAAGCGGAGATATTACAATAGCCGTACCCTCCATTAATAAAGAGGGTAGCTGATAACATAAAGATTTGCCTCCACCGGTAGGCATCAACACAAATGTGTCGTTCCCATTTAGCAAATTAATTATAATTGCCTCTTGGTTACCTTTAAATTTATCAAATCCAAAATGTTTCTTTAATTGGCTTGTCAGATTGTAATTCCCTGCCATATCTGTGTTTTATTGTTCAACGTCTTCGCCTGTATAAAAACGCTTTCACGCGAGTTCAAAACAAAGTTATAAACAACTTCTTATATTCCAAGAAAAAGATATCAATATTTTCTTCGAAAAAGATGCAAATAACAGAAAAATGGTGTCACGAAGTGTGTTAAGCCGATTTCAGCCGTTCCAAGTTTGCCTTATTCATTTGTTTTTCGGCATACTCCAACGTCACTTCGTACTTTTTCTTCTTCTGCGAAGGTATTTCAAACATGACGTCCATCATTATTGTCTCAACGATAGAACGCAATCCGCGTGCGCCAAGTTTGAACTCTACCGCCTTATCAACAATGTATTCATACACCGATTCTTGAAAAGTGAGCTTAATACCATCCATATCAAACAGTTTGATGTATTGTTTGATGATTGAATTCTTTGGATCGGTAAGAATCGCACGAAGTGCTCCTCTGTTTAATGGTTCCAGATAAGTCAAAACCGGCAAACGTCCAATAATCTCGGGTATCAAACCAAAAGATTTGAGGTCTTGCGGAGAAATATATTGCAACAGATTATCTTTATCTACTTTGCTGCTTTTTAACGAAGCATTATAACCCACAACACGCGTATTCAAACGTTGTGCAATTTTCTTCTCAATACCATCAAATGCACCACCACAGATAAACAGGATGTTTTTCGTGTTTACGGCAATCATACGCTGTTCGGGATGTTTGCGCCCTCCTTGTGGCGGAACGTTCACAACGGCACCCTCCAGCAACTTCAACAATCCTTGCTGAACACCTTCGCCACTTACGTCGCGCGTAATAGACGGATTATCACTCTTACGTGCGATTTTATCTATTTCATCTATAAATACGATTCCTTGTTCGGCCTGATTTACATCGTAATCGGCTACCTGAAGCAAACGGGTTAGGATACTTTCAATATCCTCGCCCACATAACCAGCTTCGGTCAATACGGTAGCATCTACAATGGTAAAAGGAACTTTCAGCAACTTGGCAATAGTACGTGCTAACAACGTTTTCCCCGTGCCAGTACTTCCTACCATAATGATATTCGACTTTTCAATCTCCACATCATCACCACTATCTTGTTGCAGCAATCGCTTGTAGTGATTGTATACAGAAACCGAGAGAAAACGCTTTGCATCCTCTTGACCAATTACGTATTGGTCAAGAAATTCTTTTATCTCTACCGGCTTGGGCAGCTCGCCCAAGCTAGCTTTTGTCTGCTGTATACTTTGTCCCTTTTTACCGAGTGCTTCGGTTGTAATTTCATACGCCTGTTCGGCACAATTATTACAGATATAACCATTCATACCTGTAATAAGGAAGCCAACTTCGTTTTCGGAACGTCCGCAGAAGCTACACTTTAGTTTTCCACTGTTTTTTGATTTCTTTTTATCTTCCATCTTTTTATATATCAAAAGTGCCTGCCTCAGCTATATCTTACGGCTTACGAATCAAAACTTCATCAATCATTCCATACTCTTTTGCTTCTTGTGAAGTCATCCAGTAGTCACGATCCGAGTCTGCCCACACCTTATCAAAGTCGGTATGCGAATGTTCGGCAATGATTGTATAAAGTTCTTTCTTCATTTTCTGTATTTCGCGCGCGGTAATTTCAATGTCTGATGCTTGTCCTTGCGCACCACCCATAGGTTGATGTATCATTACGCGCGAATGTTTCAAACCGGAGCGTTTTCCTTCGGTTCCGGCAACGAGTAAAACGGCTGCCATAGAAGCTGCCATACCGGTACAAATCGTAGCAACATCACTACCAATAAACTGCATAGTGTCATATATCCCCAATCCGGCATACACCGAACCACCCGGCGAATTGATGTAAATCGAGATGTCTTTTCCTTGATCAACCGAGTCCAGATAGAGCAACTGCGCTTGTAATATATTAGCAGTAGTGTCATCAATCTGCGTACCCAAGAATATAATACGGTCCATCATCAGGCGAGAGAACACATCGAGTTGTGTTACATTCAGTTGTCTTTCTTCCAAGATGTATGGATTTACATAATTGGCTTGCGTATTAATTACGTCATTAAGTACCAAGCTGTTTATACCCAAATGCTTGGTTGCATATTTCCTAAAATCTTCCATCATTACTTTATATTAAAGGTTATCACATAAAAAAGGAGGCCATTGACCCGATAAACTTCAAACTAACAAAAGTACAAAAATATTTCATACCACTGCCATGCAAATGCACAAAGCTCAAAGGTTAATCAAAAGCCTCCCTTTTCAGGAAGTTATACAAAACCTATGCCAAAGGTTTTGTTTATTCAAAAAGCTTATTGAATTCTTCTACCGTAACGGTTTTGGCATTCAATTTCACTTTCTCTTTCAATGCTTTAGCCAATTTGGCTTCTACCACGCGATTCACCAAACCATCAACGGTTTCTCTTTTCTTCAACATTTCTTTTGCGTAATTGTCAAGGATATCATCTGGAATAGACATCATGCCGTACTGAGCAAACTGAGCTTTTGTTGCGCCTTTTGCCATTTCCAATACATCATCTTGTTCTACTTTTACATCATACTCCTTCACTAATTTTTCTTTGATTAGATGCCAAGTAAGCTCTTCGATACTCTTTTCATAGTTTTCTTCTACAAATTCCGCACCTTTATCCTCGTTGTTTATCAACATTACACGCTTAAGAAGTGCATCGGGGAATTCAAGTTTACCTACTTTATCGGTAAGTACCTTGCGGGCATCTAATAAGAATTTGTAATCTGCATCAGGTCCAAACTGTTCTGCCAGACTTTCTTTAATCTTCGCACGGAACTCCTCTTCAGTTTTCACTACATCTTTACCAAAAGCTATGTCAAACAGTTCTTGATTCAATTCGCCATCTACAAAACGGGTAATTTCTTGTACTTGGAAGCTAAAGTCGGCTTTCAAATTGGCAACCGCTTCTTTCTCCACGTGCAACATTGAAGCTATTTCGGCTTCATTTCCGGCGTATGCTTTGTTAGGATTGAAGGTCAGTACATCGTTTACTTTGGCACCGTCGAACAATGCTTTTTGTTTTTTGTCTTGCATATATGCAGGCATCAACACAGCAGATTCTACTTGTATACCACCTTCTTTTGTGTTACCTTTTTTGTCGAGTTCGGCAATCAAGCCTTTCAACATATCTTTATCTTGATAGGTTTCTACCTGCTCGTACTTACCTGTACGTTGCGTGTAGTTTTTGATTTGACTGTTGATCATTTCTTCCGTTACCTCAATGTTGTAGTAAGGAACTTTGTCTTTTGCGTTTACACTCACCTCAAACTCGGGAGCTAAACCAAGGTCAAATACAAATTCAAAATCTTCCATGGTGTCGAAGTCTAAAGCAGGTTGCTTTTCTTCATTAGGAAGTGGCTCGCCAAGAATATTCAGGTCATTATCCTTGATATATCCGTATACTTTTTCTGATACCAGTTTGTTTACTTCTTCGGCAAGAACTGATTTTCCATACATTTTTTTCACCAAGCTTGCCGGTACCATTCCTTTACGGAATCCTGGCATTTGAGCTTTTTGTCTGAAGTTCTTCAACGACTTCTCTACTTGCTCTTGATAATCTGCTTTTTCAATTTTTACGGTAAGTACAGCGTTTACCTTGTCAATGTTTTGTAATGAAACGTTCATTTCGACACCTATTTTTATTTGATTATTATATACTACGGGATAAATTAGCGTGCAAAATTAGCTTTAATCTTTTAATTATCAAACTAGAACAAGAATTATTTGCACACGAGGTCTTCTCTTTTCCGCGTTTATTCGCAGCCTTTTAGGGAGTTGTTTTTAAGTCACATCCGGCCTTCATTTTACTATTGTCCTAGTTGTCTTACAAATTGGAGAATAAGACTTATTAAGAGAAAAAAGATTGAAAAACAGTTGATTATCCAAAATTAATGCGTTCCTTTGCGGCAGACAACGACATATTAGTTTGTTGATTTACACTACAAGTTTTTACTTTTCGTTTCTCAACGCTTTTGTAAACTCTCTGTTTTTAGTATTATTTCTTATTAGTGTCACTGTCTAGAGAGTTTTTATCATTTATTTATTTTACATTTTCATTTTATGAACATTTACATTGGAAACCTAAACTACCGTGTTAGGGAAGCTGACTTGCAACAAGTTATGGAAGATTACGGTGCAGTAACATCTGTTAAAGTTGTTATGGATCGTGAAACTGGCAGATCTAAAGGTTTTGCGTTTGTTGAAATGGCAAACGACGAAGAAGCGTCTAAAGCTATCGCCGAATTGAACGGAGCCGAATACGAAGGACGTACTATGGTAGTTAAAGAAGCTAGACCGAAATTCTAACAGAATATAAGGAAATTGCTTAAAGCCCCTTAGTTGCTTGCAACTGAGGGGCTTTTTCTATTCCAATTACTTTTTTATTGATTCAATATTTCATTTACATATTCCACCCATTTATGTTGTGGTATGGTTTTATCCAAATAGAAATCGGGTTGCAATCCAATATCATCAATCGCCATACCAGGAATTCGCAAACTTCGAGACACACAATACCACAATCTGAATTCTTTGCAAGGTGAATCTACGGGAACCCAAGCAGGTTAATACACACTCCTAATGCAGTTTATCGGAATAGGTCTTCACCTTCACAGGGTATTCACCTAATTTTCTCAGTGTTTTTTACATCAAAAAGCAGTGAGAAATGACCAAAAACACAGTGAGAAACAAAGTAAAATGCAGTGAGAAATTACACGACTTAAAGCTCATACTTCAATGCTTATAGCATTTCTGCATAAACACATAGACTAGTAGAAAATGGAGAAGAGACAAAAGACTATTTCTCGTTCAACTGAAAATCTTTGCGACGAAGTACGAAACTGTTACTTAAATACTTTTCGCGTACAATTTGATTGGCGGCAAGTTCTTCGGGGGTGCCTTGAAAAAGTATTTTTCCTTCGAAAAGCAAGTAGGCACGGTCAGTAATACTGAGGGTTTCCTGCACGTTGTGGTCGGTAATGAGAATACCGATATTCTTATCTTTCAATTTCCAAACAATCTGCTGAATATCTTCCACCGCAATAGGGTCTACACCAGCAAAAGGCTCATCGAGCATAATAAACTTGGGGTCAATAGCCAAGCAACGGGCTATTTCCGTACGCCGGCGTTCACCTCCCGATAGTTGGTTACCTTTGTTTTTGCGTACTTTTTGCAAGCGGAACTCTGCAATGAGGCTTTCGAGCTTCTCTTTTTGATACTCTTTGGATTTATCGGTCATCTCAAGAACAGAGGCTATGTTATCTTCGACCGTCATTTGTCTAAACACGGAGGCTTCTTGCGCCAGATAACCGATACCATTACGGGCACGTTTATATACAGGATAATCGGTAATGTCGAGATCGTCAAGAAAGATACGTCCTTCGTTAGGAGTTATCAGCCCCACGGTCATGTAGAACGAAGTGGTCTTCCCCGCACCGTTTGGTCCGAGCAATCCAACTATTTCGCCTTGCTTCACATTGATCGACACATGGTTTACAACGGTTCGTTTTCCGTATTTCTTAACCAAGTCTTCAGAGCGAAGTACCATTTTAGTTTCTTCCATTACCTTCTTAATTTTGGGGCAAATGTAGTAAAATCGGTTGAAATACCGTAACTTTGCCTGAAAGATATAAGTATGTTTAAAGCTTTAAATACAGTCGGCAATTATGTAGTACTCATGAAACGAACCTTTGCTCGTCCGGAGCGGGTAAAGATGTACTTCAAGCAATTCATCAAAGAGGCCGACCAGCTCGGGGTAGATTCTATTGGAATTGTACTCCTGATTTCGTTCTTCATTGGAGCGGTTATTACAATTCAAATCAAATTGAACATCGAAAGCCCATGGATGCCACGTTGGACAGTGGGGTATGTAACGCGCGAAATCATGCTGCTGGAATTCTCTTCTTCTATCATGTGTTTAATTCTTGCAGGAAAGGTTGGCTCCAACATTGCGTCCGAGCTGGGCACAATGCGCATTACCCAACAAATTGACGCATTGGAAACAATGGGTGTAAACTCCGCATCTTATCTTATATTTCCAAAGGTAGTGGCATTGGTTTGCATTATTCCCATCTTAGTTACCTTTAGTATATTCGCGGGAGTCGTAGGGGCATTTGCCACATGCTGGTTTGGCGGCGTACTCATGGCAGCCGACCTGGAGTTTGGCCTTCAATATCTCTTTGTTGAATGGTTTGTGTGGTGTGGCATTATTAAATCGCTGTTTTTTGCATTCATTATAGCCAGTGTATCTTCTTATTATGGATATACAGTAGAGGGTGGTTCGATTGAAGTGGGCAAGGCTTCAACCAAATCGGTTGTATCGTGCAGCGTACTCATTTTATTTGCCGACTTAGTGCTAACTCAACTTTTAATGGGATGATAGAAATCAAAGGACTATATAAATCTTTCGAAGGGAAGGATGTGCTCAAAGACATCAACATTGCTTTTGAAGCAGGAAAAACCAACCTGATTATCGGTCAGAGTGGCTCTGGGAAAACGGTATTGATGAAGTGTATCGTAGGTCTCTTAACCCCCGAAAAAGGTGAGTTACTTTACGACGGACGCAATTTTCTTGCTATGAGAAAGAAAGAACGCAAACTGTTGAAAAAAGAGATGGGGATGATTTTTCAAAGTGCCGCCCTTTTTGATTCAATGTCGGTACTGGACAATGTAACCTTTCCGATGGATATGTTCAGCAATGACACCCTGCGGGAACGTCAAAGAAAAGCGATGCAATGCTTAGACCGTGTAAACTTGATTGATGCGAAGAACAAATTCCCTAACGAGTTGAGCGGTGGTATGCAAAAGCGTGTTGCTATAGCGCGTGCCATTGCACTCAATCCCAAGTATCTTTTTTGCGATGAGCCTAACTCCGGATTAGATCCTAAAACGTCTTTGGTTATCGACAATCTCATTCACAGTATTACGCAGGAATATAACATGACGACCATCATCAATACTCACGACATGAACTCGGTAATGGCGATTGGCGAAAAAATAGACTTTATCTTCGAAGGTAAGAAAGAGTGGGAAGGTAGCAAAGAGGATATTTTTACATCCAGCAACAAACGATTAAATAGTTTCATTTTTGCTTCCGACCTCTACAAGAAGGTCAAGGAACTGGAGATTCACAACATGGAAGAACAAGAGAAATAAGACAAAGAAAGCGGCAATTGCCGCTTTCTTTGTCTTATTTCTGTCGCACGTAGATATTGATTGGCGTACCTCTCATACCCCATTTCTCGCGCATTTTGTTTTCGAGGAAGCGCTTGTACGGTTCCTTCACATATTGCGGCAAGTTAGCAAAGAACACAAAAGAAGGAACTTGTGTGTTGGGCAACTGCGTAACGTACTTTATCTTTATGTATTTCCCCTTATTGGATGGTGGCGGATAGGCTTCGATCAACGGTAGCATTTCCTCATTCAACTTGGCGGTAGGTATTTTTATCTTTCTATTTTCGTACACATCACGAGCTTCTTCAAGCACTTTCAAGATGCGTTGCTTAGTTAGCGCCGAAGAAAAAACAATAGGGAAATCGACGAAAGGCGCAAAACGAGTACGAATGGCATTCTCAAACTCTTTAATCGCTTTATTGGATTTATCTTCTACCAAGTCCCACTTGTTGATTACCACTACCAATCCTTTGGAATTGCGCTGTATCAAAGAAAAAATATTCAAATCCTGCGCTTCTACACCGCGCGTTGCATCCAACATAAGTATGCAAACATCGGCTGCTTCAATGGCGCGGATGGAACGAATAACAGAGTAGTATTCGAGGTCTTCGTTTACTTTGGTCTTCTTTCGGATACCCGCAGTGTCCACCAAATAGAAATCGAAATTAAACTTATTGTAACGGGTATAGATAGAGTCACGCGTTGTTCCGGCAATCTCTGTTACGATGTTGCGTTCTTCGCCAATGAAAGCATTGACGATAGAAGACTTTCCTGCGTTAGGACGACCTACTACAGCGAATCGCGGAATCTCCTCATCAAAGATTTCGGAAGATTCTTTCGTGAATTTACCAACAATCAAGTCCAGCAAGTCACCCGTACCACTTCCCGTCATAGCCGAGATGCAGTAAGGTTCGCCTAAACCAAGTCCATAGAACTCCGACGAGCCATATTGTAAATCATGTGTATCTGTTTTATTAGCAACAACAAGCACAGGCGTGGTAGTGCGACGAAGAATTGTGGCAACCTGCATATCCAAGTCGGTAATACCATTCAATACGTCAACCACAAAAAGGATAACGTCCGCTTCTTCTACTGCCATTAGTACCTGTTTGCGAATTTCTTCTTCAAAAACATCGTCCGAATTTACTACCCAGCCACCTGTATCTACTACCGAAAATTCCTTGCCAAGCCATTCTGTTTTTCCATATTGACGGTCACGAGTTGTGCCGGCTTCATCATTTACAATGGCTTGACGAGACTTGGTCAGTCTATTGAACAATGTAGATTTACCTACATTGGGACGTCCTACTATTGCTACTAAATTTCCCATAAAATATATTTTTCGACTATCACAGTCTGTTCCTATTAATCTAAATTATATCCAAAGTTACGCAACTCTTTATCCGAGCTTCGCCAGTCTTTATCCACTTTCACAAAGACCTCCAAGAAAATTGTTTTGTCAAAAAAGCGTTCTAGTTCGCGACGAGCTTCGGTAGCAACCTTTTTGAGAGCTTTTCCTTGTTTACCGATAATAATCCCTTTCTGCGAATCGCGTTCAACGAATATCACGGCATGTATGCTTATTTTCTTTGGTTCTTCTTTGAAAGAGTCAACAACAATTTCTACCGAGTAAGGTATTTCTTTGTCATAGTACAGTAGTATTTTTTCACGAATAATCTCCGTTACGAAGAAGCGAGCAGGTTTATCGGTCCATTGGTCTTTACCAAAATAGGGAGGTGATTCGGGAAGCAATTCCTGAATCCGTCTCATCACATAGTCTACATTAAACTTGGATTTGGCAGAAATTGGAATAATCTCTGCTTGTGGAATAAGTTCCTGCCACTCCTCTACTGTTTTGATTAAATCATCTTGATTGCTCAAGTCTATTTTATTAATCAACAATAATACCGGTGCGGTTTGCCTTTTTACTTTCTCAATAAAATCCTCATTCTTCTCCGCAGTCTCTACCACATCCGTCACATACAACAACACATCCGCATCCGACAATGCCGAATTAGAGAAATTGAGCATGGATTCTTGGAGTTTATAATTGGGTTTTAACACTCCGGGCGTATCCGAAAAGACTATTTGCATATCCTCCGTATTATAAATTCCCATAATACGATGCCGGGTAGTTTGCGCTTTAAACGTAGCGATTGAAACTCTTTCTCCAACCAGCAAATTCATTAGCGTAGATTTCCCTACATTTGGATTCCCTACTATATTTACAAAACCAGCTTTATGCATAATTCTTCTTTATTCAGACAAAAAAACGCACCAAATTGGAATAGGATGCGTTTTTATATCGTTTTGATGATATTTCGTTATTGCTTTTTCCCATCGTAGCCCCACTTTACGTAGATAGCTCCCCAAGTAAACCCACCACCAAAGGCAGTAAATATCATATTATCACCTTTCTTCAGCTTATCTTCATAGTCCCAGATACAAAGTGGCAGAGTAGCAGCACTCGAGTTTCCGTACTTCTGAATATTTACCATTACCTTCTCAGAAGGAACTCCCATTCGATTGGCAACCGCATCAATGATGCGCATATTTGCCTGATGAGGAACAACCCAATCCAAGTTATCTTTTGTCAAACCATTCCTTTCGGCAACAGCAGCACTTATATCCGACATATTTGACACGGCATACTTAAACACCGTACGTCCTTCCTGATAAACAGTGTGCATGTGATTATCTACTGTAAAATAGGAAGGAGGGCAAACAGAACCACCAGCTTTCATATGCAAGAAAGGCAAGCCTTTACCATCAGTACGCAAAGCCGTATCCAATATGCCAAACTCTTCCGTTGTAGGTTCAAGCATAAAAGCTGCTGCACCATCACCAAAAATCGGACAAGTAGCACGATCTGTGTAGTTCGTTATCGACGACATTTTATCTGCTCCTACAATGATTATTTTCTTATAACGTCCCGAACGGATAAAGTTTGCAGCAGTTTCCATTGCATAAAGAAAACCACAGCAAGCAGCCGAAAGATCGTATGCAAAAGCATTTTTCAGCCCTAGTTTATCACATAAGATAGATGCTACAGAAGGGAAAACATAATCGGGAGTAGTAGTAGCTACGATAACAAGATCTACGTCGTCTGGATTGGAGTTTGTTTTTTGCATAAGCTGCTTAGCAGCTTTTCGAGCCATATAAGAAGAACCTAAACCTTCTTCATTCAGGATTCGTCTCTCTTTCACTCCGATTCGGGTCATTATCCACTCATCGGTTGTATCGACCATCCGGGATATTTCCTCGTTCGTTAAAACGTAATCAGGAACATAACCTCCGACGCCTGTAATTACTGCGTTTATTTTTTCCATTAACCCCTTTTTAAGTATGCAATCTTATACTTAAGTATTCACAAATGGATTACTTAAGTATAAGGTGTCAGCGCTAATTAAATAGCAGCTTCTTTCTCAATAGCCAATTTACCTCTGTAGTATCCGCAAGCGCCACATACAGTATGGTAAACATGCCATTCACCACAATTTGGGCAGATAGCCAATGTTGGTGCTACCGCCTTATCATGAGTTCTTCTTTTTGCAGTTCTTGTTTTAGACTGTCTTCTTTTAGGATGTGCCATTTTTCAAACTTTAATTATTATCTATTATTTTCTTTAATTCATCCCAGCGAGGATCTGTCATTTGATCTGACTCTTCCTCTTGTGTGGTTTCAATTGATCCGAAATCATCCTGATCACTATCTTCAGCACTTACTCTCAAATGCTTGTTTAGTTTGCCGGTCATATCTTTATTACATTTGCCGGGAGCATGAACATGTTTCATTGGTATTGCCAAAGCTACAAATTCAAAGATAAACCATGCAACATTAATATAACCTTCTTCCTCAGGTATGATAATGATATTATCACCTTCTTCACCGTAATCGCTTCCAAACTTTACTAGCAATTTGTCTGTACTGGTTATGAATTGCTCCATATCATCCAAGCAACGATCGCAAGGAACCCAAACAACTCCTTCTGTTTGAAAATTAAACTCAAAGGCTTTGGAGGTCTTCTTCACTTGTAAAGCGACCTTTACTTTCCCTTTTTGAATATCGGGGTTATCGATATTAGCAAAAAACAAATCATCAAGCTTAAACTCATACGTCATAGAGTCCGCTTGCATTGCTTTCAAATCTATTTTATATATATCAAACTTCCCCACTGTTTTCAATTTCAGCGTTTAATAAAAAGTTGGGAACTATCAAATGTGTTAACAATTCACAGTTACCAACATAGAATTCGGGCGACAAAGTTACAAATAATAATCAGCATATTCTACAAATCAGAAAGAAAACTTCACTTTTTAAGTTCTATCCTGAATGTAGTACCTTTATTAATCTCTGAATCTTTAATGTATATCCTACCAAAATGATATTCTTCAATTATCCTTCGAGCCAACGACAATCCTAGTCCCCATCCACGCTTTTTTGTCGTATAGCCCGGTTGAAAAACAGAGTTATATTTATCTCTTCGTATCCCTTTTCCTGTGTCTGTAATATCAACCAACACCCAATTGTCTTTTTCACTTACTCTTACGGTTAATGTGCCGAGCCCATCCATGGCATCAACTGCGTTTTTTCCTATATTCTCAATAACCCAGCTCAAAAGTGGTGCATTTGCATTTACCAATACCGGATTATCAGGCAACACTTTGGTTATCACAACATTCTTGGTTATTCTGCGGCGAATATAAGATATTGATTCTTCTAATAAGGGAAGAACATCTATTTCAGTCAGTTCGGGTGTAGTTCCAATTTTAGAAAAACGATTAGCAATTATTTGCAGGCGATCCACATCTTCAGTCATGGAGGGAAGGAGATCATCAGCAGGATATTTGGCACGTAAAAGTTCAATCCATGCCATTAACGAGGAAACAGGAGTTCCCAACTGATGTGCCGTTTCTTTTGAAAGCCCCACCCATATTTTGTTTTGCTCCGCTCTCTTAAAACTCAACAAAGCTAAGAGAACAATTACAATAAAGGCAAATACAATTCCTAATTGTATATAGGGATAAATAGAAAGACGTTTTAAGATAAGGGAATCATCATAATAAACCTTCAATTTAGTGAGAGTTGCTCCCTGAGGTAAGACTTCTATAGTAATATACTTTCCCGCATCTTCCAATCGTTCTACTTGTAACAAAAGAAAAGAAACAGAATCGCTACGTAGTTCTACATTACGCGACATTTGAACAACTCCATCAGCAACAACAATTACCGGAATAGTGTTGTTTGAATTTAGGACCTTAAGAACTAAGTTTAGATTTGTTTCCTCATCGGCAGAGCTTAATTCTTTCATAGCTTCAGCCCATACTTCCATTTTTGTACGTTCTTCAAGCGAAAGCCCTCTAACTAACGAATGAGATACATATAGGAAAGAAACAGCAATAATCACTGCTAAAAAGACTAATGATGCTTTTACCAATTGCGACCTATCTATTCCTTTCATATTCAAAAACCTCATATTAGGTTGACAAAGGTACTAAATTTGTTTAAGCAGACAAACATGTACATCCTCACTCCTTTATACATGCCTCCTATATATAAACAAGTTTCCCGCCCTGTTTCTTCTATCAATCGAAGAACCGGACGGGAAACATAAAACGGCGACTACCTACTCTCCCACTATTACGCAGTACCATCGGCGTGACGAGGCTTAACTTCTCTGTTCGGAATGGGAAGAGGTGGAACCCTC
>NZ_QVML01000011.1 GCF_010501015.1 Bacteroides sp. 214 | reverse complement strand
AAGTTTCACTGTAGCGATGTTGTACGGTTTTATGCATAAATAAGAAAATATTATGCAGCAAAAAGGTGACAACCAAATCCCGTATAAGACAGAAGAGATAATAATGGCACAACAAAAGCAACAACAATGCAGTGGCAAAAGCGTCATATTGCAGTGCTTTAGCCACAGAGTGATAGTGCTTCAAGATTTCTCTTAAATAGGTTTGTAGGTGGAGGCTCTTAGAATGTTGGAGGAGGCTATTTCTTTTTATTTCTTGGGTGGTGCAAGATGATTTCTTCCCGAAGCCTTTGTCGGTCGATATGCGTATAAATCTCGGTAGTAGCGATGGATTCGTGTCCCAACATTTCTTGAATGGCACGCAAATTGGCACCCCCTTCGAGTAGATGCGTAGCAAACGAATGGCGGAAGGTGTGCGGACTGATTCTCTTTTTTAGCCCGATTTCATCGGCATATTCTTTAATAAACTGAAAAACAGCTATCCTGCTTATTGCCTTTCCGCGGAGGTTGAGAAAGACGAAATCTTCGAAGTCGCGAGCGACATCCAAATGTACTCTATCCGTAAACCACAGCTGTATCTCGGCGATGGCGCGTGGCGAGATAGGAACTAAACGCTGCTTGTTGCCTTTGCCTTCTACTTTGATGAAACCCTCTTCGAAGTAAAGGTCGGATATCTTCAGGTTTATAAGTTCGGAAACGCGCAACCCACAACTGTATAGTGTTTCCAGCATGGCACGGTTACGCTGCCCGCCTTTTTTGCCACGGTCTATGACGTTAATCAACGCGTCAATTTCCTTCACTGTCAGTACTTCGGGAATTTTGAAACCAATTTTAGGGCTTTCGAGTAGCTCGGAAGGGTCGGTTTCTAAGTAATCGCTCATAATCAAGAAGCGAAAGAAAGATTTAATTCCCGAGATAATACGTGCTTGCGAGCGCGGATGGATGCCAATATCGTGTAGCCCTGCCACAAAACGGTGCAAATCTTCGAGTGTTGTTTCGAGTACCGGGATTTGCTCAAGCGTGAGGAAAGACATGAGTTTGCCCAAATCGGCAGTATAAGCCTCTAAGGTATTCTGAGCGAGCGATTTTTCCAACATCAGATACTGGTTGTATTGCTTCAGCAAGCGGGCTAAGTAATCCTTATATGCTTTTTTATCAGTTGTTTCCATTCTTTTTCCTACCTTTGCACCTTGAAAAGTTTTTCTTTAAGCAAACGTACGAAAAAATATTGGACAACGATTGGCTTAAGAGTCATTTAACGAAGGTATGGTTATGAAGATACAAATTATGAATGGCCCGAACATTAACTTACTGGGCAAGCGTGAGCCTTCTATCTACGGCAACATGCCATTTGAAACTTACCTGCAAACACTTTGTACATCGTATCCCGAGGTGGAAATCAGCTATTTTCAATCCAATGTTGAGGGAGAGCTAATCAACAAACTCCAAGAAGTGGGCTTTGAAGTTGACGGTATTATCCTGAATGCAGGCGCATACACACATACTTCCATCGCGTTGCTCGATGCCATACGCTCCATAAACGCACCGGTTATTGAGGTGCATATCTCGAATGTACACGCTCGCGAAGCTTTCAGACACACGTCTATGATTGCCGCAGCCTGTCGTGGAGTTATTTGCGGATTTGGGTTAGATTCGTACAAATTGGCCTTGGAGTCCTTTCTGAAGAAATAATAGAGCATATATAATAGGTATTTAGGAATTTATGAAGAAGCAGACAAAGATTGTTGCAACGATTTCGGATCAACGCTGCGACGTTGACTTTTTGGGCGAACTATATAGTGCCGGGATGAATGTGGTGCGTTTGAACACGGCGCACCTGAACAACGAAGGTCTCGACAAAATTATTGATAACACTCGCGAAGTGTCCAGTCAGATAGCTATTTTGATGGACACCAAGGGGCCGGAAGTAAGAACAACCACGAGCAAAGAACCCATTGAGTTTGCTATTGGTGATAAAGTGAAAATAGCCGGTGACCCCATGCGCGAAACAACGCGCGAGTGTATTGCTGTTTCCTATCCTCAGTTTGTCGAAGACGTAACTGTTGGCAGCGACGTGTTGATAGATGATGGCGAACTCGACCTCCGCGTATTGGAGCGCGACGGTGATTTCCTTATCTGCGAAGTGCTGAACAATGCTACGCTGGGTAGCCGTAAGAGTGTCAACGTGCCGGGAGCAAGGATAAACCTACCTTCGCTGACCGAGAAAGACCGCGTGAATATTCTCTATGCAATTGAAAAAGACATCGATTTCATCGCACATTCTTTTGTTAGAAGCAAGCAAGATGTGCTCGATATTCAACAAATATTAGACGAGCATAATAGTGAAATAAAAATCATCGCCAAGATTGAGAATCAAGAAGGCGTTGATAACATTGACGAAATTCTGGAAGTTGCTTATGGCATTATGGTTGCCCGTGGCGATTTGGGTATTGAAGTGGCACAAGAAAAGATACCGGGTATCCAACGTATATTGATTAAGAAATGTATACTTGCGAAGAAACCGGTTATCGTAGCTACGCAAATGCTACATACGATGATTAACAACCCACGTCCTACCCGTGCCGAGGTAACCGATATAGCCAATGCCATTTACTACCGCACCGACGCGCTGATGCTCAGTGGCGAAACAGCTTACGGTAAATATCCGGTAGAAGCAGTGAAGACCATGGCTGCAATTGCCGAACAAGCAGAGAAAGACAAACTGGAAGAGAACGATATCCGTGTGCCACTTGGCAATGAAGTAGATGTGACATCATTCCTTGCTAAGCAAGCCGTAAAAGCTTGCTCAAAAGTAAAAATACGTGCCATCATTACCGATAGTTATAGTGGAAACACTGCGCGTAACTTAGCTGCGTTTCGTGGCAGACACCCGGTATTGGCTATTTGCTATAAAGAAAGAACCATGCGTTTACTCGCCTTGTCGTATGGCGTATTGCCCTTCTTCCTCGAAGAGAAAGACTGCGCGCGCTCCTATTTCTTCTCGGCATTGGATATGCTACTCGAACAGGAGCTTGTGAAAAAAGAAGATATGTTTGCCTACCTTAGCGGAAGTTTCGGCGAAGGAGGTGGTACTACTTTCTTGGAAATAAACAAGATAAGCTACGTGCTGGAAAAGGCGAAAGACTATCAATTGCCCACCTTCTCGCAACGCTAAGCCATGAATAAGGAGGCATCGCTCGAAGCGTATATCCTGCAACACATTGATCCCGAAAGTGATTATCTGAAGGCATTGCTTCGGGCTACAAATGTGAAATTGTTACGACCGCGTATGGCTTCGGGACACTTGCAGGGACGTATGCTGAAGATGTTCGTAGAGATGATTCGTCCGCAGCAGGTACTCGAAATAGGTACATACAGTGGCTATTCCGCTCTTTGCCTGGCAGAGGGACTGCGCGAAGGAACCATGTTGCATACCTTTGAGATTAATGATGAGCAAGAAGATTTTACCCGTCCCTGGCTGGAGAACTCGCCCTATGCGGATAAAATTAAGTTTTACATAGGCGACGCATTGGAATTATTGCCCCAGCTGGGTATTATGTTTGATTTAGCTTTTGTAGACGGTGATAAGCGAAAGTATATTGAGTATTACGAATTAGTACTTGCTCATACCAATGCCGGAGGGTATATACTTGCCGACAATACTCTTTGGGATGGACATGTATTAGAGGAACCGCACCGAACAGACTATCAGACCATTGGCATAAAAAAATTCAATGATTACGTAGCAAAAGATACCCGGGTAGAAAAAGTTATATTACCTTTACGAGACGGATTAACAATCATAAGAAAGCTATAGATTATGGAAACGACCAGACAAAATAAAATTGCACGTTTGTTGCAAAAGGAGCTTAGCGATATTTTCTTGAAACAAACCAAGGCTATGCCGGGAGTATTAGTTTCGGTAAGTGTGGTGCGTGTAAGCCCCGACTTAAGTATCGCCCGCGCGTACCTTAGTATATTTCCTACTGAGAAGGCAGCGGAGATCATTGAAAGCGTAAACGCCAACACCAAATCCATTCGTTACGAATTGGGTACGCGTGTTAGGCATCAGCTTCGTATCATCCCCGAATTGAAATTCTTCGTGGATGACTCCTTAGACTATCTGGAAAAGATTGACTCACTACTGAAGTGAACCTTTCCGTATACATAGCCCGACGCTACCTCTTCTCTAAGAAGAAACACAATGCCATCAACATTATTTCAGGGATATCCACCTGTGGAGTTGCACTGGCTACATTGGCTATGGTGTGTACGCTGTCAGTTTTCAATGGTTTCAGTGATATGGTGGCTACTTTCTTTACGACATTCGACCCGGAGTTGAAAATTATCCCTCGCGAAGGTAAAGTCTTTGATGCCGGCAATGAGCATATACAATCACTCAAACAATTCTCTGAAGTCGCCGTTTTTTCCGAAACACTGGAAGAACATGCTATGGTGCAGTACAAAGGACGGCAAACCATGGTCGTAATAAAAGGAGTGGAAGATAACTTCAATGAGTTGACACAGATTGACAGTATTCTATATGGCAATGGCGAGTTCAAGTTGCACGATTCCGAGGTAAATTATGGTGTACTGGGTGTGGAACTTATTTCAATGTTAGGAACCGGGTTGCAATTCATAGACCCGCTCGAAGTGTATGCACCCAAGCGAAATGCACCTGTGAATATGAGTAATCCGCTTGCCTCGTTTAATAAAGAATATCTCTTTTCGCCGGGATGTGTTTTTGCTGTAAATCAACAAAAATATGATGCGCAATACATTCTTACCTCGTTAAATTTTGCCCGTACTCTTTATGATTATACTACCGAAGCCTCTGCTATTGAGCTAAAATTGAAAGAAGGAGTTTCCGTTAAAGACGCAAAGAAGAAGATAGCTGAATGTGTTGGCGATGATTTTTTGGTAAAAGACCGCTACGAACAACAGATTGACACTTTTCGTATTATGGAGGTAGAGAAGCTGGTATCTTATGTTTTTCTTGTATTCATTCTATTACTTGCCTGCTTCAATATTATTGGCTCCCTGTCTATGCTTATTCTAGACAAAAAAGAAGATGTGCAAACCTTGCGTAGTTTAGGAGCCGACAACTCACTGATTCAACGCATTTTCCTTTTCGAGGGTTGGATGATTTCCTTTTTTGGTGCATTTATCGGAATCCTTATCGGGTTGCTGCTTTGCTTTATACAACAAACGTATGGTGTTATTTCGTTAGGGTCGTCGGTTGGCAGCTTCTTGATAGATGCCTACCCGGTAAGTGTGCAACTCACTGATGTATTACTGATTTTTTTCACAGTAGTGGTGGTGGGCTTTGTGTCTGTGTGGTATCCTGTACGCTACTTGAGTAATAGAATAACCCGTTCTGTCGCTAATTTTGCGCCAAATTAGGGCGAATGGCTTTCTTTATTAAACAAAATTTACTACTTTCGCACTTATCGTTTATTAAGAAACTGTTATCTATCATTTGTTTTCAAAATGGGGCAAATTTCTGTTTTTCTGTATATAACTTTATTGTCGGCCATAATTATCTTAATTTTTGGTTTTTGCCTGCTTGGAATACCGTCTATTCTCGAAAAAGAGCTTAAAAGCTACCTCATTTCACGAAGGTTGTTAGCCTATTCCTATCTTATATTGGGGATTCTAAAACTCGCGGTTATATTTATAAACGGTGAGGAGCAGAGTTTAACCCTTGTGGCGGCTCTTCTTACGTTGGTTGTAGCATCTTATCAAGCATTTATGTTTACCTTCTCCTCTATTGCTCTTATCAATATTCATGCGGTTACCTGGAGCGTATTGATAAAGCAAATCCTTATAATAACACTGTTTTCTTCCATACTCGGTGGTATATATGTATTTGCTCATGAGAGAGTATTTATCATCGCCTTGTTTATTGGCTTTGGCTTGTATGCTCTGCAACTAGTTTATTGCGTCAGGTTGTTTTATAAAGAGTATGCTGACTATAAATTACTGTTGGATAACTTTTTTTCTTATGGCGAAGAAAGACGATTGCGCTGGGTAAAGCAGGTTTTCCTTATCGCACTATTCACTGGATTTTTTGCAATAGCAAGCCTCTTCTTCGGGAATGTTGTTTATCTCTCTTTTGTGGTAAGTTATACACTGCTGTATGTGTATTTTGCGATGAAATATATAAACTATGTGCACGATTTTAGATATCTCATCCCTGTGATACAACATTCAGAGAGGGTGAAAACAAGCGTTCCAATACACGACAATTCCATAGTTAAAAAACTTGACACTTGGATTGAGAGTGAGGGTTATGTGGCGCATGGTATAACACTCGAAATGCTATCTAAAGAGCTTGATGTAAATAACGCTCAACTTGGGCGTGAAATAAATATCCGAAGTGGCCTTACCTTTAGAGCGTGGATTTCTCATCTTCGTGTAGAAAAGTCCAAGCAACTCCTTGTTGGACAACCTCATTTGCCGATTCTTACTGTAGGAGAAAAAGCTGGTTTTGGTAGCAAGGGAAGCTTTTTTCGGCAGTTTATGCAAACGGTTGGTGAAACCCCAATGGCATATCGAAAACGGATAATTAATAAATAAATCTTTGGCTTACGAATCAACACCTCTTCCTAAGTCTCAAAAAATGAGCACTAAACCGCAAATAATTGAAAGCAAATAGATTTGAATGTGAAAAAAAAGCTATATTTGCAGCCTTGTAAATACGTATAATCAAATTAAAGAATAATAATAATAAATAATAGTAAAATGCAAAACAAAGGAATTGTAAAAGTTTTCGCTCTACTGCTTACGCTTGTTTGTTTATTCTATCTTTCTTTTACGTTTGTGAGCAATCACTACGTAAGTAAGTCTAAAGAATATGGAAACGGAGATGTGGCGCAAGAGCAGCACTACTTGGACTCTATGGCCAATAAGAAAATTTGGCTGTGGAATTATACGTTGAAAGATGTTCGTGAGATGGAAATTGGTCTTGGACTAGACCTAAAAGGTGGTATGAATGTGGTGCTGGAAGTGTCTGTAGCAGATGTAGTGAAAGCATTAGCAGACAACAAACCAGACGAAGCGTTCAACAAAGCATTAGCTTCAGCCACTGAGTTGCAAGCTACAAGTCAAGACGATTACGTATCTATCTTCGCTAAAGAATATCGTAAACTCGTTCCGAATGGTCGTCTTTCCGAATTATTTGCAACCCAAAAACTCAAAGATAAAGTTAATCAAAAATCAACCGACTCTGAAGTTGAACGTATATTGAGAGAAGAAATACAAGCTGCGATTGACAACTCATACAATGTACTTCGTACTCGTATAGACCGTTTTGGCGTGGTTCAACCTAACATCCAACGTCTTGAAGACCGTATGGGTCGTATTATGATCGAACTTCCGGGTATTAAAGAACCAGAGCGTGTTAGAAAATTGCTTCAGGGTTCTGCCAATCTTGAATTCTGGGAAACATATAGTGCAAACGAAGTAGCTTCTTACTTGAGAGCTGGGGATGCTAAACTTCGTACTGTTCTTTCGCATGATGATGAACCCGCTGCAGAAGTTAAGACAGAAGAACCAGTTGCTTCAACTTCAGCGCGCGATAGCATCTTGGCGGCTGTATTGCAAGATGATGCCAAAAGCGAAACTGTAAATATGGCTCAGTTGAAAAGAGAGCAACCACTGCGCTCAATTCTTCAGATCAACACTTCAGGTGGTCCTGTTGCCGGCTGGGCTGTTGCAAGAGATACCGCAGAGGTTAATAAATTGCTTGCCATGAAAGAACTTTCGGATGAACTACCTCGCGATCTTCGCTTGAAATGGGGTGTTTCTCCGGTGGATGCTGAAAACAATCTATACGAATTGTACGCTATTAAAGTTACAGAACGCAACGGTAGAGCACCACTTGAAGGTGATGTTATCGTTGATGCAGTAAATGACTTTGACCAATATGGCAGACCATCTGTAAGTATGGTTATGAATACCGAAGGTTCTAGGAAATGGGCGTTGTTGACCAAGCAAAACATAAATAGATCAATCGCTATTGTGTTGGATGGTTATGTATACTCTGCTCCAAATGTAAATGGAGAAATCACCGGTGGTCGTTCGCAAATTACAGGACACTTTACTCCTGAACAGTCAAAAGACTTAGCAAACGTATTGAAGTCGGGTAAAATGCCTGCTCCAACTCGTATCGTACAAGAAGATATCGTAGGTCCTTCACTGGGTGCCGAATCTATTAAAGCTGGTATGATGTCATTTGCTGTGGCGCTTGTCTTGTTGATGATTTACATGATGATGGTCTATGGGGTTGTCCCGGGCCTAATTGCCAACTGTGCGCTGATTATTAATCTCTTCTTTACATTAGGAGTACTTGCTTCATTCCAGGCAGCACTTACCATGTCGGGTATTGCCGGTATGGTGCTTACACTAGGTATGGCAGTAGATGCTAACGTGCTTATTTACGAACGTATCAAGGAAGAATTAAGAAGTGGGAAAGGTATTAAGAAAGCATTAGCCGATGGTTACGCAAATGCATTCTCTGCTATTTTCGACTCGAACTTAACTTCGCTTATCACAGGTCTTATCTTATTTAATTTTGGTACAGGTCCTATTCGTGGTTTTGCTACAACCTTAATGATTGGTCTTGTTATGTCATTCCTCACTGCGGTATTCTTGACACGTATAGTTTACGAATACTTCATGGATAAAGATAAGTTGTTGAACCTTACATTTACCTCTCCGGTATCTAAGAACTGGTTTATCAATCCAAACTATAATTTTATTGCTAACTCTAAGAAATGGCTTACCCTTGTTGGTATTATCTCGCTTGTTTTCATTGGCTCGTTAGCTATTCGCGGATTAAGTCAAAGTATCGATTTTACCGGTGGACGTAACTTCAAGGTGCAGTTTGTGAATCCAGTTGAACCCGAAACAGCCCGTGAACTTATCGCAGATAAATTTGGAGATGCTAACGTAAGCGTTATCGCAATCGGAACCGACAAGAAAACAGTTCGTGTCAGCACCAACTACCGTATTGAAGAAAATTCGGCGACAGTAGACTCAGAAATTGAAGCTTATCTATATGAAGCGTTGAAACCGCTGCTTACAGAAAATATTTCACTGGCTACATTTATCGATCGTGATAACCACACCGGTGGTAGTATTGTTAGTTCACAGAAAGTAGGTCCAAGTATTGCCGATGATATTAAAACTTCTGCACTTTGGTCAGTATTATTCTCATTGATAGCAATCGGCCTATATATCTTGTTCCGTTTCCGTAACATCGCATATAGTGTTGGCTCGGTTGTTGCTTTGATTAGTGATACCTTAATGATTTTAGGTGTATATTCTATTTTCTGGGGAATTCTACCGATGTCGTTAGAAATTGATCAAACATTTATCGGTGCAATACTTACTGCGATTGGTTATTCTATCAATGACAAGGTAGTAATCTTTGACCGTGTTCGCGAATTCTTCGGACTATACCCAAAACGTGAAAAGAAAATATTATTCAATGACTCGATGAACTCTACGTTGAACCGTACGATAAACACTTCTTTGAGTACATTAATAGTACTTATTTGTATTTTTGTTCTGGGTGGAGATTCTATTCGTAGTTTCTCGTTCGCAATGATTCTTGGGGTTATCTTCGGAACACTCTCTTCATTATTCATTGCATCTCCTATTGCTTATATGTTGATGGCTAAAAAGAAAGAAGAAGCATAAGTATATCATTCTATACAAAAATCCCCGTTCTTACTAGTAAGGACGGGGATTTTTTTGTAGCCTCGAGGGGAATCGAACCCCTATCTAATGTTTAGGAAACATCTATTCTATCCGTTGAACTACAAGGCCAACGATATGGATTGCAAAGATAACTTATTCTCTTGATTTTGCAATAATATACAGCCTAAAACCAACTTGTGAGTGATATTTGCGTGTTTAAAAGATATATTGAGTTTCTTGACCAGTTTAGCCGGAAAAGATTTTGCAAAGTCATATAACTTTCCGAAATTTGCCCTAATTATTTAACCCTTCTAAATCTCTAAATGGGCTAGAACATTTTAATTTACACTTATTATGGCAGACAAATTGATGGTAAAAGAATTGGAGGAAGTAGTAGTACGGTTTTCCGGAGACTCAGGCGATGGCATGCAGTTAGCTGGAAGCATTTTCTCCAACCTCTCGGCCGTATTGGGAAATGATATATCTACATTTCCTGACTATCCCGCTGAAATACGCGCTCCGCAAGGATCTTTAAGTGGTGTTTCTGGATTTCAAACACACATTGGTGCGAAAAAGGTATATACCTCGGGCGACAAATGTGACGTTCTTGTGGCAATGAATGCCGCTGCGTTAAAAACCAATGTGAAGTTTCTTACACCACAATCAATTATTATTATTGATTCGGATTCGTTCTCTAAAAAAGATCTTGAGAAGGCACTGTTTGAAACAGACAATCCTTTTGAAGAATTAGGTATTAACAATCAAGTTATTGATGCTCCTATCTCTACCATGTGTAAAGAGAGTTTGAAGGATAGCGGATTGGATAATAAATCAATTCTTCGTTGTAAAAATATGTTTGCACTGGGGCTAACTTGTTGGTTGTTTAATCGCCCCTTGGACTATGCGGTGCACATGTTGAAAGAGAAATTTGCTAAAAAGCCGGTTATTGCCGATGCAAATGTGAAAGTATTGACCGATGGTTTCAATTATGGACATAATACACACGCATCTGTGTCTACTTACCGTATTGAATCAAAAGAACCAAAAGCAAAAGGATTCTATACCGATGTAAATGGAAATCTAGCAACTGCCTACGGACTTGTTGCCGCTGCCGAGAAAGCTGGTCTTCCGCTTTTCCTTGGCTCTTATCCTATAACACCGGCAACAGATATTCTGCATTATCTTTCTAAATATAAAGAACTTGGCGTTGTAACTGTACAATGTGAAGATGAAATATCGGGTTGTTGTAGCGCTATCGGTGCTTCATTTGCAGGTAGATTGGCAGTAACAACGACTTCTGGACCAGGTGTCTGCCTGAAAAGTGAAGCAATCAATCTTGCTGTTATTGCCGAACTTCCATTAGTTGTGGTAAATGTACAGCGCAGTGGTCCTTCTACTGGTATGCCGACTAAGAGTGAGCAATCGGATTTATTGCAAGCTGTTTACGGACGTAACGGTGACAGCCCGTTGGTAGTGATGGCAGCAACTTCGCCTACTAATTGCTTTGATGCTGCCTATATGGCTTGCAAAATAGCATTAGAACACATGACTCCGGTGGTTCTTCTAACAGATGGTTATATAGCAAACGGTGCTGCAGCATGGAAAATTCCTTCGTTGAAGGATTATCCGGCAATTAATCCTCCGTATGTAACGAAAGAAATGCAAGAAGGCTGGAAACCTTACAAACGCAATGAAGACTCTAAGGTGCGTTACTGGGCTGTTCCGGGTACAGAAGGTTTCCAACATCGTATTGGTGGATTAGAGAAAGATTATAATACAAGTGTTATTTCTACTGATTCGGCTAATCACCAGAAAATGACTGAAGCTCGTAAAGCTAAAATTGAAAAGATTGCCGACTGTATTCCTGCTCAGGAAGTACAAGGAGATAAAGATGCTGATTTGTTGATAGTAGGATGGGGAGGAACTTACGGACACCTTCACTCTGCCATCGAACTGATGCAACAACAAGGAAAGAAAGTGGCATTAGCTCATTTTGAATATATCAATCCACTTCCAAAGAACACTGCCGAACTGCTGGGTAAATACAAAAAAGTAGTAGTGGCAGAACAAAATACAGGGCAGTTTGCCGCTATTCTGCGCGACAGGGTTCCAGAAGTGAATATTCGTCAGTTTAACCGTGTAAAAGGACAACCATTTAATGTATTAAGACTGGTTGAAGAGTTTACTAAAATTATGGAGGAAAAGTAAGATGAGCGAAACTGTATATACTGCAAAAGATTATAAAAGCCAGCAACCAGTACGTTGGTGTGCGGGCTGTGGCGACCATGCTTTACTCAACTCTTTGCATAAAGCAATGGCCGATATAGGTGTTGAACCACATAATACTGCTGTTATTTCGGGTATTGGTTGTTCTTCGCGCCTACCTTATTATATGAATACATATGGTTTCCATACCATTCACGGACGTGCCGCAGCTATCGCAACCGGTGTGAAAGTTGCCAACCCGAAACTAAGCGTTTGGCAAATATCAGGTGATGGCGATGGCTTGGCTATCGGAGGTAACCACTTTATTCATGCGGTTCGTCGTAACGTAAATATAAATATTGTGCTTTTGAATAACCAAATCTATGGTTTAACAAAAGGGCAATACTCGCCTACTTCGCCTCGTGGTATGGTAACAAAATCTTCTCCATATGGAACGGTAGAAGATCCTTTCCGTCCGGCAGAATTAGCGTTTGGTGCACGTGGTCGATTCTTTGCTCGTTGTGTAGACGTAGATGGTCCAACTTCTGTTGAGGTATTGATTGCATCGGCAAAACATCAAGGAACTTCTGTTGTAGAAGTACTTCAAAACTGTGTAATCTTCAATGATGGCTCGCAAAGTAGACTTGCTACTAAAGCAGATCGTGCTAAGAATGCCATATACCTGAAACAAGGCGAACCAATGATCTTCGGAGAAAATAACGAGTTCGGCTTGATGCAAGAAGGATTTGGCTTGAAAGTCGTGAAGATTGGAGAAAATGGAATTACAGAAAAAGACCTTTTAGTACACGATGCGCACTGCGAAGATGCTACATTGCATCTGAAGTTGGCTCTTATGGAAGGTCCCGATTTTCCTGTTGCACTTGGAGTAATCCGCGATGTTGATGCACCAACTTATGATAGTTGTGTATATCAGCAGATAGAAGAAGTTCGCGCTAAAAAGAAAGCTCGCACTTTGGAAGAGCTTTTATTGGCAGGCGAAACATGGGAAGTGAAATAACGGTATAATTTTTATTGTTTTATAAAAGGGATGCGCCATTTGGTGTATCCCTTTTTGTTGTTTTAAATGGCAAACTCTTTATGCTACTCAAAAATATCACTGTATTCTGTTTGGTTTCTCACTGTTTTTTGCCTCATATCTCACTGAGTTTTTAAAAATTCTCACTGAGTTCTTGCACAAAACTCAGTCGGTTTTTAAGCGTTCTAACGGAAATAGAACGCCTAAAAACCGAAAAACGGATAAAAAACATCGAAAAACAAACTTTTTTTATTGTTTTTCGATAAATTGTTTGGCTGTTTAAAAAATACTATTTTAATTTGCATATCGAATAACGATAAATAATTATTGAATAACAAACCAAATTAAAAAAGAATAGTCATGAAAAAGTCATTTATGAGCGTAACACTACTAGTAGTATCCATCTCCATGGTAGTAATGTTTTTATGTAGTTCTTCTGCAAAAGCACAGACAAGCAGTAACTTTGTGTACAATCAAGACGGTAATACCGAAACGGTATATACACTTGATAAGTCGGGCAAATATCTTACCCGTAAGTTGAAATATGAGTTTCAAAAAGATGCGAATGGCAACGTAATTGAAAAGAAAGCTTTCCGTTGGAATAGTGCAAAAGAAACATGGTCTCCTTATTATGTATTGAACTTCACCGAGCAAGCAAATTCGTTCATTGTTGAGTATGCTCTTTGGGACAATAAAGAAGGTAACTTTTCTGCCAATTGCCAAAAAGTAATTTATGGAAAAAACATCCAAAATGATTTCATTACTTACCATGCCTATTGCTGGGATTTAGCTTCGCAGTCTTGGCAGATAAGTCACCATTTGTTGGCGCAAAGCTATTTAGCTATTAAATAATATCCCTATTTTTGCACTCTGAAATAATAAACAACAAATGGGAAAATCAATCGGACTCGTATTGCTTTATTATGCCTTCCAAATACTAGGTGGTATAATTGCACTTATCCTATGTGCCATTCCGTATCTTCTCTCTTCGAGCGACCTGACGGGAGTGATGGATAATATCCAGAACGAATCAATGCCACTTACACTGCTTATTTCCATCTTGTTTATGACCATCTACCTATGGAGAAACAAGCTTATCAGTACTGAGAAAGTAACGTGGTCGCCCATCTCTTTCTTATACATAGCAGGTACGGTAGTTCTTTACTTTACATTTCTTTCCTTGGAAGATTTTATGTTTCAATACCTGCCCGAGATACCCGATTTTACCAAAGACGCGCTTAATGCTATGCAAGAGGGTGTACTGGGTGCATCAGCGATAGCATTTTTTGGACCGGTGCTCGAAGAACTACTCTTCAGAGGAGCCATACTTACCATTTTGCTGCGCAAGTTTACGCCTTGGAAAGCGATACTAATTTCGGCTCTTATTTTCGGAGTGTTTCATCTAAATCCGCCACAAATCATTTCGGCTACACTGATTGGCTTAATACTGGGTTGGCTTTATTATAAAACAGCAAGCCTTATCCCGTGTATTATCATTCATGTGTTGAACAATAGCTTATCGGTCTATTTGGGAATAAACTATCCTGAGGTTGAATATGTAAGAGAGCTAGTTCCCGAAGGCACTTATACCATCATCATTGTTGTTGCGCTGATTGCTTTTGTAGGCGTATTATGGCGCATGGCAAAACAACCAACAACAACATTCTGGGCAATAAAGAAAGAAGAAATTATAGAAGATAACAATAATTACTAATACCATGAAAAAGCGATTAAACATACTGTGCGTATTAATTTTCTTAGTTTTGGGATATTCTACCTATCAAAGTGGCTATAGTTCCGGAAGGGCTTTGCGTTTAGGAATGGATATCGGCAAAACAAAAAACAAAGAACTTCTTCAGCGTGTGTACAACATGCATTCGGTAGGACTTATGCCAAAATCAGAGCACTTCCTTGCCGATTCTGTTTACAACGAAAAAACAGATACTTACCTTCCTGCCTCGTATAGTTTGCTTGCTGTAAGTATAGATGCCAATGCAGGTTCGGGCTATCCCATCATGTTGGTCATTTTTTCATTGCTCAGTTTTATCGCAATGGTTACTGCCATTATATTCTTTATCCTCTTGGTTGTCTCGGTTAATAGATCGGATATCTTCACTTGGAAAAATATTTCGCGTATTCGTTGGGTAGGCTATATGCTTATTCTCTATTTTGTATCCAACTTAGTTCCTATTTTGCTTACCGAAACGTTGCTTAAAGGCGTGCTTAGCATCAAAGGGTATATGCTGGACTTCAGTGAATTAATCACTACTACAAGTTTAATTTTGGGTATTGCTTCTCTAATCATTGCCGAAGTATTTGCTGTAGGTTTGAAGATGAAAGAAGACCAGGAACTCACTATTTAATTGAAACCTTATGAAAACAAAAATAAATATTATTTGCGTCCTTATCTTTGTAGCCATCGTCGGGTCGTTTGTTAACTTCGTTGTACTTGAGTGGCACGATTTTGTATGGGGAGTTACGACGGGATGGGATGCTGCCGGCGAATCGAAAGATTATAATTATGATCCAAACGGACCTGCTGAGCAATTCATTACGCTCTTACCAAAGGAATATGGTCTCTATTCGGATAGCATCTATAATGAAAAAACAGCAGAGATGATTCCTGTTCAGTACAGGGAGGTTGTTATGAAAGTAAAAGAAGCCAAAGAATTCTCCGGAGTATATATATTCCGTATGCTGTTTGGCCTTATCGCTGGTGCTATGGCACTGTTGCAGCTAATCGTCTTCATCAGATTCATTGTTTCCATCAACAAATCGATTATTTTCGATTGGAGTAATGTTGTTAAACTGCGCACAATGGGTTACTCTATGCTTATTCAGTTTGCAGCCATTGCGCTTCACAACTATATATATTACAAACAGCAGTTGGCGCTTATTGAGTTAGAGAAATACAAACTCACTATCGATATGTGGGATTTCTATTCGCTCATACCCGGACTGGGTGTCTTACTGATAGCCGAAGTGTTTGCTTTTGGCTTAAAGCTACGCGAAGAGCAAGAATTAACCATTTAAATCTAATGACATGCCAATAATAGTAAATTTAGATATCATGATGGCTCGCCGGAAGATTTCATTGAGTGAGCTTGCCGAAAAAATAGATATAACACCCGCCAACCTTTCCATTTTGAAAACAGGAAAGGCAAAGGCTATTAGATTTTCTACACTCGAAGCTATTTGCTTGGAACTAGATTGTCAGCCCGGCGATATTCTGGAGTATCAGGAAGAAGAATAATTTTTTATGCTCCTTTTGCTTTAAATGCCAGTGCGTACATCCGCATTTGTTTTACCATAGAGAGTAGTCCATTGCTTCGGGTAGGAGATAGGTGCTCTTTCAATCCTATTTTGTCAATGAAATAGAGATCGGCGTTGAGTATCTCATCGGGCGTATGTCCTGAAACCACTTTGATTAGCAGTGAAATAATTCCTTTTACAATCACCGCGTCACTTTCTGCACGAAAGTTAATGACTCCCTCTTGGTAATCGGCATGTAACCAGACACGGCTTTGACAACCCTCAATAAGGTTCTGCTCGGTTTTATATTGTTCATCGAGCGGTGCCAGTTCACTACCCAAGTCAATGAGCAGTTGGTAGCGATCCATCCAATCGTCGAAGTCGCTAAACTCGGCGATTATCTCTTCTTGTTTCTCGTTGATAGTCATATTTTTGGTTTATTTTTCTTCGTAAATAACAGCAAGAACTGTTTGTCCTACTGCTTTAAGGGTAGTGCGGTCAATGTTATCCATAGTATCGTTCACGGTATGCCAGAAGTTGCCGAAGCTATATACGTCATCATGAGGAACGATATCGATGCTTGGGATACGAGCGAACTCATTAACAGGCCAATGATCGTCGGTAACACCTCCCGTACGGGCATCTACAAAGGTTTTTCCATAACCCAATGCACGTGCTTTGTCCCATACTTTGCGGTTGATGTCTTTAGCATAACGCTCGGAGTAAGCCTCTTTATGGAAAGTAGCCTCTTTACCTCCTACCATATCCAGCAAAATACCAAAGCGGGCATTATAGTTGGCTACGTGTGGGTTTCGCGCCCAATATTGTGAGCCGAGGCACCAATATTCGTCCTTATGTTCGCCTTTGTGAAAACGTGGAGCGCCATAGTCTTCGGCGTCGAAGAAGATAATGTCAATACCCAGTGCAGGGGCATTTTGTTGGATAAGGCGTGCTACCTCTAAAAGCACCCCCACGCCACTTGCACCATCGTTGGCTCCCAGCACTGGTTTGTGATGGTTCTTTTCGTCGGGGTCGGCATCCGACCACGGGCGGGTGTCCCAATGTGCAAAGAGCAGAATTCGTTTTCTGTTTTCCGGTTGATATGAGCCGATAATGTTTCGGGCTTTAAGAATAGTACCGTCAAAGGCAATGAGTTCAACGTATTGATTGGTAACAGTGGCGCCATATTTGGCAAGTTGGCTGGCAAGAAATTCGCCACAGGCTACGTGTTGCTTGGTATTGGGTACTCGTGGACCGAAATCTACCTGTTGCTGTACAAAAGCGTAAGCACTATCGGCATTGAAATTGGGCACAGCAACCGGTGCGATGTAGGGTTCTACGCTTTCCCTTGATTTATTGTTGGTTTTGCAGGCGGCAGCTAAAATCGCTACGGTTGCGAGCAACAAAAACATTCTTATCTTCATCTCTGCTTTTGATATTTATGTGTCAAAAGTACGAAATAATTTACGAGCGCATTACTTGTGTGCGGCAAAATTCAGAGTTACTACTTTCTTATTAACATCCATTTCCACTTCGGCACCACAAATCAACGGTACATTATTCGTTACGTGTCCTACAGGGAAATTGAAGCAAATAGGGAAGTCGTACTCCTTCAGTATATCTGCTATAGCACCGTAAAGTTCCTTGCCAAGCGATTTGTCCTCGTCGAACTCGGTAAATTGTCCGATAATCATCCCTGACAACTTATTCAATACACCACCAAGTTTCAGGTTATAGAGCATACGTTCAATGCAATGCGGACGTTCGCCAACATCTTCTATAAAGAGAATAGTACCTTCGGCAGGAAAGTCGTAGGGAGTGGCACGTAAACCGTTGAAGACAGACATATTTCCGCCATAAAGTATTCCTTTTGCAGTTCCGGAACGGTTGAGTTTATGTGGTTTCAGCGAGTACTGAGGCAAATGACCGAAAAGCATCTCTTTAAGGTACATGGAACATGGGTCGTTTATCTCTTCCATACAGAGATGCCGCCCCATAAGCGAGTGGATAGAGGCATAACCGTGCGACTGAAATAACAGGTGCAGAGCGGTTATATCACTAAATCCCATTAACCACTTGGGCGATTCGTTGAACTTGTCGAAGTTTAATTGGTCGAGAATATGTACCACACCGTAGCCACCCCGGCTACAGAATATGGCTTTGATTTCTTTGTCGTCCATCGCCTTCTGAAAATCGGCAAGGCGTTGCTTACTTGTTCCGGCATAGGTTCCCGATTCCGCACCTGCATTTTTGCTCAACACGGCTTTTAACCCCCACATTTCCAAATGCTTTTTTACCTCCTTAAGCAGGTTCTTATCAAATTTGCCCGAGGGCGAAACAATGGCTACTTTATCGCCAGGTACCAAAAATGGAGGAAATATAAGTTGCTTCATGCATCCAATCGATTAAGAAAGTTATTAGTTGAACAAAAGTACAGTAATTTTTGAATTATTTTTAGAAACTGCTTTTGAATTTATGACTGAGCGATTGTGCGCCTATGGACGAGTGATCGTGTGCCTATGGATGACGGGTCGTGAAACTATGGCTGACGAGTCGTGCGCCTATGGCTGACAGGAGATGCGCCTATGGCTGACGGAGGGGGTTGATGTGCGAATAAATTAATTCCACCACCGGCTAAACTATTAAAATGTTACTTAAGTGACCGTAATTATGTGGAAAACCTGTTTGAAATCTCATAGTTTTTTCTCATTTTTGCTAAAAAATATATCATTATGAAGCCTATACGTAGTTTTGATGAACTGACGGAACACCTAAAATCCCTTAAAATAAGGAAGCGTATTGCCGTTGTATGTGCCAATGACCCTAATACGGAGTATGCCATTGCACGCGCGCTTGAGGAAGGTATAGCAGAATTTCTGATGATTGGCGATTCGGCCATTCTGAATAAGTATCCCACCTTGCGCAACTACCCTGACCATGTGAAATTTATCCACATTGAGAATCCCGATGAAGCTGCTCGGGAAGCTGTACGTATTGTGCGCGAAGGCGGAGCAGATGTATTGATGAAAGGAATTATCAATACAGATAACCTGTTGCGTGCCATCCTCGACAAAGAAAAAGGATTACTCCCGAAAGGAAAAGTACTGACACATCTGTCGGTGGTGCAAATTCCTACATACGACAAGTTATTGTTCTTTTCGGATGCAGCGGTAGTACCTCGCCCTTCGCTCCAACAGCGTATTGAGATGATTTGGTATGCCATACGTACTTGCCATAGTTTTGGAATTAAGGAGCCACGCGTCGCGTTGATACACTTTTCTGAAAAGGTAAGTGCCAAATTCCAGAACTCGCTCGACTATGTGAATATTGTGGAACTTGCCGAAGCCGGCGAATTTGGTAACGTTATTATAGATGGTCCGCTCGATGTACGCACCGCCTGCGAGAAGGCAAGTGGTGACATCAAAGGAATAGCATCTCCTATTAACGGTGAAGCAGATGTGTTGATATTTCCTAACATAGAAGCAGGAAATACATTTTATAAATCTGTATCTTTGTTCGCGAAAGCCGAAATGGCGGGTTTGCTGCAAGGCCCTGTCTGTCCGGTAGTACTTCCTTCGCGAAGTGATTCGGGCTTGTCTAAATATTACAGTATCGCCATGGCTTGTTTAACCAGCAAATAATACACAGATGAGAATTTTAGCTATTAATCCAGGCTCTACTTCTACCAAGATTGCCGTTTATGAGGATGAAAAACTCATAATGGAACGCACTATTCGTCATTCGGTCGATGAATTGAGTAAATATCCTTCGGTTATTGACCAATATGCTTTCCGAAAAGAGTTGGTGCTTACTGCTTTGAAGGAACAAAACAATTCGCTTACTTTTGATGCGGTAATTGGTCGGGGCGGATTGGTGAAACCTATTCCTGGTGGTATATACGAGGTAAATGATGCGTTGAAACACGACTTATTGCATGCCAAACGTAATCATGCATCCAACTTGGGCGGACTCATAGCCGCCGAGCTTGCAGGCATGATACCTGGTTGCCGCTCTTTTATTGCCGACCCCGTTGTGGTTGACGAACTGGATGAAATAGCTCGAGTTACGGGTTTACCTTTTTTACCACATCTCTCCATCTTTCATGCGCTGAATCATAAAGCCATTGCCCGTAGACATGCTGCCGAGCAAGGTGTTAAGTACGAAGAGTTAAACCTTATCGTTTGCCATCTGGGCGGAGGAATTTCTGTAGCAGCTCACCGCGAGGGGCGTGTAGTTGATGTAAATAACGCACTCGATGGCGAAGGCCCATTTTCGCCCGAGCGAGCAGGAACACTCCCGGCCGGGCAACTTATCAAGCTTTGTTTCAGTGGCGAGTACACCGAAGAGGAATTGCAAAAGCTTATTGCCGGACGTGCCGGACTAACAGCACACCTTGGTACTACCGATATCCCTTTGATTTTGAAATGTATTGAAGAGGGCGACGAACGTATTCAACTGGTGTTGGATGCTATGATATACAATGTGGCCAAAGCCGTAGGAGGTGCTGCCGCCGTGTTAAAAGGAAAGGTAAACGCCATTTTACTAACAGGTGGAATAGCCTATAGCGAATATGTTACGTCGGCACTGCGAAACTACATTTCTTTTCTTGCTCCTATTCACGTTTATCCGGGTGAAGATGAGTTGCAAGCACTTGCAGAAAATGCCTTGGCGGCATTAAAAGGCGATTTGGAAATAAAAACGTACTGCTGATAATTACTCAGCAGTATTGTACAGTGAGGTAGACAAATAACGCTCTCCTCCGTCAGGAAGCAGTGCAACTATCAGCTTACCCTCATTTTCGGGGCGCATAGCCAATTGTGTCGCTGCATAAACTGCAGCTCCCGAAGAGATGCCAACAAGTAATCCCTCTCTTGTTGCAAGTTCACGACTTGTGCGAATGGCTTCATCACCGGGCACAGGCATTACTTCGTCCACTATTTCGGGATTATAATTAGCAGGAATGAAATTGGCCCCTATCCCTTGGATTTTGTGTGCGCCAGCTTTTCCTCCCGAAAGTAAAGGCGATTCGGCAGGCTCAACAGCAACAATTTTAACTTGTGGGTTGTGTGCTTTCAACGCTTTGCCCACACCGCTTACCGTTCCTCCTGTACCTACTCCAGCTACAAAAATGGCAACATTGCCATCTGTGTCTTCCCATATTTCTTCTCCGGTAGTACGCACGTGAGCATCAGGGTTGGCAGAATTGGTAAATTGCTGCAAAATAATGGAGTTCTTTATCTCTCTGTTTAGCTCATCGGCTTTGTTGAGCGCTCCTTTCATTCCTTCGGCGCCGGGAGTAAGTACAAGCTCGGCACCGTATGCTTTAAGGAGTGTTCTACGTTCTACACTCATACTCTCGGGCATAACCAAGATTAGGCGATAGCCCTTAGTGGCGCATACCAACGCTAAGCCTATTCCAGTATTGCCGCTGGTAGGTTCTATAATTGTTGAACCGGGAGTAAGCAACCCTTTGGATTCGGCATTTTCTACCATTGCCAATGCAATGCGGTCCTTCACACTTCCTGCGGGGTTAAAGTATTCGAGTTTGGCTACTAACGTAGCTTTCAGATTTCTACTTTTCGCATAGTTCTTTAGCTCCAATAGGGGAGTACGACCAATGAGGTCAGTCAGAGTGTTTGCTATTTTTTTCATAACAATAATAAGAGGGTATTAGGAAGAATAGGTCATAAACCACCGCGTAATCTTTTCGCTGTAGCTTTTTGATATGGGAATGTCGGGTACGCCACCTATGCTAAACTCCAGATAGATTCCGTCGTTTTGCCTACGAATAACCTTTACCAGCGCAAAATTGGCCATGTACGAACGGTGACAACGAAGAACGGTCGAGTTTCGCATCCTTTCTTCAATAGACTTCAACGAGTTGCGAAGCATAAACTTGGTAAGATGATCCTTGTTCATGTACCAAATATTGACGTAGTTATCGGCAGTCTCAATATAGAGCAAATTGTTTTTATGAACAGAAAGACGCAGCTCATTCCGTTCGTCGTAAAAAGAGTAAACGTTATTCTGGCTACCTGCATCTCCTCTTTCTCCTTCCATTTGCTGTAACTTCAGCAGGTTGTCTCTATATAAAAAATATAGGTGCAACGCCGAATAAGGGAGCAATAACACTAACGCCGTATTGATAGATGAGCTTTTGAAAACAGACAACCATTCGCGCTCCGGGTTTAGCGACAATGTATAGATTGTATAGAAGAGAGACATGGAAAAAAGTTCCAATACAATCCATATCACATATTGACGAACGTTTATAGTATGTCGTTTCCCCCAGTAGTACATAATAATTCTACTAATTACCACAACAAGAACACCTGTGAGTATAATAAGACTGGAGAAAACAAAGAATTTAAAATCGGATACAGGATACCAATTCGAAGACTCAAAAGGTTTATAGAGATTGATAAACACCAAGGCGAATAAAGCGGTTAAAAGGATAAGTCGAACTATTACCCTTTTCTCCAAAATAAAGTTAGGTATCTTTTGATTCCACATACTGCCTCTTTAGACTAAATTCGTGACAAATATAACATTATTACCATTTACTTTCGTCCCTGAATACGTTTTTTTACCCCTAAATAGCACTTTTCGCCCCTTCTTTGGGGTGAGTAAACCATAAATTTGACAAAATAACTTTTACCGCTTTAATTTGTATCATAATTAAGAAAAAATACCCCGGAGCCTGTTTACTTGCACATTTTCAGTTTAAAACGTCTTTTAACCTAAACCGGACGGAGGTTCCGGGAATATTTTTTCTTATTCCTTTCCTCTCCTTTCCCCTCTTTTCACTACATTTGTCTAGAAGCTTTTTTGAATTAGCTTGTTCTTTTATTCTGTGGAATTTTAAACAGCTTCTATATACAATTAAAAATAGACCATTATGTTCTCAAAAGAAACGTACGTACAACGTAGATCCGCGTTAAAAAAATCCGTAGGGTCGGGGGTTTTATTGTTTTTAGGCAATGATGAAACAGGTTTGAACTATGCCGATAATAATTTTCGTTATCGACAAGATTCCACCTTTCTTTATTACTTCGGGTTATCATTTGCCGGATTATCTGCTGTTATCGACATAGACGAAGATAGAGAAATCATCTTTGGCGATGAGCTTACCATTGACAGCATTGTATGGATGGGTGCACAACCCACGCTAAAAGAGAAAGCAGAACGAGTAGGTATTATTCAAACGCTTCCTTCCGCTTCGCTGACCGATTATTTGAGTAAAGCCATAAAGAGTGGTCAGGAAATTCATTATCTTCCTCCATATCGTTCGGAGCATAACATAAAATTGATGGAATGGCTCAACTTACCTATTGCGGCGCAGAATGGTTCAATTCCGTTTATTAAAGCGGTTGTGAATCAGCGTAACTACAAATCTGCCGAAGAAATTGTAGAAATAGAGAAGGCTTGTAACATTACTGCAGATATGCATATTGCCGCTATGAAAGCTATACGCCCAGGCATGAAAGAGTACGAAATAGCCGGTTTGATGGAAAGCATTTCGTTGACGCTTGGTGGAAATCTTTCGTTCCCTACTATTGCTACCATTAATGGACAAACACTGCATAATCACTATCACGGAAATACGATAAAATCGGGCGATTTGTTCCTGATAGACGCCGGAGCCGAAACCGAAATGGGGTATGCGGGCGATATGTCTTCTACCATTCCTGCCGACAAAACATTTACATCACGTCAACGCGCGATTTACGAAATACAGAACCGGATGCATGTTGAAGCAGTAAAAGCGCTTCGTCCGGGTGTAACGTTCGAAAGTGTTTACGATTTATCGGCCAAGATTATGGTTGAGAGCCTGAAAGAAATAGGATTAATGAAGGGAAATGTCGAAGAAGCTGTTCGCGAAGGGGCACATGCTATGTTCTATCCGCATGGATTGGGACACATGATGGGACTCGACGTACATGATATGGAGAATCTGGGCGAGGTATGGGTAGGTTATGATGGTCGCCCGAAGAGCACACAGTTTGGCCGGAAATCGCTCCGATTGGCAAGAATGCTCGAACCGGGATTTGTACTTACCATTGAACCGGGCATCTATTTCATTCCCGAGCTGATTGATAAGTGGAAAGGCGAACATAAGTTTACCAACTTTATCAATTATGACTTATTGGAAACATACAAGGACTTCGGTGGTATTCGTAATGAGGAAGATTACCTGATTACGAGCGATGGCGCCCGTCGGTTGGGTAAGAAAATACCGCTAACACCAGAGGAGGTGGAGGCTTTGCGATAAAAAAATCGTTTGTCATGCAGTAATTCCCTTTTTCTTTCATTTTCATAATAAAACCTAATAAACAATACGTTTTTGCAGGTTGCCTTGTGAACTAAAAAACAATCAAAATTGTTTAATAAGCACTATACCAAACCTTAGTATTAGCTACATAGAAACAATAACTATTATGAAAAAAGGAATTGCGCTTTTATTCTTTTGTGTACTTTATCCCTGCATAATTATAGCAGTGATACTTATGGGGTTCAGAAAAGAGGCTTTGCACAAGAGATTCTTGTTTTGAGAAGAAAAAATAAGCCTAAACCCACCTTAACGAAGAAAGGCGACTCGGTAATGGAGTCGCCTTTTCTGTTTTCATCAGTACTGTGTTTTTGTTCTTCTTTGCCTATTTTTTGCCAGTGCGTTGGCAAGCTTTTGCCAACGCGGTGTCACAGTCTTGCCAACGCATTGGCACAACTTAGCCAACGCACTGGCAAACATTTGCTGATGCAGTGGCAAAATAAGAACTAAGCCTAGCTCCTTTAACAAAAAAGCGACTCCGTAATGGAGCCGCTTTTGCTTATTTATCTCAAAATGTCTATTTGATTACAATTGAGGACCTGAAGGAATCAAGTTAGCTCCTTCTGGAAGATATTGCTCGAAGTTCTTGATGTAACGTCCGGCAAGGTCTTTCGCTTTAGCTTCCCACTCAGCTTTGTCAGCATAAGTGTCGCGTGGGTCAAGGATACCTTCGTCTACATTGTTCAGCGCTTTAGGAGCAACCAAGTTCATGATAGGAATATTGATTGTTTCCGCTTTTTCGATTGAACCATCAATGATAGCATCAATGATAGCACGTGTATTCTTCAACGAAATACGTTTTCCTGTTCCGTTCCAACCAGTATTTACCAAGTATGCTTTAGCACCATGTTCTTTCATTTTGCCTACCAATGTCTTAGCATACATTGTTGGGTGCAGCGTCAAGAATGCTTCACCAAATGCAGGAGAGAATGAAGGTACGGGTTCTGTGATACCACGTTCTGTACCAGCCAATTTAGAAGTATAACCGCAAAGGAAGTGATATTGAGCCGAGTTTTCATCTAAGATAGAAACCGGAGGCAATACACCGAATGCGTCAGCAGAAAGGTAAACGATCTTGCTTGCGTGGCCAGCTTTAGAAGGAAGTACAATCTTGTTGATGTGATAGATTGGGTAAGAAACGCGGGTGTTTTCTGTTTTTGAAGCCTCTTTCGAGAAGTCGGGAGTTCCGTCAGCATTTACAGTAACGTTTTCCAATAGAGCATCACGACGAATTGCACGCCAAATGTCTGGTTCTTGTGCTGCACTCAGGTCGATAACCTTAGCATAGCAACCACCTTCGTAGTTAAATACTCCGTGGTCGTCCCATCCATGTTCGTCATCACCAATCAGGTAACGTTTTGGGTCGGCCGAAAGAGTTGTTTTGCCTGTTCCCGAAAGACCGAAGAATACAGCTACATCGCCTTCTTCGCCTACGTTTGCCGAGCAGTGCATAGAAGCAATGCCTTTCAATGGCAAGTAGAAGTTCTGCATAGAGAACATACCTTTCTTCATTTCACCACCGTACCAAGTACCGCCAATAACTTGTACTCTCTCTGCAAGGTTGAAGATAACATATACTTCAGAGTTCAAGCCTTGTTCTTTCCACTTGTCGTTAGTAGTCTTAGAGGCGTTGAGTACTACGAAATCGGGTTCACCGTAGTTGTTCAATTCGTAGTGAGAAGGACGAATAAACATGTTGGTAACAAAGTGTGCTTGCCATGCTACTTCCATGATGAAGCGAACCTTCATGCGAGTATCTTCGTTTGTTCCGCAGAATGTATCTACTACATACAGTTTTTTGGCAGTATTAAGTTGTTTCAGCGTCAATGATTTGCAGTAATCCCAAACTTCTTCGTTTACTGGTTTATTGATGTTACCATCCCACCAGATTTGTTCCGAAGCAGCGTTCTTAACAATGTAACGGTCTTTAGGAGAGCGACCTGTAAATTTGCCGGTATCAACAGAAACCGCACCGGTTTTAGTCAATGTACCTTTTTCAAATCCTTCGTTTGCAGGATCCATCTCAGCTTGAAAAAGCTGCTCGTAAGAAGGGTTGTGAACAACTTCAATGTTGCCACTAATACCATACTTGCTTAAATCTAAATTTCCCATCTTTTAACAATTAATGATTGAGTTTTTATTACTATATTCTCTTTTTTTACCTTATTATTACCGGGCTACCAAAAGCGCCCTAGTAAACCGGATACAAAAGTAGCGTTTTATCTTTGAAACAAAAGTCTGATTATGGATATTTTTCTTTAATGAAAGACGATTTATGTTTAGATAACAATATCTGCAAAGTGAATGTTGCAAAATCGAATATAATTTGTTCCTTTGTAACACTTTACCCCTGAACTTAAAGAACAAAATGTTATGAGAATAATTAATTTGTCGGATACAAACTCGGTATTAAATCAATATATCGCCGAAATCAGAGACGTTAATATACAGGGCGATCGCCTTCGTTTCCGTCGCAATATTGAACGGATAGGGGAGATTATGGCCTATGAAATAAGCAAAACATTTCAATACGAGACGCGAGATATTCAGACTCCGCTTGGTGTTGCACCTACCCGGTTGTCGGATGCTAAGTTAGTACTAAGTACTATTCTCCGGGCAGGTGTTCCTTTCCATCAGGGATTTCTTTCTTATTTTGACTATGCCGAGAATGCTTTTGTTTCGGCATACCGTAAATATAAGGACACGCTGAAGTTTGATATTCATATTGAATATATCGCTTCGCCTCGCATAGATAATAAAATACTGATTATTACCGATCCTATGTTAGCCACGGGTGGTTCTATGGAACTTACCTATCAGGCTATGCTTACCAAAGGGCAACCGGCAGAGATTCATGTGGCAGCAGTTATTGCCAGCGAACAGGCGGTAAAGCATATTGCTACTGTTTTCCCCGAAGATAAAACCACTATTTGGTGTGCTGCTATCGACCCTATGATAGATGACCATTCGTATATTGTGCCTGGCCTTGGAGATGCAGGCGACTTGGCGTACGGAGAGAAGGAATAGGCGTTGGCGAAATTAATTCTGCCATAGTCTGACGCACCATCTGCCTATGGCTGACGGGTCATGAGCCTATGGTTGACAGGTCATGAGCCATAGGCTGACGGGAGATGAAACTATGGCTGACAAAACACACTTTTAAGCAATTGTCTTTTTTCTGACTGGTTTTTGCTTCACTTCTGACTGGTTTTCGACCTGTTTCTCAGTGTTTTCTTGGTACAAAAACAGTCGGAAAATTGCCTGTGAAGACCCTGTGAAGGATAAAAGAGGGGGTCTTCACACATAACTAACTCACTATCATAAACTTACAGCGATTTGTGAATGTGAAGACCTATTTCGTAGAACGGCATTTGGAGGGTATATGAAGCTATTGGGTTAAGAAATATGTATTCGAATAAGATTATACATCAGCCTAATTATCCTCCTGCATAATTTCCTTTGCCCTTTCTAGTGCCTTATTTATATTGGGGCAAATATTTTCTTCTCCCATCAACTGATAGAAACCAGAATTCTCCAACGCCTCGTGTACTGCTTGGTTTACACCCGAAAGTACAATGGTTATTTTTTCCTTTCTTGAGGTCTTGATTAAGTTTGTAAGATTATGAATACCGGTAGAATCGATAAATGGTACGCGTCGCATACGAATGATGCGTACAGCAGGTCTGTCTCCTAAAAGTATCATCTGTTCCTCGAATCTATTGGCGATGCCAAAGAAGTAAGGACCGTTAATTTCGTACACCTCCACGCCTTTAGGAATTTGTAGATTCTCATCCTTGTTAATATCCATATCGAGTTCCTCGCTGGGATTGATTTCATCTTTCAGTACAGATATTTCGGTGGTTTCGGTAACGCGACGCATAAAGAGCAGACAGGCAATAACCAAGCCTATTTCAATGGCAATGGTCAGGTCAAAGATAACCGTAAGTAAGAATGTAGTGAGCAACACCGCTACATCCGACTTGGGGTTACGTAGTAACGCTTTGAATGTACGCCACTCACTCATATTATAGGATACAATAACAAGTACACCCGCCAGACAAGCCATGGGGATGTATTGTGCCAACGGCATCAGGAAGAGAAGGATTAATAAAAGCACTATTGCATGTATGATTCCGGCAACGGGAGTCTTTCCACCGTTATTGATGTTTGTCATTGTACGGGCTATTGCGCCGGTAGCCGGTATGCCACCAAATAGCGGCGCAATAATATTCGCTGCACCTTGTGCCAGAAGCTCGGTGTTGGAGTTGTGTTTATCGCCAATCATACCGTCGGCAACAGTTGCCGAGAGCAGGGATTCAATAGCACCCAGTATAGCAATGGTAAGAGCGGCAGGAAATAGTCCGCGAATAGTTTCCCAGTCCATCGCGGGGACTTCTACCGCAGGAAGCTCTGATTGGATAGTAAAGCGATCGCCAATGGTATCAATCACAGTGATGCCTGCAAAGGTTTTCAGTAAGTAAACCACTACTGTCATCAGTACAATGGCAATGAGCGATCCGGGTATTTTCTTAAAGAGTTTGGACGAATAAACAATAACCAGAATGCTGGTGATACTTACCACTGTGTTCCACCAATTAATGGTATCGAAATGACGGAAATAAAGTATCCATTTGCCAACGAAATCGCCAGGAACGGTTTCGCCGCCAAAGTTCAACCCGAATATATCGGCAATCTGTGTGGTAAAGATAGTCAGTGCGATACCGCTGGTAAAGCCTACAATGATAGGGTAGGGAATAAATTTAATGATAGCTCCCAGTTTGAAGAGACCTAACAACAGTAGCATAACTCCGGCAATGATAGTAGCAATAATCAGTCCCGTTTCGCCATACTGTTGCACAATGCCGTAGACGATAACAATAAACGCACCCGTAGGGCCACCTATCTGCACCTTGCTACCTCCCAGAAAAGAGATAATAAAGCCGGCAACAATAGCAGTGATGATTCCTCTCTCGGGCGATACACCCGAAGCAATACCAAAGGCGATAGCTAATGGAAGTGCTACAATTCCTACAATAACGCCCGCCATGAGGTCGGACATAAATGTTTCCTTAGAGTAGTTCTTAAGCGTAGAAAACAACCTGGGCTTGAACGCAAAGACTTTTTGTGTATCCATCTCAATACGTATAACTGTTTAAAACTGAGTGCAAACTTAGGTAAAAAAGAAACACAAAGTATGCTAAACGCAATCTCTTTTTGTCCTTATAGATAAAATCTATTTTGCTAATAAACTTTATTAATTAAAAAAAAGAGTTGTTCTGCTGAGCAATTTATACCTTTGTTTTGTTATTAGGAAGTGGAACTACTAATTATAAGAAAATATATAACTAATTATTAACTCAAAAAACGTATAAAATTATGGCTACTATCAAAGGAACCCAGACCGAGAAGAATTTATTAACCTCATTTGCCGGCGAGTCTCAGGCAAGAATGCGCTATACTTATTTTGCTAGTGTAGCAAAGAAAGAAGGATTTGAACAAATTGCCGCTATCTTTACCGAAACTGCCGATCAGGAAAAAGAACATGCAAAACGTATGTTTAAGTATCTGGAAGGTGGTATGGTAGAAATTACAGCTACATATCCTGCAGGTGTTATCGGCACTACTGCCGAGAACTTAAAAGCAGCAGCTGCTGGCGAACACGAAGAATGGAATCTGGATTACCCTCACTTTGCCGATGTAGCAGAGCAAGAAGGATTTAAAGATATTGCTGCTATGTACCGCAACATTGCAAAAGCAGAAAAGGGACACGAAGATAGATACCTTACTCTCTTGAAGAATGTAGAAGAGAATCGTGTATTTGCGAAAGAAGAGAAAGTAGTATGGCAATGTCGTAACTGTGGATTTATGCATGAAGGTAAAGAAGCTCCACAAACTTGTCCCGCTTGCTTACACCCACAAGCTCATTTCGAAGAAATGAAAACGAACTACTAATAATAAGACCGGTTATAAAAAACCTTAACAAAAAGGGAAGTGCTCTGACAAGTACTTCCCTTTTTTTACTACTCAACCAATGCAAAATCCAGTTGCTTCCGCTCCAGATTTGCTTTGGCTGTTTTTATTTTTATAGCATCGCCGAGACTATAAATTCCATGTTTGCGACGACCACGTAAACAATAGTTTTTCTCATCAAACTCGTAGTAATCATCGTCAAGGTCGCGAATAGGTATCATTCCCTCGCACTTATTCTCGTTAATTTCCACATAAATTCCCCATTCGGTAACACCCGAAATAACGCCATCATACACTTGTCCTATTTTGTCCATCATGAACTCTACCTGTTTGTACTTGATAGAGGCGCGCTCGGCATTGGCTGCAATTTGTTCCATGTTGGAACTGTGGTCACATAAATCTTCGTATTTTGCCTCCGACACACTTCGTCCGCCATCAAGATATCGCGTTAACAGGCGGTGTACCATCATGTCGGGGTAACGACGGATAGGCGAAGTGAAGTGTGTATAGTAGTCGAATGCAAGTCCATAATGACCCATGTTGTGTGTAGAATAAATAGCTTTCTGCATGGCACGGATAGAAACTGTTTCGATTAAATTCTCCTCTTTCTTTCCTTGAATATCGTCGAGCAAATGGTTGATAGATTTGGATACATCGGTCTTGCTGCCACTGGTGCGCAGTTTGTAGCCAAAACGAGCGATGAATTGTGCAAGGTTGTCCAATTTATCAGGGTCGGGCAAATCGTGAATACGATAGGGAAATACTTTTGGTTTTTGGCTTTTGGGTACTTTGCCTATCTTTTCGGCAACGGTTTTGTTGGCAAGCAACATGAATTCCTCTATTAGTTTATTGGCATCTTTGGATACTTTGAAGTAGACTCCAAGTGGTTTCCCTGTATCATCAATATCGAATTTTACCTCGTAACGGTCAAAATTAATAGCACCGTTGGCGAAGCGCTTTTCGCGGAGTGCTTTGGCAATCGTGTCGAGTATCAACACTTCTTCTTTATAATCACCTTTGCCGGTTTCTATAATCTCTTGCGCTTCTTCGTAAGTAAACCGTCGGTCGGATTTAATCACAGTATGCTTGATGCGATAATCCTTTATCACGCCTTTGTCTGTTATATCGAAAATAACAGAATAGGTTAGCTTTTCTTCGTTGGGGCGCAAAGAGCATATAAAGTTGGAAAGTCGTTCGGGGAGCATCGGGATAGTACGATCTACTAAATAAACCGATGTGGCACGCTTTTCGCCTTCCTTATCAATGATGCCACCCTCTTTTACATAGTGCGTTACATCGGCAATGTGTACACCTACTTCCCACAACCCTTCTTTCAGTTTGCGTACTGAGAGTGCGTCATCAAAATCTTTAGCATCTTTGGGGTCTATAGTAAAGGTTGTTACCTCACGGAAGTCTTCGCGTTTGGCAATTTCTTCTTCTGAAATAACATCAGATAGTTTTTCGGCAGCGGCTTCTACGGCTTTAGGATAGATATAAGGCAATCCAAATTCTGCAAGAATGGCGTGCATCTCGGTGGTATTATCACCTGCTTTCCCTAAAATATCAATAACCTGTCCGATGGGATTCTTGGCACGGTCGGGCCATTCTATTACTTTAACCAATGCTTTATCGCCGGTAACTCCTCCTTTAAGTTTCTCGCGTGGAATAAAAATATCATTGGCAAGCGTACGGTTTTCGGTTACAAGGAAGGCATACGATTTGGTAACCTCCAGCGTACCCACAAAAGTATCGTTGGCACGTTCCAATATTTCTACTACCTCACCCTCGGGCTCGCGCTGCTTGCGTTTAGCGAAGAAAATAACCCGTACTTTATCGTTGTTCATGGCATGGGCAGAATTGCGTTCGGCTATGAAGATAGGGTCGCCACCCTCTTCGGGAACAAAGAAATTCTTACCGTTGCTTTTGCGGTGGAAAATACCAATGAGTTCTTTCCCTTGTGTATTCAACTTAAATTTATGCTTATCTACTTCAGTAAGATACCCATCCATGGTCAAATCGCTAAGAATATCCACACAAAGCATTTTGAGCGGATGCGTAGTGAGACGTAAAGCTAAGAAGATAGTCTTCAAACTGAATACATTATTGGGTTCGGTCTGAAAGAAGTGTATCACAATCTCCGCCAGTTGCTTTTTTGTCATGCGTTTACCGGCTTTCTTTTCTTTCTTTTTTGCCATATTATTGTTCTGTTTTAGTATATTGTTGGGATAAGTTTTCGTAACTTTTTGCGAATATAGGGAATTAATAAACTTTCTTATCTATATTTGCAAACATATTACGCAAGGTTTTTGTTCTTGCCTCTTGGCAAAAGAATAACCAAACTAATAACTAAGGTACATGGCAGCGAGTATATTGGTAACAGGAGCCAGTGGTTTCATTGGTAGCTTTATTGTCCAAGAAGCATTGAAACGGAAGTTTGGTGTATGGGCAGGCGTACGACCTACTTCGAGTAGGGACTATCTGCAAGCACGCAAAATACACTTCCTCGAGCTTGACTTTGCACATCCCAATGAACTACGAGCACAGTTATCCGGTCATAAAGGAACATATAGCAAGTTTGACTATATAGTTCACTGTGCCGGGTTGACTAAGACCACCAATAAATCTGATTTCGACAAAGTAAACTTCCTACAAACCAAATACTTTATTGAAACGCTGAAAGAACTGAATATGGTTCCAAAGCAGTTTATCTTCCTTAGTTCACTAAGTGTATTCGGTCCTATTCATGAAAAGGATTACACCTCTATTCGCGAATACGACATACCTAATCCCAATACTCTTTACGGTATCAGTAAACTGAAAGCAGAGTTGTATATACAGAGTCTTGCTGGTTTTCCTTATGTAATTTATCGTCCTACAGGGGTTTATGGGCCACGCGATAAGGATTACTACCTGATGGCAAAAAGTATCAAGAATCATTTTGACTTCTCGGTAGGCTACAAACAACAAGACATCACTTTTATATATGTGAAGGATTTAGTTGACGCGATCTTTGCCGGCATTGAAAAAGATGTTGTAAGGCGTGCCTATTTTGTAGCCGAAGAAAACGTTTACCAGAGCAGCTCTTTTTCTGAATTGATAAGGAAAGAGTTGGGTAATCCATTTGTGTTTCATATAAAAGCACCTTTATTCGTATTAAAAATTATATCTTTGCTCGCCGAAACCGCGTCTCGGCTTACAGGAAAGAGTAGCACACTCAACGCGGACAAGTATAACATATTAAAACAACGGAACTGGCGGTGCGATACCTCCCCTATTGAAAAAGAGTTAGGTTTTAAACCTACTTACTCACTAGCTGAAGGGGTAAAAGAAACCATTGCCTGGTACAAAGAACAAGGATGGCTTTAGATTTATTTAAAAAGGTAGAATCAAGAAAAGGATTATTTGCCGTAGAAAAGATTTCTCTGATTTACAACTTACTTACCACAATCATTATGTTGTTCCTCTTTACGGAGATGGATCATCCGTGGCTCATGTTGCGTGACAGGATTGCTATTGCTTGCATGACGTTTTTGTTGATGTATGTGTATCGTTTAGCACCTTGTAAGTTTTCTGCTTTTGTGCGCATCGCTATCCAGATGGCACTTCTCTCGTACTGGTATCCCGATACATTTGAATTCAACCGTGTGCTTCCTAATCTCGACCATGTGTTTGCTACGTGGGAACAAAGTCTTTTCGGCTGCCAACCTGCCGTGTTATTCTCGCAATATCTACCTCAAATATGGGTTAGCGAACCGCTTAACATGGGTTACTTCTTTTACTATCCAATGATTTTATTGGTGACAATGTATTACTTCGTTTATCATTTTGAGTGGTTTGAGAAGTTGTCGTTTGTCTTAGTAGCAGCATTCTTTATATATTACTTCGTTTATATATTCGTGCCATGTGCAGGTCCTCAGTTCTATTTCCCGGTAATTGGCAGTGAGAATGTTGATCTTGGAATTTTCCCCTCTATTGGCGACTACTTTAACCAGAATAGTGAGGTGCTTCTTGCGCCCGATTACGAACAAGGATTCTTTTATAATCTAGTAAAAGCCTCACAACAGGTAGGTGAGCGTCCTACAGCTGCTTTCCCCAGCTCGCATGTAGGTATCTCTACGATATTGATGATTATGGCTTGGCGTGCCAACAAGAAATTGTTTTGGTCTTTGTTTGTGTTCTACATCTTCCTTTGTCTGGCTACTGTGTATATCCAAGCACACTACCTGATTGACTCAATTGTAGGATTCTTTTCGGCGTTTGGACTTTATGTACTGGTAACGAAAATGTTTAAGAAGTGGTTTGCCGTACCCATGTTTAAGTCAATGGAGTAGTAGCTACCATATCTTCTATCCGGGCAAATATTTCAAATAATTCCTCCACCGATTCTGTGCGTAGCATAGCGATACGTGTTTCACGGAAGTTGGGTATACCCTTAAATAGCGGTGTAGCAGCCAAGTGGCGACGAATATGAATAATACCTCTGCGTTCGTCCAGCCGTTCCACGCTGCTTAACACCTCCTCGCGGAGTACTTGCATTTTCCAGGCAAAGGAGAGTGGTGGAAGTTCTTCGCCTGTCTCTAGATAGTGTTTTATTTCTTTGAATATCCACGGGCGACCAATACTGCCTCTCCCTACCATGATAGCATCTACACCATAACGGTCGAAACATTCTTTGGCACGCTGTGGAGTAGTTACATCACCATTGCCAATGATGGGAATGTGCATGCGGGGGTTGTTCTTTACTTCGCCAATGAGTGTCCAGTCGGCTTCGCCGGTATACATTTGCGCGCGGGTTCTGCCATGAATAGCTAAGGCAGCAATACCACAATCTTGTAGTTGTTCGGCAAGTTCAACGATGATTTTACTGTCTACATCCCAACCAAGGCGGGTTTTTACTGTAACGGGTATCTTTACTGCATCAACAACAGCCTTGGTTATTTCGAGCATTTGAGGAATATTACGCAACATACCCGCTCCTGCCCCCTTACCTGCCACTTTTTTTACCGGGCAGCCAAAGTTGATGTCTAGAATATCAGGCCGTGCTTCTTCTACGATTTTAGCGGCACCTACCATGGCTTCGGTTTCTTTGCCGTATATTTGGATAGCCACGGGGCGTTCTTCATCGCTAATCGTTAGCTTCTGCTTGGTTTTGTTTACTTCGCGAATCAGTGCGTCGCTCGAAACAAATTCCGTATAGACCATGTCGGCACCAAAACGTTTACACATCAGGCGAAATGCGGGGTCTGTTACATCCTCCATAGGAGCTAGAAGGATGGGGTATTTGCCAAGGTCAATTGTATCTATTTTCATTCACGAATTGCAATTATTGCCCGCAAAGATACTACATACGCACTAAAAAGCTACCTTTGCAGGTAATAATTAAAGAATTATGATACAGGATTTTGAAATCATGGCACCCGTAGGCTCTCGTGAGTCACTGGCTACTGCCATACAAGGAGGGGCCGACTCTATCTATTTCGGGATAGAAAATTTGAATATGCGTGCACGCTCATCCAACAGTTTTACCATAAACGATCTTAAAGAGATTGCGGAAGTGTGCAAGAAAAACGGACTCAAGAGTTATCTTACCATCAATACAATCATCTATGACGGTGATTTATCCTTGATGCGGACAATTATTGATGCTGCTAAGAAAGCGGACATATCGGCTATCATTGCTGCCGATGTAGCGGTCATGAATTACGCCCGTGAAATAGGACAGGAGGTACACCTCTCTACCCAACTAAATATATCTAATATTGAAGCACTGAAGTTTTATGCACAATTTGCCGATGTAGTAGTGTTGGCTCGTGAACTTAACCTCGACCAAGTAGCCGAAATCTACCAACAGATAAAAGAACAGAATATTTGTGGCCCCAATGGAGAATTAATACGTATTGAAATGTTCTGTCATGGAGCACTTTGCATGGCGGTATCGGGTAAGTGTTATTTGTCGCTGCACGAAATGGACAGTTCGGCAAATCGCGGTGCTTGTATGCAGGTTTGTCGCCGTGGTTATATTGTGAAGGATAAGGAAACAGATGTGGAGTTGGAAATAGATAATCAATACATCATGTCGCCCAAAGACTTGAAGACCATCCATTTCATGAATAAAATGATCGATGCCGGTGTGCGGGTGTTCAAGATAGAAGGACGTGCTCGCGGTCCTGAATATGTTCGTACTGTATGCGAGTGTTATAAAGAAGCTATACTAGCTTGTTTGGAAGGAACCTTCACAGATGAGAAGATTGCTGCGTGGGACGAACGACTTAAGAAGGTTTTCAATCGTGGTTTCTGGGATGGATATTACTTGGGGCAGCGACTGGGCGAATGGAGTAAAAACTATGGTTCGGAAGCTACAGAACGCAAAGTCTATGTTGGTAAAGGAATAAAATACTTCAGTAATATAGGCGTGGCTGAGTTCCTTGTTGAGGCTGCCGAGCTTTCTGTTGGAGACAAACTGTTGATAACAGGACCAACTACCGGTGCCGTTTTTGCCACACTCGACGAAGCACGTGTAGATCTAAAACCGGTAGAAACCGTACATAAGGGCGAACGCTTCTCCATGAAACTGGAAGATAAGATACGTCCAAGTGATAAGCTTTTTAAATTGGTGGATGTAAACCAACAAAAGAACAAATCTAATGAGTAAATATATATACGAACTAACGATGAAGGTACGCGATTACGAATGTGATCTGCAAGGCGTTGTAAACAATGCAAACTACCAACATTATGCGGAACATACCCGTCATGAGTTCCTTCTTTCAAAAGGTGTAAGCTTTGCAAAGTTGCACGAGCAGGGGGTTGACCCCGTTGTTGCACGTATCAACATGGCTTTCAAAGCTTCTCTGAAGAGTGGCGACGAGTTTGTTTCCAAGCTTTATGTAAAAAAAGAAGGTATTAAGTATGTGTTTTACCAAGATATTTTCCGCAAAGAAGATAATAAACTCGCGCTGAAAGCAATAGTCGAAACGGTGTGTGTTATCAATGGAAAACTATGTCACAGCGAATTATTCGACACCGTATTTGCACCTTACCTATTTTAAATGAATTCTGAAGAGACTATCTATTCTATTGCCCTGACACAAGTTCCGGGCATTGGAGCAATCTGGGCAAGAAACTTGATGAATGCCGCCGGCTCTGCCAAAGAGGTATTCTTGCGACGCAAAGAACTTCCTACCTTATTAAAAGGAATAACTCCCCGTGTGATAGAGGCTTTGAACTCTCCCGAAGCCATTGAACGCGCTGAACGCGAGTATGCTTTTGTGGAGAAAAACAATATTAAGTGCCTTACTATCCAAGATGACGACTATCCGTTGAGACTGCGCGAATGCGAAGATGCTCCTGTTGTGTTATTCTTCAAAGGGAATACAAATCTGAACAACCTGCGAATTATTAACATGGTAGGTACAAGAAATGCAAGTGAATATGGTAAATCGCTCTGCTTTCAGTTCCTCAAAGAGCTGAAGGAGCTATCGCCCGAAGTGCTTGTGGTGAGCGGATTGGCCTATGGAATTGATATACATGCACATCGTGCAGCATTAGATAATAGCCTCTCTACCGTTGGTGTACTGGCACATGGGTTAGACCGTATTTATCCGTCTGCACACAGAAAGACTGCTGTTGAAATGGTAACATCAGGTGGTTTGCTTACCGAATTTCTGACAGGAACCACGCCCGACCGTTATAATTTTGTTAGCCGCAACCGTATTGTTGCAGGAATGAGCGATGCTACTATTGTAGTAGAATCTGCCATAAAAGGTGGGTCGTTGATTACTGCCGACCTCGCGAATGGTTACAATCGCGAATGTTTTGCTTTTCCGGGTAGAGCTTCTGATGAATTTTCGAAAGGGTGCAACCAATTGATTAGAGACAACAAGGCGCACCTCATTCAATCGGCAAAAGATTTCGTTGGATTGATGGGGTGGGAAAGTAACGCTTCACAAAATAAATCAAAAAATATTCAACGGACACTCTTCCACGACCTATCAGAGAATGAGCAACAAGTGGTAGATGTTTTGATAAAAATGGGCGAAACCCAAATCAACAACCTTGTTGTGGAAACCAACATCCCTATCCATAAGATGAATGCACTACTCTTTGAACTAGAGATGAGGGGCATTATCAAGGTGTTGGCAGGCGGAGTATATAAACTACTGGCGTAATACAACAAAGAATCCCCCAAGTCAATAAACCTGAGGGATTCTTATCTTTATAGCACTATAAAATTAATCTTTCAGTTTCGCTGCGATAAAGTGACGGTTTAAGCGCGCGATGTGACTGATTGAAATGTTCTTAGGACATTCGGCTTCGCAAGCGCGGGTGTTGGTGCAGTTACCAAACCCAAGCTCATCCATCTTAGAAAGCATTGCTTTTGCACGGCGGCTTGCTTCAATCTTTCCTTGCGGAAGTAAGTTGAGTTGGCTAACCTTTGCCGAAACAAATAACATTGCCGAACCATTCTTACAAGCAGCAGCACAAGCACCGCAGCCAATACATGAGGCGGCATCCATTGCCTCATCCGCCACTTCCTTAGAAATAAGAATTGCATTGGCATCTTGAGGAGCACCTGTGTTCACACTTACGTATCCACCGGCTTGCATAATCTTGTCATAAGCCGTGCGGTCTACCATTAAGTCTCTGATAACAGGAAAACCTGCCGAACGCCAAGGCTCAACGGTGATGGTTTCTCCATCTTTGAAACGGCGAATGTATATTTGGCAGGTAGTTGCTCCTGTACCCGGTCCGTGTGGACGTCCGTTAATGTACAAAGAACACATTCCGCAAATACCCTCGCGGCAATCATGGTCGAACACAATCGGTTCTTTTCCTTCGTTGATCAGGTTTTCGTTCAATATATCAAGTGCTTCCAGGAATGATGTATCGCCCGGAATATCTTTCATTTGGTATGTTTCAAATGCTCCTTTAGCTTTTGGTCCTTTTTGACGCCATACCTTCAGCGTGAAACTTATTATTTTTTCCATTTCCTTTATGCTTTGTAGTTACGGGTTTGAACCTGCACAAATTGATAATTCAGGTCTTCCTTAATTAATTCAGGTTTTGAGTCTTCGCCGGTATACTTCCAACAAGCTACATACGAGTAGTTGGCATCGTCACGAAGGGCTTCTCCTTCGGGAGTTTGATATTCTTCGCGGAAGTGTCCACCACAAGACTCATTACGATTGATACCATCCAATGCCATCAACATGCCCACTTCTATAAAGTCGTCGAGACGCAGTGCTTTTTCAAGTTCAATATTCAATTCGTCTATATCGCCCGGGATGCGAACATCACTCCAGAACTCTTTTTTGATTTTTTGAATCTCAACCAAGGCTTTTTCCAAACCTTCTTTGGTACGACCCATACCTACTAATTCCCACATTACAAGACCTAGTTTCTTATGGATAGAGTCTACCGAGTGCTTACCGTTAATTGCTTTCAGCTTCTTCATCTTATCCACGATTGCTTTTTCGGCTTCCTTAAACTCTGGAAGGTCAATAGAGAAACGTGGAACCTGAATCTGATCGGACAAGTAATTTTGTATGGTATACGGAAGCACGAAGTATCCGTCTGCCAGTCCTTGCATCAATGCCGATGCGCCAAGACGATTTGCTCCATGATCGGAGAAGTTAGCTTCGCCAATGGCAAATAAACCGGGAATTGAAGTCATCAATTCATAGTCTACCCAAATACCACCCATGGTATAGTGAATGGCAGGGAATATCATCATTGGAGTATGGTATGGATTATCGTCGGTGATTTCTTCGTACATATCAAAAAGATTACCGTAACGGTCGCGTACCACGTCTTCTCCCAAACGTTCGATAGCATATTTGAAGTCAAGATACACAGCAAGACCAGTATTGTTTACCCCAAAACCAGCGTCACAACGTTCTTTGGCAGCGCGCGAAGCTACGTCGCGAGGAACCAAGTTACCGAATGCCGGATAACGACGTTCGAGATAGAAGTCGCGATCTTCGTCGGGTATTTCAGTCGGTTTAAGCTTACCTGCTTGCAATGCTTTGGCATCTTCAATCTTCTTTGGCACCCAGATACGTCCATCGTTACGAAGCGACTCGGACATCAGCGTCAACTTTGATTGTTTGTCGCCATGTACAGGAACACAGGTTGGGTGAATCTGTGCAAAAGCAGGGTTAGCAAAGTAAGCACCCTTTTTGTAGCATTGAATAGCAGCCGATCCATTGGAACCCATTGCGTTTGTAGAGAGGAAGAAAGCGTTTCCGTATCCGCCTGTACCGATAACAACAGCGTGTGCAGAGAAACGTTCAATTTTTCCGTTAACCAAGTTGCGTGCGATGATACCGCGAGCGCGACCGTCAATAACAACGAGGTCCAACATTTCATAGCGGGTAAACAATTTTACGTTGCCTTGATGTACTTGGCGGCTTAATGCCGAGTAAGCACCCAATAGCAACTGTTGTCCTGTTTGACCACGAGCATAGAATGTGCGCGATACTTGCGCACCACCGAATGAACGGTTGTCGAGAGTGCCACCATAATCGCGGGCAAAAGGTACTCCTTGCGCCACACATTGGTCAATGATAGCGTTTGACACTTCGGCAAGGCGATATACGTTTGCCTCACGAGCACGATAGTCACCACCTTTAATTGTATCGTAGAAAAGACGGTACACAGAGTCGCCGTCGTTTTGATAATTCTTTGCAGCATTGATACCTCCTTGCGCAGCAATAGAGTGTGCGCGACGCGGAGAATCCTGAATGCAGAAGTTGAAAACCTTAAATCCCATTTCGCCAAGCGAAGCAGCAGCCGAAGCACCGGCTAAGCCTGTACCCACTACAATAATATCCAATCGGCGTTTATTGGCAGGGTTTACTAATTTTTGATGAGCTTTATAGTTACTCCATTTTTCGGTCAATTGACCTTCGGGAATTTTTGAATCTATCTTAGTCATAATGTATGTTCTTTATAAAGATTTCGCGAAATAGATAATCACTACCAAGGCAAAACCGCCCATCACAATGCTTGTGTAAATAGCAGATACTACTTTCCATCTGTTCAACCATATTTTGTTGCTCCATCCCATCGTTTGTAAAGCACTCCAGAAACCATGATTCAGGTGAAACCAGATAGCGCCTAACCAGATAAGGTACAACACCACATACACTGGGTTGCTAAAGGTAGCGGCAATAAAGCCGGCACCGTCGGTAGGAGCAATGCCACCGTTTTCTATAGCCCCATGAATACCCATGATTTCCGAAAGTTGCATCTTGTACCAGAAGTTGAACAAGTGCAGTCCCAGTCCCAGAACAACAATAAGTCCTAATACGAACATGTTTTGAGAAGCCCATGTTACTTGTTTAGGAGTGTTTGTTACAGCATAACGTTCGCTACCCCTTGCTTTTCTGTTTTGGAAGGTAAGCAACAATGCGTAGAGAAAGTGAAGAGCAACAAGCCCCGCAAGTCCAACAGTAGCAACCAACGCATACCAGTTGGCACCCAAAAACTCACAAATCATGTTGTAAGCCTCCGCACTGAAAATAGCAACGAGGTTCATCGCCATGTGAAAGGTTAGAAACAGGATAAGGGCAAAGCCAGTAAGACTCATAACCACTTTCCTACCTACAGATGAATTAATTAACCACATAAATGATTGTTTTTTAATTATTTAATTGTTATTACTATAAAATTCTATTTTGTAATCTCACTTATCTGGCAAAAGTACATGAAATCCCTAAACAAAGCAAGTTATTAAAGAAATAATTCTTTAATAGTGCTGAGGGCGAACAGCAACTATAGTTGACGAACCATAAGCCATAGGCTGACGGAGCACGAGACTATGGCTGACGGGGCATGAGACTATGGCTGACGGGGCATGAGACTATGGCTGACGGAGCATGAGGCTATGGCTGACAGCGCCTTTAGATAAGAAGAAATTCTCACCACGTTGAGAACAAATACTCGCCTTGTTGAGAACGAATACTCACCATGTTGAGAATTTATTCTCAACATGATAAAACCTTTTGAGAAAAACCTGTTGTGGTTGTGATTTAACTATTCTTTTTTTTATTGGCTGTGAAGACCCTGTGAAGGATAAAAGAGGGGGTCTTCACACGTAATCCACTTACTGTTAATTGGTTACAGCGTTTTGTGAAGGTGAAGACCTATTTTGTAAAAGTCTATTTGGAGAATGTGTCATAAAAAAACGAGGCTCATTCTTTCTAAAAATGAACCTCGTTTTTGCGAAGTTTAGGCTTCACTTTCGGTTGATATGAAGCCTACTTATTTAGTACTTAAAACTACTTCCCCCCAAGAACTCCCTTAATAATGATGTTGGTGGTATCTCGTTATCTTGTATCGGCAAGAAATATTTAATAAACTTCAGCAATCGGTATGCTTCCGCATACTCCGGACAGTTGCGTGGCACGGACATTAGTATTGGCTCCACATGTCGGCGTAGTACTGCCAACTCAAACAACAGTGCTGAGTTAAACATAGAATCTGCATTTTCCTGGAAAGGGAATATCCATTTATCTTCACCAGCCCGTACGCTTGCCCAACGCGAAATAGTTTCTTGAGCTGAGTAACCACGATAGTTGTAGTCGCGCAAGATGCGGCGAAGAAGACGGTTGTCGGTAGTAGGAATCCAGTTATGGTCGTCAATCGAAATAGTGGTCAACGCGGATACGTAGATTTTATATTTACTGTGATTATCTATATGCTTGGTAAGTTCTGGGTTTAACGCGTGGATGCCTTCAAGAATAAGTACCGTGTGCTTATCAATGCGCAACTTATCGCCTTTGTATTCTTTCTTTCCGGTAGTGAAGTTATAGCGCGGTAGTTCCACCTCTTCTCCATTAAGAAGTGCTTCTATCTGGCGGTTGAACAAATCCAAGTCCAAGGCATATAGCGACTCGTAGTCATAGTCTCCATTTTTATCCAGTGGTGTTTGGTCTCTGTCTACAAAATAATTGTCGAGCGAAATAGGATAAGGTTTGATAGCATTTGTCATCAATTGAATAGATAGGCGCTTGCTGAATGTCGTTTTCCCGGAAGAAGAAGGCCCAGAGATAAGTATCAACTTCACCCTGTCGCCATTCATGCCTCGTCCGTAAATGGTATCTGCAATTTGTGCTATCTTTTTTTCCTGAAGAGCTTCCGCTACATTAATCAGTCCGGTAGCACGTCCTTCTGCACAGATAATATTGAAGTCGCCCACATTACTTACTCCCATAATAGAATTCCAGCTAAGGTGCTCCTTGAAGATATCGTTCATCTTATCTTGACGAATAATTTCAGCGAGCTTATTTGGATTCTCTTTATTAGGAATACGTAATAACAACCCATCAAAGTATTTAAGCAGGTCGAACAACTTAACGAAGCCGGTGCTGGGGACTAAACTACCATAGTAATAATCTATCGTTTTGTCCAGCGTATAATAATAGGTATAAAGCGAACCTGATGTTTCCAGCAACTTAACTTTATCTTCCATGCCGTTTTCGCTAAAGATGCGAACAGCTTCGGTGGTATGACATTCTGTGCGATGGAAGCGTATATCAGCATCTATAATTTCCAGCATACGCTCTTTGATACGAGTTACATCTGCCTCGGTAATAGCTCTACCAATGTCTAATTTGCAGTAATATCCTTTGGAAACAGGGTGTTCTACAAACAGTTTCCCTTCGGGGAAAAGTTCGCTTGCCGCTTTATAAAGGATAAAACAGAGTGAACGTACATAGGTTCTCATTCCCGAAGAATCGCGCACATCCAGAAATTCTACATCTTTATTATTATATACCTTGAAGGTTAGTCCTTCTGTGCGATTATTAACTTTGGCGCTAACTACCTGATAAGGCATATTTAGATTAAAACCATTATAAATATCCAAAAGAGAACTCCCAATCGGGAATTTTTTGGAAATATTATTATTTTTGCAAAGAATTTCAATTGTGTCTACCATATCGTTGTCATTTAATTCCGAAATATATTGATAACTAAGGAGTAACACAAAAATAAATACTTAATAAATAAAGATGGAATATTCTTTTTATGATTTTTTAAAGCTAATAGGCTCTTTAGGGCTCTTCTTGTACGGAATGAAGATCATGAGCGAAGGCTTGCAAAAGGTGGCTGGAGATAGACTCCGCTCCATACTTACTGCAATGACTTCCAATCGTGTGACGGGTGTGCTGACCGGTGTGGCAGTAACTGCTTTGATTCAATCTTCATCGGCAACAACCGTTATGGTTGTAAGTTTTGTAAATGCCGGTTTGCTTACCTTGGCGCAGTCCATCACGGTTATTATGGGAGCCAATATCGGTACCACAGTCACGGCATGGATTATATCCGTCTTTGGGTTTAAGGTTGACATGGCCTCCTTTACTCTTCCGTTAATTGCCTTCGCCCTTCCACTTATCTTCTCTAAAAAGAGCACCCATAAGTCGATGGGCGAATTTATTTTTGGCTTCTCCTTTCTGTTTATGGGGCTTTCGCTACTGAAAGCAAATGCACCCGACTTAGGTAAGAACCCCGAAATGCTGGCTTTTGTTCAGAATTATACCGATATGGGCTTTGGATCTGTGTTGTTGTTCTTGTTCATAGGTACGCTACTTACCATGATTGTGCAAGCTTCGGCGGCTACAATGGCTATAACACTCATTATGTGTGCCAATGGTTGGATTAGCTACGAATTGGGGGCTGCACTAGTGTTGGGCGAAAATATAGGAACAACTATAACAGCCAATCTTGCTGCGTTAACAGGGAATACGCAAGCCAAACGGGCGGCACTAGCACATCTTGTTTTCAATATATTCGGTGTTATTTGGGTGCTGCTTTTGTTTACGCCCTTAACGAGTAGTGTTAGTTGGTTTGTTGATAATTATATGTTCCCCGGCTCGGAAGAGGTTGCGGTATCTTATAAGCTTTCGGCGTTTCACACCTTATTTAATATATGTAATGTATGCGTCTTGATATGGTTTGTGAGACTAATTGAAAAAACCGTGTGCTTTATCATTCCTCAAAAAGAAGAAGAGGAAGAATATCGTTTACGCTATATCAGTGGAGGTATGCTTTCTACATCAGAACTCTCGATTGTGCAGGCGAGGAAAGAAATTCACCTCTATGCAGAACGCACACAACGGATGTTCACCATGGTACAAGACTTGCTGCATACCGAAAAAGACGATGAATTTAATAAGATATACAGTCGCATAGAGAAGTACGAGAATATCAGCGATAACATGGAAATTGAAATCGCCAACTATCTCAATGAGGTATCGGAAGGTAGGTTAAGTTCTGAATCTAAGCTACAAATCAGGTCTATGCTACGTGTTATTACAGAGATAGAGAGTATTGGCGATAGTTGCTACAATTTGGCACGCACAATCAATCGTCAGCGTGAAGCGAATGTGTCTTTCAGTGCGAACCAGTACGAACATATTCATTCCATGATGAAAATGGCAGATGCCGCCTTGTTACAGATGATAAATGTGGTAGAGCGTTCGGTAAATCAAATAGCCGACTTAAACAAGTCGCACAATCTGGAGAATGAAATCAATAACTACCGTAACCAACTGAAAACTCAGAACATTCTAGATGTGAACAATAAGGAATATAACTATCAGGCGGGAGTCTACTACATGGATATCATTGCCGAGTGTGAGAAACTGGGCGACTATATAGTCAATGTTGTGGAAGCGCAAATACTAAAAGAGCACAAACCTGTATAAAAAGATTGAGGCAGCCAATTGGCTGCCTCAATCTTTTTATACAGGTTATGGGTATTAATACTCATCTTCATTAAAGAAGAAATCTTCTTTACTTGGATAATCTGGCCAAATATCTTCAATACTTTCGTAAATCTCACCTTCATCTTCCATCTCCTGAAGATTTTCAATTACCTCCAATGGTGCACCCGAACGCATGGCGTAGTCAATCAACTCTTCTTTAGTTGCTGGCCAGGGGGCGTCTTCTAGTCTTGAGGCTAATTCCAATGTCCAATACATAATAGTTTTAGGTTTTTACGTGAATATTTATTTCTACTCTCTATTTTTCGGCAAAAGTATAATAATTATTCTCACTTGCAACTATTATTCCAAAATATTTCGTCGTGTGCAGACTGAATATTCAATTTTCGCGACAAAACAAACAGATAATCCGAAATTCGGTTGATATATGCCATTACTTCGAGAGCAACAGGGTAGGTTTCCGAGAGAGCAACAACTTTTCTTTCCACCCGCCGGCAAACTGTTCGACAAACATGGCAAACAGCTGCAGCACGACATCCACCGGGAATAACAAAAGCTTTAAGTGGTGGAAGTTGTGAATCTACTCTGTCAATCTCTTTTTCTATACCTTCAATATGCTCGTGGGTAATAATACTTGATTTACTTAAAGTAACTTTTTCCTGATCGGTAGCAAGATGAGCCCCTATGGTAAATAGCTTATCTTGAATATTCAACACAATCTCTTTATCGTGCTCATCGGTCAAATAGGTACACAGTACACCAAGTTGTGCGTTAAACTCATCTACGGTTCCGTAAGCTTCTAAACGTATATCTGTTTTAGACACTCGGGTTCCGCCAATCAAACCGCTACTTCCTTTGTCTCCGGTTTTTGTATATACCATACTCTTCTTCATTGTATTAAGTAGTGTTTTTTTAGAAGTTCACTTTATAATGCTGTTTCTCTTTTTTGCGATCGAAGAATATAATTCCTATATCGTACAAATCAAATGTGATTCCTGTTCGTTCACTCTCCTTTAGCTGTTTCCACAATTGTTTCATCTCCGGTGAGTATTGAATACCTTCAATAATAAGAACTGAAGAATCGGTTATATTATTGTCTATCAGCTTAAAGATTAGCTCTTTTGTTTCCTTTGCTTTTTCTTTTTTGTAGTGGAAGAGGATTAAATCCGCTAAGTACACGTCTATACTGGTATCGGTAGTGGTGAGATGTGTGTAGTTACACATTCTTTTTGCGGCAAGCAGGTATTTCTGGCTTAACGGTGTATCGCCTATTTCGAGGATTGTTGTAGGCTGTAGTGAGTTGGTAATTCTGAAGAATAGCCTGTTTAGTTTTCTGGAGAGGTGTGTCGATAATTGCTCTGCGTTTTGCTCCAGCTCTTTGTACGCATAGTAATTCTCTTTTTCATAAATGACTTGGGTTATGAAATTGAATGCGAACGGAGAGTGTACACCATAACCACAACGATAGCGAAAACGCTTTAGCCAAACAAAAGAACGCTTTAAGCTATGAATAATGCCCATTGCCTAAGAGGGGTTTTGGCTTTGTACTTGTACTGTTGGGTCGAATGGAATAGTAAACCAGAAAGTAGAACCTTTCTCAAGTTCGGATTCTACACCTATTTCTCCACCCATAGCAGTAATGATGCTTTTACAAATAGGAAGCCCCAAGCCTGTACCTTGCTCAAACGAATCGAGTTTTATAAATCGTTTAAAGATATTCTTCTGTTTTTCATCGGGGATACCTGTTCCCGTATCTGTTACATAAAAATAAATTCGGTTATTCACGGGCTTTTTGTAACCAAAGTGGATACTACCTTCGTAGGTAAATTTGATGGCGTTGTTAATAAAGTTAGTAATAACCTGCATTACGCGACTTTGGTCGGTGTACAATCGTAGCGCACTCATTGGTATTTCAGCTTTGATCTCAATTCCTTTTCTTCCTTTAATCCGGGATGTTTGCTCTATTTCTTTGAGCATTTTATTGATATCTACATCCGAATACATGAAGTCCAATGTTCCTGCCTCTATTTTAGCTAAGTCAAGAATGTCACTAATGAGTTGCAACAACAGTTCATTATTATGCTCAATAATGCTAAGATATTCTTCTTTCTCTTGCTCGTCGGTTTCGTGCGCAAGTATACTGGAAAATCCTACAATAGCATTGAGTGGTGTGCGAATTTCGTGACTCATGTTGGCAAGGAAAGCAGATTTTAATCTGTTTGCTTCTTCGGCTTGCTCCTTGGCTTTACGCAAGTCGCGCTCCATGATTTTCATGTCGGTAATATCCCAAGCAGTATATACAATCCAATTGCGATTGTCAGGCATGGATATATAGTTATTGTTCTGAAAAGTGAAATACTCTTTACCTTGCGAATCAAAAAAGTGTCGAATATCCGATTGTGCAATACCTGTCCTGGCTAACTCAACATCTTCTTCACGAATCATATCGGCAACGTCCTTTTCCATAATGTCGTAATCTGTTTTTCCAACGGCATTTTCTGCCGGAAACTCAAATAGCTCGGCTGCTTTTTTATTCCAGAAGAGGTAACGCATATTGTCGTCCGGGTCTTTTATTTTGGCAGCTATGGGCAGATTATCTAATATAGACTCCAAAGACTGTTTGTGGGTTTGCTCATTCAATAATACTTTGTATGAATCGGTTTTGTCAATAAGAAACGTATTGATAAATCTCTTATTAGATGCTTTAAACGTTAATTTGTCAAAGTGTCTGGTTTGTCCGCTTACATCGGGTATGGTAATTGAAACATTTTCATCTATTTTACTTTCTAGCATAAAGTTGAGTGTGGGTGTCTTCTTGATGATAGAATCCAAGCGTTTACCAACAATGTTTTTTTTGCTTACACCAAAAAATGCTTCGAATGAGGGGTTAACATCAGAAACAATAATTCCTGTTGTCTCCCCTTTCTCATTGAATAAGAGTTCCTTCTTAAAGAAGATAACCGGCATATTAGAGATAACTCCTTGATAGCTGGAACTCAACTCATGCTCTTTCTCTGTGTGCCTTTTCTTAAGTAATAGTATGTGCCGTTTGTGTCTTAAATAGAGAACTAAAAAGAAAAGGAGGCTGATGATGGCAATTATATACGCTGTGTGTTTTTGCCAAAAAGAAAGCGGAACATCGTAGTAAACCGCGTCTTTAGGGAATAACTCTGAGGGTATTCCTTTATTTTGAAGATATAAATAGCTGAGGCGTGTAGCGGCATTGGTTATCCTAATTTCTCGTTCAGTAGGAGTAACACCGTTTAAGAGGTTAATAATCAGATTTAATGTTTGCTCTTCGATAGCTGATTTATCGGGAAAATGCCCACCAGCCAACAACCCTGGGAACAGGTCGGCCAATGCAAAAACGGGTGTTTTGCTAATGTCTGAAACATAGCGATGCATCCGTTCACTAGGATAGTACATATCCACAGCAGAATTTCCTGATAAGTTAATCCAAGAGTGAAAGATAATACCTGTATGTATATCATATTCGTTTAATTTGCCTAACATAGACTCTGAGTCAATCTCCGGATAGGTAAGTAGCTCTATCTCTATTTCTGGAAAATTATTTTCGCACGCTTGTAGTAATTCTTTTCTTAACAATGCACAAGTAAATCTTTGGTCAGAAATAAAAGCAAGCTTTTTCATTCCGGGGATTACCTTTTTCATGGCAAGGATGGTTTCGTCAATGTAGAAAGGTATCTCAATGGTATAAACATTGTTTTCTTCCAACATCTTTTGAGAAGAGATAAGCTCCTCGTCGGGGATTTCTTGCAATGCACAAAATGATTTCAAGTCGCTATATGAATGTTCTTGCGTATGGTAAACCACAACAGGAATATCTTTCCACTCGTTGGTTAATAACGGCTGACACACGTACCATCCCACATCACCTACAATAACAACTATTTTTGGAGGAATGCTGTCAAATTCTTGTTTTAGATAAGCTCTTTTTTCGTTAACTAACTCCTGATTGTTTAATTCCCAAACAACCAATGGCTCAGCGTGAACATTCATAGAAAACTCTTTCATGAGTGTTTCTTTCATTTTTGCATGGATGCTATTTGCCCATCTATCGCGAAAGTTGGATGAACTTAACAAAAGGGCATAATCAGAATTTATTCTATGGGAATGAATAGAGCCGGTTACTAAGGTTAATAGTATCAAAAGAAACAAACACCTTTTAGAAAAGAACGATAGGCTAATATGCATAAATACAATTATATGAATACTAAAAAAGATTTTTTCAAACGATTAAGCGCACTATTAGGGTTAAAACTTTGCAAATATAAAAAAATGTACAGATAAAAATGAATTTGAAGAACAAAATGTTCAATAGACACAATTTTTTTAATGAATATAAGTTTTATGTGTTGATGAAGTCCTCTAAATGTTTGTTTATAACCGTTTTAATGCTTTTGCTATCTGCTACTGTAAAAGCACAGTTCGATGCTCATTTCAGTCAATTTTGGAATGCGAAAGGGTACTACAATCCGGCATGGGCAGGGCAAACGGACCTCCTCACTATAACCGGTGCTTACAACATGGAACTGCTGGGATTTACGAATGCGCCAAAGTCAATGTATCTGGCTGCGGATATGCCGATCTCATTTATGGAAAAGAAACATGGGGTAGGGCTTTCTCTCTTTAGTGAAGGTATAGGATTGTTTCGTGACCAACTTATGTCGTTGCAGTACTCATACAAAACAACAATAAAGAAAGGAAAATTGGGGATAGGTATCCAAGCGGGCTCACTTAAAGTCTCATTTGACCCTACCAATATCAATCTTGGTGAAGATACCGATGACGAGGCTTTTCCTACTAACAAAGAGAGTGGCTCAGCGCTGGATTTGGCAGCCGGGGTTGTCTATACACATGCAAAATACTATCTTGCCTTTTCTGGTCAGCATCTCACCGCGCCGAAAATTTCATTAGGCGAGCGTTCCGAAATAGAGATCTCTCCGGTAATTTATTTAACAGGCGGATACAATATTCCAACACGTAATCCGTTAATAACCATACAGCCATCAGCTCAGTTGCGTACGGATTTTACAACAACGCGCTTGGACTTGGCCGGCAGGTTGTTCTATACGCACAACGAAAAGATCTTCAATGGAGGGGTTATATACACCCCCGATACGTCTGTCGCTGTGTGCTTGGGTGCTACTATTCGTGGTGTAACGGTAGGTTATGTCTATGAATATTATACATCTAAAATATCCATAGCCAATGGCGGTCATGAATTGTTAATCAGCTATGCTACAGAGATAAACCTGTTTAAGAAACAAAAGAATAAACATAAAAGTATACGAATATTGTAACGATAGTAAACGTATGAATACCAATAAAGAAACATCATCGAAATCTCTTCTTACTGCATTTATAGTGGTTCTGCTTATTATGCTTGCCTCGTGTATGGGTCCTGCGAGTGTTACTTCCCGTGGAGGCGAAGTTACAGGAATGAGTGCAGTGGCATGGAATGAACCTACGCCGTTTGGAATGGCCTTAATCAAACGCGGATCATTGAAAATGGGTGCCGAAGAACAAGATAGTTTGTGGGGAAGTCCTGTCCCAACAAGAGAAATATCCGTCGAATCTTTCTGGATGGACGAGAAAGAAATTACCGTAGGGCAATACAAACAGTTTGTAAACTGGGTACGCGACTCTATCATCCGCGAACGCTTAGCCGATCCTGCTTATGGTGGTAACGAAATCTACAAAATAGAGGAAGATAGAGAGGGGAATCCTATTAAACCTTATCTTAATTGGTCGCGACCTATTCCATGGAAGCGCGCTTCTGAGGATGAGCAAATGGCTATTGAAAGTGTTTACAAAAGACATCCTATCGATGGAACGTTAATGCTTGATGCTTCGCAAATGAATTACTACTACGAAGTATATGACTATACAGAAGCTGCTAAGCGTCGTAATCGTTTGAATCCTGAAGAAAGGAATAAAAATACGGATATCGAAGTAGACCCCAACGAAATCATCATGATTTCCAAAGATACAGCCTATATCGATGAAGAAGGACGTATTGTCAATCGCACTATTACCCGTCCACTCTCGGGCGAATGGGATTTTCTGAATAGCTACATAGTTAATATATACCCGGATACAACGTGTTGGGTTAATGATTTTGATAACGCCAATAATGAAATGTATATGCGTATGTATTTCAACCATCCGAGTTATAACGAACATCCGGTAGTGGGGGTAAGTTGGGAGCAAGCAAACGCGTTCTGTAATTGGCGTACAGACTATCTTCTGGCAGGGCTGCGTGGTTATGCTAAATATATACAGCGTTATCGACTGCCTTCCGAAGCCGAATGGGAATTTGCCGCGCGTGGTCGTGAAGAAAACCAGTTTCCATGGAAAGCCGATGCCACGAAAGATGATGATGGTTGTTTTTATGCCAACTACAAACCTGGCAAAGGAAACTATACCAAAGATGGTAACTTGATAACCAATAAAGTAGGTGCTTATGGCACCAATTCGCAAGGCCTCTATGATATGGCGGGCAACGTCTCCGAATGGACATCTACCGTATTTACTGAGTCGGGTGTGCTTTCAATGAGCGATCTCAACCCCGATTTAAAATACAATGCTGCCATAGAAGACCCCTATGCTATGAAGAAGAAAGTGGTGCGTGGAGGCTCTTGGAAAGATGTCAGTTCGTTTATTCGTTCTGACTCTCGCTCTTCGGAGTATCAAAACGAACAACGCTCATACATTGGTTTTCGCTGTGTACGTTCGTATGTAGGTGCCAATCGTAAAGGAAAATAGTAACCACCGAATATATAAATAATCTATATGACTACAGATAATAAAAAGAAGAGAAGCTTGGCACGGAGAATACAAAACTATCTCGGAACCTATCGTGGACAAGTTTATCTCAATTATGCTTATAACTGGGGAGCCGCAGTTGTAATACTTGGTGCTTTGTTTAAGCTAACCCACCAGGATGGTGCCAATACAATGCTTTGGATAGGTATGGGTACGGAAGTGCTGGTGTTTTTCATCTCAGCTTTTGATTTACCTCAACGCATAGATGCTTCGCCAAGTGCACAACCCAATATTAATATTCAGGTAGCTGGTGGAAGTACAGACCCGCAAGGCACTATTAATATTGCTGCTGGTGGAGGCGGTGGCGTTTCGCAAAGTGTACCTCAGTATGCACAAGATGGTGCAGCTGTAACATCGATACCTCAACAGGCAGGAGTTCAATCTGCAATGGCACCAGGCATGGAAGATTCGTTGATTGCTTATCAAGAACAACTGAAGGAAATGACCGAAGCTTTAAGCCGTTTTGCTAAACAAACGGATTCGGCGGCTATGGATTCCGAACAGATAGCTATCCTCAATAAGAACCTTGCAGGCATCAATGCAATCTACGAAATGCAGTTGCGCAGTGTTAGTTCGCAAATAGGTACAATAGATCAAGTACACGAAGAAACCCGCAAAATGGCTCGTCAGATAGAAGAGTTGAACGAAGTATATGCGCGTATGTTGGAAGCTATGAACGGAAACAAAAAAGCATAACCTATGGCTGTAAATAATAAAACACTCACCCCACGGCAGAAGATGATAAACGTAATGTATATCGTCTTACTGGCTATGTTGGCGCTGAATGTTTCTTCAGACGTACTGGAGGCCTTTTCGCAGGTCGATGATAGCCTGAAGCGTACTGCCGAAGGATCTATGAAACAGAACGAACTGCTATTTGCCGACCTTACCGAGCACATGAGAACTAATCCGGAGAAGGTAGGCGCTTGGTTTAAAAAGGCGGAGCGTGTAAAGTTGCTTTCCGATTCCTTATATAATTATGCGCAAGAGCTAAAAGTGCGTATCGTGCAGCAATCCGAAGGAAAAAAGGGGGATGTTAACAATATTATCAATAAAGATGATTTGGAAGCGGCCGCATCTGTGATGCTTGCTTCGGGAAAAGGGCATGGCAAGAAACTGCTGGAAAGCATCAATGCTTATCGTGAAGAAATGCTCTCTATGGTAGAAAGTACCACGCAACGAGATATCATCAGGCAGAATTTAAGTACAGAGGTACCTCCTAAAGAATCTGCAATGGGGAAAAACTGGCAAGAGTACATCTTTGAGAATACCCCGGTGGTTGCAGCAGTAACGTTGTTGTCTAAGCTGCAAAGCGACATACGCTATGCAGAGGGAGAAGTGTTACACACGCTGGTTAAGTATGTCGACGTGCGCGATTTACGTGTAAACCAGCTCAATGCCTTTGTCATTCCTAACTCTCGCCACGTAGTGCGTGGAGGAAAGTTCAGTGCGCAGATTGTATTGGCAGCAGTAGACTCTACACAGCGCCCCGTTATATACATTGATGACAAGCCATTGCCTGCCAATAATAATGGATTGTATGAAATGGTTTGCAATAGTACCGGTGAGTTTACCCTCAAAGGACATCTTGAATTGGGTGGCGCAAACGGTGAAGTCTTTAAGCATAATTTTTCGCAACCCTATACGGTTGTAGAGCCTTCGGCTACTGTATCGGCTACCTTAATGAACGTGCTTTATGCAGGATACGATAATCCTATTAGTGTATCCGTGCCCGGAGTGCCCAGCGGAAGTGTACAAGCGGTTATGGCAAATGGCAACGGAACGCTGCAACGCACAGGAAACACATACATCGCCAAACCTGCTAAAGTAGGCGAAGACGCGGTTATCCGTGTAACTGCAAGTGTGGATGGACGCACACAGGTTATGGGCGAATATGTTTACCGTGTACGCCAGCTACCCGATCCCTCTCCTTTTATTGAGTACAAAGACGCGCAAGGTGCGGTAAGAAGGTATAGAGGTGGTACTGGGTTCTCTAAAGCGATATTGATGAATACAGATGGTATTGTAGCTGCGGTAGACGATGGGTTACTTGATATCAACTTCCGTGTACTAAGTTTTGAAACCACTTTCTTTGATAACATGGGAAATGCCGTTCCCGAAGTATCGAATGGTACCAACTTCTCGGCGCGCCAAAAGGATATGTTCAGAAGATTGTCGCGTGGGAAGCGCTTTTATATTTCGCGTGTGCGGGCAATTGGTCCCGATGGCATAGAGCGCGTGCTACCTACCACGCTCGAAGTGATAGTTAATTAATAGGATTACGACCCAAAAGAAAAAATAAAGATGAAAGGCATACTTATTTTAATAGCTGTTTTACTCTGCACCCACTTCACGGCTGTAGCTCAACCCAATGCGCGAGCTGCTCGCGAACGGGAACAAAATACGAAATCAGACATGTCGCTTAGAGCGCAAACAAGATATCCTCGTTCCAAATCATTGCCCGAAGACCTTATTTGGATGCGCGAGATTTATCGCACACTGGATTTAACCAAAGCTGCCAACGGCACACTGTATTATCCTGTTGAGGCTATGAATGATAAACAAAACCTGATAACTACTATGTTTAAGCTATTGGCAGAAAAGAAAATACCGGCGTACGAGTATATGCTTGATGGGACGGAGCGTCTGACCGATAAGTTTAAAGTAGATTTTAAAGATGTGCTGGACCGCTTTCAAATCTTTTATGAAACGCAACGAGTAGGTAGTCGTGATACCGTTTTGGTTATCAACGATAGTGATATTCCCTCTCCCGAAGTAAAGAGTTATTTTATAAAAGAAGTATGGTACTTTGATCAGCGTACTTCTACTTATGGGTCGGTGGTTACAGCTATTTGTCCGGTGATGCATCGTGCCGATGATTATGCTTCGGAAGAGTTGAAACTCCCTATGTTTTGGGTAGCTTATGCCGACATTGCCCCTTACCTTACACAAATGCGGGTAATGACCAGTAATCTGAATAATGCTGCCACGCGTAGTGTAGACGATTTCTTTGTGTCGCGTTTGTATGATGGAGATATCTATAAAACAACCAACATGCAAGATGTTATCTTGGCGCAATATTGCGAAACGGATAGTGCCTTGGTAAAAGAACAGAAACGTATTGAAGATGAGTTGTTGTTGTTCGAAAAACGTCTGTTTGGTGAGGAAGAAGTAATAGCAAAGAAAGATTCTATTCCGGCAACTAAAGCGGTAAAAGAGAAGACTACTAATACCAAACGTCAACGAAATACGACCGTTAAGGAAAGCAAATCCAAATCTTCTTCATCCAAATCTTCTTCGGGATCGGCAAGAGTAAGCGTTCGTAGGCAAAGAAGATAGGGCAACATACCCTCCAAATGGGCTTTTAGGAAATAAGCCTTCACATTCACATATCGCTGTAAGTTTATGGTGGTGAGTTAGTTATGTGTGAAGACCCCCTCTTTTATCCTTCACTGGGTCTTCACAACCAATAAAAAGAATGGTTGAGTCACAACAAAATAGCTGTTTTTCTCAAAAGGTTTTATCATGTTGAGAATAAATTCTCAACAAGGTGAGTATTCATTCTCAACAAGGCGAGTATTTGTTCTCAACGTGGTGAGAATTTCTTCTTAAAGGCACTTCGTCAGCCTCATCTTCCGTCAGCCATAGCCTCCTCTCCTGTCAGCCATAAGCTCATGCTCCGTCAGCCTATGGCTCACGCTCTGTCAGCCTATGGCTCACAACTGATGCGCCTATGGCTCATCGTTCGTCAACCATAGTCAAAAAGGGAAAGTGTCTAAAAGCAAAAGAGGCTGTCTCAACTTTTGTCTTGAGATAGCCTCTTTTATAGAAATCAGGAATGTTTTTTTATTTACTCCATTCTTTATTAATTGCAGTTGCTATTTCGGCAAACTCTTCTGCGCTCAATTTTAACTTAGGGTTAGAGAACAACATGTCTCCTTCCTTATTGATAGGTATTAAATGGATATGCGCATGTGGCACTTCGAGCCCAATAACTGCGACACCAATGCGTTTGCAGGGAATTACTTTTTCGATGGCATTTGCAACCGACTTGGCAAACACATGCATAGCAGCCAAGGTGGAGTCATCCAAATCGAAAATATAATCGACCTCTTGTTTGGGCACCACCAAAGTGTGCCCTTTTGCTAATGGGTTAATATCCAAAAAGGCATAGCAGTATTCGTTCTCAGCTATTTTATAACTAGGAATCTCTCCTGCGATTATTTTGCTAAAAACTGTTGCCATAATTCTATATGTTATTTTAGAATGATATGTTTAAGATCTCGAGGCTTACGCTTCCTTGTGGCACTTTGATGTTTGCCACCTCTCCCACTTTCTTACCCAACAAGCCTTGCGCGATAGGAGTGCTTACCGATATTTTGCCTTCTTTGAGGTTAGCTTCACTCTCAGAAACAATGGTGTATGTCATTTTCATGCCATTGCTTACATTTTTGAGTTCCACTTTATTGAGTATCTGTACCGAATCTGTTTTTATCTTAGATTCATCAATAATCTTAGCATCGGCAATGATCTCTTTAAGTTTGCTGATTTTCATTTCCAGCATACCTTGCGCTTCTTTAGCAGCATCATATTCTGCATTTTCTGATAAATCACCTTTGTCACGCGCTTCAGCTATCTGGCGTGAGATTTCCGGACGATTTACTGTTTCCAATACTTTTAGCTCTTCAACTAATTTCTTGTATCCATCTTCTGACATATAAGCCATTGTCTTTCCTCCTTTTTATTATTGAAGTATATAACAAAAAAGAATTCCAACACTGTGTCATGTTGGAACCCTTTTCTCAAATTTCTTATGCAAAGGTATGCTTTAATATCACATCAGCCAAAATCAAAAGGCTGTTATGTAACATATTTTAATTAATTTTGCCATTACGGCTTCTTTTCAGTGCGCCTATAACAATGCTTTGATAGCCGATTCGAGGCTTTCAATAGAGTCTTCTCTGGAGCTCAACTCACTATTCTTATTAACTAAAAAATAGGTAGGAACTTTCTGGACATTGTAAATATTGACGTAAGTAGAATAAATGCCATTGCCATCTCTTACGCAAACCCAAGGCAGGTTGCCTGCTACGGTTCTCCAAAAGTGCTCGTCGGAGTCTAAGGATAGTTGGTAGATTTCCAATCCTTTGTCGGCATATTTCTTGTAGAGGTCTACTAACATGTGGTTGTGTGGGGTCGATAAATTGGTTTGATAAACGGTGAAATCTATCAATACCACTTTGCCTTTAAGCTCACTGACTTTCTTGATATTTCCTTTGATATCGGGCAATGCGATGTCAATGATTCCTACTTCGGATATTTTTTCTTCCGGAATTTCTACAACCTCTTCCTTCACAATACGTGTGTTTTTAAGACCGCGTATGGCAAGATTTGCAAGATTTTTTACTCGAAGCGCATGTGGGTAACGCATATCCCAACTTGTGGCAACAGCCTGAAAACACTTTAAGTCTTCTTTGTTGTTCATCGGATCGAAAATTAAATACTCATTCAACTTCTGAAACAGTGCAAAGTAAGCGGCGGGACTATAGGGCTGTGTAAATATATAGTTAAATTTTACGTCGTTCTTATAAGCACTCAGTAAGTTGGAAATAGAGTCTCCTAAGGCAACATTTGTCATTCGATATTCTTGATTTGCCTTGAGTAACTTGTTTACCTCGCTTTGAAGAGCAATCTGTTTCAGTACCAGTTCTTTTATATGTGTACTGCTCTCTGAACCTTCTACGGAATAAGCGGTAGAGAAATTCGCAAAAGGTGCGTTGATTTTTATTGTTTCGGTAGAGTCTACAGCAAAGTTTATGACTTTGTTTTCTATACGTAGTCGGAAAAACTCAGGAGAGGCAGGTGCCGGGTAGTTGAACTTAAAGGTTCCGTTTTCTTTCAACTTTACAGAATCAAGTAAAGCTATTCCTTGAATGGCGGAAGCTTCCAGATATATTTTCTTGCCAGCGGCAGCGCTGATAGTTCCCTCTATGGTAAACTTTGCTTCTGGTTGGCAACTAGCCAACAAAACTATTACAAAAGTGAGAAAAGATAATTTCTTCATGTTATTCAATGTATTTTAACGATGCAAATATAGCTTTTTTACAAATTACTCAAAGCTTTTTGCTCCGCTTCTTGTTAATGTAAAGAGGAAAAACGAAAAATGAAGTAACTTTTCGGCTCATTTTCACTATATTAGGAGTAGATTGTGTATCTTTGCCCGAATTTTAAAGAGAAAAAGAATACAAAACAATTATTTATGATTAATCCAATTGTTAAGACAATCGAGCTGGGTGATGGAAGAACCATCACACTCGAAACCGGGAAATTGGCAAAACAAGCAGATGGTGCTGTTATGCTTCGTATGGGAAAAACCATGATGCTAGCCACTGTTGTTGCCGCAAAAGACGCAACTCCCGGAGTTGATTTTATGCCACTACAGGTAGAGTACAAAGAGAAATTTGCTTCTTTCGGAAGATTCCCCGGAGGATTTACCAAAAGAGAAGGTAGAGCCTCAGATTATGAAATCCTTACCAGTCGTTTGGTAGACCGTGCGCTTCGTCCACTCTTCCCTGATAATTATCATGCAGACGTATTTGTTAATATAACCCTTTATTCTGCCGACGGAGTAGATATTCCTGATGCACTTGCCGGACTTGCTGCTTCTGCTGCACTTGCCGTATCGGATATCCCATTTAATGGACCAATCTCGGAGGTGCGTGTTGCACGTATTGATGGTAAATTCGTTGTAAATCCTACTTTTGAACAATTGGAGAAGGCCGACATCGATGTGATGGTAGCTGCTACTATGGACAACATCATGATGGTGGAAGGTGAAATGAAAGAAGTATCGGAAGCCGAACTGCTCGAAGCGATGAAGGTAGCTCACGAAGCTATTAAGGTACATTGCAAGGCGCAAATGGAGCTGATGGAAGAAGTGGGTAAAACCGTAAAACGTGAATATAACCATGAGGTGAATGACGAAGAACTTCGCCAAAGAATACACGAAGCTTGCTATGATAAGGCATATGCTATTGCAGCTTCGGGGAATAAAAATAAACACGAACGTCATGATGCCTTTGTCGCTGTTTGCGATGAATTCAAAGCATCAATGACTGAAGAAGAATTGGCAGAAAAAGCAGGCTTAGTGGCGCGCTACTATCACGATGTGGAAAAAGAAGCCATGCGTCGTAGCATCCTTGATGAAGGAAAACGCTTGGATGGTCGTACTACAACAGAGATTCGTCCTATTTGGTGTGAAGTAGATTATCTACCGGGTCCTCACGGCTCTGCAGTGTTTACACGTGGTGAAACACAATCATTGACTTCGGTTACATTGGGAACCAAGCTTGATGAGAAAATGGTAGACGATGTGTTATTCCACGGAAAAGAGCGTTTCTTATTGCACTATAACTTCCCTCCATTCTCAACAGGCGAAGCAAGACCACAACGTGGTGTAGGACGTCGTGAAATTGGACATGGTAACTTAGCGCACAGAGCTTTGAAGGGAATGATTCCTGCCGATTATCCATACGTAATTCGCGTTGTTTCGGATATTCTTGAATCAAACGGTTCTTCATCTATGGCAACTGTATGTGCCGGCACATTGGCGCTTATGGATGCGGGCGTGAAGATGAAAAGTCCGGTTTCGGGTATAGCCATGGGATTGATTAAGAATGCCGGTGAAGAAAAATATGCCGTTCTTTCGGATATTCTTGGAGACGAAGACCACTTAGGCGATATGGACTTTAAGGTAACCGGAACTACCAAAGGTATCACTGCAACGCAAATGGACATCAAGGTAGACGGACTGTCATTCGAAATCCTGGAAACCGCATTGAACCAAGCTAAAGAAGGTCGTTTGCACATCCTTAATAAGATTACCGATACAATGCCCGAACCACGTGTTGATCTTAAAGACCATGCACCACGCATTGAAGTACTTGTTATTCCAAAAGAATTCATCGGAGCTGTTATTGGACCGGGTGGAAAAATCATTCAAGGAATGCAAGAAGAAACCGGTACAGTTATTACGATTGAAGAAATCGATGGAACTGGTAGAATTGAAGTTTCTGGAACCAACAAGCAAAGTATTGATAATGCTATGCGCCTGATTAAAGGTATTGTTACTGTGCCCGAAGTTGGCGAAGTATACAAAGGGAAAGTACGTTCTGTAATGCCTTATGGTGCTTTCGTTGAATTCTTGCCAGGTAAAGACGGATTGCTTCACATCTCTGAAATAGATTGGAAACGTCTGGAAACAGTAGAAGAAGCTGGTATCAAAGAAGGCGACGAAATAGAAGTGAAATTGCTTGATATTGATCCTAAAACAGGTAAGTTCAAGTTGTCAAGAAAGGTGTTGCTTCCTCGTCCGGAAAAGAATTAAATTCCTAACGCCAAAACGTAATAGGAAAACCTGATCAATTTTGATCAGGTTTTTTTTAGAACGATAAGTAAAAAGCGTACTTTTACAAAAAGAATCGGAAAGTACCCCCATACCTTCCGATTCAAAACAGTTACAAATCGACCATAATCAATTTATTAACTTAACACATTGCAAATATAAAATAATATTTTGGCAAAAATGTATTTTATGTAAACTTTTAGTTTCAAATGCAACACAGAGTATTTATGAAGAAAACTATTTTGGCATTAGTATGGCTTATAGCTATGCTGGCTCCTGCGATTGCATATGCTCAAACAGCAGTTGGAGGAAATGTGACAGATATGAAGGGAGAGCCGATTGGTGGGGTATCTATAGTTGAGAGAGGCGCCAACAATCGTGTGTTTACCAATGCTAATGGCGACTTTGTCATTGATCTTAATGCGGATAGCGAACTGCTCATAACCGCAACCGGGTATAGAACACAGCTAATACCGGTAAATGGGCGTACGCAAATTCCTATCCGTATGGAAGTCGAAGCACTTATGGAGACTGCTATCGTTACGGCGATGGGTATTACCAAAAAAGAGGCTTCTATTGCATACTCTACGCAACTGATACAAAATGAAGAGTTTACACGCGTAAAAGATCCTAACTTTATAACCGCGCTGGCCGGGAAGTCGGCTGGGGTGCGTATTAATCGTAGCTTTTCCGGACTTGGTGGCTCTGCCAAGATTAACATACGTGGTACCCGTTCAATTAATAGTAGTAATCAACCTCTGTTTGTGATAGACGGGGTGCCTATCTTGACTAGTATCAACGAAGGTGTATCGACCGTTATCGGTGGGATATCTAATGCTGCTAACCGAGATGGAACCGATGGTATTTCCAATCTTAACCCCGACGATATTGAGAGCCTTAGCCTTTTGAAAGGTGCTTCGGCGGCAGCTCTTTATGGAACGCAGGCAGCAAATGGTGTTATTGTGATTACAACTAAGAAGGGAGAACAAAACCGTCAGCTGACCACATTCTCATCTACCACTATGGTTGATTATTCAACATCTTTGCCGGAGTTTCAGAACCACTACGGAATGGATGATAATAGAATGAGTTGGGGAAGCGCGGGTAAGTTACAGCAATATAATAATGAGAAAGATTTCTTTCGCAAAGGAGTGACGAGCATTAATTCGCTAAGTATTTCCAAGGGTACTAAGGAGGCACAAACCTATTTCTCTTACGCAAATACTTATGGTAGGGGAGTTGTAGATAAAAACAACCTGAAGAAACATAACCTGATGTTTCGAGAAACAACCAACTTCTTCAAGAACTACCTTAAAGTGGATGCCAACGTAAATCTGATGCATCAGAGCGTGAAGAACCGTCCTACTACCGGTGGCTATTATATGAATCCGTTGGTAGGACTATATACTTTTGCACGTGGCGAAGATATTAAACCATACAAGGAAGGGTTTGAAGTGTATGACGCAGGAAGAAATATGAAGGTGCAGAGCTGGTACAAAGACATTACCAGTTTTGAACAGAATCCTTATTGGCTTACAAACAGGGCGTTAAGTGAAGATACCCGTTTTCGTGGCATAGCAAACCTAACGGCAAATATTAAAATAACCAATAAGTTAAAGTTGCAACTGCGCGGTACGGCAGATTATATTAATGATAAATATACGCAAAGAATATATGCCTCTACTGCCTCCGAGATTGCCGGGCTCTATTTCCCCGAAGGAGAAAGTAACGGTTATGCCAATGGACGATACATTGATATGAAGCAAACCGAGTTTCTGCTTTATGGCGATATTATGGCAATGTATGAAAACACATGGGGAAACTGGTCTTTCAATAGTGCAATCGGTGCAAGTATCAATAATACAAAGGTGAATATGTTGCGTTTAGATTCCAAAAATGCCTCATTGTATTACCCTAATCAGTTTAATGTTGCGAATATCGTGATGAATACAAATGCCGATATAGAAGAAAGTATTGATGAGTGCAGAGAATTGCAATCTCTTTTTGGTACCGTACAAGTGGGGTGGAAAGATTTTCTATATGTAGATGCTACGTTGCGTAATGACTGGTCATCTACATTGGCATATACCAAAAACAATAGTTTTATGTATCCTTCTATTGGGGTGTCGTGGGTAGTTGGTAACTCTATGCGCTTGCCTAAATGGATATCACATGGAAAGTTGCGTGCTTCTTGGGGGCAAGTGGGTAATGACCTGCCTTTGTTCATCAGCAAGCTGCAAGATAAGATTGTTTCGGGTGGAGGTATACAAGCTAATGATAAAGCACCATTCGAGGAACTGAAACCAGAACGAAATACTTCGTACGAAATAGGTACTGACTGGAAATTTTTTAATCAGCGACTGGGCATAGACCTTACTTTTTATCGAAGTAAAACAAAGAATCAGCTGCTTACATTGCCCAACGCTGCCGGAGCTGCTTATAAATATTCTATGATGAATGCCGGTGAAATTCGCAATAGTGGCATTGAGTTGATGCTGGAAGCGACGCCAGTTATTTATTCAGGCTTCCGTTGGATAACCGGTTTGAACTATTCATGGAATAAGAATGAAATTGTTTCATTACATCCCGAACTGCAAAGTTATATTTACGGAGATGAAGGTATTTCAATGAACTACGCCATGCGCTTGGAGCCGGGTGGCTCGTTTGGCGATATTTATGGTAATGCTTTTCAACGTGATGAAAACGGGAAGATAATGCTGGATGAAAGTGGATTACCCTTGTCGGCTGGGCAAAAAAATACAGAGAAGGTGGGTAACTGTACTCCTAAGTATATGCTTGGTTGGGATAATAATCTAATGTACAAAGGTTTTTATCTTTATTTTCTTATCGATGCTCGTATAGGTGGAGAGGTGTTTTCGGCTACACAGGCAGAGTTGGATTACACCGGAGTGAGCAAAGCAACCGGTAGTGCACGCGATAAAAGCTATGTAGTGGTAGATGGACAGAAGTTTACTGACGTAGAGGGTTTCTATAAACTGGTAAGCTCCCGCAATACCTGCATTACCGAATATTATATGTACAGTGCTACAAATGTGCGGTTGAGAGAACTTTCTATCGGTTACTCGGTACCCAAAAGCATTGTGGACAAAACGGGTATATTCAATACGGTTGACTTCTCGCTGATAGGTCGTAATCTATTCTTCTTTTATAAGAAAGCACCCTACGACCCGGACAATACCATGTCTGCGGGCAATGCTTTGCAAGGAGTAGATGTGTTTGGTTCGCCTTCTTACCGGAGTTTTGGTTTCAACATTAAAGTATCTTTCTAATAATATTGCACCATGAGAAAAATATATAATACTTTATCGGTTATCGGAATTATTGTTTTCTTGACGGCTTGTACCGGGTCTTTTGAAAAATACAATACCGACAAAACAGGTTTCCCTGAAGAAGAACAAGAATACGATTATAATAAATATGGTATTCAGCCCAGTATTATTCAAAAAGGGATTTACTTTAACTATAACTGGGGAACAGGCTTGAATTGGCAATTCCAGATTATGCAGAATTTGAATGTAGATATGTTTGCAGGCTATTTTCATAATTATACCCATGCCAATACTACCAATTCTGTTTATAACTTGCACGATGGTTGGAACTCCAGTAATTGGGAAAATACGTACGGATATATTATGCCCGCCATCTATAAATCGGAAGAACTAACGTTGTCCGATGAATATCCCTCTTTTCTTGGTATAACCAAGATACTAAAGGTGGCAACTATGCATCGCATTGCCGACCAGTACGGTCCGCTGATTTATTCGGCATTCGGTACTGAAGACAACAGTCCTGAATCTTTGCAAGTAGCCTATCAAAACTTTTTTTCCGATTTGGAAGAGGGTATTATATTGATTCAGGCATGGATGAACGAGAATCCGGGCGTTGAATCTTTTGCCAAATTTGATATAATCACAAAGACACGTACGTACGACGAATGGCTTCGCTTTGCCAATACATTGCGCCTTCGGTTGGCTATACGTGTCTCGAATGTAGATAAGGCAATGGCTCAGACGCAAGTGAACAAGTGTTTTGCAAGTAAAATTGGCTTTTTGAATACCAACGAACATCTTATTGCCGTGTCAACTATCGGAAGCGGATACATCAATCCACTGGGTGAGATTAATAAGAGTTGGGGCGAAGTCTTTATGAATGCCAATATGGAGTCGTTTCTAGTAGGCTTCAATGACCCGAGGCTACTAGCCTATTTCGATCCTGCCGAAGGAGATGGAGATGGACAATACATCGTTAATGTCAAAGGAATCTATAAAGGTATCCGTCAGGGAACGGGTGTTGCAAGCAATATCTATAATTCGCATTCCAAGAGTGCTATATCGCAAACAACAAATGCGATATTAATGACTCCTGCCGAAGCGTGGTTTCTTCGTGCCGAAGCGGCACTTCGCGGTTTGACTGCCGAGAATGTAGCGGAATGTTACGAGCAGGGCGTTCGAGCTTCTTTCTTGCAATGGAGCGTATCTTCCGAAACTGATACGTATTTAAAGAGCGAGAGGACCCCTGTTGATTATTTCGACGCGTTCAATGCGCAATTTGATGTAGCTACCCGCTCTTCCATCACACCTAAATGGGAAGAAACCGATACTAATGAACGGAAATTGGAACGTATCATCACCCAAAAATGGTTAGCCTGCTACCCCGAAGGTGCGGAAGCTTGGGCTGAGCAACGTCGCACCGGATATCCGCAACTCTTTAGAGTCGCAGTGAATAATAGTGGTGGAACCATTAATACAGAAGAGATGATTCGCCGATTACCTTATCCAACCAATATGGCATCATCGCAATATAACAAGCTACTTGAACTGCTTGGCGGAGTAGATACCGGGGGTACGAGACTTTGGTGGGATGTAGGACGGAATGTGTTCTAACATGGTAGTGATTGACGTTCAAAAACTCAGTCGGTTTTACATCAAAACTCAGTCAGAAAATAAAAAAACTCAGTCAAAAGAGAAGTAAAACTCAGTGAGTTTTTTGAAAGAGGAAGGTGAACCTCGTTTTATCCCGGAATGAACTTTGTTTTTATATAAATTGGGCTTCACTTTGCATAAAAGTGAAGCCCAAAAACTAATTGATTGTATTTCGTTCAGCCTTATCGGGCTATCACTAAATAATAATTCTTCTTGCCTCTTTGTACCAGCAGGTATTTGCCGTTGAGTAAGCTATCGGTGTTGATAACTTGGTCGAATGTTTCCAACTTTTCTTTGTTTAACGAAACTCCTCCGCTTTGTACCAGCTTGCGCATTTCTCCTTTGGATGGGAATATGGCAGAATTGTCAACAAACAAATCGACAGCTTTTACACCTGCTGCCAGCACTTCTTTATTCACTTCAAACTGGGGTACGCCTTCGAAAACAGCAAGGAGTGTTTCCTCGTCCAGCTTTTTTAAGGTATCGGCGGTTGCGTTTCCAAACAGAATGTTTGATGCTTCTACTGCGGCATTATAGTCTTCTTCGGAGTGTACCATGATGGTAATCTCTTTTGCCAGACGTTTTTGAATTGCCCGCAGGTGTGGTGCTTCGGCTTGTTCGGCTTCGATTGATGCTATTTCTTCCTGGTCAAGAGCCGTAAATATGCGGATGTATTTAGCTGCGTCTGCGTCGCTTACATTCAACCAGAATTGATAAAATTTATAAGGAGAAGTATAACGACGATCCAACCAGATGTTCCCGCTTTCTGTCTTGCCAAATTTACCACCATCGGCTTTGGTTATGAGTGGGCATACAAGTGCAAATGCTTCGGTTTCCGAACCGAGCTTACGACGGATTAACTCTGTCCCTGTGGTGATGTTTCCCCACTGGTCGGAACCTCCCATTTGTAGGCGGCAACCTTCGTGTTGATATAAATATAGATAATCGTATCCTTGCAAAAGCTGATAAGAGAACTCTGTAAAAGAGAGTCCTACACTTGATTCGGAATTCAGACGTTTCTTTACCGAATCTTTTGCCATCATGTAATTCACTGTGAGGTGCTTACCGATATCACGAATAAAATTCAGGAACGTATAATCCTTCATCCAGTCATAGTTGTTGACCAACTTGGCTGCATTGGGCGCATCTGAGTCGAAATCCAAAAACTTCGCCAATTGCTTTTTGATACTTTCCTGATTGTGACGGAGAGTGGCTTCGTCCAGTAGGTTGCGTTCTGCCGACTTCATCGAGGGGTCTCCGATCATACCGGTGGCTCCACCAATCAAAGCGATAGGACGGTGTCCCGCACGTTGAAAATGCTTCAACATCATTACACTGACCAAATGTCCTATGTGCAATGAATCTGCCGTAGGGTCAATTCCTACGTAAGCAGAAGTCATTTCCTTTTGTAACTGTTCTTCTGTTCCCGGCATCATATCCTGTATCATGCCTCTCCATCTTAATTCTTCTACAAAATTCATCAAATGATACTATTATTTATACATAAAATTGATTTCGCAAAAGTACGACTAAAGGTTTGAACAAACAAACTCTTCTTAGCTAAAAAACACAGTGTCAATGTTTTGAAAAATCTCTTTTGCAAGTACTTTAACCGGCATGGAGTGAATTGTAGCAGCGAGTTGGTATAACGTGTGGATGTCAATATTGCTTTCGTCTGTTTCGAGAAAGAGCTTGTTAAGAGGAGTGGCTAACATGGCTTCTTGTTGATACTTCTCACCAAATGAAAGATAAAAGCCATGTTCTATTAGTTGCTTGGCAAGTTCTTTTTTACCACGAAAGCCATGAATAATCCATGGTACAGTTGGTTTAATATCTCTCTTTGAGCAGATTATTTCATTATAGCTCTTTACTGCATGGATGATAAGGGGTTTGTTCGTTTCCTCAGCAAGGGTGGCTTGTTGTTCGAAGGATATTCGCTGCTCTTTCAGTGAAATGCTGCGAATTTTATCTAACCCGGTTTCGCCTATGGCAAGTACCTGTGGGTGTTTTGCACATTCGGCTAGCAGTATCCAATCTTCCTCAAGGTAGCTCGGTAAGTACCACGGATGTAATCCTACAGAATAATACATATTCGGTTGTGGACTAAATTCTCTTGGCGAGCAATTGAAAATGGCTTCCTGAGAGTTAAGAAGGCTGTGTGTATGTATATCCAGTAACTTCATAACCAATTATTAAGGTACGGGGTCGTATCCCGAATCTCCCCATGGGTGACAACGGAGTATCCGTCTGACTGCTAAATAAAATCCCTTGAATGGCCCGTGTTTTTTAATTGCTTCAATAGCATATTGAGAACAGGTTGGGGTAAAACGGCAAGACGCCGGTGTGATGGGGGAGATACATGCCCGGTAAAAATAGATTGGGGCTAATAATATATAAGAGAGTAGCCGTTTCATACGCTAATCTTTTCGTTGATACGTGTCAAGGTTGTTATTATTTTGTTTTCCAACTCTTCGGATGAAATGATTTCGTCGGATAAATAAATAAAAGCGATGGCTAGCCCTATTTGCTTTTCCTGTAGTGAGTTTAATAGTTCGTGCTTGTTCTTGCGGTACGCTTCTTTTATTTGTCGTTTAACGCGGTTGCGCTTTACTGCATGCTTAAAACGTTTCTTAGGGACACTTACCAATATGCTTGCTGCGCATTCTTCTTTTTGGTTGGTAGGCATAAAGACTGTGCGAATAGGGTAAATCGAAAAAGATTTTGATTTACCCGAGAAGAGTTCTTCAATCAGCAGCTTACTGTTGATGCGTTCGGATTTGCAAAGCGTATTTCTTTCATTCATAGCTAAAGCGAAAGTAAATAAAAAACGGTTAGTAATCAACTTTTGCCAACTACTAACCGTATATTTATTGTTTCTTGACTTCTGGGCGTTATTTCCCTTTGTTTGTTTCCTTAATAAACAGGTCCAAAGCAGCAGTCATCGAAGGCGCCTGAACTGTTGGAGCCTCGAGGTCTAAACGTAAACCGGCATCACGCACAGCTTGCGCTGTAGTAGAACCAAAAGTACCAATCTTTATATCTTTCTGTTCAAAATCGGGGAAGTTCTTTTTGAGCGAACTGATACCCGAAGGGCTGAAGAAGATAAGCATATCATAATCAAACTCTTCGTCTGCAGTGAAATCATTACTTACCGTACGATACATAACACCTTCTACGTATTGTACTTTTAGCTTGTCCAACAAATTTTTGATGTCATTGTTGTGTACATCCGATACAGGAACAAAAAACTTCTCGGAGTTGTGTTTTGTAATAGATGTAGACAGGTCGTCTATTTTTCCCGATTGCCCGAAGAAAACTTTACGCTTTCTGTATTGAACGTACTTTTGAATATAAAGAGCAACTTGTTCGGTTATACAGAAATACTTCATTGTTTCTGGAATGGTAACACGTAACTCTGTACATAGATTGAAGAAGTGGTCAATAGCATGACGAGATGTAAACACTACCGCGGTATAATCCAGGATAGATATTTTTTGCAACCTAAACTCCTTAGCCGAAAGCCGTTCTACTTTAATAAACGGACGGAAGTTGATTTTTACTCCATGTTTCTCGGCAATATCAAAATAAGGAGACTTGCCTGTTTCAGGTTGAGGCTGTGATACTAAAACTTTTCTAATTTTCAACTTTCTAAATTTTTATAAGCAACAAATTGTTAGCAAAAATTATTCCTTTGAAAACCATAAAAATGGGTATGATTTCGAGGGCACAAAGATACAGAATTAAAGCGACAAGCGAACTTGCTTGCCCGAAAAAAAACTTAATGCTTTTATAAAAAATCAATATTTTAACAACAATGAGTATAACTATCCCCGAAATAAATAATAAATTGGTACTTAAATTGAAATAAACAGAAAATAGAGTCAATGGGAAAAGCACGAATCCGACAAAATAAATGATTGTGAAGTAGGACTCTATCCATAGTCTAACTGTTGTTTTATCTAAGAAAACCCACCCTACGAATAAGTATGTAATCCATTTAAGTATAAAATACACAACGCAAATGCAGCAATATAATGTGAGCAACAAATGCGGAGAAACGTGTTGTGTCAATTCGGGGGTTAAATCCTTAAAGTAGGTTAATAGGCAAATGCCTAATAATAAGCACGTTTGTAATACGAGCAACAACATAAAACGCATATCGGCAGAAGTAACCGATATGAATAGACTCGACCTGTTTTTATGCAGAATAAAATTTTGTCCAAGTAGCTCTAACAGCTTTCTGTAGCGGGCTAATATGAAAACAGACAACAGAAGGCATGCAAGTAAGATAGCAGCAATAACATCATCGTTTCTCAAAGAGTAGGAGATGGATGTTAGTTTGGCTGTTGATACTATGCCTTCTGAGAACGTCATATAGCTGCGAATTTACGGATAGAGCTATCCCAGATAGGGGTATTATAAATTAATTCAATGGCTTCTTCGGGGGTAGTTGCTACTTTCCAAATATCCCCATGCTCGAGGCGCATAAAGTTTTCGCTGATAGCTTTATTCAACATGTCGAGTAACGGGTCGAAAAAGCCATTGATGTTTAATATAATAATGGGGTTCAAATAAAGTCCCAACTGTTTCCATGTAATGACTTCGAGCAACTCTTCGAGTGTTCCGCATCCTCCCGGCAAAGCAATAGTGGCATTACTTAAGTTCGCCATCGTTTGTTTGCGTTCGTGCATGGTTTCTACCTCAATGAGCGTGGTTAGCCCAGTGTGATGCCAACCTTGTTCTATCATAAAGCGAGGAATAACGCCCGTAACCTCTCCGCCGCCTGCTAAAGCTCCATCCGAAACAGAACGCATTAGTCCAATACCACCAGCTCCGTTTATTAAGCGGATGTTATGAGTTGCCAATAGGTAGCCGAGCTTCTCGGCTACTTCAAAGTAGTTTTGGTCAATTTTTGTACTGGATGCACAATATACGCACACGGCGGATATGTTGTTTCTCTGTTCCATGCGTTTTCTGTTCTTAATTCTTGTTTGCGCGTTTACGCTCGTTCTCGTCTAAAATTATTTTACGCATACGCATATGTTTAGGGGTTACCTCTACATATTCATCGGCTTTGATGTACTCCAACGCTTCTTCGAGCGAGAATTGCACCGGAGGGATGATACGTGCTTTGTCATCGGCACCTGATGCGCGCATATTGGTCAATTTCTTTGACTTAGTTACATTTACCACCAAGTCCGTGTCGTGTGAGTTCTCGCCTACAACTTGTCCGGCATACACATCTTCTTGTGGGAAAACAAAGAAACGTCCACGATCTTGCAACTTGTCAAGAGCATATGCAAAAGCCGTTCCTGACTCCATTGCGATGATAGAACCATTTGTGCGACGTTCGATTTCGCCTTTATATGGTTGGTATTCTTTGAAGCGATGAGCCATAATAGCTTCACCCGCTGAGGCTGTCAAAACGTTAGTACGCAAACCAATGATACCGCGTGAGGGGATATTGAATTCCATATTCACACGTTCTCCGTTGCTTTCCATCATTAACATTTCACCTTTGCGGCGGGTAATCATATCAATAAGTTTGCTGGAGTATTCTTCCGGAACATTAACGGTAAGCTCTTCAATGGGTTCGCATTTTTCACCATCAATAGTTTTGTAGATTACTTGTGGTTGCCCAACTTGTAACTCGTAGCCTTCGCGACGCATCGTTTCGATAAGTACCGACAAGTGAAGCACGCCACGTCCGTACACTAACCATTTGTCGTCAATCTCGTTTTTCGTTACACGGAGTGCTAAGTTCTTATCCAACTCCTTCATCAGGCGATCGTGGATGTGGCGGGAAGTAACATACTTGCCATCTTTTCCAAAGAAAGGAGAGTCGTTGATTGCGAATAACATACTCATGGTCGGTTCGTCGATCGCTATAGTTGGTAGTGGCTCGGGATTCTCGTAATCGCAAATGGTATCGCCAATTTCAAAACCTTCGATGCCAATCAGTGCACAGATATCTCCCGAAGAAGCTTCGGCGCTCTTTACATGCCCTAGCCCTTCGAAAAGGTGCACTTCCTTGATTTTTACCTTTTTCAAAACGCCGTCTCGCTTGGCAAGTGTTACGTTCATGCCTTCTTTTAGTGTGCCGCGATGTACACGACCTACGGCAATACGCCCGGTGTACGAAGAATAATCCAACGATGTGATTAACATCTGTGGAGTTCCTTCCAGTATTTCGGGTGCGGGTATATTATCAAGGATACAATCAAGTAGTGGTGTGATGTTTTCTGTAGGTTGTTTCCAGTCCGTGCTCATCCAACCGTTCTTGGCCGAGCCATAGATGGTTGGGAAGTCCAATTGTTCTTCGGTAGCATCTAAGCTGAACATGAGGTCGAAGACCATTTCGTGTACTTCGTCCGGACGGCAATTTGGCTTGTCTACCTTATTAATAACGACAATTGGTTTCAACCCGATTTCTAATGCTTTTTGTAATACGAAGCGGGTTTGTGGCATTGGTCCTTCAAAGGCGTCAACAAGTAGTAAACAGCCGTCGGCCATATTCAACACACGTTCCACTTCGCCACCAAAATCGCTGTGTCCCGGTGTATCAATAATATTGATTTTAGTCTCTTTATAATTGATGGATACATTTTTAGAAAGAATGGTAATCCCTCTTTCACGTTCTAGGTCGTTGTTGTCAAGAATTAGTTCGCCATTTGATTGACTATCGCGGAAGAGGTGTCCGGCTAATAACATTTTGTCAACAAGTGTGGTTTTCCCATGGTCTACATGGGCAATAATTGCAATGTTTCTAATATTCTGCATATAATACCTATTAAATAGTTTGCAAAGTTACGGATTAATAATGGAACTTTTTTTCTTGATAATCAATAAATTTCAAGTTTTATCTTTTCGAATTCATTTTATTCACTATCTTTGCACGCTCAAAAGAGTTATTTTATATTAAAGTCTAAGAATTATGTATTTAGATGTAGCTAAAAAGCAAGAAATCTTTGAAAAGTACGGAAAGTCTAACACTGATACTGGCTCACCAGAAGCGCAGATAGCATTGTTTTCATACCGTATTTCTCACCTGACTGAGCATCTTAAGCTCAACAGAAAGGATTATAGTACAGAAAGAGCTCTAACAATGTTGGTAGGTAAGCGTCGTAGACAATTAAATTACCTGAAAGACAGAGATATCGCAAGATATCGCGCCATCGTTAAAGCGCTTGGTTTGAGAAAGTAAGCAATTGCTTTTGAAAAGACAAAAAGAGAGAGAGTATCGTTAGATATCTCTCTTTTTTTTGTTCAAACTTACTGCTACATGTCGTCTTCTGCAAAAAAACCGTATATTTGTTTAAGTAACACGTTGAACTATTAACCTTGAATATAATAAAACAGTAGGCAACACGTATGAACAAGTTTCTCTTTTTCCTTTTTCTTATTTGCGCTTCCGCATCATTTGCTATTGCTTCGGATAAGAATATCTATAAAGAACTTGATGAGGCATTGACGCAACAGCACGAGTTTCTGCACATCAAACAAAATCGAATTGATAGTTTGAAAGGAATGTTAGTTGACGATTTGTCCGATGCGGATCGCTTTAACTTCTATATTCAACTGTTCGATGAATACCAGCCTTTTATTCTGGACTCCGCTTTTACTTATATTACCAAAAGTATTGACCTAGCTATTCAGATGGGTGACTCCGCCCAACTCATTAACGCATATATACATCAGGGTTATCTTTATACTTTTTCGGGACTTTACTCGGAAGCTATCAAAATATTGGAGCGCATGGATCCTGCTAAAATGGAGGAAGCGAGAAAAATACAATACAGCTATTTATCCATGACGCTTTATGAGCATTTGGCGCGGTTTGCCTTGAATGAGAAGATTGCGGCTAATTATAATCAATTGCGCAGTAATTGGCGCGACACGATTCTTGTATATCATCAGGATGGAATGTTGCTTGCCGACCGGTTGGTAGAAAAGGGAGACTACAACTCTGCTATTGCCATTATGGAAGAACAGATTCCCGAAAATGATCGTGCTTCGGCTATTCATTATCACCTCCTTTCGCAGATTTATAATAAGCAAAACAATCGGCAGTACGAGAAGAAATATCTTATTCTTTCGGCTATAGCCGATATACGGAATGCGGTTAAAGAATACATTTCGCTGCACGATTTAGCTTATTTGCTTTACGAAGAGGGCGATATTGATAGGGCTTATCGCTATATACACCAATGTGTTGATGATGCTGTTTTTTGCAATGCTAAGTTGCGCACAATTGAAATCTCACGTTTCCTTCCGTTGATAGATGCTGCTTATAGCGCCAAAGAAGAGCGGCATCAAAAGCAAATAAGGAATTTCCTGGGATTTATCACTTTGCTTTCTGTATTATTGTTTTTGAGTTTGATTTACGTGTACACGCAAGTGAAAAAGCTACGTGCATCGCGCAGGAGGCAGCATGAAATTAATGCCCGCTTACACGAAATGAACGAGGAGCAGCAGAAACTGAATAACGAGCTGCAGGTACTCAATGAATCATTAAAGCGTTCGCACAACAAGCAATTGGCGCTTAACCTTACGCTGTCGGATACTAACAGGATAAAAGAAGAATACATAACCCGCTTTCTTAATCTCTGTTCCGAGTATCTGACCAAGATGGAGAACTACCGCCGGCAACTCAATCAGATAGCGGCAACACGTAAGGTCGAAGATCTGTACAAAGAGTTGAAATCCAAGAATTTTATTGAGGGTGAGCTGGATAATTTCTACAAAACATTCGATAGCTCTTTTTTACATCTTTATCCTCATTTTGTGGAGAAATTCAATGAACTGCTTTATCCGGAAGAGCAGATACACTTAAAACCGGATGAAAGGCTAACGACCGAACTCAGAGTCTATGCTTTGCTGCGTTTGGGTATTTCGGATAGTGGATGCATGGCGGAATTTTTACGTCACTCCGCTTCTACTATCTATAACTGTCGAACCAAAATGCGTAATAAAGCCATCGACCGTGATTCGTTCGAGAACGATGTGATGAAAATCATGTAAGAACTCGCACTTAAAGGAAGAGGGCTGCAGTCGTAATTACCGATGCAGCCCTCTTATTATAAATAGCTGTAAAGCTATGCTGATTACAATCCGAATGTAGCTTTTACTTTATCTACATAATCCAGCTTTTCCCACGTAAAGAGTTCTACCTCCATTACTTTGTCGGGTTGATAACGGGAGTGGAATCGTTTGGTAACCGTTTCCGGTTTACGTCCCATATGTCCATAGGCAGCTGTTTCGCTGTAAATAGGCATACGTAACTTCAGTCTGTCTTCAATGGCTTTGGGGCGCAAGTCAAACAGTTCTTCAATCTTTCCGGCAATCTCTTCGTCATTCATTGCCACATGGCTTTTGCCGAAGGTATTTACGTAGATATTGATAGGTGTGGCTACACCAATGGCGTACGATACTTGTACCAATATCTCGTCGGCTACTCCTGCAGCTACTAAGTTCTTGGCAATATGGCGTGTAGCATATGCTGCGCTACGGTCTACTTTACTAGGGTCTTTGCCCGAGAAAGCACCGCCGCCGTGTGCGCCTTTGCCGCCATAAGTGTCTACAATGATTTTCCTTCCGGTAAGTCCGGTATCTCCATGCGGACCACCAATTACGAACTTACCCGTAGGATTTACGTGGTAGATGATGTCCGTTCCAAAGAGTTTCAGTACTTCTGGATGGCTGATACCTGCAATGACGCGTGGCATAAGTATTTCAATAACATCTTTCCGAATGATGGCAAGCATATCGCTGTCGGCTTTTTCTTGCGCTTCGGGAGTGTTATTGGCAGGTTGTATAAAGTCATCGTGTTGTGTAGAAACAACAATGGTATCTATACGAACGGGTGTGCCATTGTTATCGTACTCAATGGTAACCTGACTTTTTGCGTCGGGACGTAGATAGGTCATCTCTTTTCCTTCGCGTCGAATCTCGGCTAGTACTTGGAGGATGCGGTGTGAGAGGTCTAACGAAAGCGGCATATAATTCTCCGTTTCGTTGGTGGCATAACCAAACATCATACCTTGGTCGCCCGCTCCTTGTTCCATCGGGTCTTTGCGTTCCACACCGCGGTTAATGTCCGCGCTTTGCTCATGTATGGCCGAGAATACGCCACACGAGTTTCCCTCGAACATATACTCGCCTTTGGTATAGCCAATTCGTTTGATAACTTGCCTAGCTACCTCTTGCAGGTCTACATAAGCTTCTGATTTCACTTCTCCAGCCAGTACTACCTGTCCGGTAGTTACCAGGGTTTCGCAGGCTACTTTAGAATTGGGGTCGTAAGCCAACAATTCGTCCAGTACAGCGTCCGATATTTGATCGGCCACTTTGTCGGGGTGTCCTTCAGACACCGATTCGGATGTGAATAAATAACTCATAAAGAATTTAATCGTTAAGTTAAAATGCAGTGGGGACTTATATGAGTAGAATACAGGAGTACAGAAAGGAATGTTGTTTTAGCATTTTTTTCTGTGGTTGCAAGCTACTCAAATCTCTCCACAATTAGATGCTGCAAAGTTATGTATTCTTTCTCGAATACCGGCAAATATTATTCTAAGAAAGCTATTAAATAGCATTTTTTAATTTAATATAGTATGGGATTGCTGCTGAGATACCTTTATTTGACGTAAGAGACACTGCAATGTTAACTCTTTGTGTCTTATACGGGATTTGGTTGTCACCTTTTTGCTGCATAATATTTTCTTATTTATGCATAAAACCGTACAACATCGCTACAGTGAAACTTTTAAGT
>NZ_QVML01000010.1 GCF_010501015.1 Bacteroides sp. 214 | reverse complement strand
GTTATATAACTGACGAATAAGAATCCATATAAACCTGAGTTTCCTAATAAGGTAGAAAATTCAGACTTAAAGAAATTTTTCTTCCGAACACGACTGGGTGAAGCCCGTGGAAGAGGGTGAAACCCGTGGATGAGGCTCACGCACTCTCTCTCGAACCCCGTAGTGGGTTCAACCTCTTTAGGACTGTAGATTACTTGAAGGGCTGCTTATTCCATGGGCTTCACCCATGGTTATAGATAGTTAGCCCCGAAGGGGCATGGCTGCGCTGTTCTTAGAAGTCCTCCTCCGTCCTTCGGGCACCTCCTCCAAAGGAGGACATGCTGCGCCCTCTACGCGGCATCGCACCTAAAAACTCCGTGTACTCTGCATTTATCTCTTTTTCCAGAAATGCGGTGTAAACAGCACCAATAGCGTAAACAATTCCAACCTGCCGAGTAGCATCAGAAAGGATGTGAGCCATTTGGCAACTTCGGGTAGCGAGTTCCACGAATAGGCAGGTCCTGTCATTCCCAGTCCCGGTCCCATATTGCCAATGGCAGAAACTACCGTGCCGATGGCTTCCATAGGTGGAACGTCTAATGCGAGCAGAAACAGGCTGCTGCTGATGATAATGAGGAGGTAGAGAAAGATAAACGCTAATACACTCGAAACGATGTTAGGAGGTGCCACCTGCTTGTTGATGCGCACAGGCAATACGGCATTGGGGTGTATAATGCGTTTGAATTCGTTCTTCGAGATTTTGGTTAGTATAGCTACGCGGATGCATTTAATGCCACCTGTGGTGCTTCCTGCGCAGGCTCCAATAATCATAACAATGGTGAGTAGTCCCCACAATGCCGATGGCCATAACATATAGTCGAATGTGGCAAATCCTGTAGAAGTGTGTATGGACGATACTTGGAAGAACGCCAAACGAAATGCTTGCTCGGCGTTTACATCCGAAGACAGGAACACACCCACTGCAATCAGCACGGTGAATATAAACACGGAGATAAAGTAGTATTTCACCTCGGTATTGCTGAGTACCTTTTTTATCTTGCCCTTGGTGAGCAACAGTAGCAACGTAAAGTTAATTCCCGATATAAACATAAAGATGGCAATGATATACTCTATGTAGCTCGAATTGAAGTAGGCTATGCTGGCTTGTTTGGTCGAAAACCCTCCGGTAGCAGTGGTGGTAAAGGCATGGTTGATGCTATCGAATACATTCATGCCACCCATGTAGAGTAGAACGGCAAGTATGGCGGTCATGCCAATGTAAAGCCCCCATATCCACTTTGCGGTAACTCCGATGCGTGGGTGTACTTTGTCTTTGTTCAGTCCGCTTGCTTCGGCAGCAAAAAGTTGCACACCGCCCACTCCGAAGATGGGGAGTACCGCCAGCGTAAAAACAACAATCCCCAATCCGCCTATCCACTGTATGAGGCTGCGCCAGAAGAGCAGTCCGTGGGGCAAGGCTTCGATATCATCGAGAATGGTAGCACCTGTACTGGTAAAGCCTGATATGGCTTCAAAAAAGGCGTTGGATACATTGGGTATGTAACCGCTAATGGTAAAGGGCAGCATCCCGAAAAGAGATACCACCACCCACGAGAAACTTACGATAATCATGCTGTCGCGCTTAGAGAAGTCCTTTGTGGCTCCTCTGCCAAGTATACGCAACACACCGCCTGCAAGCAGGGTAATGCCGGCAGTGATGATAAGCGCGTTGAGGTCGTCGCCTCCGTAGTAAAGTGATACGCCAATGGTACAGAGCAGCATCACTGTTTCTACATGGACAAGGAACCCCATGATTTGGCCGATTATCTTCCAGTTTATCATCGTGCGCGAGGGGAGTTAGTTGAAGTATTTCTCTATCTTGTTCATCACTGTTTCCATGCAGAATACCACTACATGGTCTCCTTCCTGAATTTGTGTTTCTCCGGTTACAACATATCCTTCACCGTTGCGCACCATTCCTCCGATGGTTACATGGCGTGGGAAATCTAAGTCCTTTACCAGATGCTTGGTGATTTTGGAACCAGGTTTTACGGTAAACTCGGCAACGTCGGCATTGGCAAAGGTCAGGCACTTCACATTAGATACGTCGGCGTCGAGCATCATTTGGTAGATGTGGCTGGCGGTAATCAGTTTTTTGTTGATAACGGTGCCTATGTCGAGACTTTCGGCCATGCCAATGTAGTCGATATTCTCTACTTCGGCTACGGTTTTGCTTACTCCCATGCGTTTGGCTGCCAGGCAAGAGAGTATGTTTGTTTCGGCATTGCCTGTAAGAGCAACGAAGGCGTGGGTATTTTTAATCCCTTCTTCTATCAGCATATTCATGTCGCTGGCGTCGCCGTTTATAACCATCGTGCGTTCGTCGAGCAATTCGGTGAGGCGGTTACAGCGTTCAAGGTCTTTTTCGATGATTTTTACCTTCATATAGTCGGGCACGTATTGCGCGGTGCGCAAGGCAATGCGACTTCCTCCCATGATGATGACGTTTTGAACATCTACATAGTCTTCTTTACCGGCTATTTTGCGAATATAAGGAATGTATTTGCGGGTGGTGGTAAAGTAAACAATGTCGTTCAGCATGATGGTATCTTTCCCTCGTGGAATAATGGTTTCGTTGCCGCGCTTAATAACTACTACGTGGTAGGGCTTGTCCTTTTCGTCCAGTTGGTCTAAAGGAATGTTGAGTATTTCGGCTTTATCGCGCATCTTCACACCGATAAGTATCAGTGCCCCACCGCTGAACTCCCACCATTGACGCACCCAGCTCATGCGAATGGAGGATACAATTTCTTTGGCTGCCAACATTTCAGGGTAGATCAGTGAGGCAACGCCCATCTGCTGGAAGAACTCCTTGTTCTTGGGCAGCAGGTACTCAAAGTTGTTGATACGTGCAACGGTTTTTTTGGCACCCAGGTTGGTGGCAAGCATGCAGGCTGTCATGTTGCGACTTTCGTCGGGCGTTACGGCTATAAATAAATCGGCACTGCCTATGCCGGCATCTTTCAGTCCGGCAATGGAAGTAGGCGAGGCGGCTATGGCCATGAGGTCGTAGTTGTTACTGAGCGGGGAGATTTTTTCTTCGTCCTCGTCTATCAGAATGATGTCTTGTTTCTCGCGCGATAACAACTGGGCTAAGTGTGTACCTACTTCACCTGCGCCTGCGATAATTATTTTCATATCTTAATCTTGGAAAGAGAGTAGCTTTTTGTAAATACCATCTGTATCCATGCCACACACCCTGTATAGCTCGGGGATAGAGCCGTGCTCTATAAACTCGTCGGGGATGCCTACGCGCCGTATGGTGGGCTTGTAGTTGTTGCTGTTCATAAATTCCTGTATGGAGCTTCCCATACCGCCTTTGATAACGCCGTCTTCTACGGTGATTATCTGTTGGAATTTCTTGCCTACTTCGTGCAGCAATTCCGCGTCCAGTGGTTTGAGGAAGCGTAGGTCGTAGTGCGCTACGGACACTCCTTGCTCTTCGGCACGGGCTATGGCTTCTTGCGCTTTGTAGGCAATTGGTCCTAAAGAAATAACGGCTATGTCGTTACCATCTTTCAGCTTGCGGCCTTTGCCAACCGGTACTTCTTCGAGTGGCTTTTTCCACTCCACACACACGCCTTTGCCACGTGGGTAGCGTATGGCGAATGGACCTTTGTTCGGCAGTTGTGCGGTGTACATCAGGTTGCGCAACTCTATCTCGTTCATAGGCGAAGCGATGGTGAGGTTGGGTATGGGGTTGAGGTATGCCAGGTCGAACACTCCGTGATGGGTGGGCCCGTCTTCGCCAACAAGTCCGGCACGATCCAGGCAGAGTACAACGTTGAGCTTCTGAATAGCCACGTCGTGTATCAGGTTGTCATACGCCCGTTGCATAAACGAGGAGTAGATAACGCAAAAAGGTTGTAACCCTTCCTTTGCCAATCCGCCCGAAAAGGTTACTGCGTGTCCTTCGGCAATACCCACGTCGAAGGCTCTGTCGGGCATTTCGTCCATCAGTATATTGAGTGAGCTGCCTGTGGGCATGGCGGGGGTTATCCCCATGATTTTTTTATTGGCGCGTGCCAGTTCAAGAATCGTTTCGCCAAATACGGTTTGATATAGCGGAGGTTCGCCCTCGGTGTTTATCTGATAGCGTACACCTGTTTCGGGGTCGAACTTACCCGGTGCATGCCATATTGCCGCGTCTTTCTCGGCAGGAGCAAAGCCTTTACCTTTCACGGTGTGCAGGTGCAGGATTTTGGGTCCTTTCATATCCTTAATCTCTTTCAGTACGCGGGTAATGTTCTTTACGTCGTGCCCGTCGATAGGTCCGAAGTAGCGAATATTCATTCCTTCGAAGATGTTTTGTTGTTGGGCTACGAGCGACTTCAAACTATTTCCAAAGCGAATGAGTTGTTTGCGGCGCGCATCGTTAAGAATACCTATGCGGTGCAGGAAGCGCGAGGCGCGAAATCGCAGTTGGTTATATCTATTAGAGGTAGTGAGGTTAAAGAGGTACTGTTTCATGCCCCCCACGCTGCGGTCTATCGCCATGTTGTTATCGTTGAGGATAATCAATAGATCGTTGGGGGTGGAGGAGGTATTGTTGAGCCCCTCGAAAGCCAGTCCGCCACTCATGGATCCATCGCCGATAACGGCTACTACATGACGGTCTTTTTCGTTGTGGTAGTTGGCTGCCACTGCCATGCCCAGTGCCACGGATATGGAGTTGGAGGCGTGCCCGCAGGTGAAGGTGTCGTACTCGCTCTCTTCGGGCGAGGGGAAAGGACGTATGCCTTTGAACTTGCGGTTGGTAGAGAAGGCGTCTTTGCGACCGGTCAATATCTTGTGCCCGTATGCCTGATGTCCCACATCCCACACAATGCGGTCGTAAGGGGTATTGTACACATAGTGCAGGGCTACGGTAAGCTCTACAACGCCAAGGCTGGCGGCGAAGTGTCCCGGGTTGCAGGATAATTCCTTTATGATGTCTTTTCTCAGCTCATCGCATACCTCGGGTAGCTTGTCGATTGTTAGCTTCTTGAGGTCTTCAGGATAAGCGATATTATCTAATAAAGTATACTCTTTTTTATCCATCTCTGAAACAGATTTAATGCAAAGGTAGTATAAAGTCTGCGTAAAGCAAGGAGTTTTTTGATTACTCCCTTGGCAAGCGCCTCTTTATCTCGTCTGAGGCTTTAAAAATCCGGCACGTCTTCGATCGCAGTCAGAGCCTTCAAGCAATCCACAGGAAGCCTCTGATCGCAATCGAAGCCTTCCCTGAGATTTTTTTGAACTTCTGTAGGGGTACGATAAGAAAAACAGTAACTTTGCAATAAAAACAAGCATTATGCAACTCACTACGCCCATAGAGCTCCCTAAAAACCTTCCGCATATTGCCCATAGTGACAATTTGTTGCTGCTGGGCTCCTGTTTTGCCGAGCATATAGGAAGTCGACTGCAGAAGGCAAAATTTGCATGTGATGTAAACCCTTTTGGAATTTTGTATAATCCAAGCTCCGTATACGGTGCATTGAAACGGATTATAACGGGTAAACCATATACGGTAGCCGATCTGTTTTGCGACAAAGGGTACTACCATAGTTATATGCATCATGGCTCTTTTTCGGCAAACAGTGAAGAAGAAGCCTTGAAACGTATCAATACGCGACTTTTGGATGCGCATAAAGCACTGCCGGAGTTGGAATATTTGTTGATAACCTTTGGCACATCGTGGATTTATACGTTGCGCCAAACGGGTGAGGTAGTATCCAATTGCCATAAACAACCAGCCTCTTTGTTTGAGAGAAGGCGCCTTGCTGTGAGCGAGATTGTAACAAGTTATAAGGGTCTTATAGAGCAACTCGCGGAGAAAGCACCCAATTGTAAAATACTCTTTACGGTAAGCCCCATCAGGCATATAAAAGATGGATTGCACGAAAATCAACTGAGTAAAGCAACCTTGCTACTGGCTATTGATGAACTTTGTACATATTATCCGAAACAAACCGTTTATTTCCCTTCTTACGAGATTGTAATCGACGAACTGCGCGATTACCGTTTCTATGCCGATGATATGCTGCATCCTTCGTCTCTTGCTATCGATTATATTTGGCAGCGCTTCGGAAATAGCTGTTTTTCGACAACTACAAAGGGTATCATAAAAGCGTGTGAAGAGATAGCCAAAGCGCTCGCACACCGTCCTTTTAACGAAGGGTCGGATGCGCATAAGCGTTTTTTAGAACAAATAGTGTTAAAAATAAAGCAACTGAAAGAAAAATATCCGAACTTGGACTTCGATAATGAACTCGATATATGTCATACTCAATTGAACAAATAACTGAACTTACCGGTGCTACACGCATTGGTAAAGTAGAAGCTACCATAGATTGGTTGCTTACAGAAAATACACAGTTATCTTTCCCCGAAGAAACACTTTACTTTGCCATACCCGACAAGCAGAATGGTGAGGAAAAAATAATAGCCGACTTATATGCCCGCGGAGTGCGCAACTTTGTGGTCGAGGTAAAAAATACATGGCTGGGCAATGCTGCACCGGTAAACTATGCCGATTATCCGGCATGTAACTTCCTCGAAGTATCCAATGCACTGAAAACGTTGCAGAAGTTGGTAGAGAAGCACCGAAGCAACTATCACATACCCATGATTGGTGTAACCGGTAGCACCGGAAAAACCATTGTGAAAGAATGGCTATATCAACTGCTCAGTCAGGATCGCATTGTAGCACGTTCGCCTTATACTTCTAACGGTCAGATAGGTGTTCCGCTTTCTGTGTGGCAAATAAATGATCAATCGCAGTTAGCCATTATTGAAGCCAAAAGCCTGGAGTCCGGAGAGATGAGGGCGCTGCAAAGTATTATTCAGCCTACTATCGGAGTGTTTACAAGTATAGGAAGAACCAGTCAGGAACGTTTCTCGTCTTTGCAGGAAAAATGTGAAGAAGCACTTGGTCTGTTTAAGGATTGCGATGTGATTATTTATAATGGAGACGACGAGTTTATTCGCGATAGTGTAGGCAAATCCCTCTTCTCGGCGCGAGAAATTGCATGGTCGCGCGTGGATACGGATAAGCCACTCTTTATCACCTCTGTTAAAAAGGGAGATACCAGTGCCGAGATTACCTATCAATATCTTGGGATGGAGAATTCCTATTGTTTTCCGTTTACAGACGATATCTCCATCAACTACTCCATCAATTGCCTGGCCGTATGCCTGTACCTGATGTTGCCACCCGAAGAGATAACTGCTCGTATGGCAAAGCTTCGACCCATAGCTTCGCGCCTGGAGCTTAAAAACGGCAAGCGAGGTTGTGTGCTTATTGATGATAGCTATGATTTGGATATCAATACCTTGGAGGCTGCTCTGGAGTTTCAGTACCGCCACGCAGAGAACAAGAAAATGGAAAAGACACTCATCCTTTCGGATATTCTTGATACAGACAAAGCTCCCAATGTGCTTTATAAAAGGGTAGGGCAGTTGCTCGATGAGCACGGTATAACCCGTCTTATAGCTGTGGGTAGAGAGCTTGCTTCGGCAGCTTCGCGTTTTGAAATGAAGTGCGACTTTTTTCCCGACACCGATGCGCTGTTTGCTTCGGGGGTGATGCAACTACTGAATCATGAAATTGTCTTAATAAAAGGAGCGCGTACGTTTAACTTTGAACGTATTGTGGATTATTTAGAGTTAAAAGATCGCGATACCGTACTCAAAGTAAACCTTAATGCGCTGATAAACAACCTGAATTACTTCCGTAATAAGCTACTACCAACAACGAGAACGCTCTGCATGGTTAAAGCGGGAGCGTATGGAGCAGGTGCGGTTGAGGTTTCTAAAGCGTTAAGAGACGAAAAAGTAGATTATCTTGGCGTAGCTACAGCCGACCAGGGAGTGGAGATTCGTGAAGCCGGTGTTACCACCTCTATCATTGTAACAAACCCCATACACTCCTCACTAAAGAAAATCTTCCGCTATTCGCTCGAAGCAGAAATCTATAACTTTCGCATATTAGAAGAGATTATTCATAGTGCCGAGCGCGAGGGAATGATGAATGTGCCAATACATATTAAAGTAAATACAGGTATGAATCGCATGGGCTTTGATGTTGCCGAACTCCCGATGCTTATTCGTAAACTGAAAGAACAGAATACAGTAATTCCACGTTCCATCTTCTCGCACTTAGCAGGTAGCGACGGTAAGGAATTTGATGAATTTACTCACCAGCAAATAGCACTGTTCGATAAGGTTTCGTCGGAGTTTCAAGCAGCATTCTCGCATCGTATCCTTCGGCATATTGCCAATTCGGCTGCGGTAGAACGCTTCCCGGAGTTGGCGCAGTTTGATATGGTGCGGCTGGGCATTGGTCTGTATGGTGTAAATCCGTGCGATAACTCTATTATAAACAATGTGAGTACACTGCAAAGTACCATCATACAGTTGCGCGATGTGGCCGAAGGAGAAACTGTGGGGTATAGCCGTCGGGGAAAGATTGTGAAACCTACCCGTATAGCCGTATTGCGTATAGGCTATGGCGATGGACTGGACCGGCACTTGGGTAATGGTAACTTTTATTGTTTGGTTAATGGGCAGAAGGCACCCTACGTTGGCAATATTTGCATGGACTTGTGTATGATAGATGTTACGGGAATAGCCTGCAGAGAGGGCGACAAAGCTGTTATCTTTGGAGACGACTTGCCTGTAACAATGCTAGCCGATCAGCTTGGAACCATTCCTTACGAAGTGTTGACCAATATGCTTCCGCGTGTAAAACGTGTTTATATACGCGAATAACATAGAGTTCTTTGCGTTATCCGGTTTTTTAATTACTTTTGAGTTCTAATTATATACCTATTTAATTTAAGAATATGAATGCTAACTTAATCTTTTTTGGTCTTGGAACGGGCGAAATCATAGTTCTGGCTCTATTGATAATATTATTGTTTGGTGGCAAAAAGATTCCCGAACTAATGAAAGGACTTGGTAAAGGAGTGAAGAGTTTCAAAGATGGTGTAAATGAGGCTAAAGAAGAAATAAATAAAGCGCAAGATAATCTTGACGAAAAGAAATAGCCCATTTATCTTTAACTGAGGCGTGTTAAAGACTATTTTTTTGATACGCGTTCCATTCGACCATGACAAACAAAAAACATCCCAACGAATTATCCTTTTGGGATCATCTCGACGAATTACGTAAACTGCTTTTTCGTCTCATAGGAATTTGGGGCATACTAGGAGTGGCATTCTTCGTAGCTATGCCCTATATCTTCGATAAAGTTATACTTGCCCCGTGTCGTAACGACTTTGTTTTTTACTCCTTTCTGCGGTGGATAGGCGAAACGTTTAACCTTACAGGTGAGTTTTTTATCGAAGACTTTCATGTAAATCTCATTAATATAAATCTTGCCGCACCCTTCTTTGTACATATCACCACAGCCTTTTGGTTGGCGGTAGTGGTGGCAATTCCATTCCTGTTTTATGAAGTGTGGCGCTTTATTCGCCCAGCCCTCTACAAAAACGAAAAGAAGGGAGTACGTAAAGCATTTGTGTTTGGTGCAATCATGTTTTACCTGGGATTATTGGTTGGTTATTACATGGTTTATCCGCTTACACTGCGTTTCTTGTCTACCTATCAGCTAACGCCCGAAGTGGTTATTGTTAACCAGATATCGCTAAACTCCTATATCGACAATTTTATGATGTTGGTGCTTTGCATGGGCATCGCTTTTGAGTTGCCACTTGTTACGTGGCTACTTTCGTTGCTTGGTATTGTCAATAAAGCCTTTCTGAAAAAATATCGTCGTCATGCAGCGGTAGCTATCGTTGCTGTTTCTGCTGTTGTTACTCCAACGGGCGACCCCTTTACGCTGACTGCCGTTTCGCTTCCACTCTATCTACTATACGAATTGAGTATCCTCATGGTGAAAGATCGCAAAGGAGATGAAGATGAGGAGGAAGAAGATGATGAGGAGCAGTAACTCAATACCCATAGTTTGAACGAATCTTACGAAATACTATATTCGGTTTGCCGTACGGAAGAAACCTCTCTGACCGCGCATTATAAACAAATGCGCGATTTGCTGGAACGTATTTGTAAGGAAGAAATGCAGAATAACGCGCTGCAAATGACCGACCTTGCCGCACGAATAAATTTCCTTGCTGCTAAGTTTGACTTATCCATCTCTGCTCAGAATCGTCTGCATACCTTCCGGTTGACCTCCAATGCGATACTGAACAGACAGAAAGAACCTACGCAAGAAGAACTATTGCGTGATGCCAAAACACTCGCTTTCTTTATTAAGCGAATCACAGGAGCAGATATCCCCGACGTGCTCTACCGACAGCTACCGCGTGCAGATGCTACCTACATTGTTGCACCACCTTCAAAGAGATATGTGCAGCGTATGCGTGTCTGCTTTCAATATGCTGATGAAACTTATTTGTATGTAAGCCCGGTAGATGCCATCTCGGATGATTTATTGCGTGTGCGCTACAATATACCTCAAATAAACGAGGAATTTAATACTACCGTGGAGCAGCTATGGCGCTTTGCACAGCTTAATTTGCTCGATGTAAACGAAGATGAAAATGGCATACTTACCCCTTCCTTTATTATTCTGGAACCCGATTACCTGATTGATATCAGTACATTGGCAGAATGTTTTAAGGATTATGGGCACCATCCGCTCAATTATCAATTGCTTAAATTGCAGCGTATAGCAAATCCTCGTCCGCTATTACTTGGAAACATAGCCAACCTTTTTCTTGATGAATGGATTCATGCTGAAGGGGAAGTCGATTATTTGGAATGTATGAAGAAAGCATTCCGCATGTACCCTATCGAACTGGCTGCCTGTGAGGATTTGCAGGACAAAGAAAAGGAAAAGCAATTCTTTGCCGATTGCCGTATGCACTTTGACCATATTCGCGACACGGTGCAGCAAACATTTAATTTGCCGGGCTATAAGCTAAACAAAAAAGATGCGGTTCTTGAACCTTCTTACATTTGCGAAGCGTTGGGTTTGCAAGGGCGTTTAGACTATATGCAGCGCGACGTGAGCTCTTTTATAGAAATGAAGTCGGGTAAGGCAGATGAATTTGGTTTACGCAACCGTGTGCAACCCAAGGAAAACAATGTGGTGCAAATGTTACTTTATCAAGCAGTGTTGCAGTATGCCATAGGTGTAGATCATCATAAGGTAAATGCATATCTGTTTTATACACGCTATCCGTTGTTGTATCCTGCACGTTCTTCGTGGGCTATGGTGCGAAGAGTGATGGATGTGCGTAACCGCATCGTTGCCGATGAATATAGTATTCAGCTTCGCAATAGCATTGAATATACCACTCTTAAGCTACAAAGCATTACTTCCGAAAGGTTGAATGAACGTGGCATGAAGAATAAATTCTGGACAAACTACCTTCGTCCTTCTATTGATTCTTTTTCCGAAAAGTTGTTGCTATTAAATAAGGTGGAGCGTGCTTACTTCGCGGCACTCTATAATTTCACGGCAAAAGAACAGTATGTATCTAAATCGGGCGATGTAGAGTACGAAGGATGTACCGGTGCTTCGGCGTTGTGGCTTGCTACGCTTGCCGAAAAACTTGAAGCCGGCGAGATTCTTTATAATCTTCGCATCGTTGAAAATCATGCTGCCGACGAACATAAAGCCTATGTGTTGCTTGCCAAAGAGAATGTGTTTTCTGTAGTTGAAGAATTCCCTGAGTCGCTTCCTAACTTTCGGCAAGGTGATGCCATTGTGCTTTACGAGCGTAATACAGATGCCGACAATGTTACCAATCGCATGATTTTCAAAGGTAACATAGAAGAGATAACCTCCGAAACGCTAAAAGTACGCTTGCGTGCCAGGCAACAAAACCCGCATTTGCTTCCTGCTCAAAGCCTCTACGCGTTAGAACACGACATCATGGATACGGCTTTTCGCGGCATGTTCGGTGGATTGGCTACTTTCCTCACTGCCAATCAAAGGCGTAAAGACCTCTTGTTGGCTGCCCGCCTGCCCGAAGTAGATGCTACCTACCTGCCCGCCATCTCTTCAGCAGCCACAGATTTGGATCGTATAGTGCTGAAAGCTCAGGCTGCCAAGGATTATTTCTTGTTGTTGGGTCCTCCCGGCACAGGCAAAACATCTCAAGCGTTGCGTCGCATGGTCGAGGTATTTTATATGAATGAAGAAGCACAAATACTGTTGCTCGCCTACACCAATCGGGCAGTAGACGAGATATGCAAAGCGCTGCTTAGTATAAAACCATCCGTGGATTTTATCCGTGTCGGGAACGAACTCTCTTGCGACCCCTCTTATCGCGAATACCTTATTGAGCGTGTGTTGCAAGACTGTAATCGTCGTTCGCATGTGTTGGAACGGATTATGCGTTGCCGCATCTTTGTGGGTACGGTAGCTACGCTTTCGAACAAACCGGAGCTTTTCAGCCTGAAAACTTTCGATGTGGCAATTATCGACGAGGCTTCGCAAATACTGGAACCACAACTCCTTGGTTTGCTCTCTGCTCAAGCACCCGAAGGGCACGACGCTATTGGTAAGTTTATCCTCATAGGCGACCATAAGCAACTCCCCGCCGTAGTGCAACAAACCGAACAACAAACCGAGGTTTATGAAGATTCTCTTCGCAACATGGGTATGCACAATTTGCGTAATTCGCTCTTTGAGCGTCTTTTTTGTTCGCTCAAACAAATAGACCCGGATGGTTGTACGACCGAACTTGTTAGCGACCTTCTTAGTCGGCAAGGGCGTATGCACCCCGATATAGCTCATTTCCCCAATCGCTACTTTTACGAAGGTAAGCTGGAGACGCTTGGTTTGCCTCATCAGTTGGAAGAGATGGCAGCCAATCTTCGTATACAGTTCTTTCCCTCTGTAGCCGAAGAATACGGAAAATCTCCTAAGGTGAATACTTCGGAAGCCTGTATCGCTGCTCGCCTTGCCAAGCAAGTTTACGATACCTGTGCGGCATCATTCGTACCCGAAGAAACCATAGGAATTATAGCCCCTTATCGTAGCCAGATAGCTATGATACGCAAAGAATTGGCACTGCTTGGCATTGAACCGTTGAACCGTATTTTGGTAGATACCGTCGAAAGGTTTCAGGGGAGCGAGCGAGATGTCGTTATTTATTCTTGTTGTGCCAATCGCGCTTATCAATTGAAGTTCTTATCTAACAAAAAAAGGGAAGAAAATTGCGTTGTCGACAGGAAGTTAAATGTCGTTTTGACCCGTGCGCGAAAACAATTGTTTATAACAGGGGTTTCGGAAATACTAAAACAGGATGAAATCTATCGTAATTTATTAAAATTAATTAACTGATGTAATTAAAATGAAACAAAACAAAACTGATTAAAGTTATTTTTCATTTTAAGCAATTCATTAACACATACTCTAAGGAAAAGGCTCTATCTTTGCAGTACGTTTTTTTCATAGAGATTTAGATTTAAGGTTAGAAGAAATGCGGAAGTCGTGAGACTTCCCTTTTTTATTATATACAATATAGAAATACTTATCATGAAAAAGCTCATCATATTCGATCTTGACGGCACATTGCTCAACACCATTGCCGACCTTGCTCACAGTACCAATCAGGTTCTTCAAACGCTTGGTTATCCTACACATCCTGTAGAAGCATACAATTTTATGGTAGGTAATGGAATCAACAAACTCTTTGAACGCGCATTGCCTGAAGGCGAGAAAACCGAAGAAAATGTTCTTCGCATGCGACAAGGGTTTATTCCTTACTATGATGTGCACAACACAGATTTCAGCTCTCCCTATCCCGGCATTCCTGAATTGCTCAAAAACCTACAGGAACAAGGTGTGTTACTTGCCGTAGCATCCAATAAATATTATAGTGCCACCTTGAAGCTGGTCAATCATTTCTTTGCCAATGTCTCTTTTGTTGAAGTCTTGGGACAGCGCGAAGGTATTGCTCCTAAACCAGATCCAACCATTGTAAATGATATTTTAGCAGCAGCACAAGTAGCCAAAGAAGAAACGCTTTATGTGGGCGACTCTGGTGTGGATATGCAAACAGCAATCCATAGCGGAACAACGGCTTGTGGAGTGACGTGGGGGTTCAGACCTAAAGAGGAACTGCAACAATTTAATCCTGAATTTATTGTTGACTCACCGGCAGAGATTCTCTCTATTATTTAGCTGATATACCTTTCGGGTAGAGTTTATCCATAAGCACACTTCCCGTCTGCCATAAGCATACAACTCGTCAGCCTATGGCTCATGCCCTGTCAGCCTATGGCTCATAGTTGCTCAGTCATAGTTGCACATTGTAAGGTTATGCAGCAAAATCACTGAGTTTTAACTAAAGAACTCGGTGATTTTGTTGTTTTTTTACTTAAGTTTGTAGTATTAAGCCTATTTTATCATGAGAAGTACTATTTTCAAAATAACAGCATTTTGCTGTTTGCTGTTTATTCCTCTTGTAGCATACAGTCAAAACAGTTCCAAAGATGAACTTATCACAGCTTTATCTCAAGCTACCGATATTGATACACGCTTGGAGATACTTACGAACCTATCCGATTTGGGAGGGGTAACTTATAGTAAGATGCTGTTGGATGAGGCAATAGCTGCCGGAAACAACGAGGCAGCAAAGGCGGCTTTAACTAAGCTGATAGTCAACAAACTTGATGTGAAGCAGGAAGATTCCTTGTTTTATTATATTGACCTGGCGCGAAAACAACTGACGCCTCCTGCTAATGAGGCTATCTCTACTTACTACGAAATGATTTACGAAGCTCGCAAGATGCAAGGATTGGATAGCGAGGCTTGTCAAAAAATCATTGAAGAAACAACAAATCGGTTACGCAATTATTCGGAGCCGAACAGTTTTAAAAAGATGAAAGACATCTATGTTATCATAGCTTCTACGAATAGAGCATGGGTGTTTAGAGAAGAAGTTGGCGAAGAAGAGGTGGTGCAACTACGTAGTTATGCCCAGGAAATGTTCAAAATAGCCAGTACTATACCCTTGAAGGATGGAGGAAACCTCTTTCAGCAACAAGCATTAATAACGCTGTGCAATACCTATCCGCAAGACAGTCCGGAGTTTGCAGAATATACGATGCAACAATTAGATGTGTTCGAAAATTATCTGGAGTTACCCGAGATAAGGAAACGTCCATACTACAGTCAGCGGTCGCGTATTCGTGCTTATGGCAATCTCTCTATGTCGCAAACTATCTCGCAAAAGAATAGAGATATTTTCTTTCTCCGTTTCACAGAGTTATTGAAGCAGTTTCCTTCGCAGGCGCCTACTCCTCCTGCTCCCTACTATCAGGCAATGGTAGGACGCGAATATTACATGATTAAAGAGGATTATCCTAAAGCATTGCAGCAAATTGATACGTTGCTGAAGTATAATACCTATCCGCTACTTGCCATTAACCAACAGAAAGGAAAAGCCGAACTGCTCTACAAATTGGGAGAGTTTGAAAATGCATACCTTGAATATAATAAAGCCACCCAACTGTCCGACTCAATCGCTAAAGCCGAAAGTGAAGGAAAATACAAGGAGTTGCAGATACAACACGAAGTTAATGCCGAAAAATTAAGAAATGCAGAGCTTGAACAACATAACCAGCGAATCATAATCATAGCATCGGTCATTATCCTGTTTTTGATTTTGGGTTGGGGTGTGTACAATTACCGCACCAGTCGTAAATTGCAACGACTCAACAGGAAGATAGAAGAAAGTGAAACGATGAAGAGTTCTTTCGTACACTCTATGTGCCACGAAATAAGAACACCGCTCAATATCATCTCTGGATTTACAACAACTGCTCTGCTTACCGATATGGAACCGGAGGAGAAGCAAGAGATGGCAAAAGAAGTAGAGAAACAAACCGCTCTATTAACCAAAATTCTGGATGATATGCTGGAGGTGTCACAGCTTTATTCTTCGGAAGATTTACTGCCTACCGAGCCTACTCATATATACAAGGAGTGTAAAGAGTCTATTGATAAATTTACTAAATTATACCCGGATAGGAGATGGGTGCTCGAAGCAGAAGATACGAACCCCATTATTCATATAAACCATACATACTTAGACCAATTAATAGATAATCTGCTCTCCAACGCAGCCAAATTTGGTGAGGCAGAATCCTGCATAACGCTTGCCTATCGTATAGAGAAGGGGTGGCTCAAAGTAGGTGTAACAGACGTTGGCATAGGTATTCCTGTAGATAAGCAGAAATGGGTATTTGAACGTTTCAATAAGATAAATGAATTTACCCAGGGGGCAGGTTTGGGGTTGTACGTTTGCAGCCTCATCATAAAAAGAATGAGAGGAAATATATTTGTAGATAAAACCTACAAAGAAGGGGCAAGGATTGTGTTTGAAGTTCCGTTGAATTAGTCTCCCTCTCTCTTATTTTTTCTGTATCTTTGGAGAAGTTTTAACAAGATATTATCATGAGAACACAAGTAACCACGCTTCTTATTCTTCTTTCTGCCATGCTCTTTGCGCAAGAACAAGTAGAAAAACCTTACGGCGTTGAAAAAAGTATGCCGGTATTCTATCAGGAATTAAAAAACTCATTAACCTTTCCGCTGGCTTGGCAGAACAATCAGGATGGCGATTTCTCTGCGTGGAGAACCACTGCCCGTGAAACGCTGACTATGTGTTTGGAAAACATACTTCCTGCACCAGCCGATTATGAGATGGAAATAACAGCTACCGAACAACGCGATGGATACCGTGCACAAAAGATAAGCTTCAACCTTTCTGCCTGGTATCGCGTACCGGCCTATTTGCTTATTCCGGATGGTGAGGGGCCTTTTCCTGCTCTTGTGATGCTACACGATCATGGCGCACATTTTAGTATCGGTAAAGAAAAAGTGGTAAAGCCCTTTGGTGTATCTGCCGAAGTTATGGAAGACTCTCGCCAATGGCAAGAACGTTGCTATGACAGTGTGCCTGTAAGCGACTATTTTGCAGCCAAAGGCTATGTGGTGCTTGTAGTTGATGCGCTCTTTTGGGGCGAACGTGGCCGAAAAGAAGGAGTCAACTACGATATACAACAGGCTCTTGCCTCCAATTTAATGCAAATGGGCACATCGTGGGGAGGCGTAATAACGATGGATGATGTACGAAGCACAGAGTTTCTCGCTTCGCTGCCACAAGTAAAAGCCGACAAAATAGGCTGCATAGGTTTCTCTATGGGTGGGCATCGTTCTTGGATGCTTTCGGCGGCAACAGATAAAATCGCTGCTTCGGCTTCGCTTTGCTGGATGAACACCACCGAAACGCTGATGACCATGACTAACAATCAAAACAAAGGTGGCTCTGCCTATTCTATGATTATTCCGGGCATCCGACGATTTATGGATTATCCGCATGTAGCATCTATTGCATGTCCCAAACCTTCGCTGTTCTTTAATGGTACACAAGATAAACTCTTTCCTGTAGAAGGCGTGGAGAGCGCCTATGCCACACTACGCGAAGTATGGGATAGCCAAGGGGTAGGCGATAGGCTTGTTACTAAGATTTGGGAAGAGAAGCATTTTATGAGCAAAGCCATACAACAAGAGTCGCTGGAGTTTTTCGATAAGTGGTTGAAGTAGAGAGGTGGTGGGAGAGTGGAAGTCTCTACGTCCCCGGAGTATACAGCTCCTTTGATTTCCTAAACCTTAAAAGGGTTCAACCCCTTATATAGTCAGCTAAAGTAGCCTCCAATTAACAATAAAATGGGGTTCATTTTCAGATAAAATGAACCCCGTTTCCTTATTGATTGAACCTCGTTTTAACGTGCGATATTTACTAGTTTATTCCCGTTCTCTACCGGATTCCAACCGTCATAGCCTTTTAATACATCTTGTATGCTATAACCGTCCAGATTCTTTAGCTGATGCGAGAACTTCGCGCGGGCAGTGGGGTTGGCTCCTTCACCGGTACTTTTATACTCGGCATAGTATGCAGTTTTTTCGTTTTCCGGTTTTCCCCAGTTATTCCAACCTTCGGGGCGAATGTGTTTGCCCATTTCACAGCGAATGAAGACAGTCTTTCCGTAGGGTCGCCAAGGACGAGAAAGGTAAACTCCGTTTACTCCTTCGTCGGCAGTGAGTTTGCAATCGTAGAATACGTATCCATACTTCTTGCCCTTGTCGGTAGCGGGAGCTGTGAGGTAACCGCCCCGTTTGCTATGAATGGTGCATCTGTTGAATACCGCAGTAGACCATCCGAAGATAAAATCGACCGTTCCTTCTATATAGCAATCTTCAAAGTATTGACGTGAATTTCTGCCGTGGTTGTACAGCGTGTCTTGGAAACCAAGGAAGCGACAGTTCTTAAAGTAAGCACGATCTCCTTCTATAAAGCATGCCACAGCTTGACCTACTGCTCCGGCACTATTCTCGAAGGTAATGTTCTCTGCCGAAAAATCGGATGCATAGATGTAACAAGCCGAAGAGCCCGAAGTGCCCAAAGGTTCGCCAAAAGCATTTAAGGCATTGGCGTAGCTGTCATACGTAAGTACAGCGCCATCTTCTCCTACCAGAGAAATGTTTGCCTTACACTGTGGAACTATCAGCTTTTCTTTGTACTCCCCTTTGCGGATAAGAATGGTTGTACGCATATTCTTCCGGAGATCGGGAACAGCATTGATTGCTTCCTGCACCGTAAAAAAATCACCGGTACCATCTTTGGCAACTACATAATCGAACCAACGGGTGTGTTTTCCCAGTTCGGGTATTTGCTCCTCAATAACTTTCACCACCATTGAAGCAAGCGTACGCGCGCCGTATACATTAAGGTGGGTGTTGTCTTCTTTTCCTTTGGGAGCTATGGGCACTGTGTTGGGCTCTATCCACACAAAGAGTTTTTTAGAAGCTTCTACCCCCATGTTCTGCACCAAGTCGTGTGTCATCTTATTCATATCAATAAAGAGAACATCCAACTCTTTTGCTACATTGCGGGGCGAATCCAAATAGGCTCCGTGTGTATCTACCAATACGCCTTCTTCGTTGAAATTGCGACGCACAATGGCGTTGAACAATACAGGAATGCCTCCTTTGGAACGTGTTTCGTTTACAAAACGACGCAAGTTCTCGTCGAATGTACTACCCGGCTCTGTATGACGATCGGGTTTTGGTTTCTCGTCGTTATGTCCAAACTGAATAAAAACGTAATCTCCCTTTTTGATTTTGGCAAGAACAGCATCCCAACGTCCTTCGTCTATAAAGCTCTTGGAACTTCTGCCATTTTGTGCATGGTTGTCAATTACCACTTGCTTATCGTCAAAGAAACGAGGAAGAGCGTGTCCCCATCCACGTTCGGGATTACCACCATCGATTCTTTTATTCGCCATGGTAGAGTCGCCTATCATAAAGATAGTAACAGGCGTGTTAACCTCTACCCACGATACTAGCAATAATAGTGACAGGGCACACCATATAATTCTATATTTCATTATTCTATATCCTTTTTTGTTTATTGCTTCCACCAATCTTCGTTACCCAATACATTTTCAATGGTATAGCTGTCTGCCTCTTTCTTGGGTAGTTGTTTTGACCATGCTACACGTGCTTTTGGAGCAGCTCCTTCACCGATACTGTTGTATTCGGCATAGCGGGCGGTCTTTTCATTGTCTGGCTTGCCCCAGTTGTGCCAACCTATTGGAAGTATGTGGCTCCCCATTTGGCAATTCAAGAATACGGTAGCTGCGTATGGTCTCCATGGGCGACCTAAATGTACTCTGTCTATATCTGCATTGGCGGTAAGTGTACAGTTGTTGAATACATATCCGTAAGTAATATGTTTAGGGGTAGAAGCAGCAGTTATGTACGAGTTGCGCTTGCTGTGAATGGTGCAATCCTGAAAATAGGCTGTTGCCCCACCAAAGATAAAGTCGGTGGTACCATCGATGTAACAATTGCGAAAGAAGAGGCTTGTGCCTTCTCCTCCGGTAAATATAGTATCTTGATTACCGAGTATGCGGCAGTTGACGAATACCAGTTTGTCGCCTTGAGTGTGCAGAGCTACTGCTTGTCCCATTTGGGGCGCATTGTTTTCTATCGTGAGATTCTTAAATACGATATTGTTTCCGTCTACCTTTACGGTGTAAGTGCGGAAAGTTCCCATTTTGTTGATGTTGGCATGGTCGTCGTATGTAATAATTGTTTTCTCGGCACTCTCGCCAACGAAATGAACATTCTTAAACCAGGCAGGAACAACGATTTTTTCTTTGTAGGTGCCGTTCTTGATGTAAATTACACGGGTGTATTCCATGTAGGCGCGTACTTCATCAAAAGCATCTGCAATGTTACGATATTTACCAGTACCATCACGAGCTATAACAATCGTATCTCGTCCATCTTGTTGTGCTTGCAAACCGCTGGTCAGCAAGGCTACTAAGGATAATAAAAAGAGCTTTTTCATCATTGTTCTTATTTAAAGCAACCGAAACGTTGTAATCTTTCCCACTCCAAACTTGCCATTATAAATGGACCTACAGCTTTGGGGTCATTGTTGCGGATAGGTTCGCTGAGGTAATACTCATAGCTTCCCGAACGGTATACTTTACCGCCAAGTCCGGCTACGGCACAGCAATTTGTAATTTCCACTACACCATTTTCGCCTACTTCTATAAATGTTTTTAGAATTCCTTCGTAACCCTTAATGGCTACATCTAAGTATGATTTGTCGATATACTCCATGCGAACAGCTTTGAAAAGCGCGTAAGTAAACATAGTAGAGCAAGTAGATTCCAGGTAGTTACCCGGTTCACCACTTTTGTCGAGCACCTGATACCACACGCCGGCTTCGGGATGTTGCAATCTTTTTATTTGTACAGCTACGTTATTGAGTATTTTCAACACCTCTTCGCGTCCCGGTTCGTGTTTCGGCAGAAAATCAAGCACATCTACTAATGCCATGGCATACCATCCCATAGCACGTCCCCAACTGTGTGCCGATTGTCCGGTGTTCTTGTCTGCCCAACGCTCTTGACGCTTTACATCACACGCATGGCGATACAATCCGTTGGTGGGGTCGTAAGTGTGTTTGGCTGCAAGTACAAACTGTTTGATAACGTCGGCATAGTCCTGTGGGCGACTGTTACGATAGGCATATTCGGCATAGAAAGGCGCACCCATATATAGTCCGTCCAACCACATTTGATTCGGATAAACCTGCTTATGCCAAAATCCTCCATCTTCGTTGCGCGGATGTGTATCCAACTGAGATCTCAGCAAGTCGATAGCTTTGCGGTATCTTTCTTCTTTTGTTTGCTCATAGAAGCGGAATAATACTTTGCCGGTATTTACACGGTCGATGTTGTACTCTTCCAGTTTGTAGGCTTCAATGCTTCCATCGGCATGAATCATGGTGTCGGCATACGCCAAGGCATAATCAAAAATACGTTGATCACCGTAAGCGTCGTATACATCAAGCATAGCTTGTAACTCTAATCCGTGACAGTAGTCCCATTTCAGGCGAGGTTGAAAGTCGAGTTGCCATGCTTCGGGGCAACGAATCATTTCCGATTCTACCATTCTTACCGACCAAGGTTGGTTCTTGTCTACTTGTTGCGCCATTGCTGTCATAGAAATCGCCAATACTCCCGGCAATATCAATTGCTTTACTAATTTTTTCATCATTGTTTTCTTATATGTTTTTTATGGTTTCTTATTGTCTGTATTTCCAGAAAGTACAAAAATAGTTTTCCTTACAGGAAGTTTTGTGTAGTTTTCGTTATAAAAAGTGGAATTTTTATTTTTCGTGTACGTAAACAATAGTTTTTGTGGCTTTTTTTATTAGTTTTGCGTGAGCTTTTTGAAATAAGCGGTCAATTAATCTTATAGTATGACCAATTATTCCAATTTTATTTTCCTTGCAACTTTTATATTTGCAGGCGTATAAAGTGCATATAATTATATTTTAAACATAATATCATGAGTACATTACAAAATGCAACAGGAAAAATGACAAACTACAGGTGGGTTATCTGCTCTATGTTATTTTTCGCAACTACTATTAACTATCTCGACCGTCAGGTTTTATCGTTGACCTACGCGGAGTTCATTCAACCCGAGTTTCATTGGAACGACACACACTACGGTATCATTACCGGTATTTTCTCTCTGTTCTATGCAGGTAGTATGCTTTTCGCTGGTCGCTTTGTAGACTGGATGGGCAGTAAAAAAGGTTTCCTTTGGGCTATTGGTATATGGTCGCTCGGTGCGTGTATGCATGCCGGTTGCGGTGTTATTACTGAACTTTGGACTGGTTTAGCCGATAAAGAAGCTATGATTCAGGCTACGGGCGATGTAACGGTTGTTATCGCTACTGTGGGTATGTGGTGTTTCTTGGTTTCGCGTTGTGTTTTGGCACTTGGTGAGGCAGGTAACTTCCCTGCAGCCATTAAGGTTACTGCCGAATATTTCCCTAAGAAAGACCGTGCTTTTGCAACATCTTTATTTAATACAGGTGCATCGATTGGTGCTTTGATTGCTCCGCTTACTATTCCTCCTTTGGCTAAGTTCTTCGGTTGGGAAATGGCGTTTATCATTATTGGTGCTTTAGGTTTTGTTTGGATGGGATTCTGGGTGTTTATGTACGATGCTCCACGCAATAGCAAACGTGTAAATGCTGCTGAGTTAGCTTACATCGAACAAGATGAAGAAGAAGCTGATGAAAAAGAAGAAGTAAAAGAAGAAAGAAAACTTACCTTCCTTGAGTGTCTTGGTTTCAAACAAACCTGGTCTTTTGCTTTCGGTAAATTTATGACTGACGGCGTATGGTGGTTCTTCCTGTTCTGGTTCCCTCCTTATATCTCGGCTCAGTTTGGTATTAAGACTTCCGAAGGTTTGGGTATGGGATTGATCTTTACACTATATGCTATCACAATGCTTTCAATCTATGGTGGTAAGTTACCTTCTATCATTATGAAGAAAACAGGTATGGATGCTTACGCTGCCCGTATGCGTGCCATGTTGATTTTTGCATTCTTCCCGTTGGTAGTATTGTTTGCCCAACCAATGGGTAGCATCTCTCCTTGGTTCCCAACCATCCTTATCGGTATTGCCGGTGCTGCTCACCAATCTTGGTCGGCCAACATCTTCTCTACCGTTGGCGATATGTTCCCCAAAAGTGCTATTGCTACCATTACAGGTATCGGTGGTATGGCAGGTGGTATCGGTTCGGCACTGCTTCAAACATCTGCAGGTAGCTTGTTCGACCATGCCGAAGCTACACAAATGGTATTCTTAGGTTTCCAAGGTAAACCTGCCGGATATTTCATTATATTCTGCGTTTGTGCTGTGGCTTACCTGATTGGCTGGACTGTGATGAAATCATTGGTTCCTAAATATAGCCCGATTAAAGTATAATCTTAGTCTATAAAATATTAATTGAGAAAAGGTGCTCCGTATGGGGTACCTTTTTACCAATTATTCCCCCTCTTATCCCCATTATTCCCCCTTGGGTTTTCTCCTTTTCTTTTACCTTTGTCAACTGACAAACCATCTTATAATTGATTTACCATGAAAAATAAGTTATTTATCTTTGCTTTGTTCATCGCCTGTGCGGTGTCGGCGCAACAAAATTACAAATCAGAAGTGTGGGTAGCCGACAATGGCAACGGAACCTACAAAAATCCTATTCTTTATGCAGATTATTCAGACCCTGACGCATGTCGTGTAGGCGATGATTATTATATGACCTCCTCTAGCTTTGGTTGTTTGCCCGCGTTGCAGATACTACATTCCAAAGATATGGTGAACTGGACAATCATTGGTGCTGCCGTTCCTCATGCTTTGCCACCGGTAACCGATACAGCTCCCGAACATGGAAATCGTGTGTGGGCACCTTGTATCCGTCACCACAATGGAGAGTTTTATATTTTCTGGGGTGATCCCGATCAGGGAGCTTTCATGGTAAAAGCTAAAGATGCAAAAGGACCGTGGAGCGAACCAGTACTCGTAAAACCTGGAAAAGGAATTATTGATACATCTCCTCTTTGGGATGAAGATGGTAAAGTATATATGGTACACGCGTACGCAGGAAGCCGTGCCGGATTGAAGAGTGTTATCGCTATCTGCGAATTAACACCGGGAGCCGACAAAGCTATCGCTCCATCACGCATCATTTTCGATGGACACGACAACCATGAAACTATAGAAGGTCCTAAGTTCTACAAGCGCAACGGATATTACTATATTTTTGCTCCTGCAGGAGGTGTGCCAACAGGTTGGCAGCTTACTCTACGTTCTAAAAACATATATGGTCCTTACGAAGAGCATATTTCATTAGCGCAAGGCAAAACTAATGTAAATGGTCCTCACCAAGGAGCATGGGTTGATACCCCAACAGGAGAGGATTGGTTCTTCCACTTCCAAGATGTGGGCGCTTATGGACGTATCGTGCATCTACAACCAATGAAATGGGTTAACGATTGGCCAGTTATGGGTGTTGATAAAGATGGAGATGGTACAGGAGAACCTGTAAAGACCTATAAAAAGCCAAACGTAGGAAAAACATATCCTATTACTACACCACAAGAAAGCGATGAGTTTGACGGATTTACGCTTTCTCCACAGTGGCAATGGCATGCGAACTATAATGAAAAATGGGCGTACTTTGCTGGCGATAAAGGTTTTGCTCGTCTTTATTCATATCCGGTTCCTGAAAACTACAAGAGCCTTTGGGATGTTTCTAACTTATTGTTACAAAAAACACCGGCAGAAAACTTTACCGCAACCATTAAGTTGACATTTAAGCCTACCAACAAATATACCGGTGAACGTACAGGGCTCGTTGTAATGGGGTTGGATTATGCCGGATTAATTCTTGAAAACACTTCAGAAGGAATTATTCTTTCACAACTCGAATGCTTAAAAGCAGATAGAGGTGGTACGGAAAAAGTGAACGCACAACTTCCTTTGAAAGATCAAACTATCTACTTGCGCGTTAAATTTACATCGGATGGTGGTAAAAAAGCACATGCCGAAGGTGGATGGGATCAAATCGTAATGTGCGATTTCAGTTATAGCCTTGATGGTAAAAAATATACAGCAATGGGTAGTAAATTCCCAGCTAAAGAAGGAAAATGGATTGGTGCTAAGCTAGGAACATTCTGTACACGTCCCGGTATCGTTATTAACGATGGTGGCTGGGTCGAAGTGGATTGGTTCCGTATTACGAAATAACACGAACACGACTATATAAAGAATGAAACTTCTTAAGTAGCAGCTCCTGTAAGGGACTGCACTTAAGAAGTTTTGTGATTTTAAGCTCAGAAATTTCGACTCAAGTAGAAACCTTTGTTAATGCTTGTCTTCCCTTTACATTTCTGCTTATTTCCAAAAAAAACAACGTTGCGCTAAGACGCTTCTGAGAGGGGTATTTCAGCCCCAAATACTTGACGCGTCAACTCTTTATACTTGACGCGTGTACTCTTTATACTTGACGCGCCAAGTATTTGGAGCACACGCCTATACTATTTAACTTGATCCATTTATTACTTTGAAAACAGATTGCGTAAACAGGGATACCAACAAAGATTTTGACTTAAGCCGAAATTTCTGACTGTTTTTTGTCTCATTTCTGACTGTATTTTTGAATTTTCTCAGTGAATTTTGATGCAAAAAGCACTGAGATTTTTTTGCATCTTACTTCAAACGAAAAGTCATAAGTGTTGACTTATGTGTTATGCTCCAAGAGAATCGGATAACGATGTCTTACCTATTACAACAAAAAAATCCCAAGAGGAAAAAACCTCTTGGGATAATTCTTGTTATCTCTTAGATTGTATTTATTACTTTATAGTTACCCTTACCGGATGTTCCAGTTCTTCCTTCCATTCACGGATGTAAGCAAACCATGCTTCGGGTGTTTTATAACCAAAGGTCTCCTTCATGGAAGTAAAGTTCGTGTAGTGATATAGTGATTGTTCTCCATCTGCTTTCATCGTATAGAGATAATTCACTTTATCTTTCACTTCTTCGCCCACATACTTTTTGGGAATATACGTGGCAAGTCCTACGGTTTCTTTGGCATATTTAATAGTGTCGTTTACCGGCCAATGTGTACCCCAGCAACCTACTAAACCTTCTCCATCCGAAGAATGCTCGGAGTTTACAATATTGATAACACCGGTAGCGAATACTTTATCTTTCAGTGGTTGGTCGAAATAGGTTTCTATTCTTAAGTCGCGATGTCCACCATAAAGAATATAGCGGTTTATCATATTCAACTCATCGTTCTGATAGTTCCATTCGGTTACAGCACTCTCGGCAATGGCGCGAATAGGCCCGTAAGCAATCATACGCGAAGTACGATTAAGCACTGGCTCTATATGAGTCGCTTTTTCCCCGTTCCATCCTTTAAAGGCACCTAACCCTGCGCTACCACCTACCAACAGTACATCGTCTCCAAACCCTCGGGCTAGCTGTTCGTCGGTAGGATAAAACTGCGATTCTTGTATTTCAAAACCTTTATTAAACTTGCCATATGGGTCAATGGTTTGTTTTTGATCGAAGTAAACACGGTAAGCTACTAGTTCTGACTCCATAGCAGGACCATGGTGGTGCATTTGATTGTAGATGTTGCTTGTGCCGGGTATGGTGACAGCTTGTACAGGTACATGCTTTCCGCGTTTGTCGCTAACCAATAGCTCGGCATATACGCGTGTGGGGTATTCTTTTTTTACGGTGCTTTTGGTAGCGGAGAGTACAATCTTAAATTCTTTCTTACTTCCTGCCGCAACGTCTGTTAGGAAAACGACTTCATCTGCTTTGAGGTCATTGTTTAAGTCGTCAAGTTGAGATGGAATTTCATTGTTCCCTTCCCATACAGTTGCCGATTTTACTTGGAAGTTCAAATTAAGATCTTGTAATTTAATAACTACAGGTTCATCTGTTTTAGGCTTTGTCCAATCATTGCAGACTTCTACCTTAATAGTCTTTTCATTTTCTGCCTGCACACACGATGAGGCTACCAGTGGTGTAGATAACGCAAAGGCTAATGCGTACATAAGAATTGTCTTCATTGTAATATTGTGTGTAATATGTAAATGGGTTTATAAACGCAAATGTAATGAAAAAAATAAAGGGCGAAAATTATTCGCCCCTTATTCTTTAGAAATCCATCTTTACCAATCCTTTACCTATTTTATAATCTTCACCATTTATTTTAATGTTGTCTACATCTCTCATTTGTAGTTGAGGTCCTGTAGTTTCTATCGTTATATTTTCGAGTTTTACATCTTTAGCCTGACTGATTACTACACCTTCTTTTGCGTCGGTTATGACTACATCCTTAACCGAGATGTTTTCAACCGGCATTTCGGGTAGCCCATTGAAGAAGATAGCACGTCCGGAACCTTTGCAAGTAACATTGGAGATGTGTATGTTGCGGAAGGCAGGGGTTTCTTCTGTTACTGGAGGTACGGTAGTATAGTCGTAATTACGATCCTCATCTGTTAGTTCGCTTTGTGCTTTTCCACCATAGAAAAGGTCGAATAGCAGTGGTTCGTTAGGTATGTTGATCATTTGAATGTTTTCTATGTAGATATTTTCTACTATACCACCACGACCGCGTGTGCTCTTGAAACGCAAACCTACGTCGGTACCCATGAAAGTACATCCTGACACGAAGATATTCTTTACACCACCTGACATTTCGCTACCTACAACAAAACCGCCATGACCATGCAATACTGTATTATTCTTCACGATTACGTTCTGGCAAGGTTGACCTCTGCGACGTCCGCTCTCGTTCTTGCCTGATTTAAGACAGATAGCATCGTCACCTGCATCGAATAAACAGTTGATGATAAGTGCGTTGGTACAAGATTCCAAATCCAAAGCATCGCCGTTTTGTGAATACCATGGGTTGGATACTTTTACATTATTAAGTGTAATGTGTTCGCAAGACAACGGGTGTATGCACCAACTGGCCGAGTTCTTGAATGTTACACCTTCGAATAACACCTTTTTACAGCTTCTGAAGCTCAATAATACAGGGCGAAGGAATGTTCTGATTTCATCCCAATCAGCATCTGTGTGGATGTTTTCGGGGTTGTTGAAGTCGGATGTAGCCTTTGCGCCTTTCAAAGATCCTGCATTTGGATACCAGATATCTTTAGCTTCGTTCAAAACACCTCCCGGTTTGTTCAATAAGGCTTTCCATTGATTTTCGGTCATCTTGCCTTTCTTTACATAACGCCAACTGTCGCCAGCACCATCAAATGTCCCGAAACCAGTTATCGCTACGTTCTCTGCATCCAAAGCCCAAATAGGTGAGGTGCATCTGCGTGTTTCAAGTCCTTCGAAAGAAGTCCCTATAATAGGATATAATTTGTGATCGTCGCTGAAGAGTACCAACGCGTTGTGGTCTAAGAAAAGATTAACGTTGCTCAATAGTTGGATAGGGCCGGTAAGCCACAGACCTTCCGAGATTACAACTTTGCCACCACCTTTGGCGTTTACAGCTTTTATAGCGTTGTTTATGGCGTCTGTGTTTATGAAAATTCCGTTTGGTTGCGCTCCGAAATCCTTAATATTAACTTCGTAGGCAGGGAAAGACGGTTGTTCTACTTTGGCCATGTTAAATGGTAGGTTTTCATAGATGCTTTCATCAATTGCATAAACATCAGTTGAAGACTTTTGGCATCCGCAGCTAGCTAAAATAAATGCCACACAAATTGTAAATGTCCATTTCAAGGTTTTTGATAATGTGTTCATTCGTAATATAATTATTGGTAATAAAATCGTTGCTTAATAATTATAGTGGTAGCGTTTTATCATTCTCTTCTTTTGAACCACTCTCCCGAGTCGTTCAAAAGAAGGATATGATTCTAACCTAATTCTAACTTTAATAAATTATGAAAAACCACTATTTATCGTTTGCAAAAATAGAATAGAAAATAGCGATAATTGTGTACTAATTGTTAGATTATGGGTAAATTTTGATAATATCGGCATTAAGAGCAGGGGCTTATTGTCTGATTATACGAAAAAGTTCTATCTTTGCAACCTTAATTAACAATTTAATAGGTATGAGTTATAACTTGTTGAAAGGTAAAAGAGGCATCGTGTTTGGTGCTTTGAATGAACAATCCATAGCTTGGAAAGTAGCCGAAAGGGCTGTAGAAGAAGGAGCAATTATTACGTTATCAAATACGCCGGTGGCGGTTCGCATGGGCGAAGTAGATGCTTTGTCGCAAAAACTGAATTGCGAAGTTATCCCTGCCGATGCTACCAGTGTTGAAGATTTGCAGGAAGTTTTTCGTCGCTCGCAAGAAGTGTTGGGCGGAAAGATAGATTTTGTACTACACTCTATTGGCATGTCGCCAAATGTGCGGAAAAAACGCACGTACGACGATTTGGATTATAGCCTACTGGATAAAACATTGGATGTATCGGCTGTTTCGTTTCATAAAATGATGCAGGTTGCCAAGAAAATGAACGCTATTGCCGATTACGGATCTATCCTGGCGTTGAGCTATGTAGCTGCGCAGCGTACTTTCTTCGGATACAATGATATGGCAGATGCAAAGGCGTTACTGGAATCCATAGCCCGTAGCTTTGGTTACATCTACGGTCGCGAAAAGAATGTGCGTGTTAATACTATATCACAATCGCCAACCGCTACTACAGCCGGTTCGGGTGTAAAAGGTATGGATAAGCTTATGGACTTTGCCAACCGTATGGCTCCATTAGGTAATGCTTCGGCAGACGAATGTGCTGACTACTGTATTTTAATGTTCTCTGATCTTACCCGTAAGGTAACTATGCAGAATCTTTTCCACGATGGAGGATTTTCAAGCGTTGGTATGAGTTTGCGTGCTATGGCTACCTATTCCAAAGGTTTGGAAGAGTATATGGACGAAGAAGGAAACATTATTTACGGATAATTGTTTCTAAGGTAGCACGACCTTAAAAGGTGTCAATAACACTACTTTATGAAGATACGGAATTTACCAATACTTGTTTTTTGCATTTTATTATTGGTTTCATGCCAGTTTGCTAAGAATAATTTCCTAGATCAAAACTCTGGGAATGGTATCTCCGTTATTCGCTATGATAGGTTACAATACGAGTATGCGGCATTCGACAGTTATGCTGCTGTGCAAAAAATGAATACCACATACTCGTGGCTAACCCAAACTCTGCTGCAAGATGTGCTTGGTATCGGACAAGTTTTCGAAGATGGCATTAACCAAAAAATGCAAGCTTACTTTCAGGACAGTACCCGTTTGCAACTTCTCATTGATGTACAGGAGAAATTTGCCGATATCAGTCATATTGAGAAGGGGCTTACCAAGGGGTTTAAGCGTCTTCAAAAGGAGATTCCCGGTATTCGCGTACCCGAAGTATATACGCAGGTTTCCGCGCTCAATGAATCGGTAGTAATTGTAGATTCGCTACTTGCCATTAGCTTGGATAAGTATATGGGCACAGATTACCCACTCTATTCACGCTACTACCATCCGTATCAATGCAGCTCAATGATTCCCGAACGCATTCTTCCCGACTGTTTTCGCTTTTATCTGTTGAGTGAATATCTTTTCCCCGACAACTTGCGTGGTTCGCTGCTGGAAATTATTCTGTATCGTGGTAAAATAAACTATGTAGTACAGGAGATTCTGGGGTATAAATCGGCCGAGAAAATGATTGGCTACTCTAACGAGGAGATTACTTGGTGTAAAGAGAACAGGAAACAGATTTGGGAGTATATAAATTCTACCGGACAGCTTAACACTACCGACCCAATGGTAATTCGCAGATATATTCATCCGGCTCCGCATACATCTTATTTTGGCGAAAACAGTCCGGCATTTATTGGCGTATGGTTAGGAATGGAAATAGTTTCTTCGTACATGAAACACAATAATATCTCAATCAGGGAGCTGCTCGAAATGAATGACTACCGAAAACTTTTGGAAGAGTCGCGCTTCAAACCTTGATAAACGAAGAACAACATGGAAATAGCTCTGTATCTTATCCCTGTAACTCTGGGGGAGACTAATCTTGATAGTGTGTTACCGATAGGAAATACTGAAATAATTCGTGGCATTAAGCACTTTATTGTAGAAGATGTGCGTACTGCCCGGCGCTTTCTCAAAAAAGTAGACAGGGAAATAGATATTGATAGCCTTCAATTCTATACCTTAAATAAACATACATCGCCCGAAGAAATATCGGGTTATCTACAACCTCTTGTCTCGGGTTTTTCTATGGGAGTAATATCCGAAGCTGGTTGTCCTGCTATTGCCGATCCCGGTGCAGATGTAGTTGCTATTGCACAGCGCAGAGATCTTAAGGTAATCCCCTTGGTGGGACCTTCTTCTATCTTGCTTGGCTTAATGGCTTCGGGGTTTAACGGGCAAAGTTTTGCATTTCATGGATATTTGCCTATTGAAGCAGGCGAGCGGTCTAAATGCCTCAAAATGTTGGAGCAACGCATTTATAGTGAGAAGCAAACTCAGATATTTATCGAAACTCCTTACCGTAATCATAAAATGGTAGAGGATATTTTAGCCACCTGTCGTCCTCAAACAAAGCTATGTATAGCTGCCAACCTTACCACCGATAGCGAGTATGTTAAAACACGTACTGTAAAAGAGTGGAAGAATCGTGTACCTCAACTGGCTAAGATTCCTTGTATTTTTCTCTTGTATCAATAATCGTTTGCAAGTGATCGAACTCGTGTTCAAAGAGTTCTGAGAAATAATTCTTATCAAGGTTGTCTTTTATTTGATTCATAGTCCACAACTTACCCGAAAAGATACGTAATTCATTAAACATCTTTTCATCTTTAATCGGAAGTAGATACAAATAAACCTGTCTGTGGATTAGCCTGTTCTTAAAGTTGTAGCGTATACTGAAAACCGGTTTTAGGTTATTGGCCATAGGCATAGCATCTTGTAGTATGCGCTTAATAGCATCGTCGAGCGTTTCGCCATAATATAGTGTGCTCTCCATTGGTATATCCAAACGTTCTCCTTCGAAGAGCTCAAGTTGTGGCTGTTTTATAAGATACAGCATTCCTTCATGTATCACTGCGATACGAATGACCGGTGTGCATATCGTATTTCCTTTATTTTCCAACTCGGCTTGGGTGACTTTCCCCAATACATAACCTTTATTATCAACTACCGGAATGTAGCGATGTTCGCTCATCATCAGGTTGAAAATATAAATAGATAGTTGATTCAGACATATAGTTGCAATAAAAACAAAAACCGGTGCAATATAAATGAGTAGCCACATGAGTACGCTCTTGTAACCATTCATGTGAATATAGAAGATACCACAAAGTATGATGTGTACAATGGTAATAATCAGGAAGATGCGAATAGACACAATAGTCGATTCAGCAATTTGTGTATATCTGCCTTTCTTCATCTCTTTGTAGCGCTTCATAATAGGACGCTTTATAAGGAATAAAAAGAAGAGAGGTATAGCAATACTTATTTCTAAAAATAGAGGAAGCAGATTGTATGAGATATCTTCTTCCAGAAAGAGAACTATTATCGAATAAACCAATAAAACAGAAGTCGTTACTTCCAGTATGACGTTGACAGTCTTTTGTATTCGACTATATACTGTGTATGCTAATCCAATAGCAAGACCTATATGAATAGATGCTTCTTGAGACCCGATAATCTCAAGTAATATAATTGTGAATATAACCGGAATAAATCCTATCGCTAAATTCAGCGCGTATGATATTTTGATTCTATTTCCCATTTCAATATTAAAACAACCATTCCTCTGAATGGTTCTAAAATTAACTTTTATATGTGCTTTTCTGCGTGGTAAGAGGAGCGCACGAGTGGTCCGCTCTCTACCAACTTAAATCCTTTACGTATTCCTTCTTCTTTATAACGCGCGAACTGTTCGGGTGTAACGTACTCTGCAACCGGATAGTTTTTCCGGCTTGGCTGCAAATACTGCCCAATGGTCAGTATGGAACAGCCCGCTACTACCAAATCGTCCATCGTTTGATGTACTTCCTCTATGGTTTCGCCCAAACCTACCATAATGCCCGACTTGGCTGTTGTGCCTTTATCGGCTATGTGTTTGATAACTTCCAGGCTACGGTCATAGTTGGCTGCACTCCGCACTAGCGGACTGATGCGTCTTACCGTTTCCATATTGTGCGAAATGATTTCAGGTTGCGCTTCTATTACTAAATCCACCAGTTCCATCTGCCCTTGGAAGTCAGGAATCAGCACTTCGAGTGTAGTACCCGGATTTTCCTTCTTTATCGCGCGTATGGTGTCTGCCCAATGCTTAGCGCTCAGGTCGGGTAGGTCATCACGGTCTACCGAAGTAACTACCGCATGGCTCAACTTCATTAATTTAATAGAAGCAGCCACGTTTTCGGGTTCGGCAGGGTCGAGTGGGAGTGGGCGACCTGTTTCTGTGTTGCAGAATTTGCAGCTACGGGTGCAGATGTTTCCACCTATCATAAAGGTAGCTGTACCTTTGCCCCAACACTCGCCTAAGTTAGGACAACGACCACTGCTGCAAATAGTGTGCAGGCAATGTGATTCTACAATGCGTTTTGTTTCGGTATATCGTTGGTTGGTGGCGATACTTATTTTAAGCCACTCGGGTTTACGAACTCGTTCCGCCATCTGCTACAAATTTTCTAAAAAGAATCGGGTTATCTTTGCAAACAGATGTTGACGGGTATTGCCCCCATAAATACCATGATCTCGGTTGGTGTAGTAGTGCATGTCAAACGGTTTGTCGAGTTGTATCAAACATTCGGTGTATTCGGCAAGGTTTTGTAAATGCACATTGTCATCGGCTGTTCCATGTACAAGCAACACTCTTCCGTTTAGCTTGTCCGCACGCGTAAATGCTGATGCAGCTTTGTAGCCCTCGGGGTTTTCGTTGGGTGTGCGCATGTAACGCTCGCCGTAGATGCTGTCGTAGTATTTCCAGTCGGTAACCGGAGCCACTGCTACGCCGGCTTTGAAAACGGGTGTACCTTCGCTCATACTCATGATAGTTGTATAACCTCCATAGCTCCAGCCCCAAATGCCAATACGGGTTTTATCCACATAAGGCAGAGTGCCCATGTATTGGGCAGCCTCTACTTGGTCTTTAGCTTCTTTTACACCAAGATTAAGGTAGGTGCATTTCTGAAACTCTTCTCCTCGTCCTCCGGTGCCTCTGCCGTCTACACATACCATTATATAGCCTTGATTGGCCATGTAGTGATCCCATCCGATGCCGTTTCCTTGTCCACCCATACGCCATCTGTCTAATACTTGTTGGCTACCGGGACCACTGTATTGGAACATGATAACCGGATATTTCTTGCTAGCCGAAAAGCCGGCAGGTTTAATCATCCATCCATTCAGAGTAATGCCTTGTGATGTTTTGAATGTGAACATCTCTCGCGTAGGCAGGTTGTACTCCTCTATCATCGTTTTTAATTTGGCATTATCTACAAGGGTACGTAAGGTTTTGCCGGTGTTATCTTTCACTTCTACTAAAGGAGGTGTAGATATATTGGAGTGAGTATGGATAAAATACTTGAATGTTTTGCTGAAATCGCCCGAATTAGTGCCTTTTACGCCACTTAGATTGATAAGTTCACCTTTCTTTCCGGTTTTGTACACCGCATTTTGAGTAACCCCGTCAACGTTAGCCTCAAAGTAGAAAGAGTTGTTTACCTTATCCCACCCGATGAAGCGCTGCACTTCAAAGTCTCCTTGTGTAACTTGCTTTACCAACCCTCCGTTGAAGTTATACCAATAGAGGTGTTTGTAGCCATTACGTTCGCTAATCAGCGTGAAGTTGTTTTCGTAAAAACGGATATTATCCAGTGCGTCTTCATCAATATAATATGCGCTTTCTTCGCGTAGAATTAGTTTGCATACGGTAGAGCGCGGGTCGGCAAAGTAGAGGTCGAGCTTATTTTGCGTACGGTTCAACGTAATGATTGCCATTTTGGTTGGGTCACTGGTGAAACGTATGCGGGGGATGTAGTCACTTTCTTCTACTGGTAGATTAACTTTGCGGGTTACTCGAGATTTAATGTCAAAGGTGTGTACCGATACTTTAGAGTTGCGTTCGCCCGTTTTGGGATATTTGTAGCTATACATATCCGGGTAGTTGTTACCCCACATCTGTATAGAGTACATAGGTACTTCGGTCTCTTCAAAGCGGATATAGGCTATCATGTTATTGTCTGGGCTGAATTCGAAAGCAGAATTCATGGAAAACTCTTCTTCGTACACCCAGTCGGGTACACCGTTGAGCACTTTGTTAAACTCGCCATCTTCGGTAACTTGCGATTCGCTATTACCAAAAAGGAGCTTTACCAGGAAGATGTTGTTGTCTCGCACGAAAGCTATCTGATGCCCGTCTGGCGAAAATTGAGGAGCTTCTTGCGGTCCACCATCCGAGAGGGTTTCCAATCGGTTGTTTCTTATGTCGTAAATGTAGTACACAGCGGTGTATGAGCGGCGGTAACGTGCTTGTGTATTGGTGCGTATCAAGATTTTTTTCTCATCCGGAGAGAAAATATATCCATCGAACTGTTCGAAATTGCAATCGCGTGCTGTGGCTACGTCAAATACTGTTGCTACCTCTTCGCCTGTGCGGAAGGAATATTTTTTGATTTGCTTGTTGTTAATAATGCGGGTGTAATGTTCTCCATCTTCCATAGAACGCATACCTTGTATGCCTTCTACCCGGAACTTGCCTGCGATAACATCGCGAAGATCCAAATCTTTTTTGCCTTGTGCAAAACAAATAGCTGTAGCGAAACAGAGGAGAAGTGCAAAATGTATTCTTTTCATGTTAATAGGTTTTTATTCTACGTGGGCACAAAAATAGGAATATATTTTGTGAATAAAAAGTGCTGGTTCAATATAAGATTAAGAGCCATAAGCATTTGACTCGGATACTATAAGCATTCTAAATCCAGTTTTGCGAAACAGGTCTTCACATTCACATGTCGCTGTAAGCAAATTTTTAACAAGACATGGCTTAAAGCCCTTATTTAGATGCATTTGTCAGCCATAGTCTCATGTCCTGTCAGCCATAGTCTCATGCCCTGTCAGCCATAGCCTCATGCTCCGTCAGCCATAGCCTCATACTTCATCAACCATAGCGGGAATTAATTCCGCCACTTATACAAACTATTCTTATGTTATGGGAATTCTAATTTCTTTTTTGGATTCATACTACAAGTTTTTTTGTATATGATTGAATCTATTAAATGATTTGTATTTACTTACCATAAGGTATGTCAGTGTATTTAATAAGCATTCTTTTTCTTGATTATATGAGTAAAGTTATGGACAGAAATTGTATGTATTGAGCAAATAATGCAAAAAAAAATAATTGCGATTAAAAAAACTTTACTACATTTGCACAATCTTAATACTCCGAAAACAAATAATTAAGGGAATGAATTGCGAAGAATCTACAACGAGTAACGAGCGAGTGGATCTATTGTTGGATATTGCAGGATTAGGTTGGTGGGAAGCCGACTTTGGACGCGAAACATTTGTGTATGCTGAATCTACTGCTACAATGTTAGGTCTTGATAAGGAAGGGTGCACTTTTGACACTTTTAATAAAATTATACGGGAAGACTACCGGGTGAAAATCATAAATGAACTGATAAGTCTTAAACCGGGAACTACCCGAACAATAACTTATCCGGTAACAACAATTCATGGCGAATTATGGGTAGAAGGCAAATGCCGTGTGAAAGAAACGCACAATAATAAACCTCTCATTATAATAGGAACCCTACAAAGAGTAGAAAACCCTGAAGAGACCAAGCAGCAAGAAAATAGTTATTTGCAGGATCTTTATAAATATATGCCAATAGGGTATCAACAAACCCGCTTAATCTACGAAAATGGCATACCGGTTGATTACGAGTTCCTCGAAATAAACAAACGAATAGAGATAATTAGTGGGAAAACACGCGATTGGATTCTTTCCAGCCGCGGTAGTGAACAAGAAGATTCTTTCGAGTCAGAGCTTAATCATATGATAGAGGTGGTAAATACAGATAAGCATCTGGAATACGATTATCTGGAAGAAAGCCTCGATAATCGTTGTCGGGCCATCATGTTTTCGCCACAAAAAGATATTATCGTAACCCTACTGCTCGATGTAACCGAGACGTACAATGCCAACAAGGCGCTTCGGGAGAGTGAACAATTACTACGGGATATATATACCAATTTGCCTGTAGGTTTAGAAATCTTCGACGCCAATGGTATTCTTATCGAAGCCAACGAAAAAGATGTGGACATACTTGGCATGGCGTGTAAGGATGATTATATGGGTGTGAATATTTTCAATCACCCCATTTTGCCTCTCGAAGTAAAGGAACGTATGAAGCGAGGCGAACGCATGGATTTTAATTCCAGCTATGAATACAGCCGTGTGTTGGATGGTTACTACAAACGCCTGCCAGTGAAGAAGGGGACATCAAGTGTAATAACCAAGATAGTACCCGTAATTAATGCGAAGGGAGATATACAAAACTATATTTTCATCAACATAGACAACACAGAAACCACCAACGCTTATCTGCGCATTCAGGAGTTTGAGGAGTATTTTTCACTTATTGCCGATTATGCTAAAGTAGGCTATTTCAAATGGAACCTGATGAAGCAGGAGGGATTTGCCATTTCACAATGGTATAAGAACTTGGGCATGGATGCTAATACGCTGATTGGTGCGAATCTTGATGATGAATATAAAACATTGACGCTCGAAGACGCACGTGTGCTTAAAAAATTCTATCAAGATGCTAGAGAAGGTAATGCCAAGATACTAAACCGCGAAGTGAAGGTGTCTAAAGAAGGTGAAGCTCCCCGCTGGCTGCGTTGCACATTGATGGTAAAAGAGTACGATCCCGAGAACAATAACATTGAAATGATTGGGCTTAGCGTAGATATTACCGAGCTGAAAGAAATGATACTCGCCAAAGACAAGGCAGAGGCTTTGGATAAACTAAAATCGGCATTCCTTGCTAATATGAGTCATGAAATACGTACACCACTCAATGCTATTGTCGGTTTTTCGGATGCTGTGTGCGAGGTTGAAGATGTTGAAGAACGTCGCGAATTGGCTGCTATTATCCGCCATAACAATAATCTGTTATTGAAACTAGTTTCGGATGTGCTCGATCTTTCCAAGTTGGAAGCCAATATGTTTGAATTGAACAAACGTGAGTTCAGCCTGAAGAGCTTCTCGGATGATATTGTTACTTCTATGCAGAATAAGATTCCCGAAAATGTAAAACTGCAATTAAGTGAAGAATTGCCCGAAGTTGATATTGATGGTGACCAGGAACGTATTCAACAAGTGGTTGTAAATCTCTTAAGTAATGCCTTCAAGTTTACAAAGCAAGGTAGTGTAACTTTCGGCTATGAATTGACCAATAGTGATACTATACTTTTCTATGTGAATGATACCGGTATAGGTATTCCTCAGGAAGAGCAAGAGCGTATATTCGAACGTTTTGTAAAGTTAGATTCCTTTGTGCAAGGTACAGGACTGGGGCTCTCTGTGAGTAAAAACATGGTTATTCAGATGGGAGGCGAAATGGGAGTCGTTTCGGAACCGGGGATGGGCTCTAGATTTTGGTTTACGCTACCTGTGAGAGGATAAAAAAAGGGCCCGTTCAAACGCATTAATGAACGAGCCCTTCAGTTAATCACAGAAAGAGAAAACTTGTGTTGTGCAAGAGAATACTATTTATTATTAAAAACTAGTTATTGTTATTGAAATGATAAAATATCGTCAGCCATATTGCTGATACTATTAATCGTTTGGTGTGAAAAAGGACTTACTACTAATGCGTCTTCTTGAGACACTGTGTTGTTAGTCTCTTCTTCCAGAACTTCACTCTCAAAAAAGCTTACGACTTGGTCGAGGCTCTTTCCTTTTAAGATTTCAACAAACATTTTCATCATAGCTGTTTTGGTTTTTACTTAGTTATTCATATAAAAACTAAAAGTTACAAATACGCGAATGATACACAAAGAGCGATAAGTGTTGGGAAGTGTAATTGAGGTTTCCCAGTATGATTCCGAAAGCAATGACAAAATAATATTGATCTTCGCGTATTTGTAACAATTAGTTGCCTTCATTGCTTTCTTTGACAAAAATAGGGGGTAAAAAGATAAAAAGATTGTCAAATCTGGAATAAAGATTCTCAAATCAGAAACTTTTTGTGTCTGTTTTATGCTAAATTTGAAACTTAGAACAAAACAATTAAAAATATTGGCTGGTAATTCATCAAAAATTCCCCATTTCATCGATATATATACGATTTTGCTTTGTGGAAAAGACGCAAATGTTAAAACTGGCAGAATAAAGAATGTTTTTTTGAAATAATTGAATGAAATGTAGGTGAAAAATAGATGTTACACACTAAAAACGGAACAAACGTTAATTTGAAGAACAGCTCTAAATACGCCAACCCTCTCTTTTCGTCTATTTATTCTACTGTAGCCTTGTTGTCTTTTGCTTTTAACGACTCTGGTTTTTCTTCTGGATACATATTTTCTTGATTTGCTACAATATTTAAGTTCAAAAAGATTAAAAACTAATATGATGTGCTGATTCTTTTTTATAGCTTTGTTAGCAATAAATCTCTAACCTTATATTGTTATGGCAACAATCGCTCTTGATATTGGCGGAACAAAGATTGCAAGTGCTATCTTTATGCCCGATGGAAGTATGTTGTACAACCGCAGAAAACTCTTAAAAGGAAAAACCGGAAGCGAGGTCGGTGAAATGGCCGCTGAAATTTTAACCAAGTTGCTAACTTTCGCCCGTCGAAGCCTTATCCCTATAGAAAATATAGGGGTATGTATCCCAGGTATTGTTTATTCGCAAACAGGAAGAGTGTGGGCACCCAATATTCCCGGATGGGATAATTATCCGCTTCGCGCGGAACTCGAAGCCTGCGTCAAGAACCCCCGTGTTAAATTGTATATTGATAGTGACCGTAACTGCTATATGTATGGAGAGTTATGGAAAGGTGTTGCCAGAGATTGCCATAGTGCGGTTTTTATGGCGGTAGGTACTGGTATTGGTGCTGGAATTATCATTGATGGCAAAGTGTTGCATGGTGCGGGAGATATTGTTGGTGCTGTGGGGTGGAGTGCGCTACAGCCACCTTATACAGATAAATATGATGCGTGCGGATGTTTTGAATATTACGCGTCGGGTAATGGTATTGGCGATCGTGCGCGCGATGCTGTACGTGCGGATAAATCCTATAGGGGTAAGCTAAGACAGAAACCGATAACCCGAATAACGTCACAGGATGTCTTCTCTGTATATGAAGAAGGTGACCCAATTGCTGTGGCCGTTATTGATAAAGCAATAGAGATGTGGGGGATGGCTGCAGCTAATTTGGTCAGTATTCTCAATCCGCAAATGATTATTTGGGGTGGTGGTGTGTTTGGCCCGGCGGCGGGTTTCATCGAAAGGATTTATAATGAAGCTTTGAAGTGGGCACAGCCCATTAGTATCAGGCAAGCGGAATTTGTAGCTACAGGATTGTCTGGTCATGCGGGACTAACCGGTGCAGCTTATATGGCTATTCGTAACTATGAGAGTGAAGTAAGTGATAACGAAATAGAATAAAGTGATGAAACAATATAATAAAACACTTGTATTTATTGCTGCTTGTATAGGCATGTCGTTTTTTGGAATTTCTATGCTGACAATGGGCTCTGTTTTACCTTCGCTTGAAACAAAACTGGAGTTGGATAAATTGCAAGCAGCCTCGTTGGTAACGTTACTACCTATTGGAATATTGACAGGCTCGTTGGTGTTTGGTCCTATTGTAGATCGTTTTGGGCATAAAGTTATGTTGATAACGAGCTGCCTGGTAGTGTTGTTGGGCTTAGAAGGTATTGCTCTGTTTGATAACCTTTCATTGTTGCGTTTCTCTATTTTCCTTATAGGCTTGGGGGGTGGTGTTTTGAATGGTGAAACCAATGTGTTGGTCTCCGAAATATCGAGCGACGAAGAAAAAGGTGCAAAACTGAGTTTGCTGGGTGCGTTCTATGGCATTGGAGCTCTCGGCATTCCGGTGTTGCTTAGTTTATTGCTGAAGAGTTATCCGTTTGAACTAATTTTGCAAGGTACAGCTGCTGTGCTGCTGTTGTGTGTTCTTTTCTGCTGTCCGATTGGGTTTCCAACTCCCAAGCAACCGCAAGGATTCCCCGTGAAGGAAGGTGTGAAGTTGCTTAAAGAGAAAACACTGTTGCTGTTTTCTTTTATTCTCTTTTTTCAGAGCGGACTCGAAGGTGTAACCAACAACTGGACCACTACGTATCTAAAAGAGGTAACCAACATACCAAACGAACAAGCTCTCTTAGTACTTACTTTTATGGTAGCTGGTCTGACTGCTGCCCGGTTTGTGCTTGCTGTGTTGCTGAAAAAGTTTCAAGAAAGTACCGTGTTGGTTGCAAGTCTTTGTTTGGCTGCTGTGGGGTATGTGTTACTGATGGGAGAACCGCGCTTTTTGCAAGCAGCTATAGGTATGGTGCTGATTGGTGCAGGATTGGCATCGACCTTCCCTGTGGTACTGAGTTATTTGGGGCAAAAGTATAAAGCATTGTCGGGTACTGCTTTCAGTGTGGCACTGGTAATTGCACTAACAGGTAATACGTTGCTCAATTGGTTGGTGGGTATACTCTCCAAGGAATATGACATTACTTTGTATCCTCAGTTAATGATAGTGGCGATAGTTGCGATGCTATTGTTGTTTAGGTTTGCCAAAAATCAACATGTTTAGAAGTCTTAATCAATTTATTAACAATAAAAATTTTATGTAATTATGTTAGCACTTGAATGGTTAAAAAACGCGCGTAACATCATGGATACGCTTGAAACGACCCAAATGGAAAATGTTCAAAAAGCCGCCAAAGTAATGGCAGATACCATCGAAGCGGGGGGGTGGGTTCACACTTTCGGATGTGGTCATGCTACTATTCCGGTAGAAGAGATGTATCCTCGTATCGGTAGCTTTGTTGGCTTTCACCCTCTCTGTGAGTTGCCTCTTACTTTCTTTACCCAAATCATCGGACAGATGGGTATTCATCAATTCCTTTTCTTGGAAAGAGCCGAAGGATATGGCGTGGAGATTATGAAGAATTATGACTTCGGTTCGCATGATTGTATTTGGATTTTCTCTCATACCGGCATTAATAATGTAAATATTGATGTTGCTTTAGAAGCCAAAAAAAGAGGCATGACGGTAATAGCTTATGGGTCGGCAGCCGAAGCAGAAGGAAAAACCACACGTCACCCATCGGGTAAGACTATATTCCAGATTGCCGATATTGTGGTAGACTCCTGTGTGCCTATTATCGATGCTTCTGTAACACTGAAAAACCACTTCGACAAAGTAGGCCCGCTTTCTACACATGCATTTGTTACATTGGTGTGGATGACTATTACTACTGTGGCCGAAATACTTGCCGACCGTGGAGTTAAGTTACATATTCATCCGTCGCACAATGTGCCGGGAGATACAACAGCTCGTGAGCGACTGGATGCAGCTATTGCCGAATATAAAAAGAAAGTAAAATCATTGTAATAGGCATGTCTCTTTGAAAATTGCGTCCTTCAATTTCTTTATACCAATAATTATGACTAAATTGCCGCGTTTTTTAGCATATGGCTAAGAAACTCTTCTTTAGTAGATAGAATAATAATTACTTATAAACATTAACGTAAAAAAGAAAATGAAGAAAATTGCACTAATTGTAACTGCTTTGGCAGGTGTTGTATTTACATCTTGTACCGCTCAGGCACCGAAAGAAAACTTAAAGACAGAGGTTGACTCATTGTCGTATGCTATTGGTATTGCTAATACACAAGGTTTGTTGCCTTATCTGGCGCAAAATGGTGTGGATTCAACTCAGATGGCTGACTTTGTGAAGGGTGTTCTTGAAGGAGTAAACGCTACTAGCAAAAGCGCTGGCTATGAAATGGGATTGGGTGTAGGTCGCCAAATCAAAGATCAAATGCTTCCAGGTATCAACTCTCAGGTGTTCAAAAATGACTCAGTAAAGAAGGTTAGTAAAGACAACTTCATCGCAGGATTCATTGCGGCAACATTGGGAAAGAAAACGGCTATGAACCTGGAAGGTGCGCAAGCGTATGTGCAACAGTATATGGAAGAGCAACAAAGCAAAGATAACATGGCACAGTTTGCTGATAACAAGAAAGCTGGTGAAGATTTCTTAGCGGCAAACAAAGGAAAAGAAGGTGTTATTACTACTGAAAGCGGTTTGCAATATAAAGTTATTAAAGAGGGCAAAGGTGAAATACCTACTGTTGATTCGAAAGTTAGAGTGAACTATCGTGGTACTTTGATTGATGGAACTGAGTTTGATGCTTCTAAAGAACCTATCACTTTCCCAGTAACAGGTGTTATCGCGGGATGGACTGAAGCTCTTCAATTGATGCCTGTTGGTTCTAAATGGGAACTTTATATACCACAAGAATTGGCATACAAAGCTACTCAAAGAGGTAGCGATATCAAACCTTTCTCTGCTTTGGTATTCGAAATTGAATTACTCGGAATAGAATAACGTCTCTTTTTAAGAGCAAAAGGGAAAGGAGTCTTGCGCAAGCAGGACTCCTTTTTTGGTGGGGTACAGTATGTCTACATGCAGTGTATCCGGAAGAAGAAATTCTCACCACGTTGAGAATAAACACTCGCCTTGTCGAGAACAAATACTCGCCATGTCGAGAATTTATTCTCAACATGATAAAACCTTTTGAGAAAAACAGCTATGTAGTAAAATTAAAAACGTTAACATACAAATGATAGGTTGTGTCAATACGCTGGTAAAAGGTCGCTTTGAGAGAGGGTTTGGATACGCTTTGTTTAGAAAAAAAAGAGGCCATCTCACTAATTTGGAGACGGCCTCGTTTGATTTGTTATTTCAATATTACCACCACTTTTCTACGTTTTTCTTCGCCCAGTCTGTAAATAGTGGGTATGTCGTATAAATAGGTGTTGCTTCTACTCTTAATTTCACATCAACATTCAATACGTCGGCATTTGCTCCATCGGCGTTCAGGCAGAGTGCGTATGGGTAGAAATCTTCGCTTCTGTAGAATGTTGTAGTACCATTCGAGTTGTCATTTGCTGAACCAAACAATGGATCGCAGCAGCTTAATCCTTCGCAGGTAGGAGCACAGTCAATCAAGTGGATTTCGTGCTTCCTGTTCATGTTCTTGGTGATAAACGGATTGTAAGCTGGACCTACTTTGGTACCATATACGTTTGCACCACCATCAAATTCGGTTTCTTTGTAAGGAATGGTAACAGTGAATTTAACTGTAGCAAAATTTGCGTTAGCCATTTCGGTTGCGGCAACATCTTCTACACCAAGTTCTGCTTTTGCGTTATCGAACAAGTAGATAATGTAGTCTTGACCTTCTTTAACCAATGTAAAGTCAATCGGTTCGTTGTTTCTCTTTATGGTAATGTTTTCGTAATCTACTTCATCGTCCATTACTACATGGTAACCAAATCCGTTCTTGTAGTTAGCTCCCGACCATACAAGTTCAAATTCGTCAACAATCTTACCTCTTGTGTAGTAAGTAGTGATTGTTCCATGGAAATCGTTGGTTACTTTCTTGTAGTATGTTTGCGTAGAAGCATATTTCAATACAACGTCATTCATATCATAGTCACCTCTTGCGGGCCAATTGTCTTCAAAAGCAAGTAAACCTCTGGTGGTGGTAGAAACCGGGAATGTTTCTGTTTCAGGGTTGATTGTTGGAGCTACACCGTGTAATTGGAAAATAACGTCGTTGTAGTCGTACAATGGGCCTTCGTAATAGTCTTCCAAGCCAAATACAACTGTAGGTTTATCTCCATCGGCTCCGTATGTAAAGGTAGAAGCCATGTCGAAATATGGTATGTCTAATGGGGTGGAGTAGTGATATTTGCTCTTATTGTCTATCATAAAGCCTATTTTATATCCCTTTGGCCATGTTTCTTCAAATTCTCCATTGGCGTTGATAAATGGCAGTGTGGCTGTTGAACCTTTCAATCCGTCATCCGTTCTTCCACCGGCTGCACCATGTAAGTCTGTCCATATATGGGCTTTCTTTAGGTTTTCGATGTATGCTTTGGTTGGAGTGTCAGCTGCGGGATAGCAAAAATAGTATAGGTCGTCGTTTCCGCCAGTGGTTCCTGCGATGTATTCGATAGTTACGGTTTCCTCCTCAACATAGAAGTCGCTATCGTAAGTAGACAAGCCTACTGGAGTTCTTTCTTCTGTATAAACACCTGCGACAACTTCCTGTGCCACCCGTAGTACTTGGGGAAGCATTTGTCCGTAGTTTGCAGCGGGTAGTGTTAAATAACCGCCAACTATAGACTCTGCTCTTGTTTTGCTTGTCGCATTCAATAGTAGCAATTCATTGTTTTTGGTTGCTGTAATGTTGCTGCCTACTACATCTACGTTTAACACGCGAGGAGCAAGGATGTAGTTGGTGTAAATGTATGCTTGCTTTACCGAAACAGGGAGCATGATGCTACCATTGAATTTTCCCTCTTTATCGGTAAATCCCATTGCTACCGCGGTTATTTCCTTGTTTTTAACCTGTACTCCGTTTGTGTCAATTGTATACGGATTTTCGTCATAGATCTCAAACATCATTTGGGCTTCAATACCGTAGTCTAAATTAACGGTTACCTCTTGAGTGGTCTTAAAGTCAAAAAACTGATCCAGTTTATTGGTGTCAGGGATTGGCTCTACGTACAAATCTTTCTCGTTGCATGACGAGAAGATACAAGTTGCAGCTGCGATAACTAATATCGAAGCTGACTTTCTGATTGGATTCAAATTAATACACATAATCATAATAGTTTTAGTGATATATTCGTTAATTACATTTTCTGTTCTTTGTTGTTGCAAATTTAGGCTAAAGTTTTTGTAATTCAAATGCTTTTTGCAAGTTTATTTGCTCAGAATGTGCAATTTTAACAAAATACACTAAAGTGACCAGGAAAAACGAAAAGAGAGCGAAGATTCACATCTTCGCTCTCACCACCTAATAACTAAGTATTACTACTTGTCAACATTCACAGGATACGCTCATCGCTGTGATTTCTTTTTCTGTTTTTTATATCCTAACATCTACACTCGTACAGCTTGTAAAGAGGTAGGTGGCAGCTGCTATTATTATCAATAGCGTGGCTATTTTTCGAAGTAAGTTCATGTCGATGCACATAATGTTATAGGTTTAATGCGTTAATAAATTGTCGTTTCCTAATTCTGTATTGCAAAGATACAACAATATTTGATATAATGAACAGAATAATCAACTTATTTGCATGAAAAGTTGTAAATAGCTTCTTTTGCAGTTGTTTAATGTGCTTTGTTTTGTTGTAGGTGGTGTTCTGTGTTGTTTGTGGCGGTTGTTCTGCTGGACTTCTGCTTATATTTCTTTTGTTGATGAATTTGGTTAGTTGGTGTTGAATGTGCAACTTTTATTTTCTATGTGCAACAAAGAGTTGTGGATTCGGGTATAAATGAAGAGCGGGTACCCGTTTGGGTACCCGCTCTCTGTCAACAACTTTACAATTAGTGTATGTACCTGAAACTAAAATACATCTGCAGGTTCTTCGAACCAGTTTAAGTGATTTTGCAACTTACTGTTTACCCAGTCTATGTATTTTGGATAAGAGTAATCTATAGGTTTTGTTTCTACTGGAATTTTGAACTCTTCTACTCCAGCCAAGTTGATAGCGAATGGATAAGGGGTATCGGCGGGGCCTGCATACATAAGTTCATTCTCATTGCTTCTATCATCAAATTGTCCGAAGAGAGATTGGTCTGCTTTTTCTGTTGGCGAGTAGCCTGGTAGGTGAATTTCGTGTCCAGCTCTTCCGTTGGAGATGATGAATGGGTTGTATGGAGCGCCAATTCCCGCTTGGTTGAAATCGTCTTGTAGGATGCTGTTGTTTTCTTCATCGAAAATCATCGTTACGTTAAACTCTTTCGGAGTGCAAGTATAAACTTTGTCTGCACCAAACACGGTTTGTAGGTCATCGTGTACATTATTGCTAATGTTGATGATAAAGCCATTGCCATCAGTTTCTGGAGTGTAGCCTGCGTCGTTTATTCTAACGCTTTTTACGGAAGCCGGGCTTATGTTTGCTTTGTATGCAAAACCGTTTTTATAGCTTGCTCCTGAGTGTAATAGTGTGAATTTGTCCTTGATGACTTGTACTATAGGTTTAGTTTCTGATTGCACTTTGCCTTCGAGGGTTTTAATGTATTTCACATAGGTAACTTCCGATTCGTATTTCACAACTACGTCGTTAAGGTCATAGTCGCCTTTTCTTGGCCAATTGTCTTCAAAAGCCAGGATTCCACGAGTGTTTTCTATTGAAGTTCTTGAATTCACTTCAGGAAGTGGTTTTGGTTTTTCGATAGCGTTGGTTGGATTTACATTCATGTGGAACATAACGTCATTACAGTCTTTGTCGCCACCGCCTTTAGTGTCTTCAAATCCAAAGCAAACAAATGTATCGTCATCTGTTGCCAATGCGGCATCAAAATAAATAGTGTGTGTTTTGAAAGTTTCATGGTTGTTGAATGCGCTAGCTGAATAAAGCACATCCTTTCTTGTGTTTATGTATGGATTGTTGTCCCAAATAGAAAACGCGTTCGATCTGAGCATAAAGCCAATTGTTACGCCAGCGGGGAATTCTTTAATCCACTTTTTTGTATCCGCATCATAATACATTAGTTGTACTACGTCGCCAACCTTTAAGCCTTTATCGAGCTTTGCATAAGGCAATGCAACTACTTCTTTCATTTTGCTTTTCGCTACGGTTGAGATTTCCTCTGGTGTTCCATTGTAGAAGAAGTAACTCAATGTGTTTGAGTTGGATGCATCTCCATGGATCATTGCAATTTTGATTTCCGCGGTTTTGTAGGTATGCAACAACGCGTCTTTGTAGTAATCCTTATTGGTTACTGCTGTGGTGTTGGGGAATGCGGCTGTAATTCGGTTTAGGTATTTGGCGTCAACGGTAATCGTTTCGGTGATGTAATTTGGACGGTAATTTGCGTCAATATCCATAGTACTTCTTACGTTGCCGTTGTCTTCTGTGGTAAGATATCCGTCGATGGTGTTGTTGGAAAGTGTACGTGTGGTGTTGTTGTCATTAGAGCTTATGCTAAGGTCAACAACAGAGAAATCTGCCATTCCAGCACTGATGTTTGCGTGCATTAGGGTTGGGATGAATAGGTCGGGGGTATAAATATATAACTCCTTCGCTGTGGCAGGTATTACTTTTGACAAATTGATTTTTCCACCTACGGAAATGCCGGCGGCTACAGATTTTAATCCACTTTTCAATTCATAATAGTTATTGGCATTCAATACCAATGGGTTTTCGGTAAATACTTCGAATGTAGAAACAAATCCACTTGAAGCTCCATAGTTTACATTCAATTTCACGGTTTGCGTAGTGGCAAAGTCGAGAAGTTGCGGGTCTTCGTTGTTAACTTCCGTTTCCGGAGTTTCTTCAAAGTAGTCTTTTTCCTGGCAGCTGCCGAGGGAGAATACTACAGCCATCGCTAAAAGCGCGGCACCTGTTTTAAATAATCTTGTTTTCATAATACACATATATTATACGTTGTTTAATAAATATTGATATAACAAATTGTTTATTTTAATCTTTCTCTTTTGCAAATATACAATGACTTTTGATATAATGAACAGAATTTGCAACTTATTTGTTCTCGGCGATGCTTATTTATTTTAATTCAAAATAACATAATAAAGCATTTTATGGTAAAATGTGCTTTGTGTGCGTTTAATGGCTCTTTTTGGCGTGAACTTATTCTCTTGTTTATATTTGGTCGAATTAGTTGTATATTTGACACTTGTTGGGCTTTTGCTTGCAAATGCTACTAAAAACCACTTTCTGATTAGCTAATATTAGTTGCCGAAAACTCATTAAGTTGTATATCTTGCTCTTTGGCTCTGTGCGTGCAAGCAAAAAAGAGATGTGATAATTATAAAAGTAAAGGAGCAGAATGTTATATTTGCAAAAATAAACTACTGTAACCATGAAAGGAATCGTATTAGCCGGAGGCTCCGGCACTCGTCTTTACCCCATAACTAAGGGAGTAAGTAAGCAAATGTTGCCGGTGTTTGATAAGCCCATGATTTATTATCCCATCTCAGTATTGATGTTGGCGGGTATCCGCGAAATACTAATTATCTCTACTCCAACAGACTTACCTGCGTTTAAGAGACTGCTGGGCGATGGCTCTGATTATGGTGTACAGCTGGAATATGCAGAGCAACCCTCGCCAGACGGGCTGGCGCAGGCATTCATTATTGGCGAAAAGTTTATCGGCAATGATGCGGCTTGTTTGGTGTTGGGCGATAATATCTTTTACGGACAAGGTTTCACGAAGATGCTGACCGATGCGGTAAAGGCAGCGGAAGAAGAAGCAAAGGCTACCGTGTTTGGATATTGGGTAAGCGACCCCGAACGTTATGGTGTTGTAGATTTTGATGAAGCGGGCAATGCGTTGAGCATTGAAGAGAAACCGATAAATCCGAAATCAAACTATGCTGTAGTGGGTTTGTATTTTTATCCTAATAAAGTGGTGAATGTAGCGAAGAGCATCAAACCATCGGCACGAGGCGAATTAGAAATTACCACTGTGAACCAGCGTTTCCTCGATGATGAGGAGCTAAGAGTACAGTTGCTTAGCCGTGGATTTGCTTGGCTGGATACCGGAACGCACGATTCCCTCTCCGAGGCAAGTACCTTTGTAGAAGTAATTGAGAAACGGCAAGGACTGAAGGTGGCTTGTCTGGAAGGCATCGCTTATCGCAAAGGATGGATTACTACCGAAAAAATGCGCGAACTGGCACAGCCCATGATTAAGAATCAATATGGCCAGTATTTATTGCGGATGACCGATCGCGAGCCATAAGCTGACGAACCATCTGCCATAGGCACACGGAGCATGAGGCTATGGCTGACGGAGCATGAGCCATAGGCTGACGATGCACGAGCCATAGGCTGACAGGGCGTGAAACTATGGCTGACAAGTGTATTTTCTGACTGATTTTTACTTCACTTCTGACTGTGTTTTGCTTCACTTTTGACTGTGTTTTTAACACAAAAACAGTCAGAAAAATGCTGTGAAGACCCTGTGAAGGATTAAACAGGGGGGGCTTCACACGCAACTTGCTTACTATCATTCGCTTACAGCGATATGTGAAGGTGAAGACCTATTTCGTAAAACTACATTTGGAGTGTATAATCACCTTTCCGCTCTTCAATCCCTTCGCTTTAGCTTCGAAGGTAATTGTTCCTGCCGTTTCTCCTGCTTGCACAATGGCTGTTAGTTCTCCACTGAATGCGTGCATTTGTGGCAAGTGGAAGAGCTCTAAGCAAGTTGGGTCTCCATTGGCTGCGGCACGATAGCTGCCGGCACCTTTTACCGAGAAATTTATCAGACGAGCATCATGCGGACAGAGATTGCCTTCTTTGTCTACTACGCGAACGGTGATATATGCCAAATCTTTACCATCGGCAGTTATTTCTTTTCTATCCACACGAAGTTCAATATTGTGTGGCTTACCTGCTGTACGAACTGTTTTTTCTTCCACCGCAAGACCGGCTTTATCGTAAGCTACCACCTTCAACTCACCGGGCTCATAAACTACATCCATCCACATAAGACGATAGCGATGCAATACACTTTCATTGCTAAACGTTTTCTTACCCTGACTTTTGCCATTCACAAAAAGCTCGGCGCTAGGATGGCTGGTGTACACAAATACAGGAGTAACCTTTCCTTCGCGTCCTTGCCATGTCCAGTGCGGAAGTATATGTAACGTATGTGCATTTTTGTTCCACTGGCTGCGGTAGAGATAGTAGCGATCCTTCGGTAAACTGGCTAAATCTATAATCCCGAAGAGTGAGCTATGGCTTGGCCAAGCATCGGTATCATACGGCGAAGGCTCGCCAAGATAGTCGAACCCTGTCCAGACAAACTGCCCCATAGTCCAATCATAATCATCTGCTAAGGCAAAATCGTCATCGGGGATGTTTGCCCAACTGCAATACTCCACATCATAAGAAGAAGATTGATGGTCGTCGTGTGTCATAGGCGCTACTTTTACAGGGAATTTATATACTCCGCGCGAACTAACTGTAGAGGCGGTTTCCGAGCCCAGAATAACTCCTTGAGGAAGATTCTCGTAAGACTCCACATAGCGATGTGCGCGGTAGTTCAGTCCCGGTACGTCGAGTAATGCAGCGAAGCCATTCTTCAGTACGCAGCTAACTTGGTCCATGCCACATGTCACAGGGCGGGTAGGATCTTCGCGATGGCAGATGTTTTGCAAGAAAGAGGCTACCTGATAGCCTGTGGGGCGGCACTGTGTGGGTACTTCATTGCCAACACTCCACATAACCACACACGGGTGGTTGCGGTAGTTGTGTAACATATTCACCATGTCTTTCTCTGCCCATTCCTGGAAGAAGCGGTGATAACCATTTTTGCACTTAGCAATATCCCACTCATCAAAAGGTTCTACCATCATCATAAATCCCATTTCATCACATAGCCTTACCAATTCCGGTGCGGGCATATTGTGCGCGGTGCGAATAGCATCGCAACCCATCTCCTTGAGCAATGTGAGTTGTCGGCGTAATGCTGCTACATTTACTGCCGCACCGAGCGGTCCTAAATCGTGATGGTTGCATACCCCTTGAAACTTACGGTGTTTGCCGTTGAGGTAGAATCCTTTCTCGGCAATGACTTCAATGTGGCGGATGCCGAAACGCGTGGTGTACTCGTCTATCTGTTTACCGTCCACGTATATTTTGGATACGGCATGATAGAGTACAGGCTCTTCGGGCGACCAAAGTTGTGGATGCTCCACAATAAAATTCTGTTCAAACTCCCTACTGTGGTAAATTTTGCGTGTGTCGTCTTTCATTGCTACTACACTGCCGTCGGGTGCTATCAGTTCGGTATAGACACGGATGTCATTGTTCTTGTCGTTAGCAATCTTAGTTTTCAGACATACTGAGGCAAACTCAGCCGAAACATGTGGCGTGGTAAGATATGTACCCCAAACAGGCACATGTGTTTCCTCTGTAATAATAAGGTGGACATTGCGATATAGTCCTGCTCCCGGATACCAGCGCGAAGATTGCTCTTTGTTCTCCAAACGAACAGCAAGCACATTGCCTATACCATTGGGGGTTAAGTACTCGGTGATGTCTACATGGAAAGAGTTGTAACCATTGGGCCAAAAGCAAGCCTCTTTGCCGTTTACGTAGACACGTGCTTCGCTCATGGCTCCATCAAAGAGTAGCGACACGCGCTTACCCGGTGCGAAGTTTGCCACATCAAAGTTTCGTCTGTACCAACCAACGCCTGCATAGGGTAGTCCGCCTGTGCGTCCGGTTTTAAGCGTTGCGGTTGTTTCAAAGTTTTGCGTAACAGCTACTCGCTGCAAATCATTCTCTATGTCAAAAGGTCCGTAAATGCTCCAATCGTGCGGAACAACAACCGTTTGCCAGTTCTTATCATTGAATGTGGATTCCGAAGCTTCGGGGTAATCTCCCTTTGTGAACTTCCATCCTTTTTCGAGGGTTGTTTGGGTACGTAAATCGTTTCCGTAGCTAAGCATAGCGGATAAACACAGTAGTGTTGCGAGTAGTAGTGCTTTTTTCATGGTAATTGTATTGTATGGAGCAAAAATAAAGAATTCTATTTACAAGAGTACGCAAATGTAGGAGTTAAAAACAAAAAAAGAGTTTTAATTAGGGTGGCAAGCCGATAGATTTTAAACTCAAATATTTCTTCGGTACATAAAATAGTGTACATTTGTCAAGCCAAATAGCCATATATCGCCTGTTTGGCCTTTAACAATAAATCATATTACTATGAGTAGAAAACAGTTTTGTACAAAGAGTGACATCATTAAGTTTATTGATGAAAATAAAATAGAGATGGTCAACTTTATGTATCCGGCTGCCGACGGCAGACTGAAAACATTAAATTTTGTTGTAACAGACCAACTTTATTTGGAATCCATTCTTACCAATGGTGAGCGTGTGGATGGTTCCAGCCTTTTCCCTTTTATCGGTTCGGGCAGTAGCGACCTTTATGTGGTTCCACGTTTCCGTACCGCTTTTATAGACCCTTGTTCGGAAATTCCTACGCTGTGCCTGCTTTGCTCATACTTTGATAAAGATGGAAACCGCTTGGAAAGCTCCGCCGAATATGCCCTGCATAAAGCAGCTAAGGTATTCACCGAAGAGACCGGCTTGGTTATGGAAGCTATGGGCGAACTAGAGTACTATGTTATTGAGAGCGTAGAAAATACAGGTGAAATCTTCCCGGTTGCCGATCAGCGTGGTTATCATGAGTCGGCTCCTTTTGCTAAGCTCAACGAATTTCGGATGGACTGCATGCGCAAAATAGCGAAAGCCGGCGGTATGATTAAGTATGGACACTCCGAAGTAGGTAACTTTACCCGCAATGGTAAGGTGTACGAGCAGAACGAAATAGAGTTTCTGCCTACTGATTTAGAATCGGCTGCCGACCAAATCGTTATAGCAAAATATATCATCCGCAACTTAGCTTACAGCTACGGACTTGAGGTGAGTTTCGCTCCTAAAATTATAACAGGTGAAGCAGGTTCGGGTATGCACGTACATATGCGCTTTATCAAGGATGGTAAGAATATAACAATGGAGAATAACGAGCTTTCTACTACGGCTCGCAAAGCTATTGCCGGCCTTATTACGTTGGCTCCTTCTATTACTGCCTTTGGTAATACAAATCCTACATCCTACTTCCGTTTGGTACCACATCAGGAAGCACCTACTAATATTTGTTGGGGCGACCGCAATCGTTCGGTACTCATTCGTGTGCCGTTGGGCTGGAACATGTCTCAATGTATGTCTTCTGTTGTAAATCCGTGCGCAGAGGTTGAGAAGGGTGATACTTCTATGAAACCTACTTTTGAAATGCGCTCGCCCGATGGTTCTGCCGATATTTACCAACTGCTTGCCGGATTATGTGTGGCTTGTCGTTATGGCATCACCATGTCCGACGAAGAAGCTCTTGCGATTGCCGAGCGAACCTATGTGGATGTAAATATTCACTCTGCCGAGCACAAACACAAGCTCGAAGCACTACAAAGTTTACCCGATAGTTGCGCGGCCTCGGCTGTATGCCTGCAAGAGCAACGCGCGGTGTACGAACAGCATAGTGTGTTCGGTGCCAGTATGATTGATGGCATTATTCGCAAACTTGAATCATATAGAGATGGCAACTTGCGACAAGATATAAAGGATACTCCGGCGCTAATGACGAATTTGGTGAGGGAGTTCTTCCACTGTGGATAAAGAAATTGAGGGGCAATAACGCCCCTCTTTCTTTTATAATGGTATCAGTGCTCCAATTTCTATCATCCACTTCTCTGCTAGCTCCGACCAGAATATAGTTGTTCCGGGTTGCTTGCGCAGGGAAATGGCATGACCACCATCGGGGAATATATGCACGGACGACTTCAATACCTTGTGTTGTTGCAGTGATGTGTAGAATGCCAAACTGTTTAGTGGTGATACAGACCTGTCGTTAGACGCATGAATGAGTAATGCCGGAGGTGTATCTGCGGCAACTTGTTTTTCTAAAGAAAAAAGAGTGCGGATTGTTTCCTCTTTTTCATATTCGCCAAGCAAGTTGCTTCGGCTTCCTTTATGCACCATCGCGTCGTCCATCGAAATAACGGGCGATATCAACACTGCAAATGACGGTGTATAGCTATACGCATCCAACGAATCGCCTGCCGCCGACCAATCTTCTTTCAACACGCACAGTGAGGCAGCTAGATGTCCGCCTGCCGAGCAACCCATAACACCTACTTTGTTTGTATCTATTCCATAAGTTGCTGCGTTCGCACGGATATAACGCATGGCACGTTGTGCGTCTTGTAAGGGTGCTTTGTAGCAAGTTACCACGTCGGGCGATTGCGGAAAACGATGTGCCAATACAAAAGCGGTTACTCCCATGGTGTTGTACCACTTGGCCAGCGCAATGCCGCTGATTTCGTGTGCCAGCCGCACGTAGCCACCACCGGGAATGATGAGTACGGCAGTTCCGGTACGTTCTGCTTTAGAAGGTTCGAACACTTGAATGTAGGGAGTGCCTACTTGGGTGATACGCTCATTGGCTATGATGTTTTTGGTAGGGATACCTTTACTGTTGGGCATATTTTTGTTCCAGAGAGGAAGCTCTTGTTGTGCCATGGCGGGAGCGCAAACGAGTAGAAATCCGATGAGGGTGGGTAGGAGAGATGGTAACTTATTCATGTGTTGTATTTTATTGGTTTTCTACAAAAATAGCACTTTGTTCTTAAATAATATATATCTTTAGCCCCAAACTCTAAAATTATGAAACAGTTACATCTCTTTTTCGTCCTTGTTTTTGCGACGATTGCATCTACTTCATGTGTGAGTCCAACGGTTAAAAGTAACGACGCTACCGGTTGGGACAAAGTACCCGAAATCCTAAAGAATATATCTGAACCCGTATTCGCTGATGCTGTTTACAACATTCTCGACTATGGTGCTACACCCAGCGAAACAATCGACAGTCGCCCTGCCATTCTCAAAGCGATCAATGAATGTAACCGTAATGGTGGTGGCAAAGTGCTTATTCCTGCGGGAACTTTCTTTGTGAAAGGCCCTATCGTACTAAAGAGTCATGTCAACCTGCACTTGGAGGAGCAAGCACGATTGGAGTTTTCTACCGTTCCCGAAGATTATCTGCCCATGGTATTGACCAAGTGGGAAGGAACCGAATGTTTCAACTATTCACCTTTTATATATAGCTACCAATGTACCAATGTGGCGCTAACCGGTAAAGGTACGATAGATGGCAACGGAGCGGCAGTATTCAATACATGGAAGGCTTTGGAACGTCCGGCTATGGACAGGTTGCGACAAATGGGCAACGATACCGTTCCTGTTTACGAAAGAACCTTTGGCGAAGGTTGGTACCTGCGTCCTTGCATGATTCAGTTTTACGGCTGCAACAATGTACTGGTAGAAGGTGTGCAGATTTACGACTCGCCTTTCTGGATTATTCATCCGGTATTTTGCGATAATGTCATTGTGCGCGATGTGTATATCGAAAGTTTCAATTATAACAACGATGGTTGCGACCCCGAGTCTTCAACCAATGTGTTGATAGAAAATGCGCATTTCAATGTGGGCGATGATGGTATCGCTATTAAGTCCGGACGCGACCAGGATGGTTGGCGCATAGGACAAGCTACCGAAAGTGTGATTGTACGCAACTGTCATTTTGCTAATTGGGCTATAACAATTGGTAGCGAGATGTCGGGCGGTGTGCGCGATATTTATATAGAGGATTGTAAGATAGACAGTTGCCGCAATGGTATCTACTTCAAGTCCAACCTCGACCGTGGTGGTTTCTTCGAGAATCTCTATATGCGTCGTATCCATGCAGATATCTGTTTGTGGGGTATGGTTAATTTCCGTACGGATTATCATGGCTACCGTGGTGGCAACTATCCTACGTTATTCAGAAACATCACCATAGAAGATGTAACCTGCAACCGGGTAGATAGTGTTGCTATCATGGCAAACGGTGTACCCGAAGCAAAACTACATAACATTACCTTGCGCAATATACATGTGAAACAATCGCCCAAAGCCACCCAAATGAAAAATGTGGTAAATCTGGTGCTTGATAATGTAACGGTAAACGGTAAACAGGTAACAAGCGAGAACGAGTAGAGGAGGGGCTATTGCCCTTCCCCGTTTCTGAATATGGTTGGCTTCGAACCGAATTGTTCTTTGAAGCACTTGCTAAAGTATGCGGGGTCGTTGAACCCTACTTTGTAAGCTATCTCCGAAATAGTCAGGTCGGTAGTGCGTAACATGTCGGCAGCTTTCTTCAGGCGGATAATGCGCATATACTCATTGGGCGAGTAGTTGGTAATTCCTTTTATCTTCTTATAGAAGATGGTTCTTCCCATGTTTACGGCATGCGCAAAGTCGTCGATAGAGAACTCGGCATTGTCGATGTGCTGCTCTATCACTTCGTTGATTTGCGCGATAAATTCACTGTCTTTATCGGTTGTACAGATGGTGGTTTGTATGATGCCCGGTTCGTGTGCAAATTTATATTGCAGTTTCTCGCGCTGCTCAATAAGCTTGATGATGCGCGATATTAAATATTCCGTACTGAAAGGTTTAATGATATACGCATCGGCCCCTGCATTGATGCCCTCTACCTGATGCTCGATAGAAGAGTGTGCAGTAAGCAGAATAATAGGAATATGACTGGTCTGGAAGTCGGCCTTTAGCTTGCGTGTCGCTTCAAAGCCATCCATTTCGGGCATCATCACGTCGCACACTATAAGGCTGGGTTGCTCTTCAATGGCGGTTTCCCATCCCTTCAAGCCATTTACAGCAGTAACAATGGTGAAGAAATCCTTCAGGTGATCTTCGAGGAAGATACGTATCTCTTCATCGTCTTCAATCAAAAGAATCTTATATTTCTTGGTCGATGGCTCTTTCTTTTCCTCGTTTACCTCTTCTACCGTGTCGTGCTCGTCGAGGTTGATAACTATTTTCCGCTCTTCGGCTACTTTTACGTTTGTCACGATATCGGCAGCGTCGTACTCTTCGCCGGTTGCGGGTAGTGATACGATGAAGCATGCTCCACCCCATTCCGAATCGCTATATGTGATGTCTCCTTTATGGATGTGTGTGAGCTCGGCAGCCAAGTGTAAGCCAATACCCATACCTGCGGTAGAGTAATTTATTTGCTTGAATCGCACGAATAACAGCTCTCGCTTTTCGGGTGGAATACCAATACCTGAGTCGGACACGGTGAGGGTAAAGTAAGGGTTCGTCTCTTCGAAAGCCATGTTCAGTGCTATCTTCCCTTCCTCCGGGGTGTATTTGAAGGCGTTGGAGAGTAGGTTGAATACTACTTTCTCTATCTTTCCTTTATCCAATAGTACCACTCTGGATTCCTCGTTGCTGGCGAAGGTAAACTCTATCCGGTTCCTTTCGGCGGTTTCGGTAAACATTTCATAGATGCCTTTGACGAAACCAACTACCTCCGTCTGTTCTACCCGCAAATCCATCTGGTCGTTCTGCATCTTGCGGAACTCGAGCAACTGGTCTATCAGGCGCATCAGTTTAGAAGAACTTTTCTCCAGCGTAAGGATATGTTTTTTTAGTGGAGCAGGCAGAGGTTTGTAGTTGCTCATGCTCTCAATGCTTCCGCGGATAATGGTCAGCGGTGTTCTGAACTCATGCGATATGTTGGTAAAGAAGCGTAGCCTGAACTCTGTGAACTGCTTTTCTACAGCTACGTCGTTGTGTAGCTTGTTCATTTTCAGCAGTAGGCGACCAATAAAGAATGCAGCTACAAGGAACACGACTATGTAGAGCAATAGAGCCTGCCACGATTTCCAGAAAGGAGGTACCACGATGATTTCCAGCAGCGTTTCCATATTGTCCCACGCATGTACGTTGTTTACGTTCTTTACTTTGAAAAGATACTTCCCCGCCGGAATGTTCTTGTAGGTAGCAATGTTGTATTGCGTAGCAGGGTTCCAGCTCTTGTCGTAATTCTCCAGGATATACGTATAGCGGTTAGAGTGTGAACTTTGGTAGTTCAACGAAGAAAACTCCAGACTAAACGAGTTTTGTCCATGTCTCAGTCGGATGCTTTGTGTCTTCGTAATGCTTTCGTTTAATGGCGAGTCGGGAGTGTTGGGCGATACGGGCGCTCCGTTGATGCTTAGCTCGGTAATAGTCACCGGCAGTACCAGCGTCTTGGTGTCAAAGGAAGCGGGGTCTAATATATACATCCCGTTAAAACTGCCGAAAAGTAGCTCTCCGTTTTTTCGTTTGTAAGCAGCCGATTCGCAAAACAAATCGCTTTCCCAGCTATCGAGGAAATTGTAGTTCTCGAATAGTACGTCGGCAGGGTTGAACTTGGAAATTCCATTTTCGGTGCTTAACCAAATGTTCTCGTTTTGATCTTCGAGAATGGCTTGTATCATATTGCTCATCAAACCTTCCTCGGAGGTGTAATGGATGAACGAGAACTCTCCTGTCGAGGCCTCTTTGGTGACAAGGTTAAGTCCGCCACCCGATGTGCCTACCCAAATATTACGTCGTGCGTCTTCATGAATGGCTTTTACAATGTTGTTGCTGAGCGAATGTGGGTTGTCACGGTCGAAGTGATAATGCTTAAATTCCCGGTCGTTTGCAAGCAACTTCTCGGGTTCGAAAGTGATGATGCCATTCTCTCCACCTACCCAGATGAGTCCGGAGCTATCTTGAATGATACATCTGATTTGTCTTTGTTTTTCGGTTACGGTAGCGAACGATGTCGTGTTGAACACACCGTTTCGCAGCTCGCACAGAAACAGCCCACCTCCAAAGGTTCCTATCCACATGCGCCCTTTAGTATCTCGCAAAATGGTGTAAATGTTATTAGTGCCGATTTTGTTGTCGTCGGCAAAATGGTAATTATAGCTCTCCTGAGGCGTTTTTTTACCTTTGGGAACAACAAGTAATCCATCTCCTTTGGTGCCTATCCATGTGTTGCCTTCGCCATCTGTAGTCATGCAATAAGCCACGCCTTGCTTGAGCGAGATATTGAACTTTCGCTTCAGATCTTTGTCGAACACGTATATATCGCCACTTTTGGTTCCAATCCATAGGCACTCGCTCTCAGGATTCTCAAAGATGCTGCGAATAATTTTATCCGAATAACCGTTTTTTTGCGTGTTAGGTAAAAATACTTTGTTGTTGTATTGGGCAAACGAAATCTTGGAAATACCCGTGTTCTCGGTGCCAATCCAAATCTCTCCGGCGCGGTCTTCCTGCACAGAGAGGAGGTAGTTGGTGCGTAATCCGCTGTTGCCGGTGGTAAAGTGGCTTACCTCTCCGTTGTTCTCGATGGTGAATAGCCCGTTGCCAAAGGTGGTAATCCACGCGATGCCTCTCGAATCGCAAAGAATGTCATATCGCTCCATGTCGATAAGCGAAAGAATAGATTGGGGTATCAGACGATATTTCTCAAAACTCTCAAGCTCTTTCCTAAAACGCCAGATGTTGCCCGATCGGTTATACACCCACGCATTGCCGGTGTTGTCGGTATTGATGTTGCTGTTTTCAATCTCTTCGCCACCAAACAGATTTTTGGCGCTACTCACCCTGTTTGCTGCAACATCCAGCAGTAGCGTGCCTTGCTTGCCGGCAATCAGTATTCGCTCATTATCCAGCTTGAAGGTGTGGTTTATGTTGAACGTTTTTCTTTCGCTCAGACGAATGGTAGCTGTAAATACTTTGCGTTTTTTGTCGAAGGCAAGCACAATGTTGTCGTTGGTGAAGAAGTAGAGCTGGTTCTCCACTTCAATTGCGCTATGGTAGTTGTAGAGCTGGTTCCCGATGTTGCTTTGCTTAGGAATGCCATTGGCTATTTGCAGCAATCCTTTGTCGGTGCCAATCCAGGTTTCGCCGGTGGTGTCTTCAATGACAAACGAAACGGTGTTTGTGCCGATGGTGTTTGCGTCGTACAGGGTGGGGATGCCTTTTTCCTCCTCGTAGCGGATGTGGCAGGCGCCATGTTCTGTCCCCCAAAGCCATGTGTCGCCATTGGCTGCTATGTGTATCTTGCGATAATTGCGTGCTTCGTTCCTGCCGGTGTAGTCCACAAAAGACTCTGTTTTTGTGTCGTAGCAGTTGAAGTACCGGGAGGTAGTTTGCACCCATATCAGCCCGTTGTAGCCTTCTATGGTTTGGCGTATATTGTTCTCGGCAAGTGAGGCAACCCCAAATTCGGGATGCATGGAGATGAATTTGTGTCCATCGTAGCGATTTAGCCCGTTGACAGTGCTGAACCACATAAAGCCACGACTGTCTTGCATAATACTCCTGACGGTATTATGTGATAAACCCTCTTTGTTGGTGATGCTCTCAAACCTCAAACCATCTATGGCGAAAAGCGGCAGTGCGGTCCAACAAATTAGCAGTAGAATTAGTCGTATTTTTTTCATAATTGCTAAAGTGCAAAGTTACAAAAAATCCCCGACAAACAGACTGTTGATTAAGATTATTAGCAACGCTTCACATTTGCTTATGGCTCTTGCCTTGTTTGCTATAAGCATTTGCCTCGTATGCCATAAGCATTCACCCCGCGAGCCATAAGTATTCACCCCGCAGTCCATAAGCATTTGAGCAGAGAGCCATAAGCATGTTCGTCGACGACTGCTGCGACTTTCTTTTCTACTACGTTAGTAGTATTTTCTTTTCTTATCTAATCTTATCTTATGCTGGTGAAACGCTGGTGTTTTGTTTGCTCTTCATGGTTGTTTTGTTGTTGTGTAATATTTGTGTTTGTTTTGAGGGAGTTTACTTGATTAATATCGATGAAATGGACTGTTTTGAGTTATATGTTTTACTATTGTGTATCTAAAAATCGCATAAAAACCTCTTTTTCTTCCTCTAGCGTTCAGTTACCGTTCAGTCACCGTTCAGTCATCGTTCAGTTACCTTTCAGTTATCTTTCAGTCAGTTTTGATTAAAAACATTCGTGTATTCTTTTTTTTGTTTCGAGGTGGTGTTACATAGCCATTGGTATAGCGTGTGGATATATACAATATTCGGGTGTTCTGACAATTTTTCGGGTTTGCTAATTGCTTTTTCGGTTGTAGCGGTACAGGTTTTGGGTAAAAAGGAAAAAACGTCGGGGAGCGTTGGTTTGGAACTCTCTATTTTTGTTGCGATAACGAGATAGAGGTTGATGTTTAAATCCATTGACCTAGAAACTAATATTAAAAACATAAAAAAGTATGAAAAGAGAGAGAAATCCTTTTGTTCTTAGGTTATTTCTGCTTTGTGCTGCTGCGTTTATGTGGACTGCTACGTTCGCGCAAAGCACTATTACTGTATCCGGAACGGTGCAAGATGATTTTGAAACACTGCCGGGTGTAAGTATTTCTGTGAAAGGAACAACAACCGGTGTTATAACCGACCTTGACGGTAAGTTTACGGTAAATGTTCCAAGTGACAAAAGTGTACTGGTGTTTTCTTATGTGGGCTATGTAACCCAAGAAATTACCGTAGGTGCAAGACGCACTATCAACGTAACAATGGCTGCCGACGACAAAATGCTCGACGAAGTGGTGGTTATCGGTTACGGTACGGTAAAGAAAAAAGACCTTACAGGAGCTGTTTCGTCGGTGTCGGCTAGTAGCTTGGCTGCTGTGCCTGCTATGACTGCTGCTCAAGCACTTCAAGGCAAAGCTGCCGGTGTAAACATTGTTACAGCCAGTGGTGCACCCGGTGCAGGTGCTCAAATCACCGTTCGTGGTGGTACATCTATCACGCAAGGAACCGCACCTCTTTATATAGTAGATGGCTTTGAAATGAGCGACGCTCTTTCTAATATCAATGCCAACGACATTGAGAGTATCGACATCTTGAAAGATGCTTCGTCTACTGCTATTTATGGTGCGCGCGGATCGAATGGTATCGTGTTGATTACTACTAAATCGGGTAAGAAAGGTAAAACATCGGTAACGTATAATGCTTTCTTCTCGTTTGACCAAATATCTAAGAAATTGGATATGATGGACAACGCACTTGATTACACAAAATATCAATACGAGATGGCTGTGCTTCAAGGTAAGCCTTCGCAATATAGTGCTATCTTTGATGACAACACAGCTACCGATGGTGCCGATTTTTATTCGGGAGCTTATGGCCGTATGAATAGCCGCTATGCTACTGCCGATGTGGTAGATTGGCAGGACAAAGTGTTTGGCGGAACAGCCTTGACACAAAACCACAATGTTAACATTACAGGTGGTAGTGAAACGTTGAAGTTCCTAGTGAGCTACAACCACAACGGACAAGATGGTTTATTAGCTAACCACAACCAAGCTAAGAACACAGTTCGTGCTAAGCTTAACGCGGAACTATTTAAAGGTGTTCGTTTTGACTTCAATACCATGTTCTCTAATACTGATAGAGACGGTGGTGGTGCTTACTCGGGCATGAAGAACGTGCTTCTTCAACCTATCCATGGTGGAACACGTTTTACCCGCGATGAGTTGCTTTACACACAAACTTACCCCGAATTATCGGGTTTGGACTCTAGTTATGATACTGCCAATCCTATTGTGCAAAATAATGCATCGACTTCCAATAAGCGCTCTCGCCTCTTTACAGTAAACGCAGGAATAGAATTTGACTTCTTGAAACATTTTACATGGCGCACTGCAGGCCAGTACACCTGGTCTAATGGTAAAGACACTGGTTTTACAGATGAAAATTCAACTTCTTACCTGATGGACCCCGAAAATACAGGTATGACCGGTTATATCAATAATTCAGAGTCATATAAATATCAGGTTTCAAATACCTTGAACTATGCACAAACCTTTGCCAGTGTGCACAGAGTAAACGTATTGTTGGGTCATGAAGTTTCTTATTCAGAATCAACAGGAAACAAGTTGAGTCTTAAAAAATTCCAATATCCTAATAAGGGACTTGATGATATCAGCCTTGCCGAAGTTAACGAAAAATCCACATCGCACTCGCGCGGTGGTATGGTTTCGCTTTTTGCACGTGCCAACTATTCATACAACGACCGCTATTTGCTTACTGCTACCATTCGTACCGACGGTTCTTCTAAATTTGCAAAAGGTAACAAGTGGGGTACCTTCCCATCAGCTTCGGTAGCATGGCGCATCTCTGAAGAATCTTTCTGGAAAGAAAACAGCATTGACGACGTAGTAAATAACCTGAAACTGCGTGTAGGTTATGGTGTAACAGGTAACAATGATATTGAGGGTAACAGATATACTACCTCGTTGAAACAAACGAGTTACCCAATGAACAATAATACAGGTAATCCGGCTTTTATAGTTGACACTACACTGGGAAATGCCAACTTACAATGGGAATCATTAAAAGCTACCAATATCGGTTTGGATATCTCTTTGTTCAATAGTCGTGTGAATCTAACAGCCGAGTGGTATAATAATGAAATAGCCGACTTGTTAATGAAATGCGTTCTTCCTGCTTCTACCGGTTATGCCAATCAGTTCCAAAACATTGGTAAAATGCGTAACCGTGGTTGGGAATTCACATTGAATACAACGAATATACAGACTAGGAATTTCCGTTGGACTTCTGACTTTAATATCTCTTTCAATACCTCAAAAGTAGTTTCTTTAGAGAAAGATATTGAGAACAAAACATTCTCGGTAGGTAGCAACCGTGCTGGTACATTGACCTATTATGCTGTTGTAGGCGAAGCGTTGGGAGATATGTATGGTTATAAATATGATGGACTCTATACAACAGACGATTTTGAAGACAATGGCAATGGTTCATTTACACTAAAAGAAGGTGTGGTAAAACCTGCTAACGGAACACCACAACCTGGTGATATGAAATTTGCTGCCGACAATGAAGAAGGTGACCAGTTTACACGTCAGATGGTGAAAATAGGTAACGGTGCTGCCGATTTTATTGGTGGTTTCAACAATAGCTTTACTTACAAAGGCTTTGATTTTAGCTTCTTCATGAAGTTCAGTGTGGGTAACGACATCTACAATGCTACAAAACATAGCATGAGCCCTTATGCTGTTTACCAAAACACACAGTCGGAGTTTGGCGACAACTATTACCGTCTGATAGATCCTAACACCGGTCAAAAAGCTACTACATTGGCTCGTATCAAAGAATTGAACCCTAATGAAGCATCACGCACATGGAGCTTAGGTTTGACTAACTCAAGTTACATCACTTATCCTTCTTCTTATTATGTGGAAGATGGCTCATACCTGCGTCTGGCACAAGTTACCATTGGTTATACTTTCCCGAAAAACTGGTTGAAGAAAGCTATGATCTCTAACGCGCGTATCTATTTTACAGGAAACAACCTGTTGACAATAACCGGTTACGATGGTTACGACCCCGAAGTAACTTCAGGTAATGACAACGTGGTATGTACTCCGGGATACGACAGTTCAACTTATCCTCGTTCAAGAAGTTATGTTGTAGGTTTAAACTTAACATTCTAAAAATAATAAATTCCAATTATGAAAAGAATATCAAATATACTATCCAACGTGAAGAAGGCATTGATTATGTCTTCTGTAGTGGCAGTTTCTTTGGGAGTGACATCGTGTGAGGATTGGCTGGATATGCCTTCTTACACCTCATTCGACGCAGAGTCTGTCTTTGCCGATGATGCTACTGCCGATATGTTTGTGCAAGGTTGCTATCGTGGCATTATCCACTCTGAAATGTTTTATCAACTGGGTATGGGCGAAACCGTTATGCACTCCAGCGAAGACGGTACAACCAATAACTCCAAGTACAATGTTTGTAACTATTTCTACGATACCACTTCTCCTTACACAGTAACTACTATCTATAAGGAGCAATATCGTATTATTGAAAGTGCAAACATCGCAATTTATCAGCTAGGAAATGCAGCTTCCAGCGCTAAGCGTAACGCATTGTTGGGCGAGGCTTTAGCCATACGTGCATTTTGCTACTACAACCTGATTCGTATTTACGGTGACGTTCCTGCAGTATTTAAACCGTTGGAAACAATGGATGCTAATGATGAAAACACATTCTATCCTAAGCGTTCGCCACGCGATGAGATATATGATCAGATTATTGGCGACTTGCAAAAGTCAGTACAATTCATTCCTTGGTTCTCGGAAAGTGGTTTCGGTACACACGAACGTATCTCTAAACAAGCGGCTTATGCGCTGTTGGCTCGTGTAGCACTGTATGCCGGTGGCTATTCATTACGTTGGGACTTGGAAACACTCGATCCAAGCACGATGAAAATGTCTCGTCGTAGCGACGATGCACGCGTTCGCGAACTTTATCAGATAGCCGATGCGGCTTGTGCTGCTGTGATTGCCCAAAATGAAAACAAATTGATTCAGAGTAAGAATGGCAAGAGCGGTTTTGAACACTTGTGGTATAATTTCTGCCAACGCAATTTCTCTGAAACAGACTCGGAAATGCTTTGGGGAATTGCCTCACTGGGTACAGTAACCAATTCGAACTTCGGTGTGTATGCACAACCGGGTAGTAGAGGTGGTACGTATGGTTCGCGTAAAGCTATGCAATTCCATTTGCCAACTTATTACTTGTCGTTCGACGCAAACGATACTCGTCGTGATGTAACCTGTACCTCTTATAGTATTTACTTCTTGGAAAAAGGAGCTGCTACCGATACTTGGGTAGATGTAGGTACAACTTACTCTTGTATTATGCACGGTAAGTTCCGTATTCCATGGTGTGTTGAGCCTGCTGCCGCTGCGCAACGTAACTTGAATATTCCTGTATTGCGCTATGCAGATGTATTGCTGACTTATGCCGAAACTCAAAACTACCTGAACAACGGTCCAACAACAGCAGGATCTGCTGCACTGAAACAAGTAAGAGATCGTGCAGGTATTGGTTCTATGGCAATACCTACTACACAACAAGCTTTTGAAGATGCTATTGTTCAAGAGCGTAAATGGGAATTTGCAGGTGAGTTTAACCTCCGCACAGACCTGATTCGTATGAATCGTTTGAAAACAGAGTTGGAAGCTACCAAACAAGATATGAAAGACCTATCTGACCGTAAGGGTAAATATGCCAATACACCTAACTACCGCTTGTACAAATATCAGGTAGATGGACAAGCGTATGGTGATAAATTCCTGGCTGTGGATTACATTGACTTGACCGACCCAGCAGAGATTGCATTGATTGCAGATGCTCCTACTGCATCCCAATCGAGCGACTATCCAGCTTTCCGCGAAACAGTAGCCAACATTGTACGGGCTCATGGCATAACTGTAGGTGATGGCGATAAGTGGTATCCTACCAGAATGTTTGAAGCTTACAACAGTACCTATAACGGAAACTGTCGTAGAACAGTAGGTTTTGCAGGTGGTGTTAATGCATTACAAATAGGTAATATTATCTATACTAAGCCAACCGGTTCTGCCGAAAATGGTGGTACATATCCTAACTGGATTCAAGCTGCCGATGGAAGCGACGGTCTGTACTACGGTTTCAAAGAAAACTGTGTGGAACTGTTGCCTTTTGCTGCTAAAGCTGCCGGTCATCCTATGATTGACAATCCGAACTTGACACAGCATCCTGGATATGCTAATTAATGCACATCATTAAATGAAAGTTTTTTTAGTTAGATTACTGTTAGTTCTCGGAATATCGGCTTGCGCTTGCAAGCCGGTCTCCGGGCAACAACTCGCTTTCCCAACAGCCGAAGGTTATGGTAAATATACCACAGGAGGTAGGGGAGGAAGAGTTATTACTGTAACAAACCTGAATGATTCGGGAGAGGGTAGCTTGCGTAATGCCATAGAGCAATCGGGCGCGCGTATAGTTGTTTTTGCGGTAGACGGTACAATTGAACTAAAATCCAAACTAATAATAACCAATGACAGTATTACTATTGCCGGGCAAAGTGCGCCCGGTGATGGTATCTGTTTGATGAATTTTCCTTTTTATATAAGAGCCAACAATGTAATCGTTAGGTACATCCGCGCACGTATGGGCGATAATTACGGAGCCGAAGATGATGCAATGGGAGCTATGCGAGTGAAAAATTTAATTATAGACCACTGTTCGGTATCTTGGTCGATAGACGAATGTCTTTCCGTGTATAACTCGGAAAACGTTACCGTGCAATGGTGTATGATTACGCACAGTCTTTCCAAATCGGCACATGCCAAAGGAGCGCATGGGTTTGGAGGAATATGGGGAGGCAGTGGCGCAACTTTTCATCATAACCTGATAGCACATCATAGCAGTAGGAATCCACGTTTCGCATCGGATGGATGCAGTCCGGTAGACTTCAGGAATAATGTGGTTTACAACTGGGGATATAAGTCGGCCTACGGTGGCGGACGCTACGGAAAAGTAAATTTTGTATCCAATTACTATAAACCCGGACCTGCAACCTCGGAAGAGAAGCGGGCTTGTTTTCTCGATCCTGCCGAAGATGGAACCGGTGCATATTACATGGATAATAACATAATGATAGGTAGCGAGATTGTTACCAAGGATAACTGGAAAGGGGTTAGTAATGATAACCGGGTAAAGGCAACAGAGCCTTTCCCGTTTATCCCCATTAAAGAAGATAGCCCCGAAATAGCTTACGAAAAAGTACTTCTTTACGCAGGGTGTAGCCGTAGTCGCGATGACTATGATACACGCGTGATAGAAGAAGTGCGTACAGGAACAGCCGTAGGCGGAGAAACGTACGGCGGTGGGAATAAAGGAATTATAGATTCGCAAACAGCTGTAGGCGGATGGCCGCAGCTACGACAAGGAGAATACCCGCAAGACAGTGATGGCGATGGTATGCCCGATGTCTGGGAACTGGAACACAAACTCAATCCACATAATGCAGCAGATGGAAATCTGTACAATATCATTGACAATTATACAAATGTAGAAGTATATCTAAATTATTTACTATCTTCGAAACGCTATCCTTTGGATAGAATTTCCGCGTTCAGCTCTAAGCTGCAACCCATGGGACGAATACTGGAAACTCCCGACTATTACGTGTGGTGCTGCGCGCCTATTTACGACGAAGAGGGCAAGGTTCATGTATTCTATTCTCGTTGGCTGGCGAAGTATGGCATGGGAGGTTGGATTAGTCAGTGCGAAATAGCACATGCCGTAGCCGAAACTCCCGAAGGACCCTATACGTTTGTCGGAACCGTACTGGCTCCGCGCGAAGGCTTTTTTGATGCGACAACTTGTCATAATCCGCATATACAAAAGGTGGGTGATACATACTACTTGTTCTATATGGGTAACAGTGACAAGTCTGTGCATAGCAAACGCATAGGATTGGCAAAGTCTGCCTCTCTCTATGGGCCATGGGAGCGAAGCGAGCAACCGGTGTTGGAAGTAGGCGAAACTGGTGCATGGGATGATTGCTGTACCACAAATCCGGCTTTTATTGCACACCCAAACGGACAAGCATGGCTCTATTATAAATCGTGGAATAGTGCCGAATATAAAAATCAATCGGGAGCTATACGTGCCAATCGTAAGTACGGATTGGCAATAGCAGACGAAATAAACGGTGTGTACAGTCGCTACGAGGGGAATCCTGTTGTTGATTTTTCTGTACATGGCGACAATAAACAGGTAGAAGACGCGTATGTATATATAGAAGATGGCAAATTTAAGATGCTGATGCGCGATATGGGATATTTTGATCATGAGGTGGGACTGATATTTGAATCGGAAGACGGACTGCATTGGTCGGATCCTAAAATAGCCTGGTTTGGAGCGGAAGCTTATCTGAAAGAGCCACCTGCGCCTAAGCACCTGAAGCGTTACGGACGTTTCGAGCGTCCGCAATTATTGATGAAAGAAGGGAAGCCTGCCTATCTGTTTAATGCCATGCAAGGCGGTGCGTATGGAACGGCTTCGGGATTTGTATTTAAGATAATATGTAATGAATAATATTTATTTGAAGAACTGTAATACCATGATTAAGAAACTAATTTTAGGGTTTGCTGTTGCGCTACTGGTCTCGTGTAGCGAAGGACAGCCTGAGAAAATTGATCGTCTGGCGTTGATGGAAAGAAACAATCCACATGTTTCTGAGTTTGAAGAACTAGCTTCTCTATCTGTAGGGAATGGAAATTTTGCTGTAACGGTAGATGCTACCGGACTGCAGACCTACCCCGAACTGTATAGTGCTGGTGTGCCACTGGGTACACAAACCCAATGGGGATGGCATAGCTACCCCAATACCGAAAAATATAATCACGACGAAACCCTGAAAAATTACAATTTCAGAGGATGGGAAGAACCTTACTCTGTTCAGTTCAATGAACCAGGCAGGGCAAATGGTGCAGCAAACTATTTCCGTGTAAATCCACATCGTTTGCACTTGGGCTATGTAGGTTTGGAGTTGACAAATGAAGCCGGAGAAAAAGTAAAAGCAACCGATATAAAGAATATAGACCAAGAGTTGGTACTGTGGAATGGTTTGGTGGATAGCCGCTTTACTGTTGGAACAGACACAGCTGTGGTGAAAACAGCAGCACATCCCGATAGAGATGTTTTGGCAGTAGCAGTTAGCTCGCCTATGCTTACTAAAGGAACAATGGCTGTAAACCTACGCTTCCCCTATCCGAGTGGTGGCCATGCCGATGATGCTACCAACTGGACATCTCCCGAAAAACATAAAAGTGAGATAGTAGAACAAAACGACAAAAAAATAGTTATCAAACGTACACTCGATGAAACAGTGTATTATGTAACATTGGCCTGCGAAGGAAAAGCTTCCATCAAAGAGAAAGAAGCACACTACTTTGTTCTTACCCCCGAAAGTAACGACTTTGCCTTTACCTGCGAATTTACAGCAGAGACTCCTACAGCAGCAATAGTTCCTAATAACGATGCTTTTGCTGCATCGGCTACTTATTGGCAGAATTTCTGGCAGAGAGGTGGAGCAGTAGACTTCTCTAAATGTACCGACGAGCGCGCGAGTGAATTGGAACGCAGAGTTGTACTTTCACAATACCTGATGGCAATTCAATCGGCAGGTATGTATCCTCCTCAAGAAACCGGTTTGACTTACAACAGTTGGTTTGGTAAATTCCACCTTGAGATGCATTGGTGGCATGCAGTACACTTTGCATTGTGGAATCGTGCCGACCTGTTGGAGAGAAGCATGGACTGGTATGCACAAGCGTATCCTATTGCAAAATCAATAGCCGAACGTCAAGGTTTTAAAGGAGCACGTTGGATGAAGATGACAGATCCATCGGCAATAGAAGCACCTTCTAAAGTAGGCTCATTCCTTATTTGGCAACAACCACACTTCATCTATATGGCGGAGCTGATTTACAGAAACAACCCTTCGCCCGAAGTGATTGAAAAGTATAAGTTCTTAGTGGCGGAAACTGCTGAGTTCATGATGTCGTTTGCTACATACGAAGAACTGGAAGGACGCTATGTGTTGAAAGGAATTATTCCTGCACAAGAAACACTTAGAGCTTCGGAAACAATCAACCCACCGTTTGAACTTTCGTACTGGCACTACGCTATGTCGGTAGCACAACTTTGGAGAGAACGTGCAGGCGAGAAACGTAAACCACAATGGGACGAATTGATCGATAAACTATCTCCATTAGCTTACTTGGATGGTTTGTACTTAGCTTCCGAAGATGCGGTAGATACATATAAAGATATTCGTTTTACTTCCGACCATCCTGCTGTATTGGGAGCGATGGGTATACTTCCTGCATGCAAATTGGTTCGTCCGGATTACATGAAGAATACGCTGAACTGGATTTGGGATAACTGGAACTGGGGTAAGACATGGGGATGGGATTATCCGATGACTGCCATGAGTGCTGCTCGTCTGGGCGAACCAGAAAAAGCAATTGGCGCATTGCTGATGGATAAGCGTACCAATACCTATTTGATTAACGGTCATAATTACCAGGATTCTCGTTTACGTGTCTATTTGCCGGGTAATGGAGGATTGCTTACTGCTGTAGCAATGATGTGTGCCGGTTGGGATGGCAATGAAATTAAGAATCCGGGATTCCCTAAAGATGGTAAATGGAACGTGGTATGGGAGGATTTACAACCTATGCCGTAAACCAGAAAAAGAAGCAACGATGAAAAAAATAACAGCAATACTTTTAGTGCTTTTCTGTATGCAAACCGCATACAGCCAGAAGACCGGCATCCTCTTTGCCGATTCGGAAATGAAGCGTTTTCCACAAGCATGGCAATTAGATCACGGTAAGCGTTTGTACTTTGGTTACTCACAAGGACTGGGATGCCAGGCGATGCTTGAGGTGTGGCGCAAAACCGAAGACCGTAAATATTTAGATTACGTTATAGAATGGGCGGATACTATTATTAATGATAGAGGTGAGATTCATCTCTATAAGGTAGAAACCTACAACATAGATTACATCAACCCCGGTAAAATACTGTTTGAGGTATATCGCCAAACGGGTAATGAGAAGTACAAACTGGCTATCGAAAGGCTTGTTGCCCAAATGAAGATGCATCCCCGTACATTGGAAGGAGCTTTCTGGCACAAGCTTATCTACCAGCATCAAATTTGGTTGGACGGATTGTATATGGGTTCTCCTTTCCTTGCCGAGTATGCCGTAACTTTCGATAAACCCGAATGGATTGATGACGTAATGAACCAATTCCTCACTTGTGCTAAACATACTTATGATGCCAAGACCGGACTGTACTACCACGCTTGGGACGAGAGCAAGAACCAACGTTGGGCAAATAAGGAAACAGGACAGTCGCCCAACTTCTGGGGACGTAGCATCGGCTGGTGGTTTATGGCACTGGTAGATGTGCTTGATTTTATTCCACAAGAACACCCACAGCGTCCGGAACTCCTGAAGATGATTCAAGGATTGGCAGACACACTGCCCAAATATCAGGATAAAACAGGGTTGTGGTATCAGGTGGTTGATCAGGGAAATCGCGAGGGTAACTACCTTGAAGCATCTGTTTCATCGCAATTTATGTATGCTTATGCCAAAGCTGTGAACAAAGGATATTTGGATAAGAAGTACAAAAAGATAGCTGAAAAGGCATACAATGGTTTGATGAAAACACTTATGGTGACCAACGAAGATGGTACACTGACTCTAACCAAATGTTGTGCGGTTGGTGGACTGGGTGGTAACCCGTATCGTGACGGAAGTTTTGAGTATTACGTTAACGAACGCATACGCGATAACGACACAAAAGCCACTGGCCCTTTCATTATGGGCTGTCTTGAATTAGGAAAATAAGGGGGAACGTTAATAACTAATGAACATGAATTTGAAATCGATTGTCGGGCTGGCGCTTCTATTTGCCGTTGGACTGACATCCTGCAAGCGTGACGAGCAAGCCTCGTATGCCTATCTTTATAAAGACCTGCCATTTGATATGCCAGTGCTTACACCGCCAGTCTTTCCTAACAACGAAGTGTCTATCAAGGATTTCGGTGGTATGGGAAATGGAATCAATCTCAATACGGATGCTTTTGCCAAGGCTATTGACCACCTGTCACAAAAGGGTGGAGGACGCTTGGTTGTGCCGTCGGGTGTGTGGTTTACCGGTCCCATTGTATTAAAAAGCAATATAAATCTACATTTGGAAGATAAAGCCATTATTCTTTTTTCGCCTGATAAAAGCTTGTACCCCATTGTTGAGACATCATTTGAAGGTTTGGATACAAAGAGATGCCAGTCGCCTATCTCAAGTAGGAATACAGAGAATGTTGCGATAACAGGTAGTGGAGCTATTGACGGAAACGGACACTATTGGCGTCCGCTGAAGAAGCAAAAGGTAAACGAAAGCATCTGGGCAGCAACGATTGCCCGCGGTGGCGCTTTCAAACGTAGTGATTATTGGATGCCTTCGGATGCGTATGTATATGGTGACGCTATTGCCGAGATGAATGTGCCCCGCACCTTGAAAACACAAGAAGAATGGGAAGCGTTACGCGATTTCCTTCGTCCGGTAATGGTGAGCTTTATCGAATGTAAGAATGTCTTTCTACAAGGAGTTATTTTTCAGAACTCACCCGCTTGGAATGTTCATCCGCTGATGTGCGAAAACTTTATTATGGATGGGGTACAAGTACGTAATCCGCAATATGCGCAGAATGGCGATGGATTAGACCTGGAATCTTGTAAGAATAGCATCATTGTAAACAGTACATTTGATGTGGGCGATGATGGAATTTGTGTTAAATCGGGCAAAAATGAGGATGGACGTAAACGTGCTCGTGCTTGCGAAAACCTGATTGTGAATAACTGTACGGTATTCAAAGGACATGGCGGATTTGTGGTAGGTAGCGAAATGTCGGGTGGCGTAAAGAATGTATCCGTAACCAACTGTCAGTTCCTTGGCACGGATGTGGGTTTGCGTTTTAAGAGTAGTCGCGGTCGCGGTGGTGTAGTCGAAAATATTCACATCTCGGATATTAGTATGTTTGATATTGCTACCGAACCTATTTTATTTAATCTCTACTATGGTGGTAAGTCGGCTGTGGAAACACTCGAAGATGGCGATGAAATAGAAAAATCGGAGGAACTACCGCTAGTAGACGAAACAACTCCTGCTTTCAAAGATATTTATATCAAGGATGTGGCTTGTAGTAACGCCCGTAGAGCACTTTATTTTTATGGATTGCCCGAGCAAAACATTGATAATATCAATGTGGAGAACATAACTGTTTATGCTAAGATAGGTGCGGAGATAATGGAATCTACCAATATCAAGCTAAAGAATATTCAAATTTACCCGGAGAAAGGCCCTGCCCTGTATATGGAGAATGTGAACAATGTAACGGTCGAAGGTTTTGAAACGAACTACAACCTGGAAACAATCTTTGAAGTAGCAGGAAAAAGAACAGCAAATGTGGATATTGTAACCTTGTGTGATAGTGAGAAACTAACACTGGCTAAGGAGGTAGCCCAAAACGCTGTATCTTTGCATAAGCCTAATTGAAAGAAAATAATGTATTAACCCTAATAAAAGTATGATTTATAGAATTTCAGTAACCCTAACATTATTGTTCGCATTTGTGTGCGGATTGTTTGCTCAAGCAACACTTAAACCTCAAGAACTGGCAACAACAATAGCCAATCGTATTATCTCGGAAACTCCATATACTTTTACCGATAAGGTAACCAAGGAGACTTTTACGTCGCTTAAAGGCGTGAAAATGAGTAGAGATATGAAAGTAAGCAACGAATATAATGAGTGGCACTATACCAACGGCGTGTTGCACATGGCGATGTTGGAGCTTGCCGACCGTACAGGCGATAAGAAGTATGAAGACTATGTATCAAAGAACATGGAGTTTGTATTCGATAAGGATAACTACGCTTACTTCGAGAAACAATATAACGAAGCTTTCAAGGAAGGTGGCTGGAAAGCTATCCGTAAATTGACATGGCACATGATTCACCGTAATAAGCGTTTGGATGATAACGGACCAATGGGTGCAGGTCTTATTGAGTTACAAATGAGAAGACCGAATAAAGCCTATTTGAATTACATCAATAGTACCGAGGAGCATTTGATGTTGGATGAACCTCGTCTCTATGATGGAACCATTGCCCGTATATGGCCACACGAAAATACGATTTGGGCTGACGACCTCTTTATGGCTATCTCCTTTCTTTGCCGTATGGGCAAAATGACGGGAGATGTGAAATACTTTGATGACGCTGCCAACCAAGTGCTGAACTATCATAAATATCTGTGGCATCCCGGTAAAGAAATATACTACCATTGTTACCATACGGACGTGAAAGAACATGGTGTTGCGCATTGGTCGCGTGCTAATGGTTGGATGATTATGGCGCAAGCAGATTTATTAACGATGCTTCCCGAAAATCACCCGAAGAAAGCAGCGCTTATTGAAAATTACAATCGTCAAATAAAGGGTATTCTGCATTATCAAGGGAAGAATGGTCTATGGCATCAAGTACTCGACAAACCCGACTCTTACGAAGAGATAACAGGAACAGCTATGTTTGTTTTTGGTATTGCTCGTGGTGTGCGCATGGGTTGGATCAATAAAGATTATATCTATGCAGCCGAACAAGGTCTGAAAGGTATGATGACTAAGATGACCGATGATGGAGACGTTACTGCTATTTGCGTAGGTACAGGTATTATGCCTTCACTGTCGTTCTATTACAATCGTCCGGTACAAAAAAATGCACCAATGGGCGAAGGCCCTGTGCTTAGAACATTGATAGAGATGTCGCTTGCTAATCGTTACTCGGAAATATCTGCCGATAGTCAATACGATAAAATAGGTCGTAAGAGGTAAAACGGAGTTATAAGATAAAAGAAGTGGGGTTCATTTATAAAAAAAGTGAACCCCACTTTGCTTTTAAATGGAGTTCACTTTTCTATCTAAACTATGGTTCTATTGAATAACCGCTGTACAGATTTGCAAGTCGGCAGCTTTGGAGCTTCCGCCTACCAGAACATCGTATGTTCCCGGTAATACTTGCATAGCGTTTGTAGCATCATCCCACCAAGCTAAATCTTTCCCGGTTAGCTCAAACTGTACAGACACTGTACTTCCTACCGGAATGAAGACACGTTTGAAAGCGCGTAATGTTTTAATAGGACCTTCTTTGTCGCCTTGTTTTCTTAGATATACCTGCACAACCTCTTCGCCATTGCGTTTCCCTGAGTTTGTAACCGGAACTGTTAGCTTAAGCGACTTACCTGCTGAAATCTTCTCTTTTTCGAGTACTATCTTTCCATATTCAAAAGTAGTATAGCTCAACCCGTGTCCGAAGTGGAATAGGGGAGTGTCCTTCATGTATCGATACGTTCTACCTGTCATGTTATAATCTTCAAAATCGGGAAGCTGGCTTAAATTAGCATAGAAGGTAACCGGCAGTTTACCGGCAGGGTTGTAGTCGCCAAACAATACTTCGGCAACAGCTGTTCCTCCTCGTTGACCAGGATACCATGCCTGCAGAATGGCTTCGCATTTTTTGGATTCGGGTACTAAAGCAACAGGCGATCCAGAACAGTTAACCAAAATAACTTTCTTGCCTGCTTTGTGCAATTCGGCAATAAGTTCGCGTTGTACTTCCGGTAACTCAATCTCAGTGCGGTCTCCACGTTTGAATCCAGGAAGATTAACACTCATCTCTTCTCCTTCTAAATGCGAAGATAAACCTCCGGCGAAGATAACAACATCTGCTTCGCGTACCTTTTCTACAGATTTCTTTATATTAATATCTTCTTTTATACCCAAATCGAAATCAAGTATCGCATCGCTTCTGAAGAATTCGAAATCCAACTCAATATCATACTTTTGTCCGGCTACTACATTCATACCGAAAGTGGTTTTTCTTCCACCGTGTTTGTTAGAGAATCCTTTAACTTCTTTGCCATCTACACGGATGCGTCCCATACCATAACTGTATAGTTCGAATACAACTTCGCCCGATTCTTGGGGAGTAAATACACTACTGTAGGTTGCCGAAAAGTCGGTTAAGTTTACACCTGCTGCAAAAACGGTAGCACCTGCCGTGCAAAGATGTAGTGGTGTTGTGATTTGCGTAGTTGTTACCGGGTCGCCTTCGCGGGTAAGGTTATTCCAGTAACGCGCTGTAAATCCAGCTCCTTCGGATGAGGCACATTGATTGAATACGCTCTTTAATAAAGTGCGCTCTACCAACGGACAACCTTGTTCATAGATAAGTTTATCATCCTTTCCCATTGCAGCACGAATACCTTCGAGTATAGTAACGGTGTGTGCAGGAGTGCCATTATAATTACCCCATTGCATAGTGGAGTCGTTGGCGTTGGGGCCCATAACAGCAATCGTTAAACCACCACGCTTGAGTGGTAATGCTTCATTCTTGTTTTGCAACAGCGTCATAGATTTACGTGCTATATCTAATGCCAAAGAATCGTGCTTAGCCGAAGCTACTACAGAGTAAGGGGTCTTTGTCCAGGATACTTTGCTTGGGTCGTCCATCTCGCCGAGTGCAAAACGCGCTTCAAGCAATCTCTTTACAGAAACATCAAGCTCTTTCTCGTCTATTAATCCTTTTTTTACACTCTCTACTAAGGCTTTGTAGCTTGATCCACAGTCCAAATCGGTGCCTTTTCGTACGGCATCGGCAGAGGCAGTAGCTGCATCAGGATGTGTCTTATGACCGCGGTCGTTGTAGAAATCGGCTATAGCACCGCAGTCGGCTACAACAATACCTTCAAAGTTCCATTCGTTACGCAGAATTTGCATCATCAGTTGGTTGCTACCACAACAAGGTTCGCCTTCGAAACGGTTGTAGGCACACATCACTTCTTTTACTTTAGCTTCCTTTACTAACGCTTCGAAAGGAGGAAGGTAGGTTTCCCATAAGTCGCGTGGAGAAATATCTTTAGCATCGAATTCATGTCTGTTCCATTCCGGACCAGAGTGTACGGCAAAGTGTTTGGCGCAAGCATGTAGTTTGTCATATTTGGCATCACCCTTATCTTGCAATCCTTTTACTACCATAACACCCATGCGACTGGTTAGGTACGGGTCTTCCCCGTAAGTTTCGATACCTCTTCCCCAGCGTGGGTCGCGGAAGATGTTTACGGTTGGTGTCCACATGGTTAATCCTTGATAACGTTCGTAGCTACCTTGTGCTGCGTAGTATGCATTCTTCGCACGTCCTTCATCAGAAACAGCGGTGAAAACATTGTAAACAGCATCGGTGTCGAAAGAGGCAGCCATACCGATGGGTTGTGGAAAAACGGTAGCAAGTCCGGCACGTGCTACACCGTGCAATGCTTCGTTCCACCAGTTATAAGGCTTAATACCCAATCGTTCTATTCCTTTGGAAGCATCCATCATTAACTGTGCTTTTTCTTCTACTGTAAGTAGAGGCAACAAGTCGTCAGCGCGTTCGGAGGGAGATAAAGAACTGTTCTTGTAAGCTGGCTGCTGTGTACAACCAACCAGTAGCGGAAGAAGGAAAAGTAGGGAATAAAAAACTTTTTTCATTGATTTTCTGTGTTTTTGCCTGTATTTGGCGGTTATTTTAATCGATTACTTCTTAATGATGGTACAAATGTGCAAAAGCTTATTAACTCCTTCGGGTAAATACTGATATTTAAGGTGTAATCTTTACTGCTCGGGGTAAAAATTGAGCCGCACTTCGTCTTTTCTGGTCGAATTATTGTCGAATGCTTATTTTACATACGCTTCAAGATACTTTCTTGTTGTGCTTTTTGCACTGCAAAGCTAAGTCATTTGCAGTGCAAAGCTATCCTTTTTATTATGCGTTATTCATCTCTTCTGTCTTATACGGGATTTGGTTGTCACCTTTTTGCTGCATAATATTTTCTTATTTATGCATAAAACCGTACAACATCGCTACAGTGAAACTT